>QCER01000007.1 GCA_003280515.1 Prochlorococcus sp. AG-355-P18
AAGTAGTTGGCATAGACAATATAAATGATTATTATTCTAAGGAATTGAAGCTCGCAAGATTAAAAATAATAGAAAAAAATAAATACAAAAATAATGGAGTTTGGCATTTTTATAAGACATCACTTGAAAATATAAAATCAATTAAAGAAATTTGTTCTAGTTATGATTTTGATGTAATAGTGCATTTGGCTGCACAAGCAGGTGTAAGATATTCCTTAATAAATCCTCAATCTTATATTGATTCAAACTTAGTTGGTTTTGGAAATATCTTAGAGATATGTCGAGAAAAAGATATTAAAAATTTCATTTTTGCTTCTAGTAGTTCAGTTTATGGTGGGAATAAAATTACTCCTTTTAATGAAGATCAAAAAGTTGACTACCCAGTAAGTCTTTACGCTGCCACAAAAAAGGCAAATGAAGTATTAGCGCATTCATATAGTCATTTATATAATATCCCTACTACTGGTCTTAGATTCTTTACCGTTTATGGACCTTGGGGTCGTCCCGATATGGCTCCAATGATTTTTATAAAATCAATATTAAAGAATGAACCTATAAAAGTTTTCAATAATGGGCTTATGAGGAGAGACTTTACTTATATTGATGATGTAGTTGAAGGAATCTTAAGATGCTGTTTTAAACCTGCTTCAAGTGATGATCATAATGAGTTCAGTTCAGCTCCCTACAGAATTTTTAATATTGGGAATGGCAAACCAATTGAACTATTACAATTTATAGATATTTTGGAAAAAAAACTTAATTTAAAAGCAATAAAAAATTTCCAGCCAATTCAACAAGGGGATGTCATAGAAACTTTTGCAGATACTAAGGCTCTTGCAAATTGGATAAAATATAGTCCTAAAACTAAGATAGAAGATGGTTTGGATAAATTTGTAGATTGGTATAAGAAATATTATTGCAAACTGACATAATTAATGAAAAATATTTTAATCACAGGTGGTACCGGTTTTATTGGGAGCCACATTTGCTTAGTCTTGCTGAATAAGGGTTATGAAATAACGATAGTTGATTCATTAATAAATAGCTCTCCTGTTGTAATAGAAAGATTAAAGGAATTTTGTAAATCTGGAGAAAAAAATGTAAACAGAATTAATTTTGAAAAAGGTGATTTAAGAAATCAAGATTTTTTAAGTTCATTATTTGAAACTTATTATAAAAAGGGATTAAAATTTGATGCTGTATTACACCTGGCCGGATTGAAATCAGTTAAAGAATCAACTCAAGAACCACTAAAATACTGGGATTATAATTTAATAGGGACCATAAATCTACTAAAAATAATGGGAGAATATAGATGCACAAATTTAGTTTTTAGTAGTAGTGCGACTATTTATGGAAGCAAAAAAGATAATACTTTAATTGATGAGTATTCTTTAATAAACCCCATAAATGCTTACGGATATACAAAAGCAACTATAGAAAGAATTTTAGAAGATTTATCCAAAACAAAAAATCAGAAATGGAGGATAGCATCATTACGTTATTTTAATCCCGTTGGAGCACATTATTCTGGACGAATCGGTGAAAACCCTTTAGATAATCCAAATAATATACTGCCAATAATAACTAAAGTTGCTGCGGGATTAATTGATGAATTAAAGATTTTTGGAAATGACTGGGATACTCCTGATGGTACTGGGATTCGAGATTATATTCATGTAATGGATCTAGCAGAAGGTCATTTGATATCATTAGAGAAAATACTTAATAATGAATTTAAGTTTATTAAATTAAATCTCGGTACAGCAAAAGGTACTAGTGTTCTTGAACTTATTAAGACCTTTGAAAAAGTTAATAAAGTAAAAGTTCCCTATAGATATTGTTTAAGAAGGGATGGAGATGTCGCTTATTCTGTTGCTGATAATAGTCTTGCAAAAAGTATTTTGAATTGGATACCCAAAAGAGATTTGGAAGAAATGTGTAGAGATAGTTGGAATTGGTACAAAAATAATCCAAAAGGTTTTTGAAATTGATAAAGAAAAATTTATAATTATTTTTTAAATAACATTAATTTAACCCATCACCAACTCTCCAGAAATTCATACCATTTTTCAGGACTTTCTTTGGATCAATAATTGATCTTGAGTCAAATATCCATGCAGGTCTTCTAACAATTGTTGAAACTTTATCCCATTTAATTTTGGTATATTCTTCCCATTCAGTTAATATTACAACTGCGTCTGAACCATTAATTGAATCATAGATATCTTCACTCATTGTCCAAGATCCTTCTTTAGAAAAATTTTGATTTTCGTTTTTCAAGTCTCTTGATATTTGGCTCATTTCTACCTTCGGATCATGAATACTTAATATCGCTCCTTCCTCGAGGAGATCTTTACAAATTCGTATGGCTGCTGATTCACGAGTATCGTTAGTATTAGCTTTAAATGCAAAACCTAAAATAGAAATTTTTTTTCCGGATACTGTGCCGAAAAGTTTTTTTACTACTAATTGCGAAATTCGATGTTGATGCCAATCATTTAACTTCACAACACTTTCCCAAAAATTAGCAACCTGTGGGAGCCCAAAATATTCAGATAAGTAAACAAGATTTAAGATATCTTTTTTAAAACAACTCCCCCCGAATCCAGGACCAGAGTCAAGAAATTTTGGACCAATCCTTTTATCTGAACCTATTGCTCTCGCGACTTCTCTAACATCAGCACCTGTAGCTTCGCATAAAGCACTTATAGAATTTATTGAACTTATCCTTTGAGCTAAGAAAGCATTAGCAGTAAGTTTAGCGAGCTCACTACTCCAAATATTTGTTCGAAGAATTTTATTTTTTGGTACCCAATTTGAATAAATACTAGAGAGTAAATCTATGGCATTTTCATTTTCTCCTCCAATTAGTACTCTATCAGGATTAATAAGATCTTCTATGGCAGAGCCTTCAGATAAAAACTCAGGATTAGATAAAACGTCAAATGTTTTTGCTGTCACATTTGATTTTACAGACTCCTTTAAAATTGATTTTATAACTTCTGCTGTTCTTACCGGTAAAGTACTTTTTTCAACTACGATAGTATGCCCAACAGAATAACGTGCGACTTGCCTTGCACAAGCCTCAACCCACTTAAGATCACTTGCTTTTCCAGCCCCTAAACCTTTTTTTTTAGTAGGCGTATTTACAGAGATAAAAACCATATCTGCATTTTTAATTTTTTTATCTACAGAATTAGAGAAAAAGAGATTTACTTCTCTACATCTACCTACTATTTCTGCAAGACCTGGCTCATAAATAGGTAGTTTGTTTAAATCTTTATGGTTCCATTTTTTAATCCTTTCTACATCTAAATCAACTACCTCTACTTTTACATCAGGACATTTATCAGCAATAACGGCCATTGTTGGACCACCTACATATCCAGCTCCAATACAGCAAATATTTTTAATTTTAAAGTTCATTTTTTAATATTTTTGCCTATTTTTGCTTATCCTATTATAAACCTTATTTGACAACTAAAATTACTTGATTAAAAACTAAAATATATTTAGAGAATTTAAATAATATAAAATAAAATTAATTTATAGACTTATAAATTTTAAGAATAAAAATAATTATCTTTAATAAAAATTTTTTATTTAAATTTGTTTTCTCTTGCTCTAAAAACAGTTTTTATTGTTTTAAAAAGAATAAATAAATCTAATAAAAATGAAATATGATTTATGTAATAGATATCATAACTAAGTTTATTTATTGTATCTGTAATACTTGCTCCATAGGGATAATTAACCTGAGCCCATCCACTAATACCTGGTTTTAATACATTTCTGTAGTTATAGTATGGAATTTTTTGAAGTAATTCAATTTCAATCTCTGGTCTTTCAGGTCTTGGTCCAATAAGGCTCATCTTCCCTTCTATAACTGATAGAAGTTGTGGTAATTCATCAAGTCTTGTTGCCCTTATTATTTTTCCAACTTTTGTGATCCTTTTGTCTTTTTTTGATGCCCATTGGGCACCATATTTTTCGGCATTTACCACCATACTTCTAAATTTAAAAATTTCAATTATTTCTCCTTTATATCCAGTTCTTTTTTGAGAATAAAAAATTGGTCCTTTATCTTCTAAGAAGATACAGAAAGAAATTAATATTGATATTGGTAATGTGACAAAAAATAAAATTATACTTAAAAAGAGATCCCCCACCCTTTTAACTCTAAATTTGTATGAGTTATCCGAGAGATTAAATTTTTCAATTATTTGATATTTATTTTCAATTAAGTATGGTGGGATTCTATGTAGTTCAAGTTCACACCATTTTAAGACATTTAATACATTTACTCCTTTTGACTTAAAATATAATATTTTGTCTAAATCATTAGAAGAAACATCATTACTATTATCTAAAATTATTCCTTCTAATGTTTCTAAATCCAATATATTAATATCAGAATTGTTATCTATTCTTTTAAAGTTTAAATTTTTACGATTAAGGTTAATTTCTTTTTTTAAGTTTTCAAAACTTTCTATTTTCCCAAAAAATATCCAATTCTTTTTATTTTTATAAAGACTATTTGTGATAATGCTTAGAAGATATTGTATAAGCCAACTAATCAAGGAAATAATTAAAGTTATTCTAAAAAAGTATAATATTTCTTCTTTTTGAAATTCAATGAAATTCACCTCAGTATTTAAAATAAAAACAAAAACTTTGTTAAAAATATTAATAAATAAATAAACTAAGTTACAAGCTAAGAATATTGATATGGATTTAATTAATGATTTGAAAATTTCAATTATATTTACATTTTTACAAACCATGTATCTTCCTAAAATATAACTTGAGATTATCCAGAACGAACAAATACTAGTAGTTACTATTGGATTAGGTAAGGCCTCAAAAATTAATAAATAACCCTTTGAATATAAATATGCATTTAATATAAAATCTACTGATATAGCAAAAAGAATCCTTCTTCTAGATATAATCCATGGGATTTTTAATTTCATTAATACATTTATATTAACTGCAATTATATATCTAAATATAATTAACAAAATTGGTAAAAAAGATTTTAAAGATTATTTTTAATTATTTTTAATTAATTTCATCCTGATGCTGTGAGATAATAACAACAACTTATAAAATCTAAAAAGTAGTTTTTAATGTATGAGTAGAAATAAATTATTTAATTTCGATGTTAAAAGAGATTCTGATTTTATTGAAATAGGTGGAGGTGAAGGAGATTTATGTTCTGATTTAGTTAATCGCGGATATAATTTTATTCTTTATGTTGAACCTAATAATAAGAGGTTTCAAATAGCAAGAAAAAAACTTTACCCTACAGATTGTCAGTGTAAAGATATTTCTAAAATTGATTTTTCCCAATTTAAACCAAGATCAGATTCGGCAACTGTAATTATGCAAGATGTAATAGAGCATATATCAAAAAAAAAGCTCAAGGATTTTTTTATAAAGTTATCTAATTATTATTCAAAAGTTTATTTTATTGGTAGAACTCCAAATCTTAAAAGTCCATATGGATTAAGAAACTCATTTGGTGATAATACACATATTCATAGATTTACTGATTCTTCACTTAAGGATTTTTTGAAAAATTTAGGTTTTGACCAAATAAGTGTTTCGAATGAAAATTTTAGGATTACAGGAATTTTATCCTTTTTAAGATATTTTCCTTATTTAATAATTATTTATACCTTGTCGCTTAAGTTTGCAATTGTTTATGGCAATTGGGAGGGCTTACTTACCCCAAATATTGTATTTCATTCAGAGAAAATTTAAAATTTCATTATTAATGTTTAAACTTTTTGTATATCTTAAAAAAAATATTTTTTTAAACAGAATCTTTTCTATAAAAAAATCAATAATAACTTATTCTTTGGCAAGCTTTTTTGATATTTTTATAATTTTATTCATCTCAGACATTTTTAATAAACTCACAACTGGTAGTTCATCTACTAATATTTTTTATAACGTTATGGTGTGTATGGCTTTTATAGCTTTCCGTACTATTTTGGTATTTTTATTGAGAAAATATGCTTTTAGTAGAATTTTTTATAAAAAAATAAGAGATGAGAAGCTTTTGGTAGATAACTTTATAAAAAAAAGAATTAATAATATATTAAATATCGAAAATGATCTAAATTTATTCAAGGAGAAACTTGTAAATTCTTCTAATCTTTCAGTAGTCAATTTTGATATACCCATTGTGGTGGTTTTTTCTGAACTAATATTTGCAATAGGTGGAATTATTATTTTATTAAAAATATTTGGATTGAGATTATTATTGTTTAATCTTCCTATCTTTATTTTACTTTTATTCTTTTCAAAATTTGTTTCAAAAAAACTTAATATATTAGGAAAAAACTTTCTTAACTATACAGAAAAAAGAATAAATTCAATTGATAATGTTTCAGAAATAGCATTGGAGCTATCTGCTTTAAATCGAACTGAGAACTTGTTAGGTTATTTTCAAAAAGTAAATGAACCTTTTAATAAAATTTTAAATGAACAAATTATTACCTCAAATATGATGCAGATATTCACAGAATCATCATCTTTCATTATTATTTTAATATCTTTAATTTGTCTCGTTACAAATATTACTGAGACCTCATTAGCAAATACAGCAACTTCTTTAGCAGTTTTATCAAGATTGGTTCCAAGCTTTACAAGGTCAGTAAGTTTTATAACTCAACTGCAATTTGGACTACCATCAGTAAAAAGATTGTCTCAAATGAATAAAATTTAAATTTATAATGATTCTAAATATTTTTGGACCAAGTGGATCTGGTAAAACTACTTTAATTAAGGATCTTCTAAAATCAAATAACATAAAGTATTTTTTTGAAAAGATTACTAAAAAAGATTTTAATGGGCAATTCAATGAAAATATTTCTATTTCTCTTATGCCATTACCCTTATTTAGAGGAGATGTAAAAGAATTCTTTTATATATTTAATATAAAAGTTGATATTTTGTTAAATCTAAACTACGAGCTAAGAAATTTATCAGATTCAATCTTTGAAAAAATCGATACTCAGAAAAAGCTTGAAATTGTTTCTTCTAGAAATATAGAAACTTTCAGTGCGGGTGAAATGAGAAGATTATTTTTATTGAAGTCTTTATTAGTCAAATCGGATCTAGTTATTATAGATGAACCTTTTTCAAA
Organism: Prochlorococcus sp. AG-355-P18; assembly: GCA_003280515.1. Taxonomy (GTDB): domain Bacteria; phylum Cyanobacteriota; class Cyanobacteriia; order PCC-6307; family Cyanobiaceae; genus Prochlorococcus_A. The sequence goes on from QCER01000007.1 coordinate 7,160, forward strand.
TTCGGATAAAAAAATCTGGAACAAAATATATTCTGCAATTAAAACTAAATCAAATGCTATTGTTTTGTCACATCAATCATTAGAAAAATTCTCAGACGAAAATGAAAAAAATTTTTACGTTAATGTAAGTCAAATCTCTGATGAAATATTTATCAAATGATGAAAAATACGATTATACTTACTATTCATAATAAAGAAAAAACAATAGTAAGGATATTAAATGAGTTAATAAAAAATACCAGCAAAATAACAGAAAGGATTATTATAATTTTAGATGGATGTACTGATAATACATATGAAAAAATTAATGATTTTGTTAAAATTAAAAATTTAAGCATAAAAATCGATATTATTTTTACTAATGATATATGGGAGACAAAAGCCAATAATGTGGGTTTAAAAGAAGTGCAAACTCAATATGCAACTATTGTTCAAGATGATATGTTAATTAAACAAAAAAATTGGGATAAATTATTAATAGAAAAACTAGCTAATAATAATGTATTTTCTATTAGTGGTAGAGCAGCTTATAATTACAAATTAAAAAACAATAAGCTTACTATAGAAAATATTATTGGAAGAGAATACCCTTTTTCAAATAAAAATTTTTTTGGGAAAATAATTGGAAAATTATTTGCTATTTTTAAACCTTATTGGTTTTTTAAATATTTTTCATTATTCTCTGTAAGAGAAATTAATAATCGAGGCCCTCTTGTATTAAAAATAAATTTAGTTAGAGAATTAGGATTTTTTGATGAGAAGTTTGCACCATTTGAATTAGATGATGTTGATTTATGTTTAAGAGCTTTTAAAAAATACGGTCTTCATTCTAGTTGCTTACCCATTTATTATGAAGAAATTAATGGGAGTAAAAAAAATAATCTAAATTCGAGTCGTATGAGTGAAAAAAGTATTGCTAAAAATTCTGCTTTGTTAATTAGTAAACATAGAGATTTATTATGAATATTCATGTTGGTACATTTGCTTCTAAAAATTTTGAGAAGCAACAAAAACTGCAAGCAAATATACTATTAGATATTGGCTTTAATTCATCAAATATTCATTTATTTAATCCAACTAAACTTGATAATCATTTCTATAATTCTCATCCTTATGCCTCAGAAAATAATAAATTTGCTTGGTATAGTTTTAAACCTTATTTTTTGGGAATGTTGCTAAATAATATGAAAAAAGGTGATATTTTATTGTATTTAGATGTTAATGATAAACCAATCCTAGGAATAAAAGAATATATAGAAAATCAATTTCTTATTAGGAAAGATTTGGATATATTGTCATGCGGTACCAATTATCCAAATTTTAAATACCTTTCTAGTTTTCATAAATCAAATTTGTCATTAACGATTATAATTGAATCTCTTTTTTTATTTCAACCTGAATGTGGAGTAATTGCTATAAGGAACTCATTTAAATCTAAATCAATTTTAAGAATTTGGTATGAATTGACACTTATGAATTCTTATTCATTAAATACAAAAAGATATAATAGTGGTCTTTCTAGACATGATCAAGAAACAATGTTTATTATCTCTAGAATTTATAAGACAGTAAAAATAGAATCATGGTTAAGATACAAACTTTTAGGCAAAGGCTTAAGAAGATTTGTTAAGTTTGAAGCTCTAAGAAAATTTTAATATGTCTCTAATTAAGGAATGCAGTACTTAAAAACTCTATAAGTTAAAATTTAAATTCCTAAAAATAATTTGTCTAAAAAAGATAACTTTTTTTCATAAAGATTACTATATAGTCTATTTCTTAATTTTGAATAAGCTTTTGTTAAAAAAACCCTCACAAAATTTCTTGTATCATAAATGCCAGAGTGTTTGTATAAGCAACCATTTAGAGATTCTTTTGAAGCTCCAAGTAAATTTACTGAATAAAATCTTATTAATGCATCACCCCATCTGAATTTATAAATTCCTTGCGAACGGATAATATGAGCTAGAAATTTTCTATGAATATTTGACCTTGCCCATTCCAGCCTAACAATTTCAAAATTTGTATAATAAATTTTTGGGTTTAAAGTCGCTTCATTACAATGATTTAGAAAATTAGAAATTAAATTTGTATTTTTTTTGCAAAACTTATAGATACATTTACCAAATCCTATAGTTACTGATTTATCTTCATTTTGGACTGTTTTTTCAATATATCCATAATCACTGTTAAAACTTTCTAATTGATTTAAAAAATTTTTATTTGTGTAAATAAAAAATGAATCAGTATCCATTCTTACAAAGTATTCTACATTATTCAAAACTTCATCAAAAAATACGTCATTTGCAAAAAATTTACACATATCTCTATATCCAAGACTGAATGAATTAATACAACTGCAATTGCTTGGAAAGTCCCTTAAGTATTTGTCTGTTTTTTTTCTTTTTACATAATCCTTTAGTGAGATTTTTCTAATTAAGATTTTGATCTTTAGTTCTTTGGAGAGGTAGTCAATATATGATCTTACATTTTTACTAGGATTTCCTTCGCAGAAGATTATTATTTTATAACTGCAAATTAATTTCTTTAAAATGTTTTGATAAAGAAGTTTTAAAGAAATTCCAAAATCATTCCAAGTTTTTTTATCTTGTTTAACTAGGTAGGTAAAAGCAAACTTATACATCTTAAGTGATTTTTAGGATATGGAATATTTATTTCTTAGTACATTTCATATTTTTAAAATTGAATTTGGTAAATCTTTGTAAGACAAGTCTTTGTTTAACAAACTAAATAATTTAATTTTGTAACATCTAATTATTTTCTAAATTTAACATCTCGGTACCAAAATTCCAAATTTATATTAACTTTATGATTTAATTCTAAAGTAATCATTTCTTTAGCTTTCTTGATATTATTGTAATTTAAATATAAGCATGCTAATAAAAATAATTGAAGCTTTTAAAAAAATAATTTTATTTAGTATTTTAGTACTCTTCTGTTAAAATTTCTTTATAAATTTTTAAAGTAAATGAGCATTCATGAAGTAATTATAAGAGGTGGTTTAGGTAATCAAATTTTCGGATTATTCCATGCATATAAATTATCATTGAAATATGAAAATAAGGTTTGTTTAAATCTTTCCAATTATTACTTTGGGCAAAGGAAGGATAGAGATTTTATCTTAGATTTATTATATCCATCTTTACTTGAAGAATTTAAAATCAGCAAAAATTTACTTTCGAAAGTTTTGTATCTTTATGTAAGAATTTTTGAAAAATTTTTTGTAAATAAAAATCAAAACTTTCTTCCAGGTGATAATCCATTTTTTATAAATTATTTTAGAAATAGATATATACACTCGGGTTATTTTCAGAAAATAGATGAATCAGAATTAGATAAGAAAACTTTTACTTTAATAAAAAAAAGATTTTATCCATATATTAAAAATAAGAAATATAATTATTTAGCAATTCATATTAGGAGAGGCGATTACTTAAGTAAAAAACATTCTATGCATGGCATTATTCATGAAAAATATTTTCTTGAGGAAGCAAAAAAATTACTGTCTGAAAATTACTATGAAGGAATAAAAATTTTTTCAGATTCTCCTTCTTTGATAGAAACAAAAAATTTTAAGAAACTACATAAAAATATTATTTTTGACGAAGGTGGAGAATCATTTGAGGTTTTTAGAAGAATGGCAAACCATAAAGGTCTGATAGCTTCAAATAGTAGTTTTTCCCTGTGGGCAGGAATATTGGGAGATATTGAGAACTTTTCAATTCCCTCTCATTGGATGAAAAATGTAAATTCCTCAATTTTAGGTTTGAAGAATTTCAAAAGATACAATTGTTTCCTTTAATTTAAAAAATTTATGAAATTTTATCTCTAAATTTTTTGACATAAATAATCTCGGTAAGTTTTGAGGGAAGTAGAAGAAAAAAAGTTCTTAGAAATAAATGAATAAGAACTATTATTAAAGGTTTAATTTTGCATTGTAATAAAAGTAATTGCAGCCTTAATTCGGCTAGAGAATTTTTTAATCCACCTCTTCTTTTATACAAATCCTTTCCTCCGTTTGTATGAACTAAAATCTCATCGATATTATGAAAAATAGCTCCTTTCTCTGCAAGCTTAGCCCATAAACCATAATCCTCTCTAAGATATATATTTGGATATCCCCCCACACTTTTGATTAATTTTGTCTTATAGAAAGCTGTCATATGATTTATTGGATTTCTAAACTTTAGATATTCTTTAATCTCTTTATTTGTTAAGGGCATTTTTTTTACCAATTTTGGGAGAATTGCATATTTATCTACCTCTAAAATATTACTACCGATAACATCATAATTTTTATTTGTGAGTTGCAATTGCTTTTTAAATCTTTTTTTAAGATTAATATCATCGCTATCTGCACGTGCTATCCATTCTGTTTTAACTAATTTTAAAGCACTATTTAATGCAAGAGCTAATCCTACATTTTTATCTAATCTATTTAATTGAATTGGGTATTTATTTGACATTGTTTGAATAACTTTCTCATTTAATTTTGGAATTGGACCATCTATAGTTAATATAAAAAAGTTTGGCTTTACTGAATTATTAAAAATACTTTCTATTGCTTTTTTTAGTAGTTTTGGATTGTCCTTGTGATAAGTACACATCAGAAGAGTAAAACTCATTTTTTTCATGATTTAAGAAATTTTTTAAGAATTATTTTTAATAAATTACTGCAAAATATTGCTAAAGATTTGATTAAAAAAATCAAGATTGATTTTGAGCTTCCCAGAATAAATGCAAAAAAAAGTAATATTGATTTTTTTATAATTTTATTAAATATTTTTTGGTTATATATAAAAATATTAAATAGATTAGAAGTCATATTATTATGGTGTACCCTATAACTTACAAGTGAGATTGGTATATATTTAATTTTTATTTCTGCTAAAATTACTTTTATCCACCAGTCATAATCTTCAGAATATAAATCATTATTAAAAGGTATCGATAAAAGAATCTCTTTTCTTGCTGCAATTCCAGATCCTCCTCCCCAAATATTATTTCCATGGATTAGAGAAAGAATAGATACTGTTTTTGCTTTTTTACCTAATTTATATCTTGGTTTCTTTTTTAAAAGACCAAATTTTGAAAATTCGTGACACACAACTTGATAATTTTTTAATGATTTTAATGTCAATTCTGCTTTATTAAAAGACCATATATCATCATCATCAGAGAATAATATTATATCTGTTTTTGAATTCTTAACTCCAAGGTTTCTTTTCTCTGGTGTTGTTAAATTAGAGCAAAATATTATCTCACAATTATCCTTTTTATTTATAAGTTTTAAACCCTCTCTGCATGTATTATTTTTATCAAGAAGTATAATAATTTCTTTTGGAAGAATAGTTTGATTGTATATGCTTGAAAGTAAATCATTCAAAAAATTTATTCTTCCTACCGAGGGAATAATTACTGAGTACATTTTTCAATGAAATTTACTTTTATGATATTTAAATTTTTTTGATCAATTAATTTTTGTTATATAGATTATCTAAAAAAAATTTATTATGTAGCTATGCTAGTAAATTATTTTTGAGATAATCTTATATTTATTTTGAAAAATTTATTTTCTGATTTTTAGGATCATTATTTATCAATATTATATTTCTGGTACCAGCTAATAATATCCAACCAGTTATACTTACTCGTCCATCAAAATATGGAATATCAATTAAATGTATTAAGACTAATAAATAAAAGGATATTATCCAAGCCCTATCTATAATTGTCTCTTTAGTAATATTTTGAACTGATAAAAATATAATTTTATATGATTTGTAAATTAAGTACGATACTGGGATTAATATTAATAATGTTGTTGGGATCCCATAATTTATAAATAATTCAATGGGAAGATTATGAGAGTGACCTTTCCAAAAACCTGTCTCAGCCTGAAACAAATTAGGAAATGAATTTGACCCATGCCCAAAAAATGGTTTATCTATAATAAAATTTAAGGATGTTTTCCATATACCAATTCTAGATATGTCTAGTGTTGCAAATTCGGCACTAGTGAAATTTATCCATATCCCTTTAGGAATTATAGTCCTGAGAATATTTTGAAATTCAATCCCAAATATTGGAAAAGAAAGATTTAAAATTAATAAAGACAATCCAGTTAATGAAGGAAACAACCACTTCTTAATTTGAGATCCAAATAAAAAAGGTATAGTGATTAATAAACATATCCACGCGCCTCGTGAAGCAGTTAAAACTATCAAAGATGAGATAGAAATTGCCAAAAATATTTTTGGAATAACTTTAATAATTTTCTTATTATCAAAATACAAGAAAGCCAAAGAAAAAGGCCAGATAATGTTTAACCATGTTCCTAAATAATTCGGATTGCTAAATAAACCAGTTATACCAGTTATTCCATCAATAGGCCTTTGGTACCAAACTATTAAACCAAAAAAAGTTTTAAAAGGACCCTCCCAATTTAATAAAGCTTGACTAAAACATGAAAAAATAACTGGTATAGAACCAAGAATTAAAGCAATAATGCAGTTTCTCCTATCTGTATTTGAATAGAGATACTTTTGAGAACCTTGAAATAAAAGTATAAGAGGAATCCAATTTAATAAATCTATGAAAATAAAAAAAGATTGTTCTGTTAAGCCAGATGTTTGAATATTTTCAAGAAAATTGATTGTGCTGCTTAAGGAAAGGAATATACATGCTATATAAAAAATGTTATTAATCTTTTCATTTTTTTTATCAAAATTATTATTACGAAAACTAAAAAAGATTGAAACTAGTAATGCAAAAATAGCTATTGAAAAAGCTGAAGGTAATAAAAATAAACCAAAAATAAAAAAAAAGTTTCCTATTCTTAATGAACCTTTTAATTTTTTTTCCAAAAAGATATAAAGAGTTATGAAATTGGAATTTTATTCCAACGCTTCCTGCAGGATTCGAACCTGCGGCCCACTGCTTAGAAGGCAGTTGCTCTATCCAGCTGAGCTAAGGAAGCATTTCTTTATTATATCTGACGGCTAAGTCCTAAACCAAAAATAACTTCATAAAAACTATTTATTTGCTTTTTATTTATATTTATTTAGTTTCATTTTCTGTAATAATGGATTATGAAATTAATTTTGTGGTTTTAAAAATTTGGCTAAGAGACTTACAGAAAAACAAAAAGAAGAAATAATAAAAAGTTTTCAAGGTGGTAAAACTGTAGATTTTTTATCTAATAAACTTAATTTTAATAAATTAACAATAGTGAGACATTTAAAGAAAATTCTTGGCGATTCAAAATATAAGGAATTGATTTCAAAAAATAATAAGTCTATTAATAAAGTTATAAATAGAAAAAAAATCAACCTTAAAAAAAATAGTGAAGAAGATTCAGAGAAATTTAATAAAGATCAAAAAAATTTTGATAGTGTCAAAGATAAAAAAATTGAAACTGAATTTTTTCAAGATTCATCATTTTTTGAAATTGTACCTTTAGATTGCGAGATAGATATTGCCACTCAAAAAGATCTTTCCTCTATACCTATTGCGGAGATGAATTTCCCCAAAACTGTTTATATGATAGTTGATAGAAAAATTGAGTTAGAAACAAAATATTTAAAAGATTATCCTCAATGGCAATTTTTATCTGAAGATGAATTAAATAGAAAAACAATAGAGATTCATAATGACATTAAAGTTGCTAAAAGCCTTTGTAATAAAGAACAAAAAGTAATTAAGGTTCCAAATACAAATATATTTAGACTTGTTACACCTTTTTTACTATCAAAAGGTATATCTAGAATTGTTAGCACTGATAACTTAATCGCTTTGTAGATTATTTAATCCATTCTTTCTTTATTGCTAAGATCTGAGTTTAACAAGCTACCTGTTAATGAGCCGCTAATAAAACTTAAGCCTATTATGAAACTTATTGGCAAACTTATAGTTTCATTAATTAATAAATTAACCTTTTTTTTGATTGAACTATTTTGTATACCGATTATTAAGATTAAAAATAAAGAGAAATTAAATGTGAATACAAAAAGTAATTTTTTTAGAGTGATTAACATTTGTTATTAACATTACCTAAATCTTAATACATATCGTAAATTATGCTCTTTTTTATATTATTCTTTCTAGCTAAATATTTTGAGGCCTTAGAAAGGGTTATACCTGAATTAATTAAATCACGAAGTTCTTTTTTTAAGGCAAACTCATCAAAGTCTAATTTTTGATTGTTTTTATTTTTACCTTTAATTACGATTGTAATTTCCCCTAAAACTTCTTTATCCTTGAAAAAATTTATAACGTCTTTAATGTTATTACCAATATGCTCCTCAAATTTCTTTGTAAGTTCTCGTGATATTTCAATTTCTCTTTCTTCTCCAAGATATTCTTTAAGTTCATTTAATAATTTTTTAAGTCGATGGGGGGACTCAAATAAAATGGTAGTCTTTTCATTTTTATTTATTTCGAAAAGAATTTTTTCTCTTTCAGATTTCCTTTTAGGAAGAAATCCTTCAAATATGAATTTACAGGATGGCATGCCACTTGATACTAAAGCAGTTATTACTGCTGAAGGTCCCGGGATACAAATAATTTTAATCCCATTATATTTAGCATTTTTGACAAGATCCTCACCAGGATCACAAATACTAGGCATGCCAGCATCACTTACTAATGCTACTGATTTCCCACAAATAAGATCATTTATGATTTTTGGAATTTTACTTGAAGAATTATGCTGATTAAAGCTTATTAAGTTATTATTGAAATCAAATTTACTCATTATTTTTTTTGTTTGTCTAGTATCCTCACAAGCAATAACAGAAACTTTTTTTAGAATAATTAAAGCTCTTAAAGAAATATCACTTAAATTTCCTATAGGAGTCCCAACAATATATAAAACACCATTTTCAGGTTCTATGTTTTCATGAGATGATAGTTCTTTTATAGTCATTAAGTGGTTAATTTACCTTCTGGCATAGATATTCAAGAACTTATTGATGATTTAAGGATTGTTAGTTGGGAAGCTTCCAATGTCTTCCATTATTATTCTAGGATTTTAAAAGATTCAAACTCCAAATGCAATATTTTAAAAAACGATAATATTGAAGATCCTGTTACAGAAGCTGATTTAGAGGTTAATGATCTAATTATTGATAGAATTTCTAGAAAATATAAGAATATTAATTGGGAAATATTAAGTGAAGAAAATGTAAAAATATCCAGCAAAAACCATAAAACTAATTCTGATTGGGGTTGGGTTCTTGATCCCCTAGATGGCACAAGGGATTTTATGCAAGGGACAAGTAATTATGCTATGCATTTAGCATTGAATTATAGATTTAAACCTCTTTTGGGGATAGTTCTTATACCTGAGAAGGAGGAGTTATGGATTGGTTTTGGAGATAATGTTTGGTGTGAAAAAAAAGATGGATCGAAGATTTATCCTAATTTGTCAAACAATGAAAGCTTAAAAAATATGGTTTTAGTAACAAGCAAAAATCATAGAAATCAAACTTTAAATAATTTAATCGAAAAAATTAATTTTAATAAAACCATCAAAATGGGTAGTATAGGCTGCAAAATTGCATCGATCTTAAGAGGTGAAAGTGATATTTACATATCACTAAGCATGCCGGGTAGAAGTTCTCCAAAAGATTGGGATTTCGCAGCACCACATGCGATTTTAAAAGCTGGTGGTGGAGTAATAACAAATTTATATAATCAAGAATTAACTTATGGAAAATTGAATTTTGAACAGAGTGGAATAATAATCGCCTCTAACAACGTAAAAAATCACCAAAGAATTTGCCTATCAATAAGGGAGGTGATTGAAAAACATCAAATTTATCCCTTTAACTCTAGTTAAGAGGTGCTACCGGGGTTGGAGTTGGCTGAGGGTAGGATATTCCGTTATTTTGAGAAACTCCTCTCAATGTAAGATTAATCCTTCCTCTACTATCAATTTCTCTAACTCTTACTGTAACTTCATCTCCCTGTCTAACAACATCTTCCACTCTTTCTACTCTAGCTTCAGATAATTGAGAAATGTGAACCATTCCTTCTTTACCGGGTAAGATTTCCACGAAAGCACCTATAGGTATTATACGTGTTACAACCCCAGAGAAGATCTCACCTTCATGAACTTTGCGTGTTAATCCTTCAATTATCTTTTGAGCTTCTTCTGCAGCAGCTCCATCGTGAGAAGCAATAGTGACAATACCACCATCTTCGATATCTATTTTTGTATTTGTTCTTTCAGTGATCCCTTTGATAGTTCTTCCTCCGGGTCCAATAACTGTTCCTATAAGCTCAGGGTCAATTCTAAAGCTTAATAGTCGGGGAGCATGAGGAGAAAGAGATTCTTGAGGCTTATCTATTGCGTCTTGCATCTTTTCTAAAATATGTAATCTTGCAGGACGCGCTTTTTTAATTGCATCAGAAATAATAGAGACTGGTAACCCTGTGATTTTCATATCCATTTGTAAAGCAGTTATACCCTTATCAGTACCTGCAACTTTAAAGTCCATGTCCCCAAGAAAGTCTTCAATTCCTTGAATATCTGTAAGGATTCGGACTTCTTTACCTTCCTTGATTAAGCCCATAGCAGTTCCACCTACAGGCGCTTTCAAAGGAACTCCTGCATCTAGCAACGAAAGCGTGCTGCCACATACGGAACCCATTGAAGTTGATCCATTTGAACTTAAAACTTCACTAACTACCCTTAGAACGTAAGGAAATGTCTCTTTCCCCGGCAATACAGGGATTATTGCTCTCTCGGCTAATGCTCCATGACCAATTTCCCTTCTCCCAGGAGTTCTCATTGGTCTTGTTTCTCCAACCGAATAAGGAGGGAAATTGTAGTGATGTAGATAAGTTTTTTCAGTGCTTGGATTTAGGTCATCCATTTCTTGAGCATCACTAGGGGTACCTAAAGTGGTTGTAGATAAAACTTGGGTTAACCCCCTTTGGAATAATGCAGAACCATGAACTCTCTTTGGAAGAATTCCAGCAGAAGCTGATATTTTTCTAACTTCATCGAGATCTCTTCCATCAACTCTTTTACCATCATTTATGATTTGTGATCTCATTAATTTTTTTGTTAATTTTTTAAAGTCAGAACTTAATAACTTATCGTTCTCAGAGAGAAGAACTTTCAATTGGTTGTCCCCTTTTAAAGATTCAATTTTTTCTTGCGTCTCAACTTTTATTTTTTCGAGTTCAAGATCTCTTTCTTCCTTAGAAAGATCAAATTTCTTCAAAACTAACTCAATCGGTTTTGTGCAATTTTTTTCTAGATAAGAGGGCAATGTTTTATCTTCTTCTGGATCAATTGGCTTAATCTGTTTTATTCCTAAGTCTTTTAGTAAATCTTCTTGCGATTTAATAAGTTCAGTAACTGCTTCATAACCAAAATCTATAGCTTCGATAGTATCTTGCTCAGATAACTGGTTAGCTCCCGCCTCAATCATGACAATGCCTTCAGGTGAACCTGCAACGACAATGTCTAAATCTCCCTTCTCTATTTCTCTATAACTTGGATTTAAGATGAAATCATCTCCTATGAGACCAACTCTGACTGCCGCCATTGGCCCATAAAATGGGATCTCTCCAAGTAAAGTTGCTATTGAAGCTCCAGTAACAGCTAAAACATCTGCTGGAACTCTTTCATCTAGAGAAAGACAAGAGGCAACAATTTGTATCTCATCTCTCATCCATGTGGGGAACAGTGGCCTCATTGGCCGATCAATCAATCTTGCGATTAAAGTCGCTCTTTCAGGAGGACGACCTTCCCTACGCATAAACCCGCCAGGAATTCTTCCGGCAGCATATAGTTTTTCTTCATAATCGCATATTAGAGGTAGAAAATCTGAAACATCTTTTTTTGTTGTTTTTGTTGCTGTAACTAATAGAGAGGTGTCACCGCACTCAATCATTACTGATCCACTTGCTTGAGGAGCATATAGTCCTGTAGTTAGTCGTATCTCTCGTCCGTCAAACGTGATCGACTTATTTTGTCCTTCCACTTTTTAAATTATAAATCTATACATAATTTATTCTTACATTTTATAGGGACATATTGAGTAAATTATTTAGATAAGCTATAAAAATTTTTAAAATAATTCAAAAAATTAATATTAATTTGTTTGATTGTTCACATTATGTTGAAAAAAAGTACAAAAAAACTTACTTGTACTACCAACTTGATTTAACTAGTCCAGGAAGCTCACCATTATGAGCTCTCTGTCTCAACTGATTCCTGCAAAGACCAAAGTCCCTGTAAACTCCTCTTGGTTTACCAGTTGCCCAACATCTATTTCTAACTCTATTTGGGGCAGAGTTTCTAGGGAGACCCTGTATCTTTCTATGAATTTCTAATCTTTCCATTGGGTCTTTTGCAGCATTGAATTCATCTAATAATGCTTTTCTTTTTGCAGCATATTTCTGTACAAGTTTTTTGCGTTTAACTTCTCTCGCAATCATGGACTTTTTAGCCATTAAATAGAATTTTTAACTACTGTCTATATTAACAGCTTGAATAACAGTTTTTAAAATTTATTTATTGGTTAAACAATCTTTGTACTATTAAAAGTTGACTAGTATCCCTTATTATAAGCAGAACACTAAGTCCAACTAAAAGAAAGAAACTTGATTGAGTAACAACCATTTGTACCTTAACTGGTACTGGTTTTCCCCTAAAACCTTCAATCAAAGTGAAAACAAGTTGTCCTCCATCTAATAATGGTAAGGGTAAAGAATTTAGAACTGCTAAATTTATAGAAATTAGTGCTGCAAATAATAATATTCCTGTTCGTCCTTGTTGTGATAACTGAGCACCAATTTCAACGATTTTGACAGGCCCACTTAATTGTTGAGCTGTTGAAGAGAAATTTGTAATTAATCCTTTATAACCTTGTATTGTTTTTACCAAAAGTGATGAAAATTCATTATTGGTGTATTTAAAAAGTTCGAAAAAGTCTTTTGTCTTTTTAGTTTCGTTTTTAATATTAGGTTGTAATTGAGCACCTATAGTACCTTTTCCATCTATATTTTTTGGTATTAAAGTTAAATCTTTCAGAACTCCATCCCTATCAATAGTAATCGAAATTGGATTATCTGATGAATTTTGAATCTTTTTTACTAAAGCAGAAACAGCTTGATCACCAACTCCTAAAAAACTGCTTTCAATTTTTAAGATTTTATCGCCTGCTTCTAATCCGGCAAGAGAAGCAGCTTTTTCAGGCTGAGTAGCCAAAACTAAGATGCCAGGCTCAGGATCAAATGGGATACCTACTGTCGTTACATTTACAATTAAAATAGTATAGGCAAGAATTAAGTTAGCTAATACTCCAGCGGATATAACAATAACTCTTTGAAAAACTGGTCTATTTTTTAGAAGATTTGGATCTTTAGGGTTAATATTATTTATCTCTTCATCAGGAAAGGAAACGAATCCACCTAGAGGAAAGGCTCTAAATGAATAAGTGATATTTTTATATTTTCTTTGAATTATTGATGGCCCAAAACCAATAGAAAATCCATCAACATATATACCTTGCAAAATTGCTGCAAGAAAATGACCCATCTCATGAAAAAAAATGAGAAATCCTAGAACTGTTATCGAAGTTAAAACATTCATTTATTTATATTAAGCAGTTTTTAAAAAATTTGATCCAAAATATGGAACTAGAGCATCTGGAATTTTAACGCTCCCATCTGTTTGTTGGCCATTCTCAAGAATCGCAGCCATAGTTCTTCCAATAGCGAGACCACTTCCATTTAAGGTATGGAGGTAGGTATTCTTTTTCTCAATTTTTGTTCTTATTGATGATCTTCGGGCTTGAAAGTCTAAACAATTGCTGCAACTTGAAATTTCTCTATAGCATTTACTACTTGGAAGCCATACTTCAAGATCAAAAGTTCTACTAGAAGAAAAACCTAAGTCCCCCGTACAAATGTCAACTATTCTATAAGGTAAATTGAGCTGTCTTAAAATATTTTCTGCATCTGAAGTAATCTTTTTATGAGCCTCTATAGATTCGCTTGGATCACAAAACCAATATAACTCAACTTTGTTAAATTGATGAAGTCTTATTAAACCTCTAGTATCCCTTCCATAACTTCCAGCTTCTCGCCTAAAACATGGACTGTATGCAACATACTTAATAGGTAACCTCTTAGGATCAATAATCTCATTTTTATGAAAAGCAGTTAGTGGAACTTCAGCTGTTGGAGAAAGCCATAGGTCGTCATTAGAACACTTAAAACTTTCATTTGAAAATTTAGGCAATTGACCAGATCCGGTAAGACTTTCTGAATTCACCAAAGCTGGAGGTATTAACTCTAAGTAACCATTTTTAGTATGCATGTCGAGCATGAAATTTATTAATGCCCTCTCTAATTTGGCACCGTTACCAATAAGCGTAATAAAACGACTTTTTGATATTTTAGTTGATTTTATAGAGTCAAAAAGATTAAGACTTTCCCCTATTTCCCAGTGAGATTTAAGATCCTCTTTTTTTAAAGGATCTCCCCAAGTTTTTACTTCTATATTATGACTTTCATCTTTCCCAATAGGAGCATCTTTGCTAGGGAAATTAGGTAAATTTAAAATCTGACTATTTATTTCTTGCTCTAATATTCTTTGTCTCTCCTCCAATTTAGAAATTTTGTTTCTGTATTCGTTCCCCTTCTTTTTTAAATTAATAAGTTCTTCAGAATTGTTACTTTGGGATTTGCTAATTTCCTGACCGATTAATTTACTCAATTTTTTACTCTCAGATTGAAGATCTGATATTTCTACATCAATTTCTTTTTTATTAATTGTTAATTTGTGTATTTGAGGTATGTCATATAACTTTCCTCTTAAGGATAAATTCTCTTCAACAGATTTTGGATTTTCTCTTATTAATTTTTGATCTAGCACTCTTTTTTTTTTATACATTAATAAAGATAGTTAAAAACAAATCATTATTAGGGATTTTTGATGAAAAATTAACTAAATTAATGAATTCTAACTATTGTAATATTTTCAAAATTAGATTTTACTTACGATGCAAAACGAGCACGTCCTGTAGATGACCATTCTTTTAGAAAATTAATTTGCTCTTTAGCTGTTCTGGATAAGGGGACTAACTCAGAAACTGCCTTTATTAAATCTTTCTCCATGAGCTCCCTATTTTCAGAGAATGAAATGTGCATACCCTCTATTACTGCTTGTTCAAGTTCTGCACCTGAGAATCCATCTGTTCTATCGATTATTGTAGAGAGAGGGAAATTGTAACTTGGCCTTCTTTTTTTTAAGTGTAAATCCAGAATGCTTAGTCTTTCTTCAGAATTTGGTAAATCAAGAAAAAATATTTCATCAAACCTACCTTTCCTTAATAATTCTGCAGGAAGCTTATCTATAGCATTAGCAGTTGCGATAACAAATACAGCCGATTCTTTCTCAGCCATCCAAGTTAGCAAACTTGCTAATACCCTTTGACTTGTTCCACCATCACTTCTCGCATCTCCACCAAATCCCTTATCAATTTCATCGATCCAAAGGATACAAGGTGCCATGGCCTCAGCTCTCAATATAGCTTCTCTTGTTCTTGCTTCGCTTGAACCAACGAGGCTAGAAAATAGTCTACCAACATCTAACCTTAGTAGCGGCATCGCCCAACTTTTAGAAATTGATTTTGCTGTTAGCGATTTCCCAGTCCCTTGCGCTCCAACAAGTAAGACTCCCTTTGGAATAGGTAATCCATAATCTCTAGCTTCTTTAGAAAAGGCCCTGTATCTTTGATTAAGCCAAACTTTTAAAACATTTAAACCACCAATATCATCTTGACTTGATTTGGTTTCAAAAAATTCTAAAATTTCACTTCTAGCGATTACTTGTTTTTTCTCTTCAAGAATATCTTTAATATCTTCTTTACTTATTTTTCCTCTTTGAGCAAGAGCCTTTGCAGTGACTTGCTTTACTTTTATTTCAGTAAGTCCACTTGAAGCTATAGAAAGTTCGTCTAAGTCTTGTTCATCAAGATTTGAATTAGTATTAATAGCAATTTTTTTTATTAGATTTTTTAATTCTTTTTGATCAGGCAGAGGTAAGTTTAAAATTGTCATTAATTCATCTAGCTCTTCTGATGATGGAAATAGATGAGAACTAATAATTAAATTATTACTGGTTTCTTTAAGCACTGAAGATAGTTCTTTAATAGTTCTATTGATAGTTGGATCATCATAAAATTTATGAAAATCTTTTACTAATAAAACTATTGAAGCTTCAGAACTTTGTTCCTTTAGCCAGTTAAGTATTCCTAAAGGATTATTAGAAAATTTACCCTTTTCATTTATTAATCCTTTTATACCACTAACACAATCCCAGGAAATGAACCTTTTTATATTTAATCTTTTACAAGAAAAGTTAAGTAATTTTTCTAATCTTTCCTCTTCTTTATTCCTTATCCATATTAATGAGGTTCTTGATTTTATGAGTAATTCAAAATTTCTACACCAAGAATCCATCATTTAAGATTTAAAACTATTTTTTGCTGTTAGGCTCAAAAGGTAATCTTTTTTCTGAAATAGTTGATGCAGAAGTGGATATTACTTCATCTTTAGCTAATAATTGTTGGTCCAAAATTTTCTGTAGATTCTCAGGAAGAGTTTCTTTATTAAGAAGAAAAGTCTGAAATGCCTGGAATATATTAGCAACAACCATATAAAGCAAAACTCCTGCGGGTAATGGGAAAAACAAAAACATTCCAGTAATCATAATTGGTGTAATTTTGTTTGCTGTTGATTGCTGTGGATTTGCAGGCATCCCCTGACTAGATAAAACTTGAGAGAGAAGTAGAGTTAATCCAAAGGCACCAACTAGTGCTGCGATATCCCAATTAATAGAACCATCTACATAAAAACCCACTTGCCCAAGGGCTTTAATAAAAAGAAAACCACTTTTAGCAGCTAAACCGGGGATCTTTGCTTCAATAGTTGCATCACCTGGTTTAATTGCAGTTACTGTCCCATCTTGGGAAACTTTTAAATTCTCAGATCCTTTTGAAACCTTCCAGGTAGGGAGAAATTTTGTTCCATTATCGTATTTAGATAAAACCTCGGAGAAGCTATTACCATTTGTTGTTTGTAAATTTATTTTAATGGATTCTTCCGTTCCTAATTTTGTTCCATTTGGAATAGTGGCTATTACAGGAAAATGTGATTTTTCGGTAATAAATATGGAGTGTCTTGGAGATTTATATGGTTTTGGATCAATAGCTGCAATTTGATCCTGTGGAACGACTTTTAGGTTTATGTTGTAAGGGACATCAGCAAATGGTGATCCTCTTAAGGTCGCGAATAATGCAAATAGTACAGGCATTTGTACAATTAATGGCAGGCAACCAGCAAGAGGACTGCCAAATTCATTCATAAGTTTTCCAAGTTCTTCTTGTTGTTTCTTTGGATCACCTGAAAACTTAGATTTTATTTCTGCTTGCCTTTTTTGCATTACTGGTTGGGCAATCTTCATCCTTCTTGCACTTCTTATGGAACCAGCGCTTAGAGGGAAAAGTGCAATTCTTATTACTACTGTCAATGCAACAATGGCTAAGCCATAACTAGGGACTAAACCGTAGAAAAAATCTAGAATAGGGATAAGTAGTTTTTCAGAAATGAACCCTATCACGATATTAAAGAGAGTGTAATTTTATTAGACATTTTATTTTACAGGAAAAAAAGGTTTTTGTAATTAATTTATTTAGGATTTCGTAGCAAATCCCTCTACCTCGTTAAGATTAGAGATTTGTGCTCTTTTATTCATATTTTGTTCTATAAATTTTTGCTTTTCCCTAAATAGAGGTAATGATTTCATTTCAACCTTTGATCCGTCATTAAGGATAAGAACCATATCACCATATGAACCAAATCCTCTTGGAATAGATCTAATTTCTTCAATGTTACTTAATGATACTTGTGTTTTGTTTTTACCAAACCATCCACCATCTATCGTAATTCTTTTGTTTGTAATTTTATATCTCAACCACAGTGCTCTAACGATTGCGGCAAAGGTAAATGGCAAACCAAGTAAAGTAATTCCTGCTAGAAGATTTATTATTAGATCACCTTTTGCAGGACCACCTTCAAAAAAGGGTTCTTCATTCATGTTAATCATTTGATTAGACGGGATTTGAACATTAATTTTTGAAATTCCTCCAAAAGTTTATTTTTATCATTGTAGAAATCTCCAATTTTAAGGTTAACAAGTAACCAATAAGGTTTGTGGTTATTAATTTTTTGAATATTTGTTAATAACCACTCTTGCAGAATTCTTCTTAACTTATTTCTTTCCACAGCTTTTTTTGAAACTTTTTTGCTGATGGCAATTGCAACCCTCAATTTGTTTGATTTATTTGTGAATTTATGGGTTAATAGTATTTCTGGATTTGATTTAGCAACTTTAAATGTCATTAATTTCCCATGATATGTTGCGGAATTTTTATGAATATAATTAAAAGTCCTATGACCTTTTAAACGCATATCCTTAGGTAAGGCCATTTAAATTTGAAGTTATACAGCTATTCTTTCTCTACCTTTTTGTCTTCTGCTCTTAATAACTCTTCTACCTGTATGAGAACGCATTCTTACTCTAAAACCAGATACACGTTTTCTTTTTCTTGAAGTTCCGCCAAATGTTCTTTTAGTCATTAGTTTAATTATCCTTATTTAATTTATCATTTAATCGATCACTATAGTCGAGCTTCCTAAATAAGTTGAAAATGATTGTCCTTTAGGTTGCCCAAATGAATGAAATTGAAATAAACCTGATTTTTTGGGATTAAAGATTTTTAAGACAATTGCATAACTCTCTTTATTTATGGGAATAGGGCTGTACGGGTAAATATCTACTG
This sequence comes from Prochlorococcus sp. AG-355-P18, assembly GCA_003280515.1. Taxonomy (GTDB): domain Bacteria; phylum Cyanobacteriota; class Cyanobacteriia; order PCC-6307; family Cyanobiaceae; genus Prochlorococcus_A. Next base: position 26,047 of record QCER01000007.1, read on the forward strand.
ACCTTAAGCCAGATTCATCAGTATTAATTTCAATATCAGCTGGAATGTCTTCTAAACATTTTGTTCTATTCTCAAAACCGCCTATTCTTACTTTACAAAAACTTATTTTTTCATTCTTTAAAGTGGATTTAAAGGTTTTGGGAATTGCTAGATTGATTTTTAAGAGATCAGATTTTCTGTCAGATGGCCTAAAGAAAAAATAAATTGTATTTCTAAATTTTCTTCTATTTTCTTTTTGAAACCAATTTAATCTTCTATAACTAGAGTCTTGATTCCACTGGAATTCCAATCCTGCATTAGCTTCTTGGATATTTTTAAAGAAAGGAGTTGAAACAAAAAATGTTGGGATAATTAAAAATCTCAAAATTTTGAAATTTAAGTTATGTTTCCTCGTGTTTTTTAACATTGAATAAATAAAATTAAGGTGATTTAGTTCTTGGGATTCAAAGTTTTAAGGGGGGAAAAAAGTTTTTACTAAGGTTAACATCTATCTGTCCTCAATTTTGCAGCTTCTCTTAAATAAGGATGCTTTATAGGATTATTGGGTGGCAATAAAACTTGAGCCATTATTCTTATACAAAAATCAACATCATTAGATACGTACATTTGTTGGCAATCTATAAAGGCTACTGAATCAAGTCCATTAAATTTCCTTGCGATTGAAGCCGGAAAACATGCGTCTAAATCTTTTGTTGCAGTAAAAGTAATGGATAAAATGTTCTTCTTAATCAAATTGTTGCGCGAAATTAATTCATCAATCAATTCCACCACAGCAACTTCTATCTCCCCGACAGAATTCCCAGATGCTGTTGTGGCTCCACGAATAAAGGTAATTTTATAATCATCTTTCATTTTTTTAGACATATAGATTCAAGGCTTATATAACCAAAGTACTTTATTAGATGAGTCAAATTCAAAAAAGATATTATTGATAATTTTTGCAATCATTCTATTTCCAGGAATTAGTCCAAGTATTTTCTTCTTTTTCTTTCCAAATGTTAAAGGCTGAATTTTAGGATCAATATTAACCATTTCTGCAGCTAGTTCCCTAGCGACAAATTCATCTCCAACTTCATCAACAAGACCAAGCTCGAGTGCTTGAGTTCCTGTGAAAATTCTTCCATCAGCAAATTTTCTTACTTCTTCAACAGGTAGATTCCTTCCTTCAGCAACAGCTTCAGTAAATTGTTTGTAACTTTCATCTATAAGCCCTTGAAGTAGACCTCTGCCTTCCTTACTTAGAGGTTTATCTGGAGAAAGTATGTCTTTAAATACACCGCTTTTAACAGTTTCAAATTTAATGCCGATTTTATCTAATAACTCAGATAAATTATTTCCTCTTATAATCACACCTATGGATCCCGTAATTGTGCCTGGGTTCGCAACTATTTTGTTAGATGCAACACCAATGTAAACACCACCGGATGCTGAGATGTTCCCAAAACTAGCAATGACTTTGCATCCTTTATCTTTTAGTCTTTTGATAGCAGAGTATATTTCTTGGCTATCCCCAACAGTACCCCCTGGAGAATCAATTCTCACGATTAAAGCAGGAAATTCTCTATCCTCAATCTGTTTAAGAGCCTTGAGGACTGAAACTCTTGTTGAACTTGTAATAGGCTCATCAATTACAATACGAGCCATTCTTTTTTTTGACTTACGTCTAAAAGGCCAAATCATTCTTTTAAGGTAAATTCATAAAACTACTTTAAAAAGACTATCAGCAGACCTAATGAATTCAATCCTAAATTGGTTTTTAATGATACTCCCTTTTGCACTTTGGGGTACTTCAATGGCGGCCATGACTCCTTTAGTATCTAGTGCTGGGCCAGAGTTTGTGGCTTCTTTAAGATTACTTCCAGCAGGGATTCTTGTTCTAATAACAACATATTTGTTTAAAAGAGATTTAAAAATTTATAGGTGCGATTTGAAGTGGTTTTTTGTTTTTACGATTGTAGACGCCACTTTTTTTCAGTTGTTTTTAACTTATGGTATTGAAAAAACTGGAGCAGGTTTAGGTTCTGTTTTAATTGATTCTCAACCGCTTTTGGTAGCTATTTTAGCGAGGGCAATTTTTGGGAATTTAATTAATCCAATAGGATGGTTAGGACTGCTTTTTGGTTTGGGAGGAATAGTATTTTTAGGAGTTCCACAAGAATTTTTAGGAAATTGGTGGTTGATGTCTGATAAGTCTATAAGTGATGTTGCGTTTAACTTTGGAGAACTTTGGATGCTTGCAGCTTCTCTTGCAATGGCATTAGGAACAATTTTAATTAGATTCACTTGTACCAAAAGTGATCCAGTTGCAGTTACAGGTTGGCATATGGTTTTAGGGAGTTTGCCTTTAATTATTAAACACTGCTTAAAATCAAATTTCACAATTATTCCAGATTGGTCAATATTTGATTGGGGACTTATGTCATTTGCAAGTATTTTTGGAGGAGCAATAGCCTATGGATTGTTTTTCTACTTTGCTAATAATAAAGAAATAACTGGATTTAGCACTCTTGCATTTTTAACACCGGTATTTGCTCTTCTGAGTGGAGGTGTTTGGTTGGAGGAAAGACTCACTATTGTGCAGTGGATAGGAGTGGTGTTTGTTCTTATCTCGGTATTTTTTGTTAGCCAGAGAAAGAGTTTATGGGAAAATAAATTTTCTGATACTACTATTTAAATAGTTTCTTTTTGTAATAAGTCCAATAATGCGAATAGTTGTGATTAGTACTCCAATAGGGTTCTTAGGGAGTGGCAAAGGTGGTGGAGTTGAATTAACTTTAAATTCTTTAGTTTCAGGCTTAATTTCTTTAGGTCATTCTGTTGAGGTTGTAGCTCCAAAAAATTCTGTGTTATGTGAGAGTAATGTAAAAGCAAAATTACATTTTGTGGAAGGTGAGGGTCAAATTAGTTGGCAGCATCAAAATTACAATTCTCCCGTGAGTATCCCAGACAATTCTCTTTTGGTAGGAATGGTTGAAAAGGGATTAGATATCGCTAAACATTCAGATGTATTGTTGAACATGTCTTATGATTGGTTGCCTATTTGGATGACTCTAAATTTAGAGATACCTATTGCTCATATTATTAGTATGGGTTCTGAAAGCTTAGTAATTAGTAATTTAATATCTAAGGTATATGCTAAATATCCAAATAATTTTGCTTTTCATTCGAAAATACAAGCGAATGATTATCCATTCATAAAAAAACCAATAATTATTGGAAATGGGTTTAATTTAGATAATTATATTTTTCAAGATTCTGTGAAGGGACCGTTGGCATGGGTTGGAAGAGTGGCTCCGGAAAAAGGTTTGGAGGATGCTGTTTATGTGGCAAATGAACTTGGTGAAAAATTAAAAGTTTGGGGACTGATAGAAGATGAGATATATGCGTCAAATATAGAAAATTCATTTCCTCAAGGCGCTATAGATTGGATGGGGTTTTTACCAACCGATGAATTACAAAAAGAACTTGGTAAATGTAGAGGGTTGCTAAACACTCCGAAATGGAATGAGGCATATGGGAACGTAATTGTTGAAGCTTTAGCCTGTGGGGTTCCAGTTATTGCTTATAAAAGGGGAGGACCTAGTGAAATTATTAAGCATGGCAAAACAGGTTTTCTTGTTGATCCTGATGATAAAAAAAATATGCTTTCATATGTACAGATTATTGAACAAATAAAGCGTTATAAATGTAGAGAATGGGCAGAAAAAAATGCCTCCGCAGAAATATTTGCTAACAAGGTTGTGAACTGGCTTAATAAGGTAATGCACGAATATAAATAATATTAGATGATTCTTCTTAACTCAAAAAAAAGGCTAATAACTTTGTTGATAGTTTTAGTTTGTGGGATCATTATTTTTATATTAGGGTTAGGTAATACAGGATTGGTGGATGAAACTCCCCCTTTATTTGCTGCTGCAGCACGGGCAATGAGTGAATCTGGTGATTGGTTAACTCCTAAAGTTAATGGAATATTTCGTTTTGATAAGCCTCCACTAATATATTGGCTAATGGGCTTTTTTTACTCATTACCAAAAAACGAGATTTGGGATAGTTTCGGGACTCTCTCAGCAAGACTCCCATCAGCTTTGGCATCATTATTCTTAATGTTGATGATTGCAGATACGTTGTTTTGTTGGCCACAGAAGAGTGATAGACAATTCCTCACTCCAATAGTTGCATCATTAGGCTTTGCTTTGTCTCCATTAATAATTATTTGGAGTAGAACTGCCGTAAGTGATGCCCTTTTAACTGGAACCTTAGGGATTAGCCTTCTTTTGTTTTGGAGAAGAATGGCAAGTGGAAATAATGTTCAATGTATTTCAGCGTGGGTATTTTTAGGTTTTGCAATTTTAACTAAAGGACCTGTTGCATTTGTTCTGGCTTTTTTGACTATTGCATCTTTCTTGTTTAGTCAGAAGAATTGGAAAACGTTGCTCTGTAAAATAAACCCTAAGAAAGGTCTTTTAATAACAATACTTATAAGTGTTCCATGGTACATATTAGAACTCATAAAAGAGGGAAAGCCTTTTTGGGATAATTTTTTTGGGTACCATAATTTTCAAAGATATACCTCAGTTGTAAATAATCATGCCGAACCATTTTGGTTTTTTCTTTACATAATGATATTGGGTTCATTACCGTTCACGCCTTTTTTGTATCACGGAATATTCAATGCCTTTAAGGATTCCTTGAAAAGTTCAAAAGAAAGTTGCGATTTCACTGATTCCCTTTATACCTACTCTCTATGTTGGTTAATATCAGTTTTAATTTTCTTTAGCCTTTCTGCAACGAAACTTCCAAGCTATTGGTTACCCGCAATACCAGCAGCGGCAATCTTAATGAGCAATAGCCTTATAAACTTAAAAAATTCAAGTAAAAGTTATCTATATTTATGGATTTTTAATACTTTAATTTTGTTTGGTATTTCAATAGCATTCTTTTTCTCGAATACTTGGTTAAGTTCAATAAATGATCCTGAAATGCCTAATCTTGCATCTGAATTAATAAGTTCTGGGATAATTTTTAAAGCTAAATTATTCTTCTCTTCATTTACACTTCTTGCAATAATTTTATTTTCTTTAAAGTCCAAAAATATCCTACTTTATCTTCAAATTTTACTTTTAATTGGACAATCTTTTTTGATGTCCCCAATAAGAAGATTAGCAGATACTTCTAGGCAATTGCCTTTAAGGAATATATCAAAATTAATTTTAGATATTCGCGAGGGGAGGGAAACTTTAGCAATGATCGGGATAAGAAAACCTTCATTACACTACTATTCGAGGCAAATAGTTTTTTATGAACCAAACACTGAAGAGGGATTAATTAATCTTTCAGAAAGGCTAAATACTGATAGAAGAGAAAATTATGAAGATCAACCTGATTATGAATACCAATCATTATTGGTTGTGATAGATGAATTATCCTCTGGGCGAAAGGAATGGTCAAAAATTAATCATCAAAAATTGGGTAAATTTGGGATTTATAATTTATGGCGAATTCAAAAAAGTGATTTAAATAAGTATTCGAAAGATCTAGTGAATAGTGGTTATAAATCTGACTGGGAACATAGAAAAGTTGAAAAATTTTAACAAAGTCTTTTTTTAAGAAGAGCGTTTTTTAGATCATCAATGCTGCATTTGCTGGGGATATCGATATTGTCCAAATCTTCCATCAATTCAAGATCGATGACAGAATCTTCGGCTAAAAAACTAAAAACTTCATTTATGCTTATTCCCATGTCTTGAGCCATTTCTGAGATAAGTCGAAGAGTATCCCTCCTAACAGAAATCCTAAGATCTAAAGGGATATATTCATTTTCAGGATTTGCTGACTTCATAAACTAAATCTTAAGACATTATTTAGTTATCAGGATATAATCTTTACAATATTCATTAATCATGCTTTTGGGTGTTTCCTTTCTTTCAAGTTGTTTAAATAAATAAACTCATAAATATTTTTAATAGAGGAATTGTAATTAATGAAATTAAAGTTGTAGTAAAAAGAATTTTTGAAGCGATTTGTTGTTTTACACCATAAGCTTCTGCCATTAATATCGTTGATATTGCTGTTGGGGTTCCTGCCTGAAGAATTAATGCTGATGATTGAAAGAAATTAAAATTTAAAGATTTGCACACTAAAAAAATGATAAAAGGAAGAATAAATAATTTTAATAAAATTGAAAATTTAATTTCTTCATTTAAATCAAAAATCTTTGCCTTTTGATTTGTAATTATTCCAAGTCTTGTTCCCACAATTATTATTGCCAAAGCAATAACTATTCTTGCAGGAATCCAAAGATAATTTCCTAAAATTTCATCTATTTGGAAAAGATAAGCAAGAAGGACACCAATAATTCCTCTAGATGCAGGACTATTTATCAATGCATTAAGTAGTCCTTTTATGTGTGGAATGTTATCACTATTGGATTTTTCTTGAAGAAAAAAAGGTCCAAATATCCAAGCAAAGAGTGTTGTTCCTAAATCAAATCCAATAGTGAAATTTATAGTTGTTGAAGGTAGAAGAGCTATCGCAATTGGTATTCCAAGAAATGAGGTGTTTCCTATTAGACCTGCTAGCTGCAATGTGTAATTTGGAAGCCTTTTGTTAAATATTGGGATTATATTTATTAAAGTTATTAAAATTCCAATTACAGAGAATGCTAAAAATGCACTTATAATTAAGTTTATATCTATGCCTTCCTTTAATAATAGACCCATTACACTTAATGGAATGCCAAATCTTATTAGAGGTCTTGCAATATATTTTGAAATCTTTGGATTCTTTTTCCCGAAAAGAAAACCAAGGATTAAGAAAGGGATAATATTTATGAAAAGAGAGTAGATGGTATTAATTAAATAAATATTTATTAAAGCAATATTAACTTGCCGTAGTGCAGCCAAAAAATTTTTATAGTTAATTTAAAATTAAATTATTTTCCAAATTGCTTTGTCAGGAATTAAAGGAGCTTTATATAAATTTTCTGGTTCTTTAGTTGAAACTCTCCATTTAGGGACCCGACATGTTACGTAAGCAGGACTTTCTATTAAAACTCCTGGTTTCTCATCAATAGTACAAGTAAATCCTTCTTTCCAATATCCACCATTATTAAGACTACCTTTAAACCAAACCCAGCATTTTGAAGTTTTCAAGATCAGAAAAATTTTGTTTTATTTTAATCCAGATTAAATTAAATAAGTCTAAAATTGATTACTTTAGAAAAAGAATCTTACTCATTTAAGTTTTTTGAAAAATGTACTTTAGAGATTAAAATCAATAGATTTAAGATTAGGGTAATTAAATTTGCTATCAATATTGGCGTAGAAGAAATTTTATAGCCGTAAATAATCCAAGATAAAACACCGATAATAAACATTATTAATGTCGTCAAAGAAACATCATCCGCCTTTTTTGTTTTTAAAGTTTTTAATAATTGAGGAAGAAATGCGGCTGTTGTTAAAATCGCAGCAAAATATCCAAATATATCTACATTCATAAAAATATTCTAAAAACTATTCTTTAATTAAATCAGTCAAAAATCCTAAAGGATCCCTCATGTTTGATGAATATCCAAGTACATCATTTGAAAAAAATTTATAAATAATTTGATTTTTATTGTTCATTAGAAAAGAAGCCCCCCTTTGAGGAAGGTATTCTTCTTTAAGAATATAATCACTCCAGTTTTGAATTATTTCATTCATGTTATTTAATCTAAATGTTGCTAATTCTAATGGTCTCAAATAGCCATCACCAAAAACCTGTTTAAATGAATTACCTGAAAATTTTAGAAATTTTAAAACTTCAATTTCGTCAAATTCTGAATAGATTTGCTTTGCTTTACGGTCTCCTAGATAACCTCTAATAACTTCTTTGATTGTTTTAAAAGAATTTATTCCGGATAACATCAAAAGCATATTGATCCAACCTCCTAAACCAATATCTAAACCCCTTGAGATTTTAAGATTACTATGAATTTGGTTATTAGAAACAACTGTCAAATTTTCTTTACGAAAGCCAGTGAAGTTACAGAATTTTTCTTTACCATTTTTGTTCCCAATAGCAATTGCAAATATATCTAAATTGTTATCTTGATTATTATTGATAAAATTTTTTAAATTTATTGCATATTCAAAGCTATCAAAATCTCCCAATAAACCAAATAAAACAATTAATTTAAATTTTTTATGACCATTAAAGTTAAATTCTTCAACAAGATTTTTGATATTATTTTGAAATTTGTCAGTCACAATAACTTAGTTGTTTTATAAATTATTTTCAAAAAAATTTTTCTTACCTTGATTAGTATAAAATTTTACACGAAAAAGTTTTTAAAGAAATTAATTTAATGATTCTAGATTTTATTATTTTAGTGTAAACATTTTGAAGTTATGACTGTAGGAATTTATTACGCAACTACAACTGGAAAAACTGAAGACGTAGCTGATCGTCTTCACAATTTTATCTCTTCAGCAGAAGCACCTAAAGATGTATCTGATGTGGATGATCTTTCAGAATTTGAAGGCCTTGATGGAATTATCTGTGGAATTCCCACTTGGAATACTGGAGCTGATGAAGAAAGATCGGGAACTGCATGGGATTCAATCTTAGAGGATATTGGTGAACTAAGTTTATCAGGAAAAAAGGTTGCAATTTTTGGTTTAGGAGACTCTTCTACATATACAGAAAACTATTGTGATGCAATGGAAGAACTTCATAGCTACTTCACAAAAGCAGGCGCCGAAATGGTCGGTTATGTAGATAAATCTTCTTATACATTTGATGAGTCTAAAAGTGTTATTGGAGAAAGCTTTTGTGGATTACCTCTGGATGAGGATAGTGAATCTGATTTGACTGACTCGCGTCTTGAAACATGGGCTTCTCAGCTTAAAAATGAAATTCCTTCATTGGCGTAAGCCTTCTCATATATTACTTACCTAGTTTGTAACATTTGTTCTTTCACAATATGTTTTTTTTACATAAGTAATTAAATCTGTAAAGATCATCTAAAAATAATGCTGATAAGCAATATGCTCAATTTGCTGTTTACTTAAATCAAGTGTTACAAACTTACGGAAAATCTGATGTCACCTATGACTGGTACGCAGGGAATTCTGGTGTTGTTGGCCGTTCAGGTAAATTCATAGCTGCTCATGCTGCCCATGCAGGCCTAATGATGTTTTGGGCAGGAGCTTTTGGATTATTTGAACTGGCTCGTTACGACGCCAGTATTCCAATGGGTGCACAGAAAGCAATTGTTTTGCCTCACCTTGCAGGTATTGGAATTGGTGGCGTTGAAAATGGTGTTATTACAGAACCATATGGAATTGTTGTAATTTGCACATTACATCTAATTTTCTCAGCAGTATTAGGTGCTGGGGGATTATTACATTCCAACAAATTTGCAGGTGATCTTGGAGACTACCCAGAAGGTAGTAAGCCACAAAAATTTGATTTCGAATGGGATGACCCAGATAAATTAACTTTTATTCTTGGTCATCATCTAATCTTTCTTGGGATTGGAGCTATTATGTTCGTTGAATGGGCTCGTATTCATGGAATTTACGACCCATCAATAGGATCTACAAGACAAGTTATTTACAATTTAGATATTGCCGCTATCTGGAATCATCAATTTGATTTTTTGAAAATAGATAGTCTGGAAGATGTTATGGGAGGACATGCTTTCTTAGCTTTCCTAGAAATAATTGGAGGTGTTTTCCATATTTGTACTAAACAATTTGGAGAATATACAGAATTCAAAGGAAAAGGATTACTTGGAGCTGAGGCAATTTTGTCATACTCAGTTGTTGGTGTTTCTTATATGGCTTTTGTTGCTGCTTTTTGGTGTGCTTCAAATACAACCATATATCCAGTTGATCTATATGGAGAACCCTTAAAGCTTCAATTTGAATTTGCTCCTTATTTTACTGATACAGTAGATTTAGGTTCAGGAGTCTATAGCTCAAGAGCTTGGCTTGCCAACACTCATTTTTATTTGGGCTTCTTTTTCTTACAAGGTCATCTTTGGCACGCACTAAGAGCAATGGGATTTGACTTTAAGAAAATTGGTCAAGCTTTTGATAATATTGAAAATACAAAAATTACTCAAAACTAATTTATCTCATAAAAACCTCTCTTATAACAGAGAGGTTTTTTTGTAGAATTATTTCACTTATTCAGAAAATTAATGGTTAATCTAGATGAACTTAATTGTAAGGAAATTTTTAAAAAGGCTTATGAAAATCGTTATACGTGGAAGAATAATTTTCATGGTTACCATGGTAAATGTATTTTTTTGAATAATAAAAATAGTTATAAAGGTGAATTTGTATTAGGCAAAGACTTTAAACCAAATATTCAAAAAATAGAAGATGAAAAAGTTGTTAAAAGTATTGCCTCTCAGTTATTTGAAGTGTGTATACATAGGGTAAAGAGAGATTTTGAATCAATACACTCAGAAAATAATTTTAATTTACTTAAAAATTCTGAAAGTGGGATTGAAATGAGTGTTTCAGGTAAGAATCAAGGTGATAAATATAGAGTTAAAAATAACTGTATTAATATGGTTTATAGAAAAATTCATGGAACTATAATTCAAATTTTTGTTGAAGAATTTTTAGATACAGGAACAGGTTCCCTTAGTAAAAAATACAGTAGTCAACAAATTGATCCGGGTACACTTGAAAAAAATTCTCAAAAATTGGAATACGAGGATGAATTCCTAAATATGGGTAGAGACGATTATTGGATATTAAATTCAAGGACAATAAAATACTTAAACCAAAATCAAGAAGAAGAGACACAAAAGTTTGTCTTCGAGGATATATCCCTATTAAATTAGTTTTTTATTCAACCAATCTAAACCCTTTATCAAGTAGTTTTTGATATAGGAGTCTCGCTCTAAAAGCTAGAATTTGCTCTTCATTTTCATTACTAATTACATGAAAATAATTATTATCTAATTTATTTTTGCTGAAGCAAACATTTGCTTCTCCTAATCTTAAGGTCCAGTTCTCTTCTTTTGCTAAATGTTGATTAGGGCCAAGATCCCAAGGACATTTTTCAGGATATTTTTCTCTTTTAGAACCCATATGATTAATTTTAACTACCCAATATTAGTAAAAATTTAAAAGTATGGCTATGAAAAATAGTTGATAACTTTTTCATAGAATGGTTGTTTAGTGCAATGCAATTAAAAATTTACTCTCTGGTTGCGATTAAACAATAGAATGGGTCTTTTTTTAAAAAATTAAATATATTAAATTCTGGTTGAGTAAACTTTTTGATAATTTTTGGTTCATTAAATCCGTTTGAGATTAATACTTTTCTTACATAATTAACCCTCTCTTCTTCAGTGGATGAAGTCCATATGTTAGGAGCTTTATGCCAAAATGCTCTGTTTGAAAAAGCAACAATAATCTTGCCCTCTTTGCTTAATATTCTTGCAATTTCTTTAGTTAAATTCTCTGGATATTGTAAATATTGCCATGCGGCCACCATCAAGCAATAATTAACGCTTTCTTTATCTAGAGGAATTTGTTGACTTAAATTAAAATTTTGTATCCAATAAGAATCAAAAATTTTGTTTTTTTCAAGTTCTTTTTTATTTAAACCATGTCCAATAACTTTTTTATATGATTTTCCTTTGGGTAAGTAACTATCCCAACTAGACATTAAATCAAGAACAGTTGAATTATTATCAATTTCTCTTTGATATAAATCGGATAGAGTTTGCCTGAAATTTGCATCTAGATGATAAACAAATTTTGGATCAAAATAAAATTCTTCATCATTGCTCTCATCAAGTTTTTTCCTTTGATAATTATTTAAAACTTCCAAAACAATTAATTTATAATCTAGGTTTCAAATCTAGTAAAAAGAAATTCTAATTGTGTATTTGGAAATTTTTTTTAATTTATTAAATTAAAAACTCTCAAAAAACCTAGACAACTATTTAAAAAAAGTTAAATTATTAATTAATGATTTAATAATGATGATTAAGTTCAAAAGAAGCAAAAAAAACAGGTCTAAAAATGCTCTTTTCAATCCTTATAAAAACGGAATAAGTTCATACGATATGGCATATCTTTCATCAAAAAGAAATTTAAAAAATAAAACTGTTTATATAGAAAATGATTCTAAGAAAGATTATCTTGCTGCTTAGAGATGCCTTATATTAATTTTTCGACTTCAGCAAAAGTAAATGATAAAGGTAAATTACTCGAAGAAATTTCAATTCTTATTTCATCTTTAACTAACAAATCAAGAAGTTTTGTTATGGCAAAAATAGATGATAATTGCCAAATGTTTTTTGATGATGATACACCTTCTTGCTTTTTAGAAATCAAATCAATAGGTTCTCTAAACCCTTCAGAAATGGCAAGGCCAATATCAGATTTTATATATGAGAAAATGGGGATACCAATAGATCGGATTTATATTTCCTTTGAGGATGTGCCAGCTTCATTGTGGGCTTGGAATGGAAGAACATTTGGTTAAGAATTTTTTTATATATAAAGCTAATGGAAATAAATAATTTACTCGATTTAAATAATTTTAGAACTGCACCTAAATTAACTAATAGGCAAGAAAAAAAACTTTTAGAGGAACTTGAGGCAAATATTTTTAATGCAGATTGGATAACAATAGGCATAATGGCACCGAGCGATAATAAAGCGATTGAAGCATTACAATCAATTTCTAAGAAATATTCCTCAATTAAATTTGGGAATCTAGGTTCCCTTCATGCTGATGGAGGTGTTTTTTTAAAAGCTAATCAAAAAACTAGTAATGTTTTTGTTAGATCTGAAAATGGCCTTGGAGAAGGAATTTTAATAACATGTCAGTATGACGAAGATGCTAAAGAATCTAATACTTTTGGGCCAATGCCATTAGATTTTTTTACATAATTAAACTCGAGTTTATTTTTATCAAGGATCTAATTAAATGACAGCTTGTTATCGGATGCCATTTTGGAGAACTTGGATTTAAAAATATTCTTTACTTTTAAGCTTTGTTATTATGGCAACTGGCATTGATCTAAATTTTTTCACTATTTTAATTAAATGTTTTTTCAGGATATAATTCAAAATTTAAATAATTTTTGGTCAGAAGAAGGTTGTTTGATTATGCAGCCATATGACACCGAAAAAGGTGCTGGAACAATGAATCCGCATACTTTTTTAAGGGCCATTGGACCAGAACCTTGGAGTGTGGCATATGCAGAGCCATGTAGAAGACCTACAGATGGGCGTTTTGGTGATAATCCAAATAGGGCACAACATTACTTTCAATATCAGGTAATAATTAAACCTTCACCGGCAGGAATCCAAGAAAAATATTTGACATCTCTAGAATCTCTTGGAATTAACCCTAGAAATCATGACATAAGATTTGTGGAAGATAATTGGGAGTCTCCAACACTTGGAGCCTGGGGTGTAGGTTGGGAAGTTTGGTTGGACGGCATGGAAGTTACTCAATTTACTTATTTCCAACAATGTGGCGGGATAGATTGTAATCCAATCCCAATTGAAATTACTTATGGGCTAGAGAGGATTGCAATGTTTTTGCAGGATAAGGAAAGTATCTGGGACTTAAATTGGAACAAAGATTTAAAATATAGCGATATTTGGCTTCAGTTTGAAAAAAGTCAATGCTCTTATAATTTTACTGAATCCAGTGCTGACAATCTCAGAAAATTATTTGAAATTTACCAAGCGGAGGCAAATAATTTAATTGAAAAGAAATTAACTTATCCGGCCCTTGATTTTGTTCTGAAATGTAGTCATACATTTAATCTTCTTGATGCTAGAGGTGTAATTTCGGTTACAGATCGTGCGCAATACATAGAAAAAATTAGAAGATTAGCAAGAGAAGTGGCTTCATCATGGGTAGATGAAAGAGAATCTCTTAATTTCCCATTGATAAAAAATTAGTAAATTCAACATATTTATTAGACAAGAAAAAACTAATAGTATCAAAAGATACATCGAGTTGAAACTTATATTTCTTTCTTTTTTTGTTACGCTCGATACAGTATAGTTACCCAAATTATTTGGGTTACTTTAGTGTGAGGTAAAATGAAACTCTTCCAACAAATGTTGGTAGCAGGAGCATCTCTGAGCTTATTAGCTCCAGTTGCTTCGCAAGCTTCCGACGTTGTCAATATAGAAGAAATGAACAGCTACGCACGTAGCCAAGCAAAATCTTCTAGGATTGATAGCAACATATTCATTAACGAAGTTAGTGAGGATATCGTAAACCTTAAAAGTCGTGTAGATGGCCTTGAGGTTAAGCAAAATGAATTTGAGGCCGGTAGTTTCTCAGATACAACTACATTAGACGGTAAAGTTAATTTCACAATTGGTGCCCTTTCTTACGATGGGTCAGGCACTGATACAGTTTCCAATGAGGCTGCTCTTTTTCAATACACCTGGACAGGTAACTTAAACACAAGTTTCACAGGGGATGACAATCTTTATGTGAGACTTAAAACCGGTAACGCATCTTCTTGGACTAAAGATAAAGATCATGGTACTTATTTAAGTTCTGCAAAAGGTAATTCAAACGAATTAAAGGTAGATAAAATTTGGTATTCATTCCCTGTAGGTGAGAAGAATACCGTATTTGTTGGCCCATTAATTGAGAACTATTATATGCATGGAACTAGTCCATCAATTTATAAGCCTGTATTAAAAGCGTTTACTCTTGGTGGTAATGCCGCTGCTTATGGTGCAAGTACAGATACTGGTGCAGGTTGGGTTTACAAGGCAGATAACGGATTTGCAATTAGTTCAAACATTGGTACTAAATCAGGATCAACTCAAAAAGATGCAGATGGTAAATACATCCCATCTGGTCTCCTCACAAATGAATCAAAAACAAGCTGGGCTACTCAAGTAGGTCTTACTAAAGATCAGTGGGCTGTTTCTGCGATGGTTAACCTTAAGTACAATGACTGGGGCGATAGCTACTTCAGTACAGCTACTGGAGATGATCGTAATGAAAATAGTACTAACTATGGACTAAGAGCTTGGTGGAGACCACAAGAAACTGGAACTGCTACTCCTGAGGTATCTTTTGGTTATGATTATTCAGTATTGGATGGTTATTCATCTAATGACACTACAGATATGTATTTTGTAGGCTTATCTTGGTTGGATATGTTTAATCCTGATGATCGTATTGGCGTTGCATTCGGTCAACCACAAATGAGAGAAAACACTGGTGCAGAGCCCTTCATGTGGGAAGCATATTATGGTTTCAAAGTTAATGACTCAGTAACTGTAACTCCAACAATTTTCGGGGCATCAAATGCTAACGGAACTGAAGGAGAGGACTACACTGGTGCTGTAATCGAAACACAATTTAAGTTCTAAATTATTCTTAAATTGAAAAAACACCCTAATTGGGTGTTTTTTTTTCTTAAATTGCATAAAAAACACCCATTGAGGGTGTTTTTACTTTTTTCTGTTTTACCAGCAGTTTTCTCCCTCGCCAATAGGTACGCATGCGGATGATTTGGCGGCTTCATCAGCTATTCTTTGTGCTTCTGAATCTAACTTGAAATCTGCATCTAAAGGCATATCAGTATTCCATTCTTTTAATCCACCTAAATCATTTTCACCTGATTTAACTGAATTACTATCTGCGGTTGAAATAGCTAATGCGCTTGTGGCTGCTATAAAAATTGCAATTGAACTTTTTTTGGCCATTCGATAAATATAATCTTTCACATAATAATCAATTTAAAACTAATATTCTTTTTGTTGTATAAAATGATCCTTATTTAATCCCCCATTACTCTTAGGAGATTTGAATAAGATTTAAAAATAAGATCAAGTTCATCAGATCTGCCATGCTTTCTAAGCAAACTTCTTGCACCTGCGTCCAAATCAAATAAATATTCCCTCTCTTCAATTGATCTAACATAACTTTCTATCCAACCCACGCATACTAATCTGTTACCACTATTTACTTCGCTCACTTCATGTAAGTAAGAACTTGGGTATATGATGATCTGTCCAGCATCTAATTTAAATTTCTCTTCTGAATTTAATGTTTCAATAATTAATTCTCCACCTTCATAAGAATCTTTATTTGATAAGGAGATAGTAAAGGATAAATCTGATCTACCTGAAGACATGTATGGATTATCAATATGCTTCCCATAATGCATATTTTTTGATGATTTCGTAAACATTATTCCATGAATTATTTTTGGTAAAGTAAAACTTTTTATTAATTGGTTCGAAAGGATCTTTTTATTAACTATTTGTGAGTACTTTTTTGACAATTCAGAATTTCTATTTAATTGCAAATTATTTTTAACAAATGCGGCATGACTACCTGCAGTATTTTTCCCATCTTCCCAATTTTGATTTTCATCCTCCAAATCTTTTTTTATAAGGTGGATTTCTTCAGCATTTAATAACTGTTGAGTTAAATAATTCATATGCACTATAAAAAATGATACATCTTTATGTATAGAAGATCGCTTTTAAAGTTTTAACAGTTTTGATAGGTATAAAGTAACCATAGATACTATTTTGAAAAAGTGCAAAAACTCAAAAAACTATTTTACGCAGCACTAACATGTACGTTTTTAATGAATGTAAATATACCAGTCAATTCAACAGAAAAAGAAGTTAAAGTTTACTCCGGGAGACACTACAACACTGATAGAAGCGTCTATAAAAAATTTGCAGAAGAAACAGGGATTAAAGTAAGGCTTATTGAAGCTGCTGGTATATCTTTAATTGAGAGATTGAAGAGAGAGGATAAGAATTCTCAGGCGGATTTAATTCTATTAGTTGATGCTGCAAGAATTACTAATGCAGCCAAAGCTGGATTACTTCAACCAATACAATCTTCTAATTTAGAAAATGATGTACCAGTTGGATTGAAAGATCCAAATAAGGAATGGTATGCCTTAACAAGAAGAGTAAGAGTTATGATAGCCAATCCAAAAGTTGTAGATGTTAGCAAGATTAATGATTACACTGATTTGGCTGATCCTTCTTTAAAAGGGAAAGTATGTTTAAGAAATAGAAAAAGTCCATATAATCAATCTTTAGTTGCAAATCAAATAATTAATAAAGGTGAATCAGAAACTAAAGCTTGGTTAAGCGGAATGATTTCAAACGTTTCAAAACCGTTTTTCCCAGGGGATATTGCATTAATTAGAGCGGTTTCTAAGAAAAAATGTGGAGTAGGAATTGTTAATCATTATTATGTCGCGAGAATGTTAGCAGGTGTTAATGGAAGGAGAGATGCCTTATATGCTAAAAAAACAAAGGTCCTTACACCTAATCCTGCTCACGTAAATATTAGTGCTGGTGGTGTTGCAAAATATGCAACAAATAAAAATGAAGCTATTCAGTTGCTTGAATTCTTAGCATCTCCTGAAGGAAGTAAAGGTTTGGCTGCACCAACTTTTGAACATCCATTGAAAGAAGTTAATCAGAATGAAATAGTAAAGAATTTTGGAGAGTTTATTCCTGATAGTGTCACTGTAGAAGACCTTGGAGAAAAAAATTCTCTAGCTATTAAATTAATGAAAGACGTGGGTTGGAATTAAAAATTAAGATAATTATATAGTTCATAATTTTCTTTTTATTAGGTGCATACTTATAAACAAGGGGAGAGGTGGCTGAGTGGTCGAAAGCGAACGACTCGAAATCGTTTAATAGGAAACTATTCGTGGGTTCGAATCCCACCCTCTCCGTAAAAAATTTATTTTGATACTACATTTATGCTGTAATCAATCCTCTAAATAGACTGCAATTACAGGATAGTTGAGAAAAATACTTATGCTCAGATAACTTTTTGATTTTGAAATATAAGGTATTTCTAGGGAAAATATGGGTAACAAATAAGTGGTACATGTTTTATTTCCATGGGGTATGAAAAGCACCCATGGGGTACATAAAAATACCAGTGCGATTTCAGCAATTTAGGAGATAGTTCAAGTGACACCTTCTTATGATGGGGGACAAGAAATTTTGATGTGGTACAGAATATTTTGATGGGGTTTATTGGTTGACAGTTGATCTAAAATTTAGAATATACATCTATTTTATATGGTTTATTTAGGTGATATTTAGAGAACGCGAGAATGATATCGACTTTCAGTTACATCAAATTTCAAGATTTTTTTCGGACATGAAAAAACTTGTATACCTTTTTCTCATCTTGATATGTTTTACCACTGGTAATTCATACTCAAAGGGTCGATCTCCTTGGAATTTCTTTGAGGACTTTGAAAATGAAAAAGTAGGAAGATTGAGAACCAACAAATTTACGACCAACAATAAGGGTACAGGTCGAAAACCATTTGAAATTAAGGTAGATCCTGATGGTAATCAGTATCTCTCAGTAACTGTGAAAGATGGATGGAATGTTGATCAAAAAGGAAGAACAAAAGAATTCACTGAAAGAGCAGAATTTCAACCGTTTCCTAAAAAGGCATTAGGTAAAGAAATATGGATCAGTTTCAAAAAAAGACTTCCAGAGGATTTTACTCATATCGACGATAGAGTTCTATTTTTTCAATTCAAAAACACAATGCATTATGATGGACCGAATGGTCCTTTGATAGGATTACGTTATTACGAAAATGGAGAAAGATTGAAAATAGGAGGAGATACTGGAGGAAATGACAGGAAAATGAGTCGGCAGAAAGAAGACAAGTATCGTATTGAATCAAAGTATAAGAACTATGCAGACAAATATTGGTTTCAGAAGTGGGAAAAGTTCAGAAGTCAATATAAAGACAGAGATGTTGATGGTACAGCAAAAGTGACTCCATTAGGGGAATGGAGTACATATAAGATTGGAATCTATAATACAAGAGATAACGATGGTTTTGTAAGAGTCTATAAGGATGGGGAATTGATGTTTGATTATAATGGTGTCACTTATGATTGGCGTGGACAGTATTATCGAAGTCATATCAGAATCGGTATCTATCGAGATCGAGTATTTGGAGTGAGTTACCCCGACCAAACAATTCACTTTGATGATTTCATTGTTGTTTCAGATGAAAAGACTTTAGATCAGATACTCGCCAGATAGTCTGCGATCTTTTGATGAGCAGGTTCAAGTGGGTGTTTCTCTGTCGTGTTGATAAAGTGTTTTATTGCAGTTCTAATCTGGTTTTCTCAGATAGAAATGTTTATATTTTTTGATTGATTTCTTATCTTTACTGTCGGAAAGTAATAGATTATTCTTTTTATAAAGAACTTGAAAATAGTCCGACTTAGATACCAATATTGTAGCATACAAACTCAGTTATATCAAACGAACTGACGGAATTTAGAGTATTATTTTAGCGTTCCCCAAAACCTAAAAAAGTGTTATTTTAGGGGGCAGACAAAATAATATTTTCCGATTTGGTGTAGTATAAAATGGAGTCTTTTTCAGCAGTTTGATCTTTTATTTCTAAGATTACTGATGAATACTATGGGCAATTCTGAGTTCAGATGACACCCTCTCCGTTTAATAATCTTCCTGTAAAGTGCTATGTGGGCAATAATGTAGTCAAAATCGGTTTTTAAAGAAGTTGCTTGTCCTATATAGTCCAATATTTACCAGTGTCTGCCTTAATGAGTTGGTGGATATTTTTTATGTGTTGGTGGATATTTGATGCACGAAGTATGTGTTGGCGGATTTCTAAAGATCGTTTTTAATTAATGAGGTAATTCTGATTCTTCTAAAAAGGAAGTATGTATCATCTTCATTTGATTTTTTTCTTACACTCTTTGAATGATTATTCCATTTGAAAGGTATTTTCTACTGGATCATCTTTATCTAAACCTCTTATTTCTCTCCATCTGGAATAAATGTATCCAAGAAATTTTCCTTGCATAAAGTTTTTTGCTCCATGTTCTATAAGATTTTTAGAAAATTTATCATTAAATTTTTTACTTTCTAAAAATTCTTTCTGCCAGTTTGTTTATTTTGTTTGTTATTGATGTTCCTCCTGTATTTTCTTCAGTCTTTCGTATTCAACATGTAAGACGCCTAGACGCCATGCATCTTTTAATCCTTTTACACCTCCCATTAAGAGTTTTGCATCTGAAGGAGAATGTGACTTCATGTTTAAGAAATCTTTCTGCCAAGATTTGTCATTCCATTTAGTGCTCATATTTTAACTATATAATTTTTGAACTTACCCAAAGAGATTTTAATCATTATCCTTTAAATAATAAAGAGTATGTTCCACCTTATAAGGTTAATTCTTTAACAAAAACTTTTAATAAAGTTAAAAAAATAAGGGGGCATTTGTTTCCCCTCTTAAAGTCTTATGCACCTCGTTATTCACAAAGTCGCTGAAGTGATTTTGACTCCTGAATTGTTTCTACTCCTACTGAAAAGGAAAAGATAGTCGCAACGACCACAAAGCACTAATACTCGGGTATTATTACTCTATTAATTCCCATTAAATAAGAGGATAATTAAGGATTATAGATATAGGAGGTTTTATGAAACTCACTACTCCATTAACTGCCCTCAGGAATGCAACTTCAGATATTTGGAGAATGCATGATTTTAATTATCAACTTCCTAAAGATAATAGACAAAATTATTGGGAAAAAGAATGCATAGACCACCCAACAAGTTCTCATTGCAAAGTTTACTAAAGGCAATATAAATTAAGATATTAATAAAGACCCTTGTAATGGTCTTTTCTTCAATTTAAGAAGATATTTTTTGATTTAAAACTAAAAAATGCCTTTTAATAATTCAATATCAAAATATGATTGGCAATATCTTGTGACTGGATTTTTTTTAATCTCAGTTTTTATTTTTATAAATTTAATTGGAGTTATTGATAAAGAATATTTTTACTTTGTACCAAGATTAATTAGTGAGCAACCCTATAGGATTATTACATCAATACTAACTCATGCAGATTTAAATCATTTATTAAGTAATCTCGGTGGAATAATCATCACTAGATATTTTTTGAAGAAACTTGGAATTAAAAGCAGATTTTTTTATTTGAAATTTATTTTAATTTGTTCTTTTTTAAATTTTTTTATTATCTGGGTTTACGAAAAGATCTTATCTTATTTTAATTTTTATCCGCATTATGCCGCTTTAGGATTTAGTGGAATAATTTATGCTTTATTTGGATTCATACTTTTAACTTCTTTTTATGGAAAGAAATATTTTTTAGGAAAAGAAATTGGTTTAAAGTCCAATTATGAAGTTCAAAAAATGTCAAAGACGATTTGCCTCATAGGCTTGACTTTCTCTTTTTTGCCAGGAGTAAGTTTATTAGGTCATTTAAGTGGATTTATTGCAGGGTGTTTTTTATTTTTTATCTAATTAGGACACTCTTAGTTTTGATTATCATTTATAAAAATATTATTAAAACACTTTGAGATAATTATCTAGCAAAATATTTAAATTGATCTGAGAGTTTTATTTAGAGTATATTAGAAAAAGGTAAGTATGAATATTTTGGTATGAGATTGATTTTTTATATATTTTTAATTAGTCAATTGTTAAATTTTCTAGGGGTGTTTGCAGAAAAAGTAAAAGATGACTCGTCTGGATTTAATTCGATTAAATGGGAAAAGGTAGAGGAAAATAAACCTAGACCATTAAAAAATATTATCTGGAAATCCTACAAAAATGATAAAATTTATTTTGAAAATGAAAATAAGCAAGGTTCAATAAAAAATCGAACTAACTTATCAAATGAAGAAAGAATATATGAATCCTCAAAAAAAACAGTTACTGAAATTGAACCTTTCTTACCACTTAATAATTTCCTTGATTATGGTAATTTCCAAACCTCTGTAAGGTGGAAATCATCTTTTGATGGAGGTGTCGCAGGTGGGGCTGGTCAGCAAAATCCCTCCTTTGTTCTTGATTACGGAATTTCAGATTCTTCACTTTTTTCTATTTATATAACAGGAGCTGATGATGACCTATATAACTTAGTAAGTGGTCAGAAAATTAACTATTATTGGCAAAGCTATGGATTTTCATTTAAGCAAAAATTATTAGATGAGGAAGATTTTGATTTTGGATTTTCATTAGTTTCCTCTCTTGAATATTGGAGGCATGCTAGTGGATCTCAATTCTCAAAAAGTATTTTTAATCAAAAAGATAATTCATTTGGTAAAGACAAATTTGAAGATTTAGTTGCGGCTTTATCTTTTCCTATATCAAAAAAATTTAATGAAAAATTCACTACTTTAATTGTTCCTGGTATTACATTTTTACCTGAGACATTAGGATCAAAAGGAATTGGTAAAAATGCGTATGGTAATAATTTCTATATTGGCAGTGGCATTGTATATGATCTCGCCAAAGATCTAAATCTTCTTCTCTCATATACTACCCCTTTAGGTCCCGGTAATAATTATTTTGATAGCGATTTAAACTATTCCAGAAAACCTATATATAGCTTTGGTTTGGGTTGGGATATTAATCCTAAGATTAGTATTGAAGGCAAAATAACGAATTCATATGGTGCTTCTCCCGCTACTGGATTACTAACCATACCGTCAGATAATCTCCCACTTTATTCAGCTAACATAACTTATAAGCCCTACGGAGAAGATACATACCTTAATCCTCTAAATGATGTAGAAAAATTGATCAGTCATGGAGGAATTACTGTAAATAATGCTTTAATACCAATAGCTGGAACTTCACAATTTAAATTTAATTATGATAATAGTGGAAATATATTTGGTTCTTATGGTTACTCTTTATCAAATATATTCCAACTAGAGCTTCTAAACATTGGTAGTTTTAATGATCTGAACTTAAGCGGAAGTGAAAATTCAAATCTTTATTCAACTTATCTAGCAGAAAATAATCTTAATTATAGGTTAGGTGGAAAGCTTTTAATATTTAGTCCCCAAAAAGATGATCTTTATTGGGTTACATTAAGATCATCAGTTGGGAGAAATGATGATACAAATCAAGGTTATTTATTCGCAGAAGTTTTGAATACTTTTAGATTAAATAATTCGTTAACCTTTAACATTAGTTCGAAATATTTTTTTAGTGGAGTAGAAAGTTTTGGTGGGATAGGTTTCTCAAGTTATTTAAATTTATCAGATAATTTGATGCTAATCCCAGAAATAAATGCCTCAATTAAAAACGATTCGGATTTTAATTCTACTCTTGCATTGAGATATTCTATTTCACCTGAAAAGTCATTAGATTTATATTATTCTAATGCTGCAGGAGTTCAGGATATTGGACAAATCCTTAAAGATAAAGAATATAAATTCGGAATTAATTTGAATTTCTTATATTAATTTAGAAACATATAATTTAGTTTTCCCAAAAGGGGTCTGTAGTTAAAGAAACCTTTAATAGACTTCTTTTTCTACTTTTAATATAGCTTACACAAGCTCTTACAGTTTCACCATTAACATCTATTTCACAGGCTCCGCAACTTCCTGTAAGACAGCCAGTCGGGATTTCGAAACCAGCTTTTTCTGCTGATGAGAACCAATCATCACCTTCTGAAGCATAAGTTTCCTTATTATTTGGCCATTGTATTTTAATTTTTGATTTTTTCAATTTAATAATGATGAGAGACTTAAATGCTTATCAAATTCATTTGCAAGATTTTCAATTATTGTATCTCTCTTGACTTTATAAGATCTTGTTTTTTTCTTTAATAAAGGCAATTTTTTTCTTTTTCTTATCAAATTTATATATTGATCTCTCCAATTATCATTTTCAAAGATTCCATGAATATATGTACCTGCAATGGTTCCACCTTCTTTATTTTCCTTGTACCATCCTAGATTTAAGTCTTTGAAAAAAGGGTTAATCTTTAATAAGTTTTGAGTATTATCCAATTCAGTTTGGCCATTATGAATTTCAAATCCATTTACTTTTGATTGACATGGCCATAATGATTCAGAGCTGATTTGCCTTGTTAATTTTTTCTCCAAGAAAGTGGTTTTTATTGGTAGTAATCCAATGCCTTTAATTTTTTGTTCTGAATAACTTTTAGATCCCTCTTTTAAAAAAGGATCTTCAAGTGTTGTTCCTAGCATTTGTAAACCTCCACAAATGCCAATAATATTTCCCTTATTACTTGAGTAGTCTTTTATATCCTGAGATAAACCACATTCTTCAAGAAAAATTTGATCTTTAATAGTTTGTTTACTTCCAGGAAGGATAATAAAATCAAATTTATTTAAGTTCTGAGATTTTCTTACCCATTCAATTAATATGGATTTTTCATTTTCTAATGGGTCAAAATCTGAAAAATTGCTTATAGATGGTAATTTTATAATTCCTACTTTTATCTCTGGATTTGTGAAACTAGATTTTTTTTCTATTAAATCTAAAGAATCCTCTGGAGGAAATGAATCATTTAACCATGGAATAATTCCAATAACAGGGATTTGAGTTTTATTTTCTATCCATTTTTTCCCATTTTCAAATAATGAAAGATCTCCTCTGAATCTATTTATAATAATTCCCTTAATAAGCTTCTTTTCTTCAGGCTTCATTAATTCAAGAGTCCCAATTATTTGTGCAAATACGCCTCCCCTTTCAATATCAGTAACCAAAATGCAATTTGCATTCAAATATTTAGCAACTCTTAAATTAGTCAGATCTCTATGAATCAAATTCATTTCTACTGGACTTCCAGCCCCTTCGATAATCAAACGGCAATTCGGATTCCGTTCGTAAATAGACTTTAAACTTTTTTTAATTACTTCCCAGCCTGGAATAAACCAGTCTTTATAGTAATTTTGTGCAGTTGTGGTGCCTATGCTTTTGCCAAGGTGAATCACTTCGCTTACTGAGTTTCCTTGTGGTTTTAATAAAATGGGATTCATCTCTGCAGAGGGAATAATACCACAAGCAAAAGCTTGAAGTGCTTGTGAATATGCCATCTCTCCACCTTCCCAATCAACCCAAGCGTTGTTACTCATATTTTGTCCTTTAAAAGGTATTGGTTCTTCTCCTAAATTTTTAAGAATCCTGCAAATAGCAGTAACTGTTATCGATTTTCCTGCTCCACTGGAAGTGCCTAGGACCATTATTGGTTTCCTTATTTCATGTATTTTTGCTTCTAAATCCATTAGTAATTTATATTAATTTTAAAATTTATTAATTATTAAATTGAATTATAATTTGGTTAAAAATTTGTGTTAATTCTAGCCTCTGCTTCTCAATCTAGAAAGAAATTACTAGAAAATTGTCAAATCGAATTTATCCAAATATCAAGTAACTTTGATGAAACTACTATTCAAGAAAAGAATATATTTAACCTAGCTTTGGAATTATCTTTTCAAAAGGCTAATAGTTTATCTGAAAATATTCAAAACATATCATTACCCGAAGAATTTAATTATGTTCCATTGGAAATACTTGGGTGTGATTCAATTTTTGAATTTAAAGGAGAAGCTTATGGAAAACCATTTAATAAAGAGGAAGCCTTTATTAGATGGAAAAAAATGTCTGGAGAATTTGGATTTTTACACACTGGTCATACTCTAATAATTGGGAATTTTGATTCAACTTCCAGAATTTTTAAAATGACTGAAATAATAAAAAAAACAGTAAGTTCAAAAGTTTATTTTTCTAATTTGGAAGATTGGGAAATCAAGAGTTATGTAGATACAAATGAACCTTTATACTGCGCAGGAGGATTTGCCTTGGAAGGTATAGGCGGTAAATATATAGAAAAAATAGAGGGTTGCTTCAGTAATGTAATGGGATTAAGTTTGCCATGGCTTAGAGAAAATTTATATAGATAATAAAATTGAGCAAAAAAAAACCCTATCCGAAGATAGGGCTTTTTTAGTTGAGATAGAAAATTAATCTAAATCAGGCATTTCTAGAGCTGGTTCACTCTTTCTGTCGATTCCTTTTTCGAAACCTGCAGCGGCCGCTCTAGCACGTCCAGCATGCCAAAGGTGACCGATGAATGTAAACCATCCTAGGAAGAATTGAGCTGCAGCTAACCATTGTCTTAAGTTAACGAAGTTAACAGCATTAGGCTCTGTAATGATTCCACCAACAGAGTTGATAGAAGCGTTAGGAGCATGAGTCATATATTCAGCTGCTCTTCTTACCTGCCAAGGCTGAATATCATTTTGGATTTTCTCAAGGCTCAATCCGTTAGGTCCTCTTAAAGGCTCTAACCATGGCCCTCTGAAATCCCAAAATCTCATTGTTTCACCACCAAATATAATTTCACCAGTAGGAGATCTCATGAGATACTTACCTAGGCCTGTTGGTCCCATTGTTGAACCTACGTTAGCTCCAATTCTTTGATCTCTCACTAGGAAAGTAAAGCTTTGGGCTTGTGAAGCTTCAGCATTTGTTGGACCATAAAACTCTGAAGGGTAAGCAGTGTTGTTAAACCAGATGAATGTTGAAGCAATAAAACTTGCTACACATATTCCACCAAGTGCATAACTTAATAGTCCTTCACCGTTCCAAATGAATGCTCTTCTTGCCCATCCAAAAGGCTTAGTAAAGATATGGAATATTCCTCCAATAATTGCAGTAATACCCACATAAACATGTCCACCAACAATATCTTCAATGGAGTTAACACCGATTATTGAACCAGCTCCTCCCCATGGAGATCTAAATAGATAACCAAGAATAACTCTTGGATCTAAAGTTGGATTAACAAGTCTGACTTCACCACCACCAGGTGCCCATGTGTCATATGCACCGCCAATAAAACACCAGTTTACTGACCATGCTAATGCACCAACACCTAGAACAATCAAATGATATCCAAGGATATTTGTCATTTGATTTTTATCTCTCCAGTCAGTTGAGAAAAATGGAAAATCTTCTTCAAGTTTTTCTGGACCTGCTAATGAATGGTAAATACCACCAAAACCAAGTACAGCAGAAGCTATCAAATGAACCACGCCTGCTTGAAAGAAAGGCATGATATCAGTAACTTCACCACCTGGGCCTATTCCATAGCCAAACATTGCAACGTGTGGCATACAGATTAAACCTTGCTCCCACATTGGTTTATCAAAAGTAAAATGATTAACCTCAAAGAGCATCATTGCTCCCGCCCAAAAGACTATTAGTCCAGAGTGAGCAATGTGAGCTCCTAATAAACGTCCAGATAAATTGATTAATCTAGCATTACCTACATACCAGGCATAACCAGTTTCCTCAATACTTTGGTTTGGAGCTCTTAATAGATTATTAAAGGGCGTTTCCACGTGGAAGAACCTCCTCAGGGAATACAAAGTTTTCGTGTGGTTGATCCACAGAAGACATCCATGCTCGCATACCTTCGTTCAAAAGTATATTTTTTGTATAGAAAGTTTCAAATTCTGGATCTTCTGCTGCACGGATTTCTTGGCTTACGAAATCATAAGCTCTTAAGTTTAGTGCTAAGCCGACAATACCAATTGAAGATGTCCACATACCCATAACAGGTACAAATAGCATCAAGAAGTGTAAGAAACGCTTGTTTGAGAAAGCAATACCGAAGATTTGACTCCAGAATCTATTCGCTGTAATCATTGAATAGGTTTCTTCTTCTTGAGTAGGATCAAAAGCTCTAAATGTTGAACTTTGAACCTTACCATCTGTATAAATACTTGTATCTTCATACAAAGTATTTTGTACTGTAGCTCCATGGATAGCACAAAGTAGAGCACCACCAAGAATTCCAGCAACACCCATCATGTGGAATGGATTTAAAGTAATATTGTGAAAACCTTGAATAAACAGAATATAACGGAAGATTGCTGCAACACCGAATGAAGGTGCGAAGAACCAACTATGCTGTCCTAAAGGATAAATAAGGAAAATACTTGTGAAAACTGCAATTACTGCTGAGAATGCTAAAGCGTTGTATGGTCTAATTCCAACAAGACCAGCAATTTCAAACTGACGAAGCATAAAACCAATTAGGCCAAATACTCCATGTAATGCAACGAAGTTCCAAAGTCCACCAAGTTGTAGCCATCTTACGAAACTACCTTGGGCTTCAGGACCCCATAAAAATAGAAGACTGTGTCCCATGGCATCACCAGGGGTGCTTACAGCTGCTGTTAAAAAGTTACAACCTTCGAGGTATGAGCTTGCAACTCCATGTGTGTACCAAGAGGTAACAAATGTTGTTCCGACGAACCAACCACCTATAGCAAGATATGCACAAGGTAGTAGAAGTAGTCCGGACCAACCAATAAATACAAAGCGGTCGCGCTTCAACCAATCATCGAGGACATCAAACCATCCTCTTTGTGGGGCGCTACCAACTGCGATCGTCATGAGAAATCGTTTTTAGCTTCGGGATACGCAGTGACTGTAACAAAGATTGAGAGTAATGTGGGGAAATATTTGTATATCTGAAATGCCTTGTAAAGCTTTCCTGACTTTTTTATTAAAAATTAGGTAAGAATACTCCCTTAGTTTGTTAAATTATCTGAATTAGGCTCTAAAAAAAGATAAAAATGAATTCAGACCTTTCGTCTTTCGATAAAATCGAACAAAAAATTGGTGGATCAAGAAAAATTTCAAATTATATTATTGGAGGGATGCTAACTATAGGAGGAATTGGTTTCCTTTTGGCCTCTATATCTAGCTACACAGGCAGGGATTTATTACCTTTGGGGAATCCTTCAACTTTATTGTTTATCCCTCAAGGAATAATAATGGGAGCATATGGAGTAATAGCTAACTTATTGAATTTTTACTTGTGGTATTTAGTTTACATAAACTTTGGTTCAGGAAGTAATTATTTTGATAAATCCTCAAAATCTGTAGAAATAAAAAGAAAAGGATTATTTAAAGATGTTGAAGTTAAATTAAATTTCGATGAAATTAAATCTGTTAAGTTGGATATAAGTGAGGGGTTTAATCCTAGAAGAAGAATTGCCCTAGTTTTAAAAGGTAGAAAAAAACCTCTCCCTTTAAGCGGAGCAGGTGAACTTAAACCACTTCTTCAAGTTGAAGAAGAAGGAGCTCGTCTAGCTAAATTTTTAGATGTTAATTTGGAGGGCCTAAAATAAAAAAAAAATATTTTCTAAAAACATTATCTTTTATACAGGTTTTATTTTTGCTTCAAGCTTGTAGTTATAAAAATAAGATTGATTCGAATTATTACTGCCAAAAACTTAAACTTAGTTGTACCCAGATTAATACACTAGTAAATTTTAAAACTACAAAAGGTGATTTTGAGGTAAAATTATTTGGTAAAGATAACCCAGTAACAGTATCAAACTTTCTGGAAAACATAGACAAAAATATTTACGAAAATAAAAAGTTTTATAAAATAATTAATTATCCCCAAATAAGGTTTATACATGGCGGAGTTAATCTAGAAAATAAATCTTATATAGAACGAAAAGAAAAACTGAATAAGACAAGCCCCACCATACCTTTAGAAATAAAATTCAAAGAAGAAATAAAACCAAGATATAATTATCAGATAAAAAATCCTAGTGAAACAGTAAATTTAGTTAATACTTTTGAGAGTGGATCAATCGCTATGGTTAAAAGCGGTAAGAATAAGTCTTCATCTACTGAATTTTTTTTTGTAACGACTAAGATCCCAGAACTAGATGGAAGATATTCGATTTTTGGAAAGATTATTAAAGGATTAGACGTACTCGAAAAAATCAATAAAGAAGACTACATCAAGGCAGTCCAGATATCTAATTAAATTTCTAGAGAATATTTATTTATTTTCAACATTTCTGTATTAACTCCTGAAGAGCGTTTAAGAGCTACCTTACCAGTCCTCGCTATTTCAAGGATGCCGTATGGCTCGAGTAATTTCTCTAGAGCGACTAACTTCCCAGGATCTCCAACTACCTCGAGAGTTAAGGCCATGTCTGATACATCAACAACTTTTGCACGGAAAATCTGTACTATATCAAGGATATTACTCCTAGTATCTTCTTTCGATGAAACTTTTAGTAACATCAATTCCCTTTCAACAGCTGCGAGATTAGTAAAATCTACAACTCCCAGAACATTAAATAGCTTATTAAGTTGCTTAGTCATTTGTTGAAGAGTTTCATCATCACCCTCTACTACCATTGTTAACCTTGAAATCCCTTTGGATTCTGCAGGTCCTACTGCAAGGCTATCTATGTTGAATCCCCTTCTGGCGAAGAGACCTGAGATTCTACTCAAGGCTCCAGATTCATCTTCTACAAGAACTGATAATGTATGTTTCATATTTTAAAAGGTTTTTAAATCTCTAATCCATTCATAAGAAATTCTATTGAATACTGAAGGGTCTTCATCATGGATACAATGCCCTGAATTGGATACTATTTTTAATTTTACCCATCTATGGAAATTTGCAATCTTTTTACCAACAAACAAAGGTATGAAATTATCTTTTTCGCCCCAAATCAATAAAAAAGGAACTTTTTTTGAGGAGCTAAGTTTTCCCAAAAGGTGAGAAGATTTAAATTTTTCATCTCTAGAAGACATTCCAATACACATTGCTCTTAATGATCTAGCTGAAGTTCTCCTTAAAACTGGTTTTGTTACCAAATCTATTAGTTCGCGATCAATATTATCTTTTTTGAAATAGGCAGAATTTAGTCCCAGTTCAATAACCCCTACTTTAGTTATTAAAAATAAAATAATCTCCAAAGGGAAAAACAAAAAAAATATTGTTATGAATCTTTCTTGAAATTTTTTAAATGATGATTTTTTTGTTTTGGACTTTTTATTTTCTTGAATTTGATCTGGCAAAGGCGATGCAATAACTGTTGCAATCTGATCCTCTAATGAAACTGCACATGTTAAAGCAACTAGTGATCCAAGGGAATTGCCAATAAGAATTACTTTCCCAGAATTCTTTGGTCTTATTACTTGTGCAATAAAGTCTTTCACTTGATCACACCAAATCTCATTATTTAATTTTCCAATTTGTCTAATCCCAGGTTGATCTGAATCCCCAAATCCTATTAAATCCAAAGAATAAGAGGCAAAATTCTTTTTAGCAAAATACTCTAAATTGTTTCTCCAATGTTTTCGACTCGCTCCAAATCCATGGAGAAAGATAATTGGGGTCTCATTTTCTTCGCCTGTAACACTCCAACAAATTTTAAAACCATTCCAATTCCAGTAATTAGGAATGTTTATATTTTTTTTAAAATTATTATTCATATATTCAAAAATTTTCAAGATATTTGAATTATCTACATTTTTAACAAATAAATCTATTTTGAATGTAAATTATAGTAATCATTTAATTTTACTATGGCTAAAGAAATTTTTAGTATTGCAGCAGTTTTTTGGATACTGATACCAATAGGATTAGTTGGAGGGGCTTTGTTATTAAAGTTTCAGGGAGACTGATTCTCACGGATACATCACAATTTGAGTTATGGTCTTAAAGTTAAGTAAATCTTAAGTATGAAGATTCTTTTAGTAGGAGCAACAGGGACACTTGGTAGACAAATAGCAAAGCAAGCTATAGAAGAAGAACATGAAGTAAGATGCTTTGTAAGAAATCCAAGAAAAGCTTCCTTTCTACAAGAATGGGGTTGTGAGCTAACTAAAGGTAATTTATTAAATTCTTCTGATATTGAATATGCATTGCAAGATATTGAAGTGGTTATTGATGCAGCGACTAGTAGGCCAGATGATCCTAAAAGTATTTATGAAATTGATTGGGATGGAAAACTTAACTTATTCAATGCTTGCGAATCTTTAAACGTAAAAAGGGTAATATTCCTTTCTATCCTTCTAACAGAAAAATTTAGAAATGTTCCTTTAATGGACATTAAATTTTGCACTGAAAAACTTCTTGAAAAATCTGATCTAGACTATACAATCTTCAAATGTGCAGCTTTTATGCAAGGAGTTATTGGTCAATTCGCAATCCCAATCTTGGATAGTCAAGCAGTGTGGATGAGTGGGACTCCAACTAAAATTGCTTATATGAATACTCAAGATATGGCGAAAGTTGTTGTAGCAGCAGTAAATAATCCAAAAACTCACAGAACATCATTACCATTAGTAGGTCCCAAAGCATGGGATTCAAATGAAGTTATATCTTTATGTGAAAAATTTAGTGAAAAAAAGGCGAAAATTTTTAGAGTTTCCCCCTTCCTTATTAGTGTCACTCAAAAAGTAGTTTCCTTTTTCCAAGATTCTCTTAATGTTGCTGAGCGATTGGCTTTTGCTGAAGTAACTAGTAGTGGTGAATCATTAGATGCTGATATGAGCAAAACTTACGAAATATTGGAACTTAAAAGAGAGGATATGACCTCACTAGAGAGTTATATAAAGGAGTACTATCAACAAATACTTAAAAGATTAAGGGAAATGGAAGCAGATCTTAATATTGAAGAAAAAAAGAGATTACCTTTTTAATATTGCAATTTTTGAATCAGATAGTATATTTGTACTATATAAATATCATTTACCTATGTCTGTTTCTAAGTCTAAAAACCTTGAAAGAAAACTAGATAATTTTGCAAAAGAAGCAAAAAATGAATTGAATAATGTCTGCGGATCTTCATTATGGGAAAGCCTTGGGTTTGTTTTTTTTGATCAATTAGAAGATTCTGAAAAAATTGCGAAAGCAAATTTTTACTATGGACAACTTCAAATAATTAATGAAATTAAATTTTCAATTTGAATCGAATTGCATATTTTTACGTATGTAATTTTTTTTAAATCAATTTTGGCCAATCTTTTTCTGATAATATGTACTTAGTAAAAGATTAATTAATGATTGAAACTTCAGGTGTAATAGAAAAAGAGCAGGGGAATGGTTTTTATTTGGTTACCTTAGAACAACCTGAAGGACATCAATGTTTATGTAGAGCTGCAGGCAAATTGACTAAATTTAGAATTAAATTATTAGCTGGAGACAAAGTGTTAGTTGAGATAAGTCCTTATGATCTTTCTAGAGGGAGAATAACTTATAGAGAGAGAAATGCAGGCGGTGCTAAACCTACTACTAATAAAAATAATCCCAAGAGAAATAATAAATAAAAAGTTACTTTAGATAATATTTTTTATCGCTTCTTTAAACTCGCTTCTTTGTTTAACACCTTGCCATTGTTTTTTTAATAATTTTTCTTTAAAAAGTTGAACTGTTGGTGTGCCATTAATACCAGCTTGTTTTGCAATATCTTGATCTTTATCAATATCTATTTCAACGCCAAGAACTGCACCATCAAGTTCTTTAATTACCCTTTTTAACTGAGGTTTCAAAACATGACATGGACCGCAGCTAGGGGAACTAAAAATTACTAAGATAGGTTTTTTACTCTCGTGATAAAGTTTCCTTAATGCATAACTGCCTTTTTGCCATTCAGAATTTGAATCGAAAGTATCTTCATTAACTTCTTCTTCATTAAAATCTGATGAATTAAGCTTTTTTTCTGGTTCTGGTGTTTCTCTGACTATAGTTTTTGCTAAGTTTTTCTCGGCTAGCCATCTTTCAGTAGCTAATGCTGCCATGCATCCAGTTCCTGCAGCGGTAACTCCTTGTCTCCACTCTGAATCAACAACATCACCTGCAGCGAAGATGCCTTCAATAGATGTTTCTGGCCGTCCTGATTTGCAAGCAATATAGCCTTTATTATCTAAATCAATTTTGTTGCCCAAGAATTTCGTATTAGGTGTGTGCCCTATCGCGTAAAAAAGACCTTTTATATTTATTTCCCCTTTACCTTCTTGAGAGTGAATAGTTTCTATTCTCTCAAGCCATTCAGTCCCATCCGCTTTATCAACTTTTGTGTTCCAATGAATTTCTATCTTTGGATTAGCTTTTACTCTATCAACCATTGCTGCGCTAGCTCTTAATTTTTCTGATCGAACAATCAAATGCACTTTGCTTCCGTACTTTGTGAGATATGCTGCTTCTTCACATGCAGAGTCGCCCCCTCCAATAACAGCTAATTCTTCATCTCTAAATTGTGGGGTGGCTCCATCACATATTGCACAAGCACTTATTCCTTTACTCCAGAATTTATCTTCATTAATTACTCCTAATCTATTAGCACTTGCTCCAGTTGCAATAATAATTGAGTTAGATTTTATAGTTCCTTCTAAAGTTTTTAATTCAAAGGGATGTGAATCGGTATTAATTGAGACTACATCGCTTTCATATAAATTAGTGCCCCATCTTTCTGCTTGAGCCTTCATTAGATCCATCAATTCAGGACCCAGTACTCCATCTGGGAAACCTGGATAATTTTCAACAAATGTTGTAGTCATTAATTGCCCACCAGGAATTCCACCAGAATTAAATCCTGTTACAAGTAATGGTTGAAGATTTGCTCGTGCGGCATATATTGCGGCGGTGTAACCTGCAGGTCCCGAACCTATAATTACAACATTTTCTACGTTTGAAATCTTCTCTTTATTTTCCATTTATTTGCTAATTTCACTATTAATGATAATAAACTAACCCAAATAATGTAGGGCGGATTTCACTCGATAAATTTATTACTCAATCGTTGACTTTCTGGTCTAATAACTTTTTTAATTCCTTTGGGAAGTTTAAAACAGAATCTTTTAAATTTTCGTTCTTTTCTCCAATATGTAATATCCACTCTCTAAATTCTTCTGCGATTGCATAACTGTCTTCATACCTTTCTAAAGTGTCCATTGCAGAAATTCTATTGGTTGCCCAACAGGTCGCTATATCGATCCTTTTTCTAATGAAATTGTCCATTCGAAGATTTAAGTTGTATATAGATAAACACATCAGAGAACCTATGTATTGTCTAATAAGTTACAACTTTGTACTTCAAAACAATAATTTAATTTTTAATTTATATTTGAGCCAATTTTTGGGTGAATTATAAAGAAAATATAAAGAAATAGAGTTAGACGGCCTCGCTGTGATTCGCAAGAAGCCTTTCGACTTCCTCAAAACCCTCTTTAGCCGAATTTATTGCAAGTTCCTCGCTAACTTTTTCTTCTGATATTAATTTTGCGGATATTTTCTTTAAAAGAGTTTCTTTCTTTTCTCTTAGTGAGCTAACAATTTCTTCTTCAATAATAGATTTTATTGCTTTAGAAATTATTTTTTATCATTTGCTTCCTCGAATGTGCCCTGAACTAATTCTTGAATAAATAATCGATGAACCTCACTACTCCTTAGAAAGCTTTCTGTGGCATTAATAATTCCTTCAACAAGAGCTTCATCTGGTTCGGAATCATTTTCTGCCAGCTTAAATTCCCAATCTAAATGTCTTCTTTGCCAACCTGCTGAGTGGAGACTAGGCATGACTGTCTGTGAATAAGTATCAACTGACATTTCATAAATTCTCTCTGCTAATTTTTCGCACCAGTCTTTACCATGCTTTTCTAGATTTTTCTGCATAGCTTGCCTTGGAACAGCATGACCACCATGATGACTGTGGCACACTCCATCAGGACATTCGATTGCTTTTATACTCATTGGATTATTTAGTACTTATATATTCTAGATAGCTATTTTTTATAGAAAAGAAAATATATTTTTAACAAAAATCCAAGACTTTTGACTTTCTTCAATTTATATTTAGTATGTTAAAAAAATAAATAAATTGACAAAGATACTTATTCCTTCCGAAACAAGCTCTGGTGAAAGGAGAGTTTCAGCTACGCCAGAAGCGGTAAAGAAATTAAAAAGCCTTGGATGTGATGTTTATATTGAAAGTTCAGCAGGAAAATTATCAGGATTTAGTGACTTACTATATGAAGAATCGGGCGGAACAATAATAAACAACGTAGATCAAAAAATTTGGGGTGAAGCTGACTTAATATTTTGTGTTCAAACTCCATCAGAGGATAATTTAACTAAGTTAAAGAAAGGCGCTGTTCTTCTTGGTCTTCTTAACCCATATGGTAATAAGGAGCTTCTTAGGATTATAAATAGTAATAAGATTTCAGCTTTATCACTAGAGTTGCTTCCGAGGATTAGTAGAGCTCAATCTTCTGATGTTCTTTCTTCACAGGCCAATATTGCTGGATATAAAGCAGTTCTTTTGGCGGCAAGTGAGTTAGATAGATATTTCCCAATGCTTATGACTGCAGCAGGGACAGTCCAACCTTCAAAAGTAGTGGTTCTTGGTGGAGGTGTTGCAGGATTACAGGCAGTTGCGACGGCGAAAAGACTTGGAGCAATAGTATTTGTATCTGATATTAGACCTGCTGTTAAAGAACAAGTAGAGTCCCTCGGAGCAAGATTTATAGAACTTCCTGAAGTTGAGGAAAAGCCAGGAGAGGAGGGAGGTTATGCAAAAGCTGTAACACCTGAATTTCTCTCAAAACAGAAGGCAATTTTAACTAAATATTTATCTGAAGCTGATGTTGCGATATGTACTGCGCAAGTTCTAGGTAAAAAGGCCCCTGTTTTAATAGACTCACCCATGATTGAAAAAATGAGGCCTGGAGCAGTAGTTATTGATTTAGCAGTTTCTCAGGGAGGGAACTGCGAGGGAACAAAATCAAATGAAACTATTATCAAAGATGGGGTAAAACTTATAGGAGCGGGCGAATTACCCTCTTCAGTTCCTTATGATGCAAGTTCACTTTATGCTAAGAACTTAACATCTTTGATTACACCATTTATAAAAGATGGTGTAATTAAATTAGATAAAGAGGATGAACTCATTTCTGGATGTTTATTAAGCGATGAAGGAGTTGTTCTTCAAAATAAAGTTTTTGAAAATTGAGGTTTTAAAATTATGTCTTTTGTAAGTCTTCTTTGGGTTCTTTTACTAGGTAGTTTATTAGGTCTAGAGTTAATTGGAAAAGTTCCTCCTACTCTTCACACACCTCTAATGAGCGGAGCAAATGCAATTTCAGGAATAACAATGCTTGCAGCATTGACTTTAATTGTAAAAGCAGAAGGTAACGTACCACTTTTAATTATTGGTTCAGTTTCTCTTGGATTTGCTCTTTTCAACGTTGTAGGTGGTTTCTTTGTAACTGATCGAATGCTCGCGATGTTTAGTCGTAAACCATCAAATAAGAAGTAATTTTTAACATGAATCTACCTGTAATCATTAAATTCGTTATTGACCTTCTAGCAGTACTTTTACTAGCTTTGGGAATCAAAGGATTGTCAAAAGTAAAATCAGCAAGGGATGCCAATAGATTAGCCGCATTCGCAATGTCGCTATCAGTAGTAGGATTACTTTCTTATTATTTAGGCACTTCTGGAATTGCTATTCAGTCTTGGATTTGGATAATAATTGGATCAATCTTAGGTAGTTTATTCGGAGCGATTCTTGCAAAAAAAGTACCTATGACCTCCATGCCTGAAACAGTGGCATTGTTCAATGGTTGTGGAGGAATGTCATCACTTTTAGTGGCCTTAGGAGTAGCTATTTTTCCTATATCTG
Organism: Prochlorococcus sp. AG-355-P18; assembly: GCA_003280515.1. Classification (GTDB taxonomy): domain Bacteria; phylum Cyanobacteriota; class Cyanobacteriia; order PCC-6307; family Cyanobiaceae; genus Prochlorococcus_A. The sequence goes on from QCER01000007.1 coordinate 63,360, forward strand.
GTGGCCAAGAAAATTTTGATTTTTTTAAGTCACTGATTAACGAAGTTTCAATATCTGTTTCTATATTTGTTGGTGCAATAACTTTCACAGGTTCAATTGTGGCGATGGCAAAGTTACAGGGTTGGTTGTCAACTCCAGGATGGACTCAGAGCAAAGTTAGGCATTTTGTAAATATTGTTTTTGCAGTTGCTTCCTTGATAGCCTTTTTTGATTTGATAAATGGTAATACAAGTTCTATTTGGCTTTTAGTTATAGTTTCTTCTTTATTAGGTATTGGAGTTACTTTACCAATTGGTGGAGCTGATATGCCAGTCGTTATATCTTTATTAAATAGCTACTCAGGGATTGCAGCAGCAGCAGCAGGTTTCGTTGTAGATAGTCAGCTTTTGATAGTAGCAGGCGCAATGGTTGGAGCAGCAGGCCTAATACTTACTCAGGTAATGTGCAAGGGTATGAATAGATCATTGGTCTCAGTTCTTTTTGGAGGATCTTTATCTGCACAAAGTACAGCCTCTTCTGGTTCAGGAGAATATACAAATATAACCTCTTGCAGTGTTGAAGAATGTGCATTGACTTTAGAGGCGGCAAATAAGGTAATTATAGTTCCTGGATATGGTCTAGCGGTAGCTCAAGCTCAACATACTTTAAGGGAAGTGACAAAAAAACTAGAGCAAAACGGTATTGAAGTTGTTTACGCAATTCATCCTGTAGCAGGGAGGATGCCTGGACATATGAATGTACTTTTAGCTGAAGCAGATGTTCCTTACGAACAACTTAAAGAGATGGACGTTGTAAATCCTGATTTTCCAGCAACGGATGTTGTTTTAGTTTTAGGAGCAAATGATGTGGTTAATCCTCAAGCTAAAAATGATAGCTCTTCTCCTTTATATGGCATGCCAGTTCTTGATGTGCAGGAAGCAAGAACGGTATTTGTAATTAAACGTGGTATGAGTGCAGGTTACTCTGGAATAAAAAATGATTTATTTGATTTGCCAAATACCTCAATGGTCTTTGGTGATGCAAAAAAGGTACTGAATGATTTGATTGGAGAATTAAAGGATCTTGGGGTTGGGGAGAAATAATAGTATATCTTTTAGTTTTTCAGATTACTTAAAAAATAAGCCATTTCGAGAAGTTTTACCTTGGATAGGTGGTGACTTACAAACTTTGAGAGATACTTTTGTTATTGATTTTGGTAAATCAAAAAAAAATAAAAAAATATTCTTTCCGATTAATAAAATTCTTTCTAAAAAATTTGAATGTGATTATCTTCTGGGGTTTTTAGAATTACCTGAAAACTTAGACAAACTTAGGGGTTTTGTAATCGTTACACATGGCTTAGGGGGCTCAACCAAACGGTTTGGTTTAAGAAGAATCTCTAGGAAATTAGCAAATAATGGTTTTGGAGTTCTTAAATTAAATCTAAGAGGATCTGGATCTGCGAGATATTTAGCTAAAGGAAATTATTGTGCTAGATGTTCCAGTGATGTTATTTCAGCAATTAATTATTTTAAAAAATTGATTAATTTAGAGTTCAAAGATCTTATTAAAAGTAATAATAATCTTCCAATTTACGGAGTTGGATTATCTTTAGGCGGAACAATTCTTTTAAATGCCTGCCTAGATTACGATGAAAACAAAGGAGAAAAACTTTTAGATGGCCTTGCCTGCGTGAGTACCCCTTTAGATTTATCTTCATGCAGTCTATGTATTGAAAAACCTAGAAATTCTATCTACCAAAAATGGTTACTTCACCGCTTAAAAAATCAGTTATGGGAGGGATTTAATGATGAAGGCAAACTCCTTGATAACGAGAAATTAAAAATAAAAATTAGAGCTTTAAAAAGTATAAGGGAATTTGATCAGAAATTTACAGCTCCAAGTTGGGGATTTGATTCTTTAGAAGATTATTATGTTAAAGCTTCTCCAATATTTAGAATCCAAAACTCAATAAAAAAATTACCTCAAATGCTTTTTATTCATGCAAAGGATGATCCTTGGGTTCCATATAATGAAACTTTGAATTTAAAAGGAAAATTTTTTGATAAATTTACTATTTTTATAACTGAAAAAGGCGGTCATAATGGTTTTCACTCTATTAATGGCTGCTGGTCAGACGAAGTAGTAAAGAACTGGTTGATTAGTATCTAGGACTATTTAAAAATGGTGTTTTTTTAAAAATCCATTTTTCTATTGGCTTACCGTTAATAATATGTGAGGTAAAAATTTCTGAAATTTTTTCTGGAGAAACTTTCTCGTACCAAATACCATCAGGCCACACAAGAAGAATTGGACCGTTCTTACATATCCTTAAACAGTCAGCTTTTGATCTTAATATATGAATGTTTTTTGTAGAGGGATCATTCTCAAATTTTTTTAAAGTCTTTTTCAGACATTCCCATGTTTTTTGACCTTCATTGCCTTTAAAGCATTTCTGTTTTGTGGGTGTTGCGCATAATAGAAGATGCTTTTTAATATTCACTTTTATCCAATACTTACGTATTTTTTCCCTTTTTTAATTTCTTGCTCAACAAAAAGTCTGGCCCAATTGTCTACTTCAAGAATATCCTCCAATTCGGGACTCAAATTCAAATTCTCCATATGTGATTCACAAGCTTTACTTATAAATGTTGGAATTTCTTGAAAAGAAATTTTTTCTTTAAGGAATTGTTCAACAGCCATTTCATTAGCAGCATTTAAGACTGCAGGCATCGTCCCAGAAGATTTTCCTGCGGCATAAGCAAGTCCCATGCATGGATATTTAAACTCGTCTGGCTCTTTAAAAGTTAATTTTCCAATTTCACTTAGGTTTAATCTTTTCCAATTTGTTTTAAATCTTTCAGGCCAACTCATTGCATATAAAATAGGTAGTTTCATATCTGGCCAACCTAATTGAGCTAATACTGAAGAATCTTCCATCTCAATCATTGAATGAATAATACTTTGAGGGTGGATAACTATTTCGATATTTTCGTAAGAGGTCCCAAATAAATAATGAGCTTCTATAACTTCTAATCCTTTATTCATAAGAGTTGCAGAATCTACAGTTATTTTTTTTCCCATATCCCAATTAGGATGTGAAGTTGCATCTTCCACTGTGACATGCTTTAAATCCTCAACGGCCCAATCTCTGAAAGCACCACCAGAAGCTGTTAAGTGTATGGCTTTTAAACCTTTAGGTATCTCTCCTGTTGAAAAATCTGCATTTTCATAATTGGGTAATCCTTGTAAACATTGAAAGATAGCAGAGTGTTCTGAATCAGCAGGTAAAAGCCTACTATTATTTTTCTTTAATGCAGGAATAACAATTGGTCCTGCCGCAATTAAAGTTTCTTTGTTGGCAAGTGCAATATTTTTCCCCGCATTAATTGCTGACATTGTTGGAATTAAGCCTGCACATCCTACTATCCCTGTAACCACAGTATCTGCCTTATCCCAAGCTGCAACAGCGTTAATCCCCTCTTTCCCACTCAAAACCAAGGGAGCACTATCCAAATCTAAGTTATTAATATTATCTTTTAAATCTTCTATGAGATTTTCATCCTCAATCGCAACTATTTCTGGTTTGTGTGTTTTAACTTGTTCTGTTAATAAATTAATATTTCTTCCTGCCGAGAGAGCTACGGCTTTAAACTTATCAGGCTGCTCACTAGCTATTTCGAGAGTTTGAGTCCCAATTGAACCAGTAGAACCGAGCACAGTAATGTATTTCAATTTTCTCTAATATTTCTAATATTTTCCCATTTAAAGGTGTATTTAAAAAACAAAAATTTCAAATTGGTTTTTTTCTTAAAATTTAAAACCTTATCCATGTTGTTATATCCTTGGATTGATCAATAAGTTCAATACCTTTTTCTCTTAACAAATTCCTAATTTCATCTGCCTTCGCAAAATCCTTTTCCTTTTTTGCTTTCAATCTTTCATTAATAAGCATTGATATTTCTTCTTCTTTTATTTTACTTTCTTTCACTAAAACCTCTTTTTTAAGACCAAGTACCTCAGTCAACTTTTCAAGAGTTTTAAAATTCTCAAGAAGAAAGAATTTTTCATTTAGGTCTATTTTAAAACCTTCGACCCTTTGAAATTGGTTTAAAAAGTTTTTTAATGGTTTTGCTAAATCGTAAATAATTGCAATAGCACCTGCTGTATTAAGGTCATTTCCAAGAGCCTCAGAAAATTTAAGCTTTTTTTGAGATAATTCAAAGCTTATTTTCTCTTTATATTCGTCTTCAATAGATTCATTCTTATCAATAGATTTAAAAGCATCTTTTGTAAGGTCCAAAAAAGAAAGGGCTACATTAATGTTTTTCCAAGCTTCTGAAGCACTTCTTAAAGCTTCTTCAGTAAAATCAAGTGGTTTTCTATAATTCACAGTCATAACAAAATATCGCAAAGTCATAGGGCTTATACCTGACTTAATTAGCTCTCTAATAGTTTTAAAATTTTTAAGGGATTTACTCATCTTTTGTCCATTTACATTGACCATCCCATTGTGTAACCAATAGTTCGCTAGCTTTTTGCCATTGGCTGCTTCTGATTGGGCGATTTCATTCTCATGATGTGGAAAAATCAAATCAGAACCACCTAAATGGATATCAATAGTATCTCCTAATTCATCTTTAACCATCGCAGAACATTCAATATGCCATCCTGGCCTACCTTTACCCCATGGAGAATCAAAAAATGGTTCATCATCTTTGGCTTTTTTCCATAGTGCAAAATCTTGCGGATTAAGTTTTTTACTATTTTCATCATTAGCCATTCTTCCTTGCTGATTGATATTTTGTTCTTGTATATTTTGATTACTTAGCTTTCCATAATTTTTATTTTTAAAAACAGAATAATAAACATCTCCATCCCTAGAGTATGCATAACCTTTGTCCTCAAGGGTTGTTATGAAGGAGCAGATATTGCATATATGATTCGTTGCTCTTGGCATACTATCCGGACGCATTATTCCTAAAGAATCCATATCTTTATGAAATTCAATAATATTTTTTTCAGATACTTCCTTCATTGAACTGCTTTCTTCTTTAGCTCTTTTTAAGATCTTGTCATCAATATCTGTAAAATTTTGAACATACTTCACTTTGAAATCACTGTAAATTAAAAATCTTCTCAATACATCCCAAGCTATATAACTTCTGGCATGACCAAGATGACATAAATCATAAACTGTGACTCCACAACAATAAATTTTAACGACATCATCGATAGGCTTAAAAACCTCAACTCTTTTGCTTAAAGTATTAAAAAGTTTGATCATCTTAAATTAAGTTTTTCATAAGGTTTATTTTGTCTCCATCCAATTGTCTCCAATACCAATATCAACTAAAAGAGGCACATTTAATTTTACACAATCTTCCATCGTCTTCTTTACTAATTTCGTCGTAATTTCCAAAGAATGTGGTTCAACTTCAAACAATAATTCATCATGTACTTGTAAAAGCATTTTTGCGGGAATATTCATTTCTATGAACTTCTTATTTAGTTGAACCATTGCAATTTTAATAATGTCTGCACTTGAACCCTGAATTGGGGCATTTGCTGCGGCTCTTAATGATTGTGCTTCCATGCCAGCTCTTCTTGCAGATTGCAAGTCAATTTCGTAAGGATCTTTCCCTATTAATCTTCCAAGTCCATTTTTATCAAACTTAAATTCTCTCTTTCTACCAAAAATTGTTTTTACATAACCTTTTGATAAGGCAAGTCTTTCTTGAAGTTCAAGAAATTTGAAAATTTTTGAATATCTTTCTTTGTATTTTATTAGGAATTCTTTTGCTTCTGGAGTACTTACTCCTGTAGAACGTGCAAACTTTTTAATTCCCATACCATAGATAACCCCGAAATTTATTGTTTTCCCAACTCTCCTCTCATCAGAAGAAATTTCTTCTTTCTCAAAAATTAATCTTGCAGTCAAAGAATGAATGTCATCATTTTTATGAAATGCATTTATTAGTATTTCTTCATCCGCTAAGTGAGCGAGTATTCTTAATTCGATCTGAGAATAATCAGCTGATAAAAGTTTCCAATTTTTTTCAGGCAAGAATGCTTTTCTGATTCTCCTACTAAATTCAGTCCTAACCGGGATATTTTGAAGATTAGGATTGCTACTACTTAGTCTTCCAGTCGCTGTAGCAGCTTGATTAAAGTTTGTATGAACTCTTCCTGTCTTTTCGTTAATAAGATTTGGAAGAGCATCAATATAGGTGCTAAGTAATTTGCTAAGAGTTCTATGTTTTATTAAATGTTGGATTATTTCATGTTCGTCGACTAATCTTTCCAAAACTACTGCATCTGTACTCCATCCTGTTTTTGTTTTCCGTGATTTTTTCTTATCCAAATTTAATTTTTCAAATAAGATCTCACCAAGTTGTTTTGGTGAAGATAGATTGAAACTTTCCTCTGCTAAATCATAAACTTTACTTTCAATATCTTCTAAGGTACTTTTTAATTCTTTTGAGAGTTTATCCAAATAAGGGATGTCGATGGTTATGCCATTCATTTCCATTTGGGACAATACCGGCTCTAAAGGCAGCTCGATTTCTTCGAACAATTTGATTAATTCATCTTTTTCCTTTGAAAAACTTTCTTTAAAAATTTTGACAATCTTAAAAGTTAGAAAAACATCATAACCGCAGTAAATACTTGCTTCATCAATATCGACAAATGAAAAGTCTTTATTTTTTCCAACTGTCTCCTTAAATGAAGGAGGCTTAAATCCAAATAATCTAAAACTAATTTCACTTAACCCATGTTTCTCTTGATTATTAAGAAGGTAGTCTGCTAACAAGGTGTCAAAGGTTACGCCTTTAAGATCAAGTCCATGATTAAAAAATATTTGCCTATCAAATTTAGAATTTTGGAGTGCTTTTTCTTTTTTTGGATCTTCTATCCAATTTCTTAGCTTTGAGAAAACATCTTCAATTGATAATTGATTGGAGGTCTCCTTTTTTGTTTGATGACCAAGAGGTATATAAAATAAATCATCATTTTCTTCTCCAAGACATAACCCTATCCCAACAAGTTCCGCATCGATTGGATTCAAACTATTGGTCTCTGTATCTAAAGAAACTATTTGATTAGTCTTGTCTAATCTTTGAATTAATTTATCAAGTAATTCGAAATCATTTACAACAGTTACGTTGATTTTAGGGATTTTATTTTCACTATTTTCTAATTCATTATTGCCTGCGACTTTTGGTGCCTTCTCCTCCTCTTTAGCCACATTATTTTTGTCAAAACCACCTTTGCTGAAAGTTGAATTGAAAATATCAATTTGTCTAAGTAGTGTTGATAGTTCTAGTTTTTGCAGTGACTCTGAAAGTAGTTCTTGATTTATATTTTTTAATTCATAACCGTTACTTAAAATCAAAGGTACCTCAGTATTTATTTTTGCTAAATCCCTCGAAAGGAAAGCATTATGTTTATCGTTTCTGAGCTTTTCTATAACCGAACCTTTGATGAATCCTTTATATTTCTTATCGTTGTTCTGCTGAATCTTGTCCAAAGCCTGATAGATTCCATCAAGAGTATCGTTCTCTTTTAGTAGATTAATTGCAGTTTTTGGACCTACCCCTTTAATACCCGGAATATTATCAGAACTATCACCAGTCAGGGCTTTAAGATCAACTACTCTCTCTGGCGCAACACCTAATTTTTCTTTTACTCTATTTTCATTCATAAGAGTTGGATTACCACTTTTTGCATATGGACCACCACCCATATAAAGTACATAAATATCTTTTTGATCATCTACTAATTGAAATAGGTCCCTATCTCCAGAAAGAATATTTACGCACCATCCTTTAGAAGAAGCATCATTTGCAATTGTGCCTAAAAGATCATCTGCTTCGTATCCTGGAGATTTAAAAATTGGTAAATTAAGGCTTTCTTCTAAAATGATTTCTAGTTGTTCAATATCCTGAAAAAAAACATCTGGTGCTACATCTCTATTGGCCTTATAATTTGGATCTAACTCATGTCTGAAAGTTGGTTTTTCGGTATCAAACGTAATACAAACACCCTCAGGACTAATATTTTTGCAATTATCCAGAAGGCTTTTTAGAAATCCATAAGTGACACTTGTTGGAAATCCCTGTTTGGTGGTTAAACCTCCATCAATCCCTTTGCTAAATGCATAGAAGCTTCTAAAAGCAAGTGAGTGGCCATCGACTAAAAGTAAAATTGGTTTTTTTGAGTTTTCAGATTTTAAACTCATTTTCTCTTCTTAGCCCAAGGTGGAATATCAATAAAGATTTGCTCTCCAGGTTCTAATCCATCAATGACTGAAGTTTTATTTCCACTACTAATACCAATTTCGATTTTTTCAAATTTGGGAGAATTGTTTTTATCAACTTTCAAAATACCTTTTTCACCTTTTTCTGTCACAATAGAAACTGTCGGAACTAAGATTTTTTCTTCATTACCTTCTACTCTAAATTCAAGATCTGCAGTCATTCCAATTTTAATTTCTTCAAAAATATCTTTAAAATTTAAAGTTACTTCGAATGAGGTTACATTATTATCTTTTACAGCTCTTGTAGCTATTTTTTTTACTATGGCACTATATTTTTTTGAGGGATAAGCCTCAATTCTTACTGAGGCTTCTTGACCTATTTTTATTCTGCCAATGTCACTCTCAGGAACTTTGGCAACAATTTCAAGACCCTCTGATAATTCAAAAATAAAGTTTTTGGTTTTAGTGTCTGAACTTAAGTTTGTACTTGGTGTGACATAAGATCCTATCTCAGCATATTTTGCAGTTATCTTGCCTCCATAAGGAGCTTTAATTAGATAGAAACTTTTTTCAGCTTTTGCATCATTAAGTTTGGTGCTACTAATGTTGTAGTTATTTTTATAACTTTCGTAATCTTCTTTGCTTACAGCACCTTCTTGATATAAATATTCTCTTCTTAAAAATTCAGATTTTTGTTTTTCTACATTTAATTCAAGT
>QCER01000008.1 GCA_003280515.1 Prochlorococcus sp. AG-355-P18
TTACAAAGAAATTAAAAAAATTAAGATATGCTTCACTCTTGTTAACTCTAGGGCATAAAATCATAAAGATAATTAGTAATTTCCATAAACTATGTCACAAGAAATCCTTGAAAAAGTCTGTTCTATTGTTTCAGAACAATTAAGTGTTGAAGCAGGAGAAGTAAAATCGGATTCAAATTTCCAAAATGATTTAGGTGCAGATTCTCTAGATACAGTTGAACTCGTGATGGCTTTAGAAGAAGCATTTGATATTGAAATCCCTGATGAAGCTGCTGAAGGAATAGCAACTGTTGGCGATGCTGTAAAATTCATCGAAGAAAAAAAAGGTTAATAAAGAATGCCAAATTTCCATCGAGTAGTTATTACTGGTATCGGAGCAGTAACTCCAATTGGTAATGACATTGATGAATATTTAGTCGGTCTTCAAACAGGTACTAATGGGGTCTCAGATATTACTCTCTTTGATCCTGAACAACATCCCTGCAAATTCGCTGCAGAAGTAAAAAATCTTCAATCTGAAAATTTTATTGAAGCTAAAGAATCCAAAAGATGGGATCGTTTTTCCCAGTTTGGAGTTATTGCTGCAAAGCAAGCCTTTAATGATTCCGGACTTGAAATTACTGAATCTAATGCATCAAGAATTGGAGTGATTATTGGTTCTGGTGTTGGAGGCTTGCTAACTATGGAAAGTCAAGCTCAAATATTGAGTCATAAAGGGCCTAAAAGGGTAAGTCCATTTACAGTTCCAATGATGATTCCAAACATGGCAACCGGATTAGCTGCAATCGCTTTGGGTGCAAAAGGACCAAGTTCATCTGTTTCAACTGCTTGCGCTGCCGGTTCAAATGCAATTGGTGATTCTTTTAGATTACTCCAACTTGGAAAGGCAGATGCAATGATCTGTGGAGGAGCAGAAGCAAGTATTACACCTCTTGGAGTAGCTGGTTTTGCTAGTGCTAAAGCTCTTTCTTTCAGGAATGACAGCCCTCAAACAGCTAGCAGACCTTTTGACGCTGAAAGAGATGGATTTGTTATTGGAGAGGGATCTGGAATTCTTGTTTTAGAAACTTTAGAAAATGCACAAAAAAGGAATGCGAGGATTTATGCAGAAATAATTGGATATGGAACGACATGTGATGCTCATCATATTACTGCTCCATCTCCAGGCGGTGTAGGAGGCTCCGAAGCTATCAAATTAGCAATTGAAGATGCTTGTATCAGTCTTGAAAAAGTTGATTACATCAATGCTCATGGAACAAGCACATCAGCTAATGATAAAAATGAAACTTCTGCAATTAAATCAATTTTTAGAGACAGATCTTACCTCATTCCTGTAAGCTCTACTAAGTCGATGACTGGTCATCTCCTTGGAGGCTCAGGAGGTATAGAAGCTGTAGCTTGTATACTTTCTTTGACACATAATTTTATCCCTCCTACAATTAACTACGTCAATCCAGATCCTGAATGTGATCTTGATTATGTACCAAATAATGCAAGAGAAGCTCAACTGGGAGTTGCTCTTTCTAATTCTTTCGGCTTTGGTGGTCACAATGTTTGCCTTGCTTTCAGCAAAATGAATTGAAGACAACCAATTCTTTATTTCCAACTTAACTTATTTAAAACAATGGTCGCTGCATCTGTTTCCTTAGAATCACTTTGTGTAAATAGTATAAGAATGCTTGCTGTAGATGCAGTAAATAAATCTAATAGTGGACATCCTGGATTACCAATGGGGTGTGCTCCTATGGGTTATGCATTATGGCAAAACATACTTAATCACAATCCTAATAACCCAAAATGGTTCAACAGAGATCGTTTTGTATTATCAGCTGGTCATGGCTGTATGCTGTTATATTCTCTGCTTCATTTGACAGGATATAAATCAGTTTCTATTGAAGATATTAAAGAATTCAGGCAATGGGGATCAAAAACTCCTGGACATCCAGAAACATTCGAAACAGAAGGTGTTGAAGTTACAGCTGGGCCTCTTGGAGCAGGAATTTCAAACGCTGTTGGTTTAGCAATAGCTGAAACTCACTTAGCAGCTAAATTCAATAAGCCTGATTGTAATATAGTTGATCATTATACCTACGTAATAATGGGTGATGGCTGTAATCAAGAAGGTATCGCTTCAGAAGCCTGCTCATTAGCTGGACATCTTAAGCTTGGAAAATTAATTGCCCTCTATGACGATAATCAAATTACAATTGATGGTCGAACCGACGTTTCTTTCACCGAAGATGTTTTAAAAAGATACGAAGCTTATGGATGGCATGTACAACATGTTGAAGATGGCAATCATGATGTTAAAGGAATAACTGAAGCTATTGAAAAGGCAAAATTAATTAAAGATAAGCCTTCAATTATAAAGATTTCTACAACCATAGGTTATGGTTCACCCAATAAATCAGATACTGCTGGAATTCATGGAGCAGCTGTTGGAGAAGAAGAAGCTGCATTAACTAGAGAGTTTCTAAATTGGGAATACCCTCCATTTGAAATACCAGATGAAGTGTATACACATTTTAGAAAATCAATTAACAAAGGAGAAAACTTAGAGAAAGAATGGGATTCGAAATTTGAAGAATATCAAAAAAAATATCCCTCTGAAGGAGCGGAGTTAAAAAGGATGTTAGACGGTCAATTGCCTGATAATTGGGACTCAGATCTCCCCTCCTATACACCTGATGATAAAGGGTTGGCCACTAGAAAGCATTCACAAATATGTTTGGGCGCTCTAGGTCCTAACTTGCCTGAATTAATTGGTGGTTCTGCAGATTTAACTCACTCTAATTACACAGATATCAAAGGGGAGACTGGATCATTCCAACCTCATAGTCCTGAGAAAAGATATTTACATTTTGGAGTTCGTGAGCACGCAATGGCAGCTGTGCTTAATGGTATTGCTTATCATAATAGTGGTCTTATTCCTTATGGTGGAACTTTCCTTGTTTTCGCAGATTATATGAGAGGCTCAATGAGGCTTTCAGCACTCAGTGAATTAGGAGTAATTTATGTCTTAACTCATGATTCAATAGGTGTAGGAGAAGACGGCCCAACACATCAACCTATTGAAACTATCCCTTCTCTTCGCGCCATGCCTAACATGCTAGTGTTTAGACCAGGGGATGGTAATGAGACTAGTGGAGCTTATAAGCTTGCTATTCAAAATCGAAAAAGACCTTCGGCCCTTTGTTTAAGTAGACAAGGCATGCCGAATCAAGAAAATACATCGATCGACAAAGTGGCTCTAGGGGGATATATAGTTTCCGATTGCGAGGGAACACCAGATCTAATATTTATTGGTACTGGAAGTGAACTGAATCTTTGCATTGAAGCAAGTAAGGAAATTTCAAGCTTGGGTAAAAAAGTTAGAGTTGTTTCAATGCCTTGTGTAGAACTTTTCGAAGAGCAAGGAGATTCTTACAAAGAAAGTGTTTTACCTAGCGGTGTGAAAAAGAGAGTTGTAGTGGAAGCAGCCCATTCATTTGGTTGGCATAAATATACAGGTTTTGATGGGATTTGTATTACTATGGACAGGTTTGGTGCATCAGCACCAGGGGGAGAATGTATGAAAAATTTTGGATTTACAGTAGAAAACGTAGTTAACAAGACGAAGGAAATTTTATAACTTTTGATTGATAACTACGCTGAAGTATTACACTCTTCAAGTTTATCTTTTAACTGATCAAGAGATTCATCAGAAATCTTTGAATTCATTGGACAATGTTTTGGACCACACATTGAACAAAACTCGGCCTTTTTAAAGATTTCTTCAGGTAGTGTCTCATCGTGGTACTGTTTTGCCTTTTCTGGATCTAATGAAAGTTCGAATTGTTTATTCCAATCAAAATTATACCTTGCATGACTAAGTTCATCATCTCGATCACGAGCTCCAGCTCTATGTCTTGCTATATCAGCAGCGTGAGCAGCTATTTTATAAGCAATTAATCCCTCCCGTACATCTTCTGCATTTGGGAGACCTAGATGTTCTTTTGGGGTTACATAACATAACATAGAAGTTCCATACCACCCTGCCATTGCCGCCCCAATAGCACTTGATATATGGTCATAACCAGGAGATATATCTGTTACTAATGGACCAAGTACATAGAAGGGAGCTTCTGAACATTCTTCCATTTGCTTTCTCACATTAAACTCAATTTGGTCCATCGGTACATGACCAGGACCCTCAACCATTACTTGAACATTGTGTTCCCATGCTCTTCGAGTAAGCTCACCTAAAGTCTTCAATTCAGCTAGCTGAGCATCATCAGAAGCATCATGCAAACATCCAGGCCTTAGTGAATCTCCAAGAGAAAAAGTACAATCATATTTTTTAAAAATCTCACAAATATCATCAAACCTTGTATAGAGAGGATTTTGCTTAAAATGATGTAACATCCATTGGGCTAGAATGCCTCCCCCTCTACTGACAATTCCAGTAATTCTTCCTTTAACTTTTGGCAAATGCTCTATTAATAAACCAGCATGAATAGTTTGATAATCTACTCCCTGCTGACAATGTTTTTCAATAATATGCAGAAAATCGTCTTCAGTTAGTCTATCTATTGAACCATGCACACTTTCTAAAGCTTGATAAACAGGAACAGTTCCTATTGGAACAGGAGATTCTTGAATAATTGCTTGCCGCACTTCATCTAAATTTACTCCTCCCGTAGAGAGATCCATAACCGTATCAGCACCATATTTAACGGCTAGCTTGAGCTTTTCTACTTCTTCATTGATATCGCTAGCATTAGGGGAAGCACCAATATTGGCATTAACTTTGCATCTAGAAGCAATACCTATAGACATTGGCTCAAGATTCAAATGATTAATATTAGCTGGAATAATTAATCTCCCTCTTGCCACTTCCTCCATTATTAAAGAAGCAGGTAAATTTTCTTTTTTAGCAACAAAATCCATTTCTTCAGTGATATATCCGTTTCTCGCAAAGTTCATCTGAGTTACATTGTCTTTCCCAAGGCGAGGCTTAATCCAAGAACTTCTCATAATTTCCTAATTTTTAATAGTGTTATTACTAAAGTTTGATCAAATCTCCACTTCCCTGCATCAAAATTAATGATTCAGGTTCAAAGGGTATGATCTCAGCTAAGTTAAATTTCTTAGCACCCCTAGTATTAATCTTATTAATAGCTCTTTTCTAAAAAATAGTCATCTCATATTGCGTGAAAATAAATAAAGTAATTTTATTTGACTTTTTGATAAGACCTTACCTTCTTTAATATATTTTTTCTATTCAATTGTCTGCTAATACCCCTCTCCAAAATAATTACAATCCCCATTAAGCCAATAGGCAAATAAAAAATCTTCTTGGAATTGTCCCTAAATGTCAATCCGATAGCAGATATGAGGATCATGAAAGGAGCCACAAAAGATAGAAGAAATCTTTTATTTATTTTCATTTACTAATAGTATTAATTTTTTCATTGTTTAATTTTACTATGGATTCCGTTATGACTTTAATTCCAACAGCAATAGCTCTTTCATCTGGATCAAATTTAGAACTATGAAGAGGAGCACATCCATTTGAACTCGAAACGCCAAGCCTAAACATTGCTCCTGGAATATCATTTAAGAATTCAGCGAAATCCTCAGCTCCTAATGATGGTTTTTGTAATTCGATAACATTTTTTTGACCCAAAACCTTAATTCCTGAATCTCTAAGGACCCTATTAATTTCATAATTATTATTAACTGCCGGAGTGATTTCTCTAAATATTACTTTTGCTTCAGCTCCGCAACTATTAGCTAAAGAAGTGATATTTTCATTGAGCCAATTACCAATATTCGTAAATACATTACGATTAGTACACCTAACAGTACCAATTAAATTAACTTTTTCTGCAAGTACATTGAATGCATTGCCACCATCTATTTTCCCAAAAGTGATTACTACAGGATCTAAAGGGTTTAACTTCCGCGTTATTGATTCTTGAATTCCCGAGATAACTTTAGAAGCTGCCCAAATAGCATCAACTCCTTCATGAGGTCGAGCACCATGGCCTGATTTTCCTTTAATCTCAACCTTAAGTTCTCCAGCAGCTGCAGTTAAACTTCCTTCTTTAATTCCAATAGTCCCTACGGATAAATCAGGGTAGACATGGACTCCCAAAATATGGGTTAAACCATTAGTTGCGCCATCCTTAATCATCCATCTAGCTCCACAGGCAATTTCTTCAGCTGGCTGAAAAATTATCCGAGTACCAAATTTTAGTTTTAAATCCTTAATAATTTTTGCCACACCCAATCCAATCGATATATGTAAATCGTGACCACAGGCATGCATAACACCATCTACTTTTGAAGAAAAACTTAATTTTGTTTCCTCAAATATTGGTAAAGCATCCATATCCACTCTTAAACCTATAATACCCTTATCAAGGGGGCCAAAATCAGCTATAACACCAGTCCTACCTATAGATTCTCTGACATTCCAACCAATATTTTTTAAAAAACCACTGATCAAGATCGCTGTTTGATTTTCAAGTCCACTTAATTCAGGATGTGCATGGATATGTCTTCTTAAGTTAATTAATTCATCATTAAACGAATCAATTTTTTTTTGAAACTGATCACTATTCATTACTTACTTTAAATCGATAAAGTTCATTAAATCTTGAATTGGTTGTGGAGGCCATCTTCTTATTTTTTTTAACCACTCTTCATCACTATATCTAGGATCTAATTCAGTTACCGCTATCCAATTACTCTCTGCTTTACCAGATTCACCCCTTGACCAATTCAATGCTGTTAAAGCTGCCCTAGCATCTGCAAAAGTTGGATAACGTCTAATTAATTTTTTTAATTCTTTTTCAGATTCATCAATATTCCCCAACTGGAAATCTGCTAATGCCAAACTTGACCTAGCCATGGCAAATCCAGGATTATATAAAGCAGCTTTTAAAAATAAATCTCTCGCTTTATCCCAATGTGATGTAGACCCCTCTACATTAGCCAAATTATATAAAGCAGAGAAATTTTTACTATCTTGTGAAATAACGAACATATAATCTTTTTTAGCTTGCGACCATAAACCCAATGCTTCCTCTGCTATCCCCCTGTTGATGTAAGGATCTATTTCACTAGGATCCAAACTTATTGCTTTATTTTGGTCATCTATTGATCCCTCGACATCTCCGATAACAAGTCTTACATTTCCTCTATTGCTAAAACCTGCAGCATCATCAGGATAAGAATCTAGATATTGATTCCATTCTTGTAAAGCGAGATCAAATTTTCCTCCCTCACTAAGATCTAAAGCATTTTTAAACAAATCCCCTCTCAAAGACAATGAATAACTTGGTGCAATATAAAAAAAATTCAAAAAAATAAAAATTAATAAAAAACAAACCTTAACTTTTTTAAAAGTTATCATTTTTTGAATCAATGTACTTTTTTCCTAAAGCAGTAAGTAATCTTCCTCGAGGAGTTCTCGTGAGGAAACCAATTTTTATGAGATATGGTTCAACTACAAATTCTAACATTGAAGAATCTTCACCCAATCCTGCTGCAATTGAATCAAGGCCAGTCGGAAAATTATTGTTTTGGTTAAGAAAAGATAAATAGTGTCTATCTAAAGAATCCAATCCTTTCTCGTCTATTTGGTAAGAATTTAAAGCTTTTTTTATTAAATTCATGGAGATCTTATTAGTTTTGCTAACAACTTGCGCATAATCTCTAACTCGTCTTAATAATCTTAAAGCAATTCTCGGGGTCCCTCGAGATATCTTTGCTAAACCATAAGATGCTTCATCATCTAAATTGAGGTTTATTAATCGAGAGAAGTTAACAATAATTTGTTTTAGTTCATGATGAGAATAAAATTCAATTTTCTGAGATATACCAAATCTATCCCTTAGAGGTGCGCTTATTGAGGCTAATTTAGTTGTCGCTCCAATCAGAGTAAACCTAGGGAGATTAATTGTTCTGCAACGAGCTCCTCTATTTGCTCCCATAGTTAAGTCGAGTCTAAAATCTTCCATTGCAGAATATAATAACTCTTCAGTTAATCTATTTAAGCGATGTATTTCATCAATAAATAAAACTTCCCCTTCTTTTAATCCAAGAAGTAAACCTACAATGTCTCTTGGTCTTTCAATTGCTGGTGCAGTCGCTATCCTTAATTTTGTATTCAATTCATGGGCTATCAAAAAAGCAAGAGTAGTCTTACCAAGACCAGGCTGTCCATATAACAGAGTATGCTCTAAAGGTTCTTTTCTAAAAATTGAAGCATCTATAGCTATTCTTAAAGAAGATTTAAGTTGTTCTTGGCCAATAAATTCTTTTAAAGTAAGAGGCCTGGCTAAGTTCAGATTATTATTTCTCTTTTCTTCTGGAATGATTGTTGAATCAACTATCCTAAGCTCTTTTTTACGAGGTGAGGATTCATTATCGCCTAAATTAGAAGAGATTATTGCCATAATAAAAGGTTAATTGCAATTGTTCTGAGTAGAAAGTTTTTCACAACTAAAATGGCAAAAAATTCAACCAAAATTAACAGAAATTCTAATAAAGCAAACAACTTTAAACTTCTAGCTGAGAATAGGTATGCAAAATTTCAATATGCAATATCTGAAACAATCGAAGCTGGAATTGAGCTTTTAGGAACTGAAGTAAAGTCCATTAGAGACGGAAAAGCAAATTTAAGAGATGGATACTGTTCATTCAGAGATGGTGAGATCTTATTATTAAATGTTCACATTTCACCACATAAAAATGTGGGGTCTTTCTTTAATCATGATCCATTAAGAAATAGAAAGTTGCTATTACACAAGAACGAAATAATAAAAATGAAATCTAATACTGAAAAAAAAGGAATGACTATTGTTCCTTTATCTCTTTATTTAAAAGGGTCATGGATAAAACTTAGTATAGGAGTCGGCAAAGGGAAAAAATTACATGACAAACGACAAGACGAAAAACAAAAAAGTATAAAAAAAGAAATCAACTCTGCACTAAAAAGATAAAAATATTACACGAAATTTTAGGAACTATCAATCTAAACTTACTGTGCTTGGAGGTGGGGAAGGATCTGGATCTGCAATTAACATATGCTGTAATACGGTTTCAGGCCTCTCACTATCTCGCCAGCGAATTTTGTATGCAGGCATTTTTGTACCCCTACTTGTAGTTTGTTCTACTGGTTCAATAACCCATCCTCTTCTTGATCGGCCTTGAGGATTTCTTTTTACTACTGCATCCGCGTGTTTGAAACGGAAACCAACACGTTCACCACTCATTTAAAAAATTTCGTATTGGATTAATTTATTTATTTTACTTCATTCAAGGGTAATTTTTAACTTTTTTTGGAAGTTATTTCTGGTTTTAACAATGGGAAAGGAATTACATCTCTAATTGATGCGCTATTTGTAATTAACATAATTAGCCTATCAATACCTATACCTAAACCACCAGTTGGCGGCATTCCAATCTCTAAAGCATTCAAGAAATCTTCATCTATACAGTGAGCCTCAAGATCTCCTTCATCTCGAAGAGATTGTTGTAATTGCATTCTTTCTCTTTGATCAACTGGATCTATTAACTCACTAAACGCATTTGCCAACTCTCGACCAACAATGAATAATTCAAATCTCTGGACTATTTCTTTATTATCAAGATGAGGCCTGGCTAAAGGAGAAATTTCAACAGGATAATCGATAACAAAAGTGGGTTCAATAAGTTTTGATTCTACTTTTTGCTCGAAGACCTCATTTAAAAGTCTTCCAATAGTATTTACTTTATTAGAAAAATCAACATTTAAATTTTTAACGGCTTTTTTTGCTGCTTGAAAGTCTCCACTAAAAGAATCAAAATCAATCCCTGTATATTTTTTGACAATATCTTTCATGGATATTCTTGACCAAGGTTTAGAAAAATCAATTTCTTGATTTTGATATTTTATATTTAAAGAGCCACATGCATCAGCTACGATCTCTTTAATTAATTCTTCAGTTAAATTCATCATATCGACATAATCAGAATAAGCTTGATAAATTTCAACTGAGGTAAATTCTGGATTATGCCTCGTACTTATCCCCTCATTGCGGAAGATTCTTCCCAATTCATATACTTTTTCAAATCCTCCAACAACCATTCTTTTTAAATGTAATTCTGTAGCTATTCTTAGATACAGCGGAATATCTAATGTATTGTGATGAGTTATAAATGGTCTTGCTTCAGCACCACCAGCTTCAGATTGCAAAATTGGAGTCTCTATCTCTAAAAAATTTCTATTATCTAGCCATTTTCTTATAAAACTTATACATTTTGCTCTTGTTTTAAAAACGTTTTTAGAGTGAGGATTCACTATTAAATCTAGATAACGTTGTCTATATCTTTTTTCAATATCAGTCAATCCATGCCATTTATCTGGTAAGGGTTGTAATGATTTGGATAACATTTCCCATTTTTCTACTTTAATTGAAAGCTCACCTTTATTAGTTTTTTTAATAGTTCCGTAGACGCCTATCCAATCACCAATATCTACTAATTCCTTGATATCTTCAAAAGAAAGTAATTTTTGTTTTTCTAAATTTAAATTAATAATCCTTTTATCTAGATAAAGCTGAATCTGACCTTCTTGATCGCTTATTGTGAAAAAGGCAATTTTACCCATTACCCTTTTTGCCATAACTCTACCAGCAAGAGAAACACTGAAGTCTTCCTCTTGACCATTTTCTAAATAATCAAATTCTTGAATAAGAAAACTGGCAGTATGTGATACCTTAAAACTCTGCGCGTAAGAAGCAAATCCTTTAGTAATGAGTGAACTAGCTTTTTGTAAGCGTGCTTCTTTTATTTCAGACAAAACTTATTTTAATATATTTGTTTTATTTAATAAAATTATCAGACTATGGTTCAACTTGCCAAAGATGTTGCTGTTTCGCCAACTCTCTGAGATGCGTAACCAATCCCTCTAACAGTTAATATTAATTCTGGATTTCTTGGATCTGGTTCCAATTTACCCCTTAATCTAGCAACATATACATCTACAACTCTTAAATCTGCGGCTCTACGAGGGGGATAACCCCATAGCTGTTCTAAAATTTCTGCTCGTGGGACAACCTTACCAGGCTCGTCAAACAATAATTCTAATAGGCTAAATTCAGTATAAGTTAGGCTAATTCTATCTCCTGCTCTAGAAACTTGTCTGCGATTAGTATCAACAACTAAACTTCCAAACTTCATAACTCCTTTACCTGATGGAACTTCTTTAGTTTCAGTAACCGATACAGTTGGGCCCATTCTTCTCAAAATAGTAGCTATTCTTGCCTCTAACTCTTTTGGGCTAAATGGTTTAGATAAGTAATCATCAGCCCCTAAATCCAAACCTGCTACTCTCTCTGAAATAGCCTCTAGAGCTGTTAAGAATATTATTGGTACTACTGATTCAGCTCTAATTCTTCTACACACAGCAAACCCATCCATTTTTGGAAGCATAACATCAAGGACTATCAAGTCTGGAGAATCCCTGTGAAAAGACTCAAGTGCTTCTTCGCCGTTAGTGGCGGAATAAACTTGATATCCAGCTAGTTGAAGCCTCGTAACTAATACTTTCAAAACTGCTGGTTCATCATCAACAACTAAAATTCTTGCTTTTGACATAGTTTAAAAAGATTTCTCGTTATTTCAAAGCAAAGAATTATTGCGTTGAAATTTTATTCTAACAATTAAAAATATAACATTACGAACCCTCAAAGAGATATTCCGCAGGTTTACAAAAATCTTAACTAACTAAATGATATAAATTTTTTTTAAATACTTTTTGCTTCTTGACGAAATTGATTACTGCAACTTTCTTCTTGAAAATGCAAACATTCTTAAAAGTTGAGAGCAAATAAAAGGAGCGAAAAAACCTGTCAAAAAAACTTCAGCCAAGATATTCTTTACACCGGAAATAAACATTAAAGAATAACTATTTGAAAAATTTCTAAACAAAATTTGTAAAAGAAAAAGAGTCCCACACAAAAAACTTCCAAAAGAGCAAATTAAACCATACCTAAAATGTCCCACCAAAATATTCTTATGTAATTTAATTCTCCCAAACAAAAATCCACACAAAATTAAGCCTGGTATTTGAGTAAAACTATTTTCTATAGTTAGAGAATCTAAAATTAAACCTAAAAATAAACCAAATATTAATCCATTGATTGATCCATTAATCATTGACCAAGGCAATAACCAAAATAACGGCCAGTATGGCTGAACACCAAACAATCCAAGCCAATTAGGGTGCCACAAAAAAATCATTGGGATAAAAATAAAGCTTATTATGGATAATTTTTCTGTAAAAAATTTTTTCATTAAATACTTAATTTCAAAATTTGCACCCAATCAATTACTTGAGGATTCGCTAAAAGTGAGATTTTTGCTGTTTTTTTTGATTTCAATGTCTCATCTATAGATTGGACAATACCAATAGGAATATTTGGAGGTAATAACGTACTAGCAGGAGATGATGATACAAAATCTCCGACTTTAATATCAGCATCTTTTGAATAAAGTATTAAACTGGGATGATTATCTCCTAAACCGACAAGTAATCCATTAACTTGAATTCTATCTACCCAAACGCCTAACTTACTTGCTGGTGAAGTTATTAATGTTACCGACGAAGTAAAGAAAGAAGTATTATTTACTCTGCCCAATAATCCACCCGGACCAATAATAATATTTCCAATTTCAACTCCATCCTTTGAACCCTTATTTAAAATTATTTGTCTCCACCAACTACCTGTTTTTCTAGAAATAACTGCAGCCGAAATATAATCATCTTTAGATGATTCTCGAAGAGATAGGATTCGCCGCAGTCTCATATTATCTTTCTTTAGCAGTTTTAACTTTATTAAATACTCTTTATCTATATTCTCAATAACAATTTCTTTTTGAAATTGGCCAGGCCAAAAAGGTTTTGAAATAAAATAATAAAAATCCTTATAAAAAGATCCTTTTGACACCCTCACAAGAACTAAAAATAAAAAAATTGCAAAAAATATCCAATTTTTCTTTTTATCCCACCAACGATTAGTAGATATTCGTCGGATACCTAACATAATATTAATCTCTTATGGCATTTCTTATAAACTCTGGAGTGTCAACAACTCTTTTTAGTTTTTTAAAATCATCCAAAACCTCTCCACAACCATTAACTACGCAAAGTAGTGGATCCTCTGCTATGTGGGTAAAAATTCCTGTTTCATCGCTTAATAAATCGTTAATGCCTCTCACTAAAGCTCCACCTCCTGCAAGCATAATCCCTCTATCAACAATATCGGCAGCAAGTTCAGGCGGAGTTCGCTCTAAAGTTCTTTTTACAGCTTCCACTATTTTGCTAAGTGTTTCAGCCATGGCTTCTCTGATTTCTCCCGATGTCAAAGTGACTGACCTAGGTAGACCAGATAAAAGATGTAGACCTCTAACCTCTAAAGTAGTTTTATCAAAATCATCATCCGGAAATGCAGATCCAATTTTAATTTTAATATCTTCCGCTGTTCTCTCTCCAACAACTAAGTTATGAACCTTTTTAAGATATAGGGCAATTGACTCATTTATTTCATCGCCAGCTATTCGAACAGATTCACTCAATACAGTTCCACCTAAACTTAACACTGCAACTTCTGTAGTACCTCCACCAATATCTACAATCATAGTTCCAATTGGTTCAGTTACAGGTAATGATGCTCCTATTGCTGCAGCAACGGGTTCATCAATTAAGTGAACTTCTCTAGCTCCTGCTAATCCAGCTTCTCTTACTGCTCTTCGCTCAACGCTAGTAACTCCACTAGGGATACCAATCACTATTCTTGGGGCTACTATCCCCTTGCCTTCATTACATTTTTGAATAAATGTTTTTATCATTTGTTCTGCCGCATCGAAATCTGCAATCACTCCATCCCTTAGTGGCCTTACCGCTCTTATATTGCCAGGGGTCCTTCCAAGCATTAACTTTGCTTCTTTACCAACAGCTAATGGAATCCCTTCCTCTAAATCCATAGCTACCACCGAAGGCTCTTGTAAAACAACGCCCTTTCCTGATACGTGTATAAGAGTATTGGCTGTTCCTAAATCTATGCCAATATCTCTAGAAAATTTAAATCTGTTTAAAATCACAATAAGAATTCTTTTTATAAATAATATATCTATTTTTTCGTAAGCTCTCAGAATTCTGTCGTTTAGTTATGAATAGCACGTAAAACTTTGAGCAGAACCTGAAAATATGATTAGTATTAAATAAAAAAATTATGGAAATTAACACTATTAACCTGGTTGGCAGAGCAGGAAGAGAACCAGATGTCAGATATTTTGAATCTGGAAGTATCGTAGCAAATTTCACACTTGCAGTTAACAGAAGAAGCAGAGATGAAGAGCCAGACTGGTTTAATTTAGAAATATGGGGCAAGCAAGCACAAGTAGCCGCAGATTACGTTAAAAAAGGATCTCTAATAGGAATTACAGGAAGTTTTAAAATTGATAGCTGGAAAGATAAAAATACTGGGGAAGATAGATATAAACCAGTTGTTAGGGTAGATAGATTAAACTTACTAGGCAGCCGAAAAGATGCCGATAATAACCAAAATTCTAATAATACTTTCTCAAGTGAAATACCTTTTTAAGCTCTATTTTTAAAAAATCTAATAAGTATTCTCACAAAAAAATATAAGAAAATTAAAATTAAAATTGGCTTCACAACATATTTGATTTTATCTAAATAAGTTTCAATAATTGGATAATTTTCACCAAATAAATAACCTGCATAAGTAAGAAGTGTTACCCATATCAAGCTCCCAAATGTAGTCCAAATCAGAAATTTTCTTAATTTCATAAGTTCTACACCAGCAGGAACAGAAATTAAAGTTCTTATTCCTGGTACTAATCGGCCCCAAAAAACTAAAGAAACTCCGTATTTATCAAACCACTTTTTACTTTTACTTAAATCATTAGATGAAATACCCAGATATTTCCCTTTTTTATCTAGAAAATTTGAAAGTCTTTTTTCATTTACTATTCTACCTAAATAATACCAAGGCAATGATCCTAAAATAGTTCCAAGTAATCCCCAAAAAACTAAAATATAGAAATTTAATTTTTGTTGATAAACGAAAAACCCTCCTAATGGCATTATTATTTCCGAAGGGATTGGAGGTATGATATTTTCTAAAAACATAGCCAAACAAATAGTAAGGTATGCAATTGTTGAATTCTTTTCAACAGCTAAACTAATATAGTCAGGAATTGAAGTAAGAAAATTTAGAAAAATTAAACTCAAACTTAGTATCTATAAAGCTCTGGTTTATATGGTCCTTCAACAGAGACATTAATATAATCCGCTTGTTCCTTAGTTAATTTTGTTAACTTTGCACCAATTTTATCAAGATGTAATCTAGCTACCATTTCATCTAAATGTTTTGGTAAAACATAAACCTCATTATCATATTTTTCTGACTTATTAAAAAGTTCAATTTGTGCTAGTACTTGATTAGTAAAAGAATTACTCATAACAAAACTTGGATGTCCAGTGGCACAGCCTAAGTTAACTAATCTACCCTCAGCTAAAAGTATTATTTTATTGCCACTCGGTAGAGTTATGTGATCAACTTGCGGCTTAATATTTTCCCATGGATAATCTTTCAACGAAGCCACATCAATTTCATTATCGAAATGGCCGATATTGCAAACTATGGCCTCATCTTTCATCTTCACAAGATTTTCATTTGTTATAACCTTATAGTTCCCTGTTGCTGTAACAAATATATCTATATCTTCTACAACGTCGTCTAAAGTAACAACGCTAAAACCTTCCATTGCTGCTTGGAGAGCACAAATTGGATCAACTTCAGCAACTTTTACAATTGCACCAAGTCCTCTCAGAGATTGAGCTGAACCTTTACCTACATCTCCAAAACCCATTACTAAAGCGACTTTCCCGGCAATCATCACATCAGTGGCACGCTTTATGCTGTCAACTAGAGATTCTCGGCAGCCATATAAATTATCAAATTTACTCTTAGTTACTGAATCATTAACGTTGATAGCAGGGAAGGGTAAAGCATTTTGCTTTTGCAGTTGATAGAGTCTTGCAACTCCCGTTGTAGTTTCTTCAGTAACACCAATGATATTGCTCTTAATTCTAGAATAAAAGTCACTGTCATTTTCCAACTTAGACTTAATAGAATTGAATAGAGCAATTTCTTCTTCATTATCGGGATTATCTAAAACAGAAATATCTTTTTCTGCTTTACTACCAAGTATCAACAAGCCAGTTGCATCTCCCCCATCATCAAGAATCATATTTGGAGAGTCATTACCCCAATCAAGAATGTAGTGAGTATATTGCCAATATTCATCAAGAGTCTCACCTTTTTTTGCATATACAGAAATCCCTTGATCTGCGATAGCTGCAGCCGCATGATCTTGAGTTGAAAAAATATTGCATGAAGCCCATTTCACTTCTGCACCAAGATCAACAAGAGTTTCAATTAAGACTGCTGTCTGAATAGTCATATGAAGGCTTCCAGCAATTTTTGCACCTTTTAATGGCTTTTCAGATTGATATTTATCTCTTAGTGCCATTAATCCAGGCATTTCAGTTTCGGCAATTTTAATTTCTTTACGACCAAAATCTGATAAGGAAATATCGGCAATTGAGTAATTTGGTGTGGAGGTTTTAACTGAATTTGCAATAACCATATCTTGTAAAAACATTATCAATTAAACTATAAATGATTTTTGTGCAATTTTGTGTTTGTTGAGAATTTAAAAGAGACATTAATTTTAGGAAAAAGACTCTCACACAAATTAAATCCCAAATCAATTGTTTTTTTAAAGGGTCCAATTGGGGCGGGGAAAACTTCATTTGTGCAAGGGATTGCTAAAGGCTTATCTATATCAGAGGACATTACAAGCCCTACATTTGCTTTATCGCATCACTATGACTCCGGAAAAATTCCACTGATTCACCTTGATTTATACAGGTTAGAAAATGTTTCTTTAGCGAAAGAAGTTTTTTTCTCAGAGGAAGAAGAAGCAATACAAAAACAAGCTATTTTAGTTATTGAATGGCCGGAATTAATAGAACGAGTTATTGATAATTATTGGAAGATAGAAATTAGTTACGCAAAAAATTATGGAAGAAACTACGAAATAAGAGATCCTAAAAATTTATTAACCTTCTCATAATATGGCTGTGGCTCAATAGCTCCTTCACCAAAACAGGTTAATAATCCACAAACACCTGCGAACTTAATGCATTCTTCTATCTCTAGTTCATTTGAAGGATGGCCAGAATAAATTAATTTTGAAATTAAGCCAGCCAGAAAAGCATCGCCTGCACCAGTTGTATCAACAATTTTTGGTGAATTAGGGGTTTTGGTAATCCCCTGCAATCCATTGATATACCATGCAACAGGATTTTTTCCATCAGTTATTATTACATCTGGTCTATTAGACAATTTTTGAGATATTGATAAGGGATTTTCATCCTCCAAAAACAAAGTTGCTTCTTCCTTAGCAAGTTTTAAAACATTTGCATGATTTAAAAAGTTCTTGATTAAATTAACTCTCGCTGCTTTACTAATTTCTGATGAAAAACTCGAATGATCCCAAAAAACCTCTCTCCAATTCAAATCAATAACAATTTTGACCTCAAATTTTTTAGCCTGTTCAAGAAGAAAAAAAATAGTCTCTGCTGATATTGGAGATGATAATAAGATTGTTCCTGTAACCAAATATTTTGTTTCTAGAAAAGATTTCTCCAAATTTTGAATTTTTTTCTCGATTAATTTCTTACTAAAAACTTCATCTGCAAAGTACGAATAAGAACTTTCTTCAAAACCTGAAAAAAAACGATCTCCAAATGCATCTCTATCTACATTAACCACACGAGTAGAGGAACCATCATTTAATTGTAAGAAATCTAAATTAACGTTCAATTCATTAAATTGCGAAATAAATTTTTTTCCATAATCATCACTACCCAAACTTCCTATAAATGTTGAATCTATTTTTAATTTTCTTAATGCGCAAGCAACATTAGCGGGAGCACCACCAAAAAAATCAGTAAATCCTTGATTTGACTTATTTCTGATTCTGTCAATTAAAGCCTCTCCTATACATATGACCTTTTTTTTATTCATAAAATGAACGCTTTTTCTTAACTAAGAATAATTTATTAAAAACGAATTTTTTTTTTTTGAATTAAAGTTTAATTAAAATTATTTTCATAGTGTTTTTAGATAAATCTGAAAATTGGAAGTGGAAAAATTGGGAAATTTCTTGGTCTTTATCAAAAGAATCTACTTCTGAAAAAAATATAAAAATCCTGTTAGTTCATGGATTTGGAGCATCAAAAAAGCACTGGAGACATAATCAAGATTTTCTTGGTAAATTTTCTAACTGCTACGCAATTGACTTATTAGGATTTGGGAAAAGCAGTCAACCTAGTGCTGTATTAAATTACGAACCTAACAAAGAAAACTCAATTAAATATTCATTTGACTTATGGGGTAATCAAATATCAACATTTTGTACAGAGGTTATCAAATCTCCTGTTTATTTGGTGGGAAATTCAATTGGTGGTGTTGTTGCCTTGAAAGCAGCTGAAATGCTCAAAGATAATTGCAAAGGTGTCATTTTGATTGACTGTGCACAAAGAACTATGGATGATAAACGTTTAAAAAAAAGCGATATCTTGATGAATCTATTGAGACCAGTCCTTAAAACGATTGTCAGACAAAGAGTTATTAGTAATACACTTTTTACAAGAGCTGCTAATCCAAAAGTTATAAAAAAAATACTTGAACAAGCTTACCCTTCAGGAAAAAATATCGATAAAGAATTAATTGAGATACTTTATAAACCCTCTCAGAGGAAAAACTCTAAAGAAGCATTTCGTGGTTTTATTAATTTATTTGATGACTATCTTGCGACTGACCTTTTCGATAAAGTTGATGCTCCAATCCAATTAATTTGGGGAGAAAAAGATCCTTGGGAATCTTTAAATGAAGCAAAACAATGGAAGAGACAATTCAGGAATATAAAAAGATTAGATATTATCAGTGGGGCTGGACATTGTCCTCATGATGAAGAACCTGAAAAAACAAATATGTTGATAAATGAATTTATTCAGGAAACGAAGTAAGCTTCGACATTATCACTAAGTCTTCTCAAGCCTCTTAATCCATCTCGCTCAAGGTTTCTTACTCTATCCCTACTTATGCCTAGTACTCTTCCTATGCCTGTAAGAGACATTGGCTCATCACCATCCATTCCGTATCTCATTCTTAAAACTCTACATTGCAAATCAGGCAATTGATGTAAAAGAGAATGCAGATCACCTCTCATACAATCCATCTCTATTTGTTCATCTGGCAAATCTTCGCCCCCCGCCAATAAATCTAATAAAACGGTATCTTCACCATCACCGACTTTAGTTTCAAGACTAACTGGCTGTCCAGCTTTGCACATCAAATCTTTAACGTCTTCTTCGGGAAGCTCCACGTATTTCGCAAGTTCACTTACAGTCGGAGTCCTAGACATTTCTTGACTGAGCTCTCTTTGACCTTTTTTTAGCTTATTCAACATTTCAGTTATATGAATTGGTAACCTAATCGCACGACTTTTTTCAGCTATTGCTCTTGTGATACCTTGTCTAATCCACCAGTATGCATATGTTGAAAACTTATAACCTCTGGCTGGATCAAATTTTTCAACTCCTCTTACAAGTCCTATAGTCCCTTCCTGAATTAAATCTAAAAGTTCCATATTTCTTTTTGTATATTTTTTTGCAACGCTTACTACCAATCTTAAGTTCGCTGCAACCATTCTCTCTTTAGCTCTCTGTCCAGCTCTCAATCTTTTTTTTATTGTGGAAGTAGATAAGTTTAATTTGGTAGATAATTCATCAATACTAGGTTTATCTCCTGTTAATTCAATAATTTCTAGTTCTGCTCTTTCGACTTGCATGTACTCTTGAACTTGTCGACCTAGAGTAATTTCTTGTTCATGAGAGAGTAATGGGACTCTTCCAATATCCCTCAAATATGATCGAACAAGGTCTACATCACTACTAGCTTTAACACTTGCGATTGACGTTAGTTTATTTTCACCTATTGTTTCAGAAGACATGAAAAGAAATGATGTTTTGTAAACAATACCATTAAGAAATGTAAAGTTAAACCAAAAAATCCACATTTTTACAAAAATGAGAATAAATACCTAGTGATCTTAAGCTAATGATGAACTTAATAGCCATTTTGCCGTACTGAGATAAATAAATACACCAGCAATATCAGTAACAGTTGTAATGAAAGGGGAAGACATTAAAGCAGGATCCAATTTCATTTTGTCAAACAACAAAGGAAGTATCGCTCCAGCAGTAGCAGCTAAAGTTGTTATGGATATTAAGCTTATTCCCACAGCAGAGGCGATTAAAGGCCCTTCTCCTTGCCACCAAGCAAAAGGGAATACTACCAACATCATGAAAACACCCAAAAGTGCGCCTGTTATAGCCTCCTTAAATACTGCCTTAATTGCGCCAAGAGACTTCAATTTTTGCGTACTTAAACCTCTAATGACAACCGTTGAACTTTGCGCACCAACATTTCCCCCAGTACCTATAAGAAGTGGAATAAATGCAGCTAATAAAACTATTTCTTTTAATATTTGGTCATTCATAGCTATGACTTTTGTCGTTAAACCATTTGCCAAAACCAAAATTAATAACCATAAAATTCTTCTTCGAGCAATCGTAAACAAACTACTTTGGAAATAATCATCTTCATCCCCAGGTTGCACTGCCCCCGCTGCATAAATATCTCTTGTTGCTTCTTGTTCTATGACATCAATTAAATCATCAACAGTAACTATCCCTACTAGTCTTTTTTCCTTATCGACGACTGGGAGCGCTAAAAAATCATATCTTTGTATTGCTCTAGCAACCTCTTCTTGATTCGTATTAGTAGAGATATTAACTACATCTCTTGTCATAACATCTCCAATTGGTCTTGAAGGATCAGCGGTTACAAGGTCTCTTAAAGAGAGGATACCAGTTAAATGTCTTTCTTTATCTGTAACATACAAACTATAGATAGTTTCAGTAAATGGGGCTCTTTTTCTAACTAGAGAAAGAGCTTCAGCTGCTGTTTGCATCTCCTTAAGGTCTATAAATTCAGTTGTCATTAATCTTCCTGCAGTTTCAGGCTCATATCCAAGTAATTCAGCTGTTACTTTCCTTTCACCAGGACTAAGAGCAGACAAAAATTTTCGTACAACTTTTGCAGGTAATTCATCAAATAGTTGAACCCTGTCATCAGGAGACATTTTTTCAACGATTTCTAAAACTTCTCCTGAACGGAGTCTTTCTAATAAAGTTTGCTGAACTACTGGGTCTAAATATTCATAAACCTCAATTGCTTCATTTTTCTTTAATAATCGAAACGCTAATGCCTGCAATATTAGTGGAAGACTTCCAATAGCATCTGCAATATCAACAGGTTGGGAAGGCTCTAATAGTAACTTTGCCTCATCATAATTTCCAGCAATAAGCAATTGCTCAAGTTGAATAATAATATTTTCTCGTGTACTTAAATCTGAGGATAAGGATGTAACTGTTTCAAGATTATTTTCTTTCATTAATATTATCCCTTGTCAAGGTAACAACACTATTATATGAAATCCAAGTAATTTTTCTACTTATCCAGAATCCAATAAACATCGTGAATAAATTTACGATAATGATTAAATTAAAAAAAATTATAAATTTTATCCAATCCCCTTCATTTAAAATTTTGTACAAAAAATAGATAAATCCAGTGAATGATGTAAAACAAGAAAAAAAGCCAGTAATTAAAATTTTTTTAATTGAATCACTTAATCTCTTACAGACTAAAAAACCCACTAAAAATGAACCAATGATTGAAATAAAAAAGTTATTATTGATAAATAATCTTAAAAAAGTAGCTAGATAGGCAGCTGAAATAACATAAATAAAATGATTTATTTTCACTTTAAAAAAATTGAATAAGAAAATAACCTAAGTAAAAGAAAAGAAAAGAAAAAATAATCACTTCAATGTAGTGTAAAAATAATCTTAGAAATTTTCTCTTTTTAAATAGAATAAATAATTGATATATAAAAGAAGAAAATGTACTAAAACATCCTAAAAAGCCGCTATAAAATAGCACTAATATTTCGTTATTAATAAAATTTAATGCAACTAAAATTCCTAAAAAAAAAGATGATAGAAAATTTACTATTGAAGTATGTTGAATATCAAAACCTAAACTTTTTTTAAAATTATTTTGTATGAATATTCTTAGTATTAATCCAAAAGTACTGCCAAGTAAAATTATTGCTGTTGCACTAAAATTCAAAATTTACAATTTTATCCATCCTTTTAAAATTTTATTAGGATCATCTAAAAATTTATTAGAAGCTAATTCAACCCTAACCCAAGTTTCACTTTTACTGACTTTCCAATTACGTAATACTGATAAAGTTGTACCAACATCAAGCATTAATAATTCCTTAGCATGAATTTTAGGATAAGAATAAAGAGAAATATTTGAATTCAACATAATTTCATTTGAATTTTGAGGAAATTTATCTTGATTTAAACTTTTTTGGATCCCACCAGCAGGTAATGTAATTGGAGCAACTAATGCAAAAGTAATTAAGCAAAAATTCTTGAGAAGATTATTAATCATATATCTAAAGTTGCCATATCTAAGTTACTGCTATGAGTTTCAATAAATTCTCTTCTTGGTGCAACTTTATCTCCCATCAATATATTAAATATTCTGTCAGCTTCAAGTGCATCTTCGATTTCAACCCTTTTCATCATCCTTGTTTGAGGATTCATAGTAGTATCCCATAACTGTTTTGGCATCATCTCACCCAATCCCTTAAATCTTTGAATATTATAATTTGCATTTTCTCCAAAGCCCTCAATTGTATCCTTTAATTGTTTCTCGTTATAACAGTAATTATAATTCTTGCCTCTTTCAACTTTATACAGAGGGGGACAAGCAATGTATATAAAACCTTTCTCAACTAGTTCTCTTTGATATCTATAGAAAAAAGTCAATAATAAAGTTCTTATATGAGCACCGTCAACATCAGCATCTGTCATGATTACAACTCTATGATACCTTAAAGAGCTTTCATCAAACTCCTCACCTTTTATTCCTAATCCAAGAGCTGTTATTAATGATTGTATTTCTGTATTTTTATAAATTTTAGTATCGTCAGTTTTTTCAATATTAAGGATTTTACCCCTTAGAGGCAAAATAGCCTGAAAATTTCTATCTCGGCCTTGTTTTGCGGACCCTCCAGCTGAATCACCCTCAACTATATAGATTTCTGATTCTGAGGGATCTCTAGAACTACAATCTGCTAATTTGCCGGGTAAGGTTGAACTTTCCAGAACACTTTTTCTTCTTACTAATTCTCTTGCCCTTCTTGCAGCTTCTGCCGCATTAAATGATTGAATTGCTTTTTCAAGAATCAAGTCCAAAATTCCAGGATTGAATTCCATATATTTTGTGAGAGCCTCGCCTATTAGAGAATCCACAATTCCTCTTACTTCAGTATTTCCTAATTTTGTTTTTGTTTGCCCTTCAAATTCAGGATCTGGAACCTTTACTGATATGACAACAGTCAAGCCCTCTCTGATATTTTCGCCAGCTAAATTCTTTTCAATATCTTTTCTTTTGCCTCTTTTTTTTGCAAGATTATTGAAAGTTCTTGTCAGAACTGTTTTTAGCCCTTCTATATGAGTTCCTCCATCAATAGTTCTAATATTATTTGCAAATCCTAGAATATTATCTGAATATACATCTGAACACCATTGCAAAGCTGCTTCTACATATACATTTTCTTTTTGTGAGTCAACATAAATTATTTCAGGATGAATAGCCTCTTTTTCAGCATTCATGTATTCAACATATTCTTTAATTCCTCCCTGATATAAGTAAATTTCTTCTTTAAAAGAACCATCTGATAATTGATTTCTTTCATCTCTAAAAACAATTTTTACTCCACCATTAAGGTAAGCTAGTTCTCTTAATCTAGATGAAAGAAGAGCAAATTCAAATTCAATTCCTCCAGAAAAAATCGTTTTATCGGGTTTAAAGCAGATAGTTGTTCCTTTCTTGTATGGTTTGCCAGTCTGCTTTTTGGTTTGCAATTCACCCTTTGTGACACCTTTTTCAAATCTTTGATTAAATTCGCTACCATCCCTATAAACAGTCACATTAACCCATTCGCTTAGAGCATTAACTACAGATATTCCTACACCATGCAAACCACCTGAAACTTTATAACCACCACTTCCAAACTTGCCTCCTGCATGAAGAACAGTAAGTACAGTTTCTAAGGCACTTTTTCCTGTTCTTGGATGTATATCTGTTGGAATACCTCGTCCATTATCAGAAATAAAAGCAGAACCATCTGCTCGAAGGACTATTTCTATGTGATCACAATGCCCTGCTAGTGCTTCATCAACAGAGTTATCAACTACCTCATATACTAGATGATGTAATCCTCTAGGTCCTGTAGATCCAATATACATGCCAGGTCGCTTACGAACAGGTTCTAACCCTTCTAAGACCTGAATCTGTTCTGCGCCATAGTCATTTGAGATTTTATTAGATCTTTTGTCCTCACTCATTTAATATAAAAAAAATATTAAACTTTTAAAATGTTATTTTTAAAAGGTATTTAATTAAACTTACCACCGCAATAAGATAAAGGCTTGAAGTCAATGAAAAGTTTAATCACTTTAATTATATAACTAATATTTTTTTCTTCAGAAATTCATATGTCTTCATATCCACCCCATGTAATAATTTTAATTGGTCCCACGGCAAGTGGCAAAACAGAATTAGCTATTGAAATTGCAGAATATTTTAAAACGCGTATACACAATATCGATTCAAGGCAAATTTATAAGTCAATGGATATTGGAACAGCCAAGCCATCTAAAAAACAACAACAAAAAATAAAGCATTTTTTAATAGATATTGAGGAGCCAATAAATCAAATTAATGTAAAACAATTTCAAGAAATTGCTCAAATATCAATAAAAAGAGAAATTAAACAGAATAATTTACCTTTTCTTGTTGGAGGGAGTGGTTTGTATATGAACTCACTAACAAAAGGATTTTTCGTACCAAATGTACCTCCTCAAAATAATTTGAGAAAACAATTTGAAGAACTTGGCCAGAAAAAATGTTGGGACCTTTTAAAAAATTGTGATCCAGTATCAACAAAAAAAATCAATTTTGCGGACCATATAAGAACAATAAGGGCCTTGGAAGTCTTTTATGTAACAGGTAAACCTTTGTCAACTCTAAAAGTGCAAAAACCTCCTGATTGGAGAATACTAGAGCTCGGATTAGATAGAGATAATTTAAAAGAAAGAATTACACAAAGAACAAAAAATATGTTTCTTTCTGGAATTATTGAGGAGACGAACCATCTTATCTCTAAATATGGATGCGATTTGCCAATATTAGAAACCATTGGTTATCGAGAAGCTAGGGATGTTTTAAATAACCATTCAACAATTGAGAAAGCGATTGAGTTAACCACGACAAAAACGATCCAATTTGCCAAAAGGCAGAAAACTTGGTTTCGTAATAAAAATAATCCTATTTGGCTTAATAACAAAAACCTGCTAAAAGATGCAATAATTAAGATAGAGTCTTTTTTAAGCTAACTTTATAAAAATAGATTTTGTTCATCATCCAATCAATTTATTAAATCAACTGAATGCCCCCACGCCCACGCTTTGACCGCCGAGCTCCCGTTAGAGAGCTACCAAATATAAATGAAAGAATAAAATACCCTCAATTGAGAGTCGTTGATTCAGATGGAAAACAATTAGGCGTCATAGATAGATTAAAAGCATTAGAAATAGCATCTCAAAGAGAACTTGATTTGGTTTTGGTGAGTGAAAAAGCAAATCCTCCTGTTTGTAGAATAATGGACTATGGAAAATATAAATTTGAACAAGAAAAAAAAGCTAAAGAAGCAAGAAAAAAATCTCATCAAACAGAAGTTAAAGAAGTAAAAATGAGGTACAAAATTGACAAGCATGATTATGATGTTCGCATAGGTCAAGCAACTAAATTTTTAAAATCAGGAGACAAAGTAAAATGTACCGTGATTTTTAGGGGTAGAGAAATTCAACACTCAAATTTAGCTGAAACACTACTTTTGAAAATGGCTAATGATTTAGAAGAGCAATCAGAAGTTCAACAAAGACCAAAAAGAGAAGGAAGAAACATGATTATGTTTTTAAGCCCTCGAAAAACACCTTTAATTAAAAAAGATGATGGGTGAAAATTTGTTATCAAAAAATGTGACGAATGTTAAAGTGTCACTATGTTCAAAAATAAATTAGTAGGGGTTTATGTAAGGTGAAATTCCATATTCAACAAGAAAGTGATATCCCAGCATCTACTCAACTATATAATCAAATTTGTTTTGCAATAGCAGCAAGACATTATCCTCCGGGACACAGACTTCCGAGTACAAGGCAACTGGCAATGCAGACAGGACTCCATCGGAATACTATAAGCAAAGTTTACAGACAACTGGAAATAGATGGAGTTGTTGAAGCAATAGCTGGATCAGGAATATATGTAAGAGATAATCTGACTAAAAGAGAATTTAAGAAATCAGTTTACTCAAAAGATAAAATAAGTAAACCTCCAGAACAAGAAGCAAAGAAGGTTATTGACAACTTGGTAAATATTGGATGCACTTTACAAGAAACGAGAGATATATTGACCAATGAGATTGATTGGCGAATCAAGTGCGGATCAAGAATCATAGTCAGTACCCCTAGAGAGGATATTGGCGCTTCTATGTTAATAGCAGAAGACCTATCTAAAACAGTTAATGTACCAGTAGAAGTTGTTCCTATGGAAGAATTAGAAAAAGTTTTGAGTAATTCAAATAATGGTACTATTGTCACAAGCAGATATTTTTTACAACCTCTAGAAAAAGTTGCTAAGCAACATGGAATTCGCGCTATTTCAGTTGACTTGAGCGACTTTCAAAAGGAATTGAAAATTATCAAGGAATTAAATGCTGGAAGTTGCATAGGTATTGTTAGCATAAGTCCTGGTTTATTGAGAGCAGCGGAAGTCATTATACACAGCATGCGAGGTAGTGAAATAATGCTTATGACGGCAATCTCAGATAATAACAGTAGATTACTATCACTTTTAAAGGCTTCGAATTATATCGTTTGTGATGGCCCTAGTTTATCTGTTGTAGAAAATACATTATTAAAAAATCGTTCTCAATTGATGAGATTACCTCAAATAATATGCGCTAAAAATTATTTGAGTGTCGAAACAATAAATCAATTAAAAAAAGAAATAGGAGTTATTAATTAGAACAAGATGCTAAGAACTTTTAAGTCAGATATAGAAATTATCAAAGAGAGGGATCCTGCTGCAAGAGGAATAATAGAGATTTTTCTTTGCTACCCGGGTTTTCAATCGATAGTTATTCATAGGTTTACCCATAAATTATGGCAATTAAAGATTCCTTTGATTCCCCGCTTGTTAAGTCATACCAATAGGCTATTAACAGGCATTGAAATACATCCTGGAGCCAAAATTGGTAAAAGAGTTTTCATTGATCATGGAATGGGAGTTGTAATTGGAGAAACAGCTGAGATAGGAAATAATTGTCTTCTTTATCAAGGTGTCACATTAGGAGGTACTGGTAAAAGTCATGGGAAAAGACACCCCACCTTGATGGAAAATGTTGTAGTTGGGGCAGGTGCAAAAGTTCTTGGATCCATCACGGTAGGTTCTAATACACGCATTGGTGCAGGTTCAGTAGTTGTTCGCAATGTGGAAGGGGACAGTACAGTGGTTGGAGTTCCTGGCAGAGTCGTACATCAAAGTGGTGTTAAAGTGAACCCATTGGCTCACTCTGCTTTACCAGATGCTGAAGCTAATGTGATTAAAAATTTAATGGACAGAATAGACTTCCTTGAAAATGAAATTCTTAAATTACAAAAAACTCTTCAATGTTTGGTTAACTCAGAATCTATTGATATTTCTAAACTAGGTGACGCTCAAAATCTCAAGGACAAAGAAATAATAGAATTTCTTGGAGATGATTAGGCTTATATCTAATTTTTTTCTTTATCGTTAGTTTTAGGTTGAAACATGAACATTGAATAAATAACATTTCGTCTCATATTAGTCATCATTTCTAGAAACATGTCATATCCTTCGTTTTTATATTCGATTAATGGATCTTTTTGACCATAACCTCTCAATCCGACTGATTCCCTCAAGGAATCCATTGATTGAAGATGTTCTCTCCATAAATTATCGATTTGCTGCAAAATGAAAAATCTTTCAGCTTCTCTCATTAATCCTGGACGAATCTTTTCTATTTGTGATTCCTTTAAATCATAAGCTATTCGCAACTGCTCTTGAAGATAGTTTTTTAATTCTTCTATTGAGAGTAAATTTATATCATTAGATTTAAGATCATCTAATAAATATATAAATTCTTTGACTTTAGAAATTAATTGATCAATATTCCATTCTTCGGGAGGAAGATCAGGATTAATATAAGCATCTACAATTTCAATCATTGTCCTTTCTCCATATCCTATTACTTGCCTCTTTAAATCAATTCCTTTCAAGACTCTTAGTCTTTCTCCATAAACTGCTTTTCTTTGATTATTCATTACCTCGTCGTATTCAAAAACTTGTTTTCTAATATCGTAATAGTAAGTTTCAACTTTCTTTTGAGCACTTTCGAGAGACCTAGTAAGCATTCCTGACTCAATAGGCATATCTTCATCAACCCGAAAAGCGTTCATTAGGTTTGCTACTCTATCACCTCCAAAAATCCTTAATAAATTATCATCTAAAGATAAAAAGAATCTTGTACTTCCAAGATCGCCTTGTCTTCCTGCTCTACCTCTCAGTTGATTATCCACTCTTCTTGATTCATGTCTTTCAGTGCCAATGACATGTAAACCGCCAGCTTCTCTTACTTTTTCTTCTTCATGAATCAAAACTTTTTCATATTCTTTTTTTACATCAGATAAAGATTCTCTCAAAAGCTTTATCAAGTTATCATCAGTTGGGGCTTTTTCTGCAGCTGTAGCTATCCTGTCATCAAGCTCCAAGACTGAAAGTTGCCTATCTCCCCAATTTTTAACAAGTTCATCAGATAACAGAGAGAGTTTCTTTTCAATTGATTCATCTAGTTGGCAAGGGAAAAGACTTGTTGAAGAATTTGAAATATTCTTTTTCAAATTTGAACCAGCTTTTGCAGAAAAACCACCCTTAGATTTTGAATTTCTTTGTTTAGGTATTGGTGGCTTATGCTCATTATCAGGTTTAACTAACAAAGGAATTAAAATTTCTTTTAATTTAAGCCTTGCCATATAGTCACTATTACCGCCAAGAATTATATCTGTTCCCCTTCCAGCCATATTAGTCGCAATAGTAACAGCACCTGCTCTTCCTGCCTGAGCAATAATTTCTGCCTCACGTTCAACGTTCTCTGGCTTAGCATTTAACAAATTGTGTGGAATTTTTTCTTCAGATAAAAGCGAACTTAATAATTCACTTTTTTCAACACTTGTTGTACCAACTAAAACAGGTCTACCCTCTCTATGAATTTGTGCAGTTTCTTTAGCAACGGCTTTCCATTTACCAATCTCTGTCTTAAATACTTGATCAGACCAATCTTGTCTCTTTCTTATTTGATTTGTCGGTATAACTGTTGATTCTAATTTATAAGTTTTTTCAAATTCAACCTCCTCAGTTTTTGCTGTACCCGTCATTCCTGCTAAACCAGGATATAGAAGGAAAAAATTCTGATAAGTTATGGATGCTAATGTTTGAGTCTCAGGCTGAATTTTAAGACTCTCTTTCGCTTCTATTGCCTGATGTTGTCCATCACTCCAACGTCTTCCTGGCATTACCCTACCAGTAAATTCATCAACTATGACAGCCTCATCGTTCTTAATAATATAATTAACATCCTTAATAAATAATTCTTTAGCTTTTAAGGCATTGGTTATATAGTGCGCCCAAGGATCTTGAGGATTATATAAATCATTAACGCCCAAATATTCTTCACATTTTGCAAAACCCTGATCAGTTAATATACAACTTCTCTGCTTTTCATCAACTTCATAATCTCCTTCTGGATCAATACCATCTTTACTTAATTCTTTTGCTTTGACTAATGCCAGAGATAATTCTGCAGCCCTTTGATATTTTTCTTGTGGTCTTTCAACTTGGCCAGAAATGATTAGAGGCGTTCTTGCTTCATCAATTAATATTGAATCAACCTCATCAATTACGCAGTAATTAAATTTTCTTTGAACTACCTCACTAATATCAGTAGCCATATTATCTCTTAAATAATCAAATCCTAATTCTGAATTCGTGGCATAAGTTATATCACAATCATAATTT
The DNA here is from genome assembly GCA_003280515.1 of Prochlorococcus sp. AG-355-P18. Classification (GTDB taxonomy): domain Bacteria; phylum Cyanobacteriota; class Cyanobacteriia; order PCC-6307; family Cyanobiaceae; genus Prochlorococcus_A. The sequence continues at coordinate 30,501 of QCER01000008.1, forward strand.
TTCTTTCTCTCAACTGGATTCATATCTTGCTGAATCAAACCAACGGATAAACCTAAAAAACGATGAACTTGTCCCATCCACTCTGCATCCCTTCTAGCTAAATAATCATTTACAGTAACGACATGAACACCTTTTCCCGTAAGAGCATTTAAATAACAAGGTAATGTTGCGACAAGAGTTTTTCCCTCTCCAGTCTTCATCTCAGCGATTTGACACTCATTTAAAACCATCCCGCCTATTAACTGAACATCAAAATGTCTCATATCAAGAACACGTTTACTTGCTTCTCTTACTATTGCAAAGGCTCTAGGCAGAAAGTCTTCTAGGAGTGCTTTTTGTTTTTTAAAATCTAATTCTGCTGAAATATTTGATTTAAGATTTTGAGTCTCTTTTCTAAGATCATCATCAGTAAATTGAGAAATTTCTTCTTCTAAAAAATTTATCTCTTCCACTATTGGTTGATAGCGCTTTAACTTTCGTGTATTCGGGTCTCCCAACAAAAGTTTTAGCATAAGTCAAAGTCCTTAAAAAATTCATCTTATTGCAAACATTATAAATTAGTGCGTTACAACAGAATGAAGAAAACTATTATCTCTTTATTTTATAGAAACGATCGATTAATGTATTTAGATTGAAGTCACAAAAATAAACTAGCTGACATCAGTTTTCAAAATTCTTTTTAATAAATGAAAGAAATATCTCTAATCAAACATGCCAAAGGAGCTTTAGGGTTAAGGATTTTTGGATTAGGTCCTAATCTTAAGCCAACAAATGGATTAATTAAGCTACAAAAATTACTAGATACCAATACTTTCTGGGCAAAAAATAGAACAATTAATGACCTAAAAAAATGTCTTGCTAACAGTGATGTCGTAATAAGTATTTGGGTTGGTAAGGAAATAGTTGGTTTTGGAAGAGCATTAACCGATGGGATTTACCGTGGAGTGCTTTGGGATATTGTTATAGATCAAAATCACCAAGGCAAAGGTTTTGGAACATTAATTGTAAAAAATCTTCTATCTTCCAAAAAGATTAAAAATACAAAAAAATTATATTTAATGACAACAAATAAAAAATTGTTTTATTCTCAATTTGACTTTAAAGAAGTTACTTCTCAAAATTTATTAATTCGTGAAATATAAAGCACTCTATTTCGAAAGAAAAAAATCAAGATACAAATTTACCATAAAGCCATCTTATAAAAGGTCCTAAAATAGGGACTGGTCCAAAAGTTGGGCCGCAAAAATCAAAGTAATCTCGGTGCTCTTTGATTAATCCATTTTCACCAAATAATAAACGAGTAGTTCCAGGATAAATAAATTCTTTACCCATAATTTTTAAACCCATTGTCCATTCAACAAATCCACAATCCCCTGTTATGGAAATTGCATGAGTTTCTAAAAAAACATCATCACATCTTTTAACCAGCTTTTCTTGTGCTTTTACATAAGAATCTAAGCCCTCTGTTTCCTGGGTTGGGTCAATAAAAATAACATTCTTATTATAAAATTCAGCCCACTTTTGTTTTGTTGGTGCATCTGTACCATAAGGTTTAGTAAATAATCCCTTTAAATCTTCAATAGAAATAACTCTTGTCATTACGAAGTTTTCGTTGAGAATATTCTAAAAGATACAAACATTAAAAGCGGATGAAGAGATTCGAACTCTCGACATTCTCCTTGGCAAGGAGATGCTCTACCACTGAGCTACATCCGCATAACTTTTTTATTTTATCTCAAAGAAGGGATCAATGATAAAAAAATTAAATTTTTTTCAATTAATTTAAATTTTTAATTAGGGATCCCATCTCAATTGCTTGTAAAGCATAATTCCAGCCTAGATTATTTTTAATACCTGCTCTTTCTAAAGCCTGCTGCATAGTATCAGTAGTTAAAACTCCAAAAATAATTGGAACATTATTTTCATTTGAAACTTGCGAAATACCTTTGCTCGCCTCAGATATAACTACATCATAGTGGGAAGTTTCACCGCGGATCACAGCCCCAAGAGCAATTACAACGTCATAACTCTTTTTTTTCATGAGGGTTTTAGCTGCGATTGGTAATTCGAATGAACCTGGAACCCAAACTATATCTACTTGATTGCTTAATTCTGAAGTATCTAAACCATGTCTTTTTAAACAATCAAGACAACTAGATAAAATTTTATTTGTAATTAAATCATTAAATCTTGCTATTACAATACCAACTTTTAAAGTAGAGGCATTAGAAAAAGAACCCTCAAAAATAGCCATTAAATTTTACTTAGATATATTAATAGACTCTCACGAAAAGGTATTAAGTTCAAACTAATGAAGAAACTATCCCTGTAACAAAAACCAAAACAACCCAAACAGCAGCAATAGAATAAATTTTTCTCCTACTTTCTCGCTGTCCTTCCTCAGTAGAAGGTTGAGTCACATATAAAACGGGCACTCCAACTACCGCAATTAAAGAAGCAAATAATAGAGCATTTACGAAGAAAAAGTTAACAGCCTGCATAATTCAGTCTTAAGTTTCAAATATTATAAATACTATAATCTCATGAAAATGATAATTTTTAGAGAAAATTTACATACTTTAGCCACTTTAAATGCAAAAAAAAAAATTCTACCTAATATCTATTTAGGAATTAAAAAAGTATGCAAGAAGATACGATAATTCAAAAGAATTTATTTGCGATTAGTAATGATAATAATGAACAAAAAGAAATAACAAAAATTCCAGAAGATTTATCTTTGGAAGATTTAAAAAAAGAATCGCAAAAAAGACCCAGACAAAGAAAAAATTCAACTAATTTAATAAATAAATTCAAGACTGATTTAATTTCAAATAACAAAAATGTTTGCATCAATGAAGAATCTTATAGCTATAAAACAGTTTCAAAACTGAAATTAACTCCTGTAATGAAGCACTATGTAACTCTAAAAGAAGAAAATAAAGATAGGTTATTACTTTATAGATTAGGAGATTTTTTTGAGTGTTTTTTTGAGGACGCTGTATTAATATCTAACCTTTTAGAAATCACGCTTACCAGTAAAGATGCTGGCAAAGAGATTGGTAAGATCCCTATGGCAGGGGTTCCCCATCATGCAATGGAGAGATACTGTGCTGATTTAATTAAAAAAAATTATTCTGTGGTTATATGCGATCAATTAGAAAAAAGTTCTGGAAATTATGGAACTCCAATTAAAAGAGGAATAACAAGAATAATTACTCCTGGAACTGTAATTGAAGAAGGGATGTTGATAGCAAAGAAAAATAATTGGATTACTGCTATTTACTTATCAGAAAAAAACTCAGATGAATCTTATGAATGGGGTATATCAAAAGCTGATGTAAGCACAGGAGAATTAATAACTTTAGAAGGACAATCTCTCTCAAAACTATTTGATGAAATTATTAAATTAGATTCTTCAGAAATCATTGTAGGAAGCAATGCAGTAAGGAATTTATTAATTAAAGGAAATAGTCAAATTACATATACTGTTTCTCAAGAGACTAATTTTGGAATTAATGAAGCAAATTATTTAATAAAAAATTATTTTCAAATTGCAAACCTAGAGGGAATAGGACTTAAAAATTTAGACAATGCAACTAGGTCACTTGGAGGTTTATTAAATTATTTAGAAAAAATTAATCCTTCAAATTTAGATAAAGATTCTTCTTTAAAAATCTCATTAGACTTTCCACAAATCCAATATGGTCACAACAAATTAATTATTGATTATCAAACTCAAAAAAACTTAGAAATCAAAAATACACAACGAGAAAACAATTATGTAGGTTCGCTACTATGGAGTATTGATAGAACTTATACTTGCATGGGTGCAAGGTGTTTAAGGAGGTGGATAGATTCACCACTTTTAAACATTAATGAAATTTATAAAAGACAAAATATAATTACAAACTTTCTTGAATCTAAAAAATTACGTACAGATACCCAAAATTTACTTAGAGCAATGGGGGATTTAGAAAGACTTGCAGGTAGAGCTTGTGCAGGTCATGCAAGTCCCAGAGACTTAATTGCAATAGCTGAAGGTTTAAAAAAATTGCCTAGACTAAAATCCATTATTGAATTTTTGAAATATGATCTCCCAGATTGGACTGATCAATTAAAAAATATTGATGAAGGACTCTTAGAATTAGCTGATACTATAAGTTTTAAACTAGTAGAAAATCCTCCTCTAAATATTAGTGAAGGAGGCATGATCCACGATGGTGTTGACAATATATTAGATGGTTTACGCAATTTAATGGATGATTACTCTGAGTGGCTAAATAAAGAGGAATTAAAGGAACGGAAAATTAGCAAAATTTCAAACCTAAAAATTCAATTTCATAAAAATTTTGGTTATTACATTTCTATAAATAAATCAAAAGTTAATTTAGCTCCACAACATTGGATCAAAAGGCAAACACTTACTAATGAAGAAAGGTATATCACTTCAGAAATTAAAAATAAAGAAAATAAGATTTTCCAAATAAAAAGTAGAGCTTCATCAAAAGAATATGAAATTTTCTGTGAATTAAGAAATATAGTTGCTGAAAAAACAAAACAAATAAGATCAATCGCAAAATCCATAGCATCTCTTGATGCACTACTTGGTTTATCAATTACTGCAGTAGAAAACAATTTTATAAAACCTTCATTAATACCAATAAATGATTCAATGAAAAAAAATAGTACAAAAATTATCGCTGGAAGAAATCCAATTGTAGAGCAATTGTTAAATGATAAAAAGTTTGTAGCAAACGATATCTCTTTTAAGGAGGATCAAAAATTAATTATACTAACTGGTCCCAATGCAAGCGGAAAAAGTTGCTTTATAAGACAACTTGGTTTGATACAAATTCTCACACAAATTGGTAGCTTTGTTCCTGCTAATAATGCTGAAATCAAGATTGCAGATAGGATTTTCACAAGAATTGGGGCAGTTGATGATCAATCATCTGGACAATCAACATTTATGGTAGAAATGTCTGAAACTGCATCAATTTTAAATCAGGCAACTTCTAGCTCACTAGTTTTACTTGATGAGATAGGCAGAGGGACATCTACTTTTGATGGACTTTCTATAGCTTGGTCAGTAAGTGAATATCTTGCAAAAAAAATTCAATGTAATACTATTTTTGCTACTCACTATCATGAGCTTAATTATTTAAAAAATTCAAATAAAAATATACAAAATTTTCAAGTTTTAGTAGAACAAAATAACGATCAGCTAATTTTTAGCCACAGGATTGTTAAAGGGGGCTCCAACAAAAGCTATGGCATAGAAGCAGCTAAATTAGCAGGAGTTCCAAAAGAAGTTATAGAAAAAGCAAAATCAGTTTTAAATTCTTTAGAAGAAAATAACAAATTAAATTATGATATTGATTAGATTTTTGACATTTTTATAAAATAAATACTTTTTAAATAGTTTCCCTCAATAAGGCGTTAACCACAGCAGCTGCCATGGCAGCACCTCCTCTAGTTGAATTCAAAACAATTCTAGGAAGATCAGTAGAAATTAGTTTGTTTTTGCTTTTCTCTACTCCAATAAATCCAACAGGCATTCCGATGATTAAACTAGGTAAATCTTTTGCATTTTCTAAAATATCAATTAAATAAGTTAACGCTGTAGGCGAACTGCCAATAGCTACAATGGGTGATTTGCTTCCAGAATTCGTAGCCGATAACTCCTTCCATCCTTCACTTAAGCCATATGCAGTTTTAGTTAAGTTTGTATAATTATTTTTTCCAAACCACATTCTAGCGGTGAATACTTTATTCCTAGTGGTATTTTCTGCCATGGTTTTTATTGCCGCTGCAGCCATATCAGTATCAGTTAAAATCGGAGCACCATTTTTAAGTGCATTAAGACCTTTTTCGCAAGCACCTTCACTAAAATTTAAAAGATTTTGAACTGAAAAATCTCCTGAAGTATGGACTAATCTCTCTAACACTTTTTTTTCCAAATAATTTAGATCATTAGCTAATAAATGAGATCTTATGAATCTGATGCTTTCCAAAAAAATTGGATGATCTATTACCATTAAATTTAATTTGTGTTAGAAGTAATCATAGTTAATATATGATTTTTATTGAGCTATTATGCCAATACAAATATTATGGGGTAATGATTTAAATGCTCAAAATACATTTATTCAGAAATTAATTGATAAGGAAGTATCCAAAGAATGGAAAGAAATAAACGTAACAAATTTAAATGGAGATGATGATGAGCAAGTCAACAAAGCTTTTGATGAAGTTCTTACTCCTCCTTTTGGAGAGGGATACAGAATAGTTACATTGAAAAATAATCCAATTTTTACTGCCAAAAATGAGGATCTAAGAACTAAATTTGAAAAAATTCATGACAATATACCTCAAAATACTTATTTCATTTTACAAAGTACAAAAAAACCAGACTCAAGACTAAAGAGTACTAAATTTTTGCAAAAACTTGTCAAAAATAATTTAGCTAAAGAAAAGTCATTTTCTTTACCAGAAATCTGGGACTATGAAGGACAAAAAAGATTTTTAGAAGATGCAGCAAATGAAATGAATATCAAAATTGATAAAAATGCAGCTGAATTGATAATTGATTCAGTTGGTAATGATAGTTTTAAACTAATAAATGAATTAGCTAAAGCAAAAACATACCTTTCTGCAGTCTCAAGTGATTCTAATTCACAACTTTTTCTTAAAAGTATTGATGTAAAAAAAATATTTAGTGATCATCAATCCAATATTTTCAAAATCATTGATCTTCTCTTACAAAAAAATATTAATGAAAGCCTCATAGAAATAAATTATTCCTTGCAGAAAGGAGAACCTGCTTTAAGAATAAATGCAGGTTTAATTAGTCAAATAAGAATTCATACCATTATGAAATTAGCAGTTAATTCAGGTAATGATAATGCAGAAAAGATTTGTAATCTTGCAGGCATTTCTAATCCAAGACGAATTTTTTTTATTCGAAAAAAAGTAAAAAATGTATCTCAAGAATATTTAATTAATTTAATGAGTAATTTACTAGATATTGAATCATTACTAAAACAAGGTAATAATCCTATAAATGTTTTTACAGAGAAATTAATTAATTTAAGTTAATCAAATTATAAGTTTAAGAATTTACATTATGATTTAAATATGGCTTTACTAGTAAAAAAATTTGGCGGTACTTCTGTAGGTGATATTAAAAAAATTAAAAATATTGCTAGTAGCATCTGTCAAAGTAAAGAAGCAGGAAATGAAATTGTCGTTGTTGTCTCCGCAATGGGGCAAACTACAGATGATTTAAATTGTTTAGCGGAATCAATTAGTAAAAATCCTAATCGTAGAGAATTGGATATGCTTCTCTCAACTGGAGAGCAAGTAACCATAGCTCTTCTCTCAATGGCATTAAACGAATACGGAATACCTGCAATTTCAATGACCGGTAGCCAGGTTGGAATTATTACTGAATCAATTCATGGGAAAGCGAGAATTCTGGATATTAAAACAAAAAGGATCCAGAATTATATAAATCAGGGTTTTGTAGTTGTAGTGGCTGGATTTCAAGGAACAACATTAAGCCATACGGGTTCAATGGAAATTACAACTTTGGGTAGAGGTGGTTCAGATACTTCTGCAGTAGCTTTATCAACAGCTTTAGGAGCTGAGACGTGCGAAATTTATACAGACGTTCCAGGGGTTCTTACTACTGATCCAAGAATTGTTCCTAATGCAAAACTCTTAGATGAAATTAGCTGCGAAGAAATGCTCGAACTTGCAAGTGTCGGTGCTTCAGTTCTGCATCCAAGAGCAGTAGAAATTGCTCGAAATTATGGAATTAAATTGTGTGTCAAATCAAGCCAATGTGACTCAAGTGGGACTCTCCTAGAAAGTCAAATCCAGCCTCTCCCACTAAAAAGAGGAAGCTTAGAATTAACAAAAACAGTCAATAGTCTTGAGGTATTAGAAAACCAAGCAGTATTCAGTCTCTCAAATATTCCTGATAGGCCTGGGATTGCTGCACAAATATTTGAAAAACTTTCAGAAGCAAGTATTAGTGTAGATTTAATAATACAAGCGACAAATGATGGAAATAAAAATGATATTACATTTACTGTGAGTGAATTAGAAGTTAAAAAGACTGCAGAACAATGTGAACTTATAACTAGTCAATTAGGAGGAGAATATAACTTAAAAACAAACATGACTAAATTAAGTATTCAAGGTGCAGGCATTATGGGCAGACCTAGTGTTTCAGCTGATTTATTTGATACTTTATCTCAAGCGAATATAAATGTCAGGTTAATAGCTACTAGTGAAATTAAAGTTAGCTGTGTAATTGAAATCAATAATATACCAAAAGCTATAAGATTTGTTGCTGAGAAATTTAAGTTATCCGATACACAAATATTTGTTAATCCAATCAATAAAAAACAAGATCAACCTGAAGTAAGAGGAATTGCATTAGATAAAAACCAAGTTCAAGTAAGTTTTCGAAAACTGCCTGATCGTCCAGGTGTAGCAGCATCAATATGTTTAGCGTTAGCTGAAAATAATTTACTTATCGATACTATCGTTCAGTCTGAAAGAATTTCCTCTTTAAAAACTAAGGATATTAGTCTTACAATGAATAGACAAGATAGAGAAAAAGCTAACTTAGTTTTTGAGGCCTTAACAAAAAAATTACCCGGATCATATGTTGAAGATGGCCCTGCTATAGCCAAAGTAAGTACTGTAGGAGCAGGAATGGCATTTAAGGTTGGAACGGCTGGCAAAATATTTAGAGCATTGGCTGACCAAGATATCAATATTGAAATGATTGCCACTAGTGAAATCAGGACTTCATGTATTGTCTTAGAAAAAGATTGTAACAAAGCAGTTAATGCGATTCATAATCATTTCGAATTAGAAAAATAAGTTCTGTTAATTATTTCTTGCCAATTTTTGTCTTAATTTTTTGATTCTATCCCTCAAATTTGCCGCTTCTTCAAAATTTAACTCTTTTGCAGCATCTTTCATTTTAATTTCTAACTTTTCTATTAAGTCAGGCAATTCTTCGAGCAAACATTGATTATCACTGGAACCGAGAATTGCGTCAGTTTTGTTATTAACTATATTTATTAAATCTTTAGATAAACCACCAGCATCTAGTTTTCTGGAAAGTTCTAGAAAAGATAATATTGAATTTTCTATTTTTTTGCCTGCAGGTTTTGGAGTAATACCATTGACTTGGTTATATTTTTTTTGAATAGTTCTTCTTCTTTCAGTTTCAGATATTGCTCTTTTCATTGAATCTGTGAAGTTATCTGCATAAAGCAAGGCAACACCTTCAACATGTCTTGCAGCTCTTCCTATTGTTTGAATCAATGACCTTTCAGCTCTCAGAAAACCTTCTTTATCAGCATCTAAAATGGCAACTAAGGATACTTCAGGAAGATCTAATCCCTCTCTTAATAAATTAACTCCTACCAAAACATCATATTCGCCGATTCTGAGGTCTTGAATAATTTCAATTCTTTCAATTGAATGGATTTCTGAATGCAAATATCTAACTCTTACTTTATTTTCAGATAAAAAATCAGTTAGATCTTCAGCCATTCTCTTAGTAAGTGTTGTCACTAGAACTCGTTGATTCTTTTCAGCTCTAATTCTTATTTCAGATAACAGATCTTCTATTTGGCCCTCACTAGGTCTTACATCAATTACAGGATCTAATACCCCAGTTGGTCTTATAACTTGCTCAATAAATTCACCATCACATTGATCTAATTCCCATTGACCCGGAGTTGCACTTATAAATAATGTCTGTTTTGATTTTTCCCAAAACTCTTCACATTTTAAAGGTCTATTATCTGCAGCACTCGGCAATCTAAAACCATGATCTATTAAAACTTTCTTTCTAGATTGATCACCGTTGTACATCGCATGAAGTTGAGGACATGTTACATGACTCTCATCAACTACCAACAACCAATCTTTAGGAAAATAATCTATTAAGCATTCTGGCGGTGAACCTTCCTCCCTACCTGATAAATGACGAGCATAATTCTCAACTCCATTACAATAACCAACCTCTTTGAGCATTTCTAAATCATATTTTGTGCGTTGTTCTAGACGTTGAGCCTCTAATAATTTCCCTTCGAATGTGAATTTATCTAGTTGAGTTTTTAATTCACTTCTAATTGCACTTATTGCACTCTCAAGTCTTTCTTTTGGGGTCACAAAATGCTTCGCTGGGTAAACGCTAACTTGTTCCAAACTTTCAAGGATTTCTCCTGTAGTAGGGTCAACATATCTAATAGCTTCAACCTCATCACCAAATAATTCGATTCTAATTAATCTATCCTCATAAGCTGGACCAATTTCTAGAACATCGCCTTTAATTCTGAATCTACCTCTAGTAATTTCAATATCATTTCTAGTATATTGATTTTCAACGAGAGACCTCAAAGAAGAACGTAGATTTATTGATTTTCCCACTTCAAATTTAACTGCAGCTTTTAAATACTCACTAGGTATACCAAGACCATAAATACAACTAATTGAGGCTACAACAATTACATCTTTTCTTTCAAATAATGAGCGTGTTGCAGAATGTCTAAGCATGTCTATTTCTTCATTAATTGAAGCCGTTTTGGCTATGTAAGTATCACTTACAGGTACATAAGCTTCAGGTTGATAATAATCGTAGTAAGAAATGAAGTACTCAACAGCATTTTTTGGAAAAAATTCCCTTAATTCATTACATAGTTGTGCAGCTAAAGTTTTGTTATGGGCTAATACAAGTGCTGGTCTTCCTGTTTGTTGAATTACATTAGCGATAGTAAATGTTTTACCAGTCCCAGTAGCTCCTAAAAGAGTCTGAAACTCTTTACCATTATTGACGCCTTTAACTAATTTTTTAATAGCTTCTGGTTGATCTCCATTTGGTTGGTAAGGAGCTTGAAGCTTATAGTTGTTCATCAACCTAGTAGCAAAAGGGTATTGTTATACTAAGAAATTTTTTCTCCAATTATTGAATTTTTCAAAGATTCTTTTAAGCCCCTAACAACCGCAATCATCGATATTAAATCATCTAATTTATTAACTACAGATCCAACGCCAACTGCTGAAGCTCCAGAAGATATTGCTAGTGGACAAGTTACTTGGCTTAATCCGGAGGCACTCATGATTGGTATATTTAGAGATTGTTTATTAAATTCTTGATGAATTGCATAAGTAGCTGCAAGAGTTGGTACTGATTTTTCAAAAAAGCCTTGAATTCCTGAAGAGTAAGGAGTAGAACTGGTGCCACCTTCTGTTTGAATAATGTCAACACCTTCTTCTACTAGCTTTATAGCAAGATCAACTTGTTTATCAATAGGCATAGTATGAGGAACAGTTACTGATAAAGGAACATTAGGCAATAAATCCCTCGTCTCTTTTGTAATGTTTAAAACTTTTTTATCTGAAAAATTAATGCCTTTTTCATAAAAAGTATCGTAATTTCCTATTTCAATTAATGATGCTCCTGCTTTTACAGAATCTTGAAAAGATTGAGGGACCACTGAACTAACACAAACGGGTAGTGTTGAACTCTTAAGTGCTAAATCAACTAGTTCAGGTTTACAAGCAATATCGACAAGATCTGCACCTCCTAATGAAGCAGCCTCAACAATTATTTTCACAGACTGAACATCGAAATTATTCAATCCTGAAATAACTTTGAGTAAGGATTTGCTTCTTAACTCTTCTTTGATTTTTTGTGGCAAAAGATTAATCAGACTCATTTACTTAATGAATTTATTACCCGATTGTGACATTGTTTTAGTAAAACAGTGCATTTTTTAAAAAATATTATCTGAGCAACACAAAATGACTGATAAAAAATTAACTCAGAAAAATTGGTCATCATGGCATCATCAGCTTCATAATGAGTTTCTTACCAAAAAAATATTAATTCCAAAAGGATCCAATATTTTAATAAGTGTTTCCGGGGGTCAAGACTCAATGGCCTTATTAACCCTAATTAATGATCTAAAAAAAATACATAATTGGTCTATTAGTGTTTGGCATGGTGATCATCAGTGGCACGAAAAATCATCACGATATGCTCTTGAATTAAAAGATTATTGCGAAGATAAAAATATTTCATTCTCTTTTGATCAAGCAAATAAAGAAAGTATTTCTTCAGAGGAAAAAGCACGAGAATGGAGATATAAAAAATTATGTGAAAGAGCCAAAACTTTATTAAATACAAATCAGCAAAAACATAATATTTATTTATTAACTGGTCACACGAGTAGTGATAATGCAGAAACATTTATCCTCAATTTATCTAGAGGAAGCAATTTTGCAGGTCTGAGTAATATTGAAAGTAAAAGATTAATAGAAAATCAAATTTTTTTAATAAGACCAATATTAATTTTCAGTAGGGAAGATACAAAACAATTTTGCAATGATATGAAGATCCCAGTCTGGGAAGATCCTACAAATTCAGATCTTAAATTAAAAAGAAATTTAGTAAGAAAAAAAATTATTCCAACCTTAGAAGTCATCTATCCTGGTTGTTCTGAAAGGATAAATAATTTTTCACAAAAAATGAGCAAATACAATAATGAACGTAATGATCTTAGTGAACTAGCGTATTTATATTGTAAAGATGTAAAAGGTATCGATAGGAATCTCCTAAATGGTATGTGTATTGAAGCAAGGTGCACAATCTTAAATAGATTTTTAAAAGAAATATCTGCAAAGCAATGTAGTTCTAAAAATCTGACAAAATTAGCAACTTCAATTTATGAAAAAAATAAAGGTCAAATTAATCTGCAAGAGTTTTTAAAAATTGTTTGGGATAAAAACTATATAAATTTTGAAAAAAGTTAAGTTGTTACAGCAGATCTTCTTCTTCTTGTTCTACCTTCAAATGAATCTTCTGTGGCAGTCTCAGCTGATGGATTCTGAGAAACTTTTGGACTTTTTTGGGTATTTTGTGGGTTATTTGAACTATTAGGATGATTATTGTTTGATTTCTTTTGGAAATTATTATTATTTCTATTTCTATTGGAGAAATTTTGCTCTTCGGTAATCTTTGGAATATAAGCACGAGTTCCACTTGGAGCAGGTTGAACTAAACACAAAATAAGTGGTTCAACTTGTAATTCTCTTCTCATTCTTCTCGATAAACCATTTTCTATTTCTCTTTGTACACCAATCCAATCTACCTCAAAATTATTCGGCCCAGTTTGTCTGGATAATTGTTTCCATCTATTTTCTAAGACCCAACTTATTTCTCGTTCTGTCCACATAGACATTTTTCTTGGCTCTGCAGTAGTAACAACTCCTCTTAAATTAACTCTGGGAGGCGCAACCATCTTCCCATCAGTACTAATAGGAGCTAAAACAGTTACTACCCCATCCCCAGCTAATTGCTGCCTTTCCTTTAGTACTCGAGCATCTACTATCCCATTTCGTGAGTTATCAAGCAGTTCAACACCAGCTTTTACGGGATCGCCCTTTTGAATAGAATTAGGTGTTAACTCAACTACATCTCCATTTTCAATAATTAAAATATTGTCCTTTGGAACCCCCATAGTTTGTGCACTCTTCCCATGGGAAACAAGCATTCTATGTTCTCCATGAACAGGAACAAAAAACTTAGGTTTTGCGAGTGCCAACATTAACTTTTGATCTTCTTGAAAACCATGACCAGAAACATGAATATTCTCACCCTTTCCATAAACGACCTTTGCTCCGAGTTTCATTAATCTATCAATTGTGTTAACAACAGAAATAGTATTACCAGGAATTGGGCTGGCTGAAAATATTACGGTATCAGTAGTCTTAAGACGAACATGCTGATGTTCACCACGAGAGATTCTGCTTAACGCTGCTAAGGGTTCTCCTTGACTTCCCGTCATTAATAATAAGGTCTCCCTATCTGGCAAATCTCTTATTTGCTTGATAGGAACAAACAAATCATCTGGACATTTCATATAACCAATATCTCTCGCCTTAGCAATAACATTTATCATCGATCTACCTAACAAACCGACCTTTCTTCCATGTTTCATGGCCAATTCTAAGATCATAGTCACTCTATGAACAGAACTAGCAAAAGTGGTAAGGATAACTCGTTCTTTTGCCTCTGCAATATGTTTTTCTAAGGAGGGATAGATAGTCTTCTCAGAAGGACAAAAACCTGGGACTTCGGCATTAGTCGAATCACTGAACATGCATAAAACACCCTTCTCTCCGTAATGCACCATTCTTTCAATATCAAATTGCTCTCCATCTACTGGCATATGATCAAACTTAAAATCTCCCGTGAAAATAATTGTGCCAACAGGTGTTGTAACTGCTAAAGAAAAGCTATCGCAAATAGAATGGGTATTTCGAATAAATTCAACAGAAAAATGTTGTCCTACTTTTACAACATCTCTTGGATTTACTGTCTGTATGGTCGTTCTATCAGATACCCCTGCTTCCTCCATTTTTCCTCTAAGCATTGACATTGCCAGTCTTGGGCCATAAATAATCGGAATATTAAAATGCTTTAGATGATGAGAAATACCTCCAATATGATCTTCGTGACCGTGAGTGACAATCATTCCTTTTATTCTTCTTTGATTTTCTTTTAAAAAAGTTGTATCAGGCATAACAACGTTTACGCCATGCATGCCATCAGATGGGAAAGCTAGGCCAGCATCAACAAGCATTAATTCATTACCATATTCAAAAACGCAAGTGTTTTTTCCTATTTCATGTAATCCTCCAAGAGGTATTACTCGTAGAGCTGGCGTATTTCCATTAGATCTAGATGAATCATGAGTAGATCTATTAACAGTTGAATTTGTACTTGATTGCATAATTTTGAAATTTATGAGGGCCTGCTTGTAATCAAATAAGGTTTATTTAAATTTAATTATCAAGTTAAATATAATCCTATTATAGGGATTTTAGGATAAAAGATAGTTGCTTTTTCATGTCATTGGTTAATGGTGACAAAGGACTTCTAGGATTTCCTACATCCCATCCCGAAAGCTCCAAAGCAGCCTTAATTGGGATTGGATTAGTAGTCATAAAGAGTGCTTTAAAAAGAGGCTGAAGTTTTTCATGAATAGCAAGTGCATTGGAAACCTCTCCACTTTGAAAGGAATGAATCATCTCTTTCAATTGCAATCCAACCAAATGACTTGCAACGCTTACTACTCCTACAGCACCTACTGATAACATTGGAAGCAACAACGAATCGTCGCCACTATATACAGAGAGTTCAGAGCCACAAATAGCTCTTAATTCTGTTACTTCCTCAATTCTACCGCTTGCAGCTTTAATACTGAGAATATTTGAGAAATCCATAAGTTTCTTCACAGTATCAGGTAATAAATTGCATCCTGTCCTTCCAGGAATGTTGTAAAGCATAAGAGGCAAATCCTTCGCAGAATTAGCAATAGAACTGAAATGTTTATAAAGACCTTCTTGAGGTGGCTTGTTGTAATAAGGAACAACGACCAAAGCACCGTCGGCACCAGATTCGTAGGCTTTTTTTGTAGCTTCCACAGCCTCACTTGTACAGTTACTACCAGTGCCAACTATTACTTTACACGTTGCATCCAAAGATCCTTTTACCGCAATAAATAAATCATGCTGTTCCACCCATGAGAGAGTAGGAGATTCTCCAGTAGTACCACATAGTACAATTCCATCGGAACCGTTCTCAAAAAGATAATTTGATAGTTTTATGGCTAGTTCATAATCTACCTCTCCATTTTCAGTGAATGGAGTAACCATTGCAGTCAATATTCTTCCAAATAGTGGATTATTACACTCAGTTTTGTCTGTAATCATTTTTTTGGAATTAATAACTCAGCTATTTGAACAGCATTAAGAGCTGCTCCTTTTCTTATTTGATCTCCACATAACCATAATTCTAATCCATTAGGTTGACTTATATCAGTTCTTAGCCTGCCAACAGCAACATTATCCTTTCCCATAACGTCATTTGGCATAGGAAATCTATTATTTTTGTAATCCTCAATAATTTCAATTCCAGGAGATTTTTTTAATTCTTCAAGAGCATCTTTAGGCTCAACTACACCAGCAAATTCAATATTGATCGATTCAGAATGTGCTCTCAGTACTGGGACTCGAACACATGTAGCAGAGAGCTTTAAATCAGCAATATTTAATATTTTCCTAGTCTCATTAACCATTTTCATCTCTTCTTCGCAGTAGTTATTTGCAAGCATGGGTGAATTATGCAAAAACAAGTTAAAAGCAAGTGAGTACGGCAAAACTTCACTTTTTTGAGGATTACCCCGAAGATATTTTTCAGTTAAAAATTTCAGTTCCTCCATCGCCAATTGGCCTGCACCACTTACGGATTGATATGTTGAGACAACAACTCTTTGAATAGTCGAAAGTTTATTTAACGGAGCTAAAACTAATGTCAGCAAAATGGTAGTGCAGTTTGGATTCGCTATTACCCCATCATGATTAAATACGTCACTAGCATTAACTTCAGGAACTATAAGAGGTACATTATTATCTAATCTGAAAGCACTTGAATTATCTATCAATAAAGCATTTTGTTCCATAATGGTAGATAACCATTTTTTTGAAATACTTCCACCGGCTGAAGCTAAAACTAAATCAAGATTCAGAAATTCTTCCTTAGTTGTTTTTTTTGTAACTAATTCTTCACCTTTCCAAATAATTTTTTTTCCTTCAGAACGCTCTGATGAAAGTAAGACCAATTCTGATATTGGGAAATCACGTTGTTCAAGAATTTTGAGTAATTCAGATCCCACAGCACCTGAAGATCCTAAAACAGCAACTTTTAATGGCCTATTAGGCAAAAACGGAGATTGTCTCACACTTTAGAATGATTTTTATAAATAGATTGACTATTTTTTTTACTTTATCAAAAAAATAACTTTCAAGGAAATCACATAATGTGAAATAATTAAGTTTCGGCTTTTTGTAATAAATAAAAAAATGGCTAAAGAAGCATTAATAGTCAAAACAACTCCTCTGCCTCAAAGTAGAATCTCATTTGAATTAGAAATACCATCTGAGACATGCAAAAATTGTGTAAATGAAACAATCAGTTCTATCGGTCGTTCTGCCAAAATACCGGGATTTAGACTTGGCAAAATTCCCAAACAAGTCTTAATCCAAAGAATCGGCTTAACGCAATTACACGCTTCTGCTCTAGAAAAAATTATTGATAAATCATGGCAAGAAGCGTTAAAAATAAAATCTATAGAGCCACTAAGTGAGCCAGAATTGGTAGATGGATTTGAATCTTTACTTGCAAAGTTTAGTCCTGAAAAATCACTTAAGGTTACTCTTCAAACTGATGTTGCCCCAGAATTAAAACTTAAAAAATCCAAAGGACTAAGTATTGAAATATCAAAAACAAAGTTTGATCCTAAGTCAATAGATGAAGCGCTAGAAAAATCTAGAAATCAGTTTGCAAACATTATTCCAGTTACTAATAGAGCAGCAAAATTAGGAGATATTGCTGTAGTTAGTTTCAAAGGAAAATATAAAGATTCTGGTAAAGAGATTGATGGTGGAACAAGTGAATCAATGGATCTTGAATTAGAAAAGAACAAAATGATTCCCGGTTTCGTTGAGGGAATCGTAAAGATGAAAATTGGTGATACTAAAACACTTAACCTTAAATTTCCTGAAGATTATTCTCATGAGGATTCAAGAGGCAAAGAGGCAATCTTTGAAGTAAACCTTAAGGATCTTAAGGAAAAAGAATTACCTGAACTTAATGACGATTTTGCAAAACAGTCTGGCAACAAAGAATCATTAAAAGAGTTAAAGAAAGATATTGAAAAGCAACTTAAAGACAATTTTGAAAAAACTCAAAAAGATATCAAAATTGAAGCTTTACTAGATGCATTAACAAACGAATTGGTTGCTGAAATTCCAAAATCTATGATTGATATAGAAGTGAGGAATAATATTGAACAAACCGCTCAAAGATTTGCTCAACAAGGTCTTGATGTTAAATCTACTTTCACTCCTGAATTAGTTAAGTCATTAGCAGAGTCCACAAGGCCTCAGGCTGAAAAAAATGTTCAAAGAAATTTAGCTTTAAAAGCATTAGCTGAAACAGAAAATATAAAAGTTGAGAAAGATGAAATTGATTTAAAAATGAAAGATTATGAAGATGCAATCGCTCAATCATCAAAACAAATAGATATTAAAAAATTAACAGAAGTAATAACTAACGATTTACTTAAAGAAAAATTAATAATTTGGCTTGAAGAAAATTCTGAAGTAAAAGAAAAAACCTTAAAAACTTCTAAAGCATCCAAAACCTCCAAAACAACAAAAGCAACAAAAACTACAAAAACTACAAAAACTCAAAATCAAAAAGAAAAAAAATAATTTATGAAATTTCCTACTAATTAAACAAAAACCCCTTAAATTATTTATAGGACAATAACTAATTTGTGAACTCAGTAAAAAAACATTTAATCCAAAGCTCAATAAGTTCTTACGAAAGTAAAAATAAAACTATTGCCGCTGTTCCTACCGTTATAGAACAATCAGGTAGAGGAGAAAGAGCTTTTGATATATATTCAAGACTTTTGAGGGAGAGAATAATTTTTTTAGGTACTGGAATTAATGACCAAGTATCTGACTCACTTGTTGCACAATTATTATTTCTTGAAGCTGAAGATCCCGAAAAAGATATACAAATATATATCAATTCTCCTGGAGGCTCAGTTACTGCAGGAATGGCAATTTACGATACTATGCAACAAATATCACCTGATGTAGTGACAATATGCTTTGGAGTGGCCGCAAGTATGGGAGCATTTCTACTTTCTGGAGGAGCAAAAGGGAAAAGATTGGCTTTACCTAATTCTAGGATTATGATTCATCAGCCACTTGGAGGTGCACAAGGTCAAGCAGTAGAAATTGAAATACAAGCTAAAGAAATACTTTTTCTCAAGAAAACATTAAATTCGCTTTTAGCAGAACATACCGGTCAACCTTTAGAAAAAATTAATGAAGATACAGAAAGAGATTACTTTTTATCTCCCCCAGAAGCAGTCGAATATGGATTAATCGATAAAGTTATCAAAAAGTGACAAGGAACACTGATTTTTTAAGAATATGATGACGAATCGATATTTATAAGCAATCCTAGTTAATAGGAAATATTAAAACCCTTTCACATTAAAGACTTATAAACGATGGCTAAATTCGACGCCCATCTTAAATGTTCATTTTGCGGTAAATCACAAGACCAAGTAAGAAAGCTTATAGCTGGTCCTGGGGTTTATATCTGTGATGAGTGCATAGACCTTTGTAATGAAATTCTCGATGAAGAACTACTTGATAATCAAGCGAATACAAACAACTCTCCGCAAGTAAAAAAGAAATTACCAACCGATAATCCAAAAAAATCTATTCCTTTAGAATTAACCTCCATTCCTAAGCCATTAGAAATTAAAAGTTTTCTAGATAATCAAGTTGTTGGACAAGAATCTGCGAAAAAAATATTATCAGTAGCTGTATACAATCACTACAAGCGATTAGCTTGGAAAGTTAAAGAAGAAAGTAAAAATAGCAATTCAACAGATTCACAAGCAACTAAATTACAAAAATCAAATATTTTACTCATCGGCCCTACTGGAAGTGGAAAAACATTATTGGCGCAAACATTAGCAGAGTTTCTAGATGTTCCTTTTGCAGTAGCTGATGCAACGACTTTGACCGAAGCTGGATATGTTGGGGAGGATGTTGAAAACATACTTTTAAGACTTCTACAGAAATCAGAAATGAATGTGGAACTAGCTCAAAAAGGAATAATTTATATTGATGAAATAGATAAAATTGCAAGAAAAAGCGAGAATCCTTCAATTACTAGAGATGTCTCTGGTGAAGGGGTACAGCAAGCATTATTAAAAATGCTTGAAGGAACAATTGCTAATGTGCCACCGCAAGGCGGAAGAAAACATCCCTATCATGACTGCATCCAAATTGATACGAGTCAAATATTATTTATTTGCGGGGGAGCTTTTATAGGTTTAGAGGATATCGTTCAAAAGCGTATGGGTAAACACTCCATAGGATTTACCACCAATTCAGATCAAAACAAAGTTGATACAAAAAATATAGTAGATGCAAGAGATTCCCTGAAAAATTTAGAATTAGATGACTTAGTGAAATATGGTCTAATTCCAGAATTTATTGGAAGAATTCCGGTTTGTGCTGTATTAGATCGTCTTACTAAAGAAACTTTAGAATCTATTTTGACTCAACCAAGAGATGCTTTAGTAAAGCAATTCAAGACTTTGCTAAGTATGGATAATGTTGAATTATCATTTGAGCCTGATTCTGTTGCAGCGATAGCAAATGAAGCATATAAAAGAAAAACAGGTGCAAGAGCATTAAGATCAATAATTGAAGAGCTCATGCTAGACATAATGTATACTTTACCTTCTGAGGAAAATGTAAAAGAATTCACAATTACGAAAAAAATGGTAGATAATTTGTTCTCATCTAAAATTGTTAAACTACCTTCAGGATCAAAAAGAATCATTAAAGAGTCTGCATAAAATTAGAGTTTAATTTTTTAATTGAATCCCAAATTTTGCTAATTAATGAAAAATAAATGCCAAATATACATAAGCCTTTTCATCAAAAATATAGACCAAACAACTTAGACGAACTGGTTGGGCAAAAATTTATATCCATTACACTCAAACAAGCACTATTATCAAAAAAAATTGCTCCTGCATATCTTTTTAATGGTCCAAGAGGCACTGGAAAAACATCAAGTGCAAGAATATTTGCAAAATCTCTAAATTGCCAGGCATTCGAGCAACCTACGATAACTCCTTGTTGTAAATGTGACTTGTGTAGACAAATTACAGATGGGAGCGCTCTAGATATTATCGAAATTGATGCAGCATCAAATACAGGAGTAGAAAATATAAGAGAAATTATAGAAAGAGCGAAATTTGCACCTACTCAAGCGAGATGGAAAGTATATGTTATTGATGAATGTCATATGCTCTCAACGGCAGCTTCAAATGCTTTACTAAAAACTATTGAAGAACCGCCCTCAAGAGTTGTATTTATCCTTGCGACCACAAATCCTGAGAGAGTATTAAATACAATAAAAAGTAGATGCCAGAAGTTTGATTTTAGAAGAATAAGCCCTAGTGATATTTTTCAACATTTATCAGAAATCGCCGAAAAAGAATCCATCGAATACCAAGTTAAGGCTTTAAAAATGATTGCAAAAAGATCTAATGGAGGTATGAGAGATGCACAAAGCCTCCTTGAACAATTGAATCTTTTACCAGAAGGAGTAACAATTAATAATATCCAAAACCTCCTTGGAGAAGTATCAGAAAGTGAACTAACAAATCTGATTAAATCATTGGTTGAAAATAATACAGAGTCATTAATTATCACCTGCAACAAATTATATGATGCTGGAAATGAACCTCTTCAAATAATTATCGGATTATTGAACATAACAAGAGATTTATTACTACACACTACAAATAATAAATATTCAGATCTTTACTATACATCTGATGAATTTCGAGATGAATTGGATAAAATCTCAAAAACAATAAATAAATCAACAATAATTAATTGGCATAATAATCTGAGAAATATTGAATATCAAATCAAAACAAGTGATAATCCAAGGCTTTGGCTTGAAATACATTTAACTGGACTTCTAGTTAATCAAGAGATAAATAGTTTTGACAATAAACAAGAAAGTAAAAATAATAAGACTGAAGAGAAGCCTGAAAGTAGAAAAAACATTGCAATTCTTAATGAAGAGAATATTTCTAATAAAATTCAAAAACCAAGAATCAAAAAAGAGATAACTCGCGAAGAATTAATCGAAACAAAAGACAAAAAATTAGAAAAATTTGACGTTCTTGAAAAAGAAAATATGGAATATATTTCTGAAAATAACCAAAATAATCCTGGATCAAATCATTTAAAAGATAAATGGGAATTAATTCTCTCTAAAGTAGAATTACCATCGACAAGAATGTTACTTTCACAACAAGCCGAACTTGAAAGTTTTGATTCGGAGAAAATCACAATTGCGTTATCTCCAAACTGGGAAAATATGATAAAAAGCAGAAGAGTTATAATAGAAAATACTTTAAAAAAGATATTTGGAGATCAAATAATACTTGATTTTTCAACCAAACAATTAAAAAAAAATAACCTAAAAAACACTCCAGAAATAAACCAAAATGAAATAAATAGTTTTCGACCAATAAAAAAAATAGAACCAAAAACTAATTCTTCAACAAAAATATCTAACGAAGAAACTTATGATGATAGTTCAAAAAACTTAGCAAATTTTTTTAATGGAGAAATTATAGACCTTGATGAATAAATTAAACTCCAGTATGAAGAGTCTTTTTCCAGAGTATCTTTTTGGGAAAAATAGACATCTTTATAGTTACCCAAGGGATTACTAAAAACCAATGTGATAAATAAAAAACCGATACAAATACCATCAAAAAATTGCTTTTTTGCAATACAGGTACTTCACTTTTACAATAAGAACCGTACCAAAAAGCAATTCCAGATAACATAAAAGCTGTAAATGAAATAGGCCAGTAAATTGGTGAATCTAAAAAAGCAATACTAAAAACTAAATCAAAAATAGAAATGATTGGTAATGCATATTGCAAGCTGAAAAAGTAAGTTAAATCAAATTTCTGCAAATAATCAATTTTTTTAGTAAATAATTGATCTCCATAATCAAAGAATCTTTGCAACCCCCCCTCTGCCCATCTTTGCCTTTGCGCTAATAAAGCATTTACATTCTCAACTGCCTCTTCCATGACTGGAGGATCCCATAAGATTCCAATTCTAGATTTTGATAATAGTAATCTTAAACTCAAATCAAGATCATCTGTAACTGTATCTTCATTAAAAGAACCACATTCTAATAATGTTTCTTTCTTAATTAATTGGCCATTTCCCCTTAATTCGGAAACTCCAGCAACTGATAATCTTCCATATTGAAAGATTGCATCCATAGCCATCTCCATTGACTGACAGGAAGTTAAAAAATTCTTACTTACATTTGTTACTGATTTTCGTAGTTGAACTGCAGACCAATCACCCTCTTCTACAAAACTAAATAACCTTATCAAAGAATCTTGTTTTAATTCGGCATCAGCATCCAAAACTAATAGCCATTCACCATGGGTAAATTTCAAGGCATAATTCAAAGCTCCTGACTTTCCTCCTCCTGCATTTGGAGAACGACTTATAACTTTTAGCTTGTCATATTGTCTAGATAATCGATCTAAAATTAGAGGCGTCTTATCAGAACTACCATCATCGATTATGAAAATATTTAATTTATTTATTGGATAATCTAAACTAAATAATCTTTCAACTAATCTTGCTATAACGTTCTCTTCATCTCTAGCTGCGACTAAAATATCAAGCAAAGGTAACTCTTTATTGCTAATTCTTATGCTTCTAGTATTTAATATGTTATTCCTTTTGAAATTTCTAGAAATAACTATTAAACCGTAAAAAACAATCACAAAAGAAAGAGTCAATATTATGTAAAAGAAATTTTCGATATTCTTAGCATGAGGAATAAAAGCTACTAAAAAACAAGCACTAAGAAATATAAACGACTTCAATCTTCGATTTTTATAAAAACCCTTACTCATAAAAGTAAATTGTTAATTACTTAACTTTCATTGAGACAATATCTCAAATTTTTTTAGTTTTGCATTTCGATAGTAATGATTCAATATTTGTTCATAAGAGAATCCTAATTTTGCCATTTCAATTGCTCCTGACTGAGATAAACCTACACCATGGCCGAAGCCTCCTCCTCTCAAAAGCCATAAATCATCATTTAATTTATTAATAGTAAACAAATTACTAGGTATAAAATTTAATACCCGTCGAATATCATCTTTAACAAGAACAATAGATTTATTACCCTTGTCCGTTTGTATTTCCAATTTTGTCACTCTGCCACTAGACCCACGTTCAATAGAATTTAAATCCAAAACATCTTCATTAATATTTATAAGTTTGTTTTTAATTAACTTTTCTTTAATTTCAAGACTAGAAATTTTCTTATTCCATCGAAAAAGAGAATGATTACTTCCATAAAACTGTTCTTTATCAAAATCTAAAAAATTATTTAAATAAGATTCATTTGTAATTGGAAGTTTAAAAATTTTATTTAATGATTTAGAACCATCAATGATTGAATTGAAATAAGAATAATCTTGAATTTGCCAAGACTCGCCTGCAGTAGCAGATACTCCACCATTAGAACCATGATAAAACGCATTTATTGGTTGATTTTCATGAGTGAGAATTAAATTTGAAGTTTCGTCTATGGCTTTTTGTACGTTTTTATATGAAATTTCAGAAGGCTTATAAACTTGGCATTGAGTGCTTATACATAAATGATATTTATCCATATTAAATCTATCAGAATTAAATATTCCCCAAGTTCTTGCAATAACTGCTTGAGCCTTGAGTGCTTCTAAAGGAGAATTCGGCCCAATTTCGTATGGCAAAACACCTGCCAAATAGTCATCAAATTCAATTTTTTGAACCAAGGTCCAAGTTCCATATAAATCTTTGATTAAATAAAAATTATTGCCAAAATTAACACCATTTATTTTTATTTCCTCTTCAGAATAAATATATATAGGACCTTCAAGTTTGATACCACTGTAGTCGTTTCTAAGAACAGGAGTAATTTGAAAATTTTTTATTTTTTTGAAAATCTTATTTTTTAATTCAAACTCTGGCAGATCATCTTGAAATGGAATCCATACTTCCCAATTTTTAGGGTAGGCAACAGTCGTCTCAAATCCTTTATCTCTTAGTATCCCTGATTGTTTTTTTGCCGATTCATAGCTAGCAAAAGGACCAAAAACAATTCTTTCAATTGTTTTTGGATTTTTGACGGGAATATCCGCCCAGGTAATATTTATCTGTTTTGATTTATGTTTAATACCGTTAGACGATATCAAGTTTAAAAAACCTTTATTAGTTGTAAAGTTTATATTCTTTTTCTCCGAAAAACTATCATTCTCCCCGCCTAAATATTGCTTTAAACCAATAAAAAATTTTCCTTTTTTAATTTCATTATGGAGTTCAACCTTTAGCAATTCTTCTCCTTTTGCATTTGAAATAAATTTAATGTTAATTATTAAAAGAGAAATACAGCCTAAAAATAAGTTTAAAAAGGCAAATTTAAGTTTCATAAATTAGAACTTTCCTTATCAATTAAAAACTTTAATTTGCACCAATGCGTATAAAGGTTTAGATTATCCTAATTAAACACATTTGACTTAAATGTCTAAACTAAAAACTCGTAAATCAGCTGCCAAAAGATTTAAAGCTACTGCGACGGGTAAATTCATGAGAAGAAGAGCTTTCCATAATCATTTACTTGATCATAAAAGCTCAAAATTAAAAAGACATCTATCAACAAAAGCCGTAGTTGATGAAAGAGATGCTGATAATGTAAAATTAATGATTCCATACGCATAAATCTTTAACCAATTTTATTAGATATTCATGGCACGGGTAAAAAGAGGCAACATAGCCAGAAAAAGAAGAAACAAGATCTTAAATCTTGCCAAAGGTTTTAGAGGCGGCAACAAAAATCTTTTCAGAACAGCTAACCAAAGAGTGATGAAAGCTCTTTGTAATGCTTATAGGGATAGAAGAAGAAGAAAAAGAGATTTTAGAAGACTTTGGATCTCTAGAATTAACGCATCTGCGAGAATAAATGGAACAAACTATAGCAAATTAATAAATGGCATGAAAAATTCAGAAATCATCATTAACAGAAAAATGCTTGCTCAATTAGCCTTAAACGATCCTAAGTGTTTTGAAAAAATTGTTTCTTCCGTTAGTTAGTAGAAAAAAGAATATAGAATATAATTTAGAAAAGTAATTATAAATAATGGAAATATCTTCCTTTCAAACTTATTTAATAATTCTTTTTGTCGTATTAATAATAATTTCTATTTTTGTATTCAGACAATTTCTAAAAACAAGAAGTGAAGAATTAAATTTAGTAAAATTCGAGCAAAAAGGTTTAGATTCTCTCACTCAAGCTACAGAATTATATGAATTTGGGTCTATTCAGATAAAAAAAAGATTATATTCTGAAGCTACTAAAACTTTTTTAAAAGCTATTGAAAATTATGAAAATGAACCTGATGAAGCCAAAGCGATAATAAATAATGCTTTAGGATTTTCTTATGCTGCTCAAAATGAATTTAAGAAAGCAATTAAACACTATAACTCTGCAATAAAATCACTTCCAGAATATCCCATAGCCCTAAATAACCTCGCATCAGCACAACAGCGTTTACTTGAGTACGATTTGGCATATGAAACATATCAAAAGGTTTTGGTGATAGATCCAAAAAACAAAACAGCAATTAAAAAAAGTAAGGAGTTAGAAAAGAGAAACAATTATAAACCTTATAAAGGTATTAAAGATAAAGGATTCTAAATATGAAAAATTATGCTTCTTTAGTAATTGGTGGAAAACAATTTTCAAATAGATTAATGGTTGGTACTGGCAAATACAAATCTACTCAAGATATGGTCGAAAGTTTGTCAAATTCTGAAACAGAAATTATAACCGTCGCTGTTAGAAGAATTAAAAATGATCAGACCGGAGAAAATTTACTCGAAAAGATCAACTGGGAAAAATACTGGATGCTTCCTAATACAGCTGGTTGTGTTAATTCCGATGAGGCAGTCAGAATAGCAATTTTAGGCAGAGAACTTGCAAAATTATCTGGTCAAGAAGAAAATAATTTTGTGAAGTTAGAAGTTATTCCTGACAAAAAGTATTTGCTACCAGATCCAATAGAAACTCTTAAAGCAGCCGAAATTTTAATAAAAAAGGGTTTCGCTGTACTACCTTATATCAATGCAGATCCTATTCTTGCGAAAAGACTAGAAGAAATAGGTTGCGCAACTGTAATGCCATTGGGATCGCCCATAGGCTCCGGGCAAGGTTTGTTAAATTTATCAAATATAAGGATAATTATTGAGAATGCAAAAGTGCCAGTAATAATTGACGCAGGAATTGGGGTGCCTAGTGAAGCTTCTCAAGCTATGGAAATTGGAGCTGATGGTGTTCTAATCAATAGTGCAATAGCACAAGCCGCAAATCCTCCTCTAATGGCTCAAGCTATAAATTATAGTGTGAAAGCTGGCAGGCAAGCTTTTCTGGCAGGAAGAATTAAAAAACAAGACTTTGCAGTAGCAAGTTCGCCAGACAAAAACATATCTATCTAATACCCTGAATTGAGAAAAGTTTAAAAAGAAAGTAAAAATTTATTATTTGATTTTATTTATCGTATTAAGAAAGAAGATTTGAAACTATTTACAATGTTTTTTCGCAAAGTGGAAGCACACTGTAGTAATTTAATAAATATATTATGAATCTTTTAATTCTGGAGTTCTGAGTGAAAGTTATTGTTCTAGGTGGAGATGGTTTTTGCGGTTGGCCTTGTGCGGTGAATTTAGCAGAGCAAAATCATGATGTTATTATTGTCGACAATTTAAGTCGTAGAAAAATTGATATTGATCTAGAGGTAGAATCTTTAACTCCAATTGCTTCGATAACAGAACGACTTACTGCATGGGAAGAGATTGGAGGTAAGCCTATGAGATTTCTTAATATGGATATCTCTAAACAATATCAAAAATTGCTCAATTTGCTAATTGATGAAAAACCAGATTCCGTAATCCATTTTGCAGAACAAAGAGCAGCACCGTATTCGATGAAATCCAGTTTCACCAAAAGATATACAGTGGACAATAATGTTAATGGCACCCACAACCTTCTTGCTGCAATAGTAGAGAGTAATTTAGACATTCATGTTGTTCATTTAGGAACAATGGGAGTATATGGATATGGATCACATAGAGGTGCAACAATTCCAGAAGGTTATCTAAAAGTTGAAGTTCCACAACCAGATGGAAGCCGATTTGAAGAAGAAATATTACACCCTGCAAGTCCAGGTAGTGTTTACCATATGACTAAAACCTTAGATCAATTATTATTTCTTTACTACAACAAAAATGATCTTGTAAGGATTACTGATTTACATCAAGGCATTGTTTGGGGAACAAATACAGAAGCAACTTTAAAAGATCCTAGATTGACAAACAGATTTGACTATGACGGAGATTATGGAACTGTTTTAAACAGATTTCTAATGCAAGCTGCAATTGGATATCCATTAAGTGTTCATGGGACAGGCGGGCAAACAAGAGCATTTATACATATAAAAGACTCTGTTAAATGCGTACAACTTGCTCTTGAAAACCCTCCAAAATCTGGAGAAAGAGTCAAAATCTTTAATCAAATGACTGAGAGTCATCAAGTTGGAGAATTAGCTAAAAAAGTTGCTTCTCTAACAGGAGCTGATATTAATTATTTACCAAATCCAAGGAATGAAGCAGTAGAAAATGATCTAATTGTTGATAATAAATGTTTTATAGAATTAGGTTTAAACCCAACGACTCTTGATAATGGCTTATTAGAAGAAGTTGTTGAAGTTGCCAAAAAATTCTCCAATAGATGCGATCTTAAGCGCATACCTTGTGTTTCATCCTGGACTAAAAAACAAGCTGAGGCAATAAAGACAAATTAAAATTTCTAAAATAGTTACCTTAAGAAAGTGAAAATTGCATTGTTTACTGAAACTTTTTTACCTAAAGTTGATGGCATAGTCACAAGACTGACTAAAACGATTGAATTTTTAATAAAGAATGGTGATGAAGTTATAATTTTTTGTCCAGAAGGGTGTCCAGAATCATATATGGGTGCAACTGTAGTTGGAGTTGCTGCAATGCCATTACCCTTATACCCAGAGTTGAAGCTTGGTTTGCCGGGTCCTGCAGTCTCAGATAAGTTAGAAAAATTTAACCCAGATTTGATACATGTTGTTAATCCAGCGGTACTTGGCTTAGGTGGCATATGGTTAGCAAAAACTAATAATATTCCTTTAATTGCCAGTTACCATACTCATCTTCCAAAATATCTGGAACATTACGGTATGGGGATGTTAGAGCCACTTTTGTGGGAATTACTTAAAGCAGCTCATAATCAAGCCTTATTAAATTTATGTACTTCCACCGCTATGGTCAATGAGTTAAAAGATAAAGGTATTCAAAGGACTGCTCTATGGCAAAGGGGAGTAGATACTTTCAGTTTCAGGCCAGATTTGAGAAGTGAGAAAATGAGAAAAAAATTATTTGGGGAATATAACGACGCTAATTACTTATTGATTTATGTAGGAAGATTATCAGCAGAAAAACAAATTGAGAGAATTAAACCAGTCTTAGAAAGTATTCCTAATGCTTGCCTAGCACTTGTAGGTGACGGACCATATAGAAACCAGCTTGAAAAAATCTTCGAAAATACCAAGACTAATTTCATAGGATATTTATCTGGAGATGAACTTGCAAGCGCTTATGCCTCTGGAGATATATTTTTATTTCCATCCAGTACAGAAACACTTGGATTAGTTTTACTTGAAGCAATGGCAGCAGGATGTCCAGTTATCGGAGCCAACAAGGGGGGAATTCCAGATATTATTAGCGATGGGATTAATGGTTGTTTATATGATCCTGATGAGAAAGATAATGGGGAACAAAGTTTGATTGAAGCGACAAAAAAAATTTTAGAGAATGAAGATAAAAGAGAAGTTATGAGAAAAGAGGCACGAAACGAAGCAGAAAAATGGGATTGGAATCAAGCAACATTACAACTGCAAAATTATTATTCAGATACGCTCAAAGAAATAGATTAAATTTGATCTAAATTATTATGCAACGTGTGGGGGCGTAGGATTACTATATGAACTTAAAGGAAGTATTAGAGTAGCAATATTTTGATTCTTTTCAGGCCTTTTTTTCTTTGAGAATTTTTTACCAAAAGGTACTCTTATAACATTAGTCCCCTCAATGGAACAAATCTTTGAGTTATCTCCAGAAAAATTATTTACAAAATTTGGTAAGTTGACGTTTTTAACTGGCAGTTGCTTAACATTACCAGATTTAAAATCTTTGGTCATAGCTTCAAATACCCCAAAAAATTTGATGCTCAAATATTTTAATAAAAAAATTTAAAAAAATTCTATAAGAAAATATTAAATTTTTATTCTCACTGATAATAACTAAGTAAATACAGGCACGCTAGTCCTTTAAGCACATTTTTTTTCTTCTAAAGTCTCATCTTGATTTACATTGCAAGAACAAATTAAATTGCGATCGCCATATGCATTATTGATCCTAGAAACTGAAGACCAAAACTTAATAAGTGTTGGAGTTTTATAAGGGAAAGAAGCCTTTTCTTTTGAATAAGGATATTGCCAATTATCAGCAATTAACTCTTTCAGCGTATGGGGAGCATTGTTTATTACATTATTATTTCTTAATTCATAATTATTTTCTATTTCACTGATTTCTTCTCCAATCAAAAGCATAGCCTCACAAAATCTATCTACTTCTCGCAAACTTTCACTTTCAGTAGGCTCTATCATTATGGTTTCTGGAACAGGCCAACTAATAGTTGGGGCATGAAAACTATAATCAATTAATCGTTTAGCTAAATCATTGACACTCAATCCACTTTTGGATTTTAAATCTCTAAAATCTAAAATACATTCATGTGCGACAAAATCATTTTTTCCTTTATAGAGAATCTTGAATTTATGTTTTAAGGAATGCGCAATATAATTTGCAGATAAAATTGCGTGCGAAGTTGCTTTCCTTAACCCACTAAGACCTGCCATTTTTATATACATCCAACTGATTGGAAGAATACTGGCACTCCCATGCTTGGCAGAAGATACGAAATTAAAACTATTAGATGAATTATTATCCATTAAAGAATGAGTAGGAAGGTATGGGCTTAAAGTTTCTGATGCAGCAACTGGACCTACTCCTGGACCACCTCCTCCATGTGGAATGCAGAATGTTTTATGTAAATTCAAATGACAAACATCAACGCCATAGTTTCCAGGTTTGCATAATCCAACCTGAGCGTTCAAATTTGCTCCATCTAAATAGACAAATCCTCCCACAGAATGAATTAAATCACATATCTTTCTGATTTGTAATTCAAAAACTCCATGAGTAGAGGGATAAGTCAACATAAGAGCCCCTATTTGGTTATCAAATTTCTTGACCTTGATTGACAAATCTTGATAATCAATATTTCCTTCGTCATCACATTCAACAGTTAACACGTCAAAACCTGCCATAACTGCACTAGCAGGATTTGTTCCATGAGCACTTTTTGGAATTAAACATTTTTTTCTTAACAGTTCACCTTTTGATTCAAAATAAGAATTAATTGCCAATAAACCTGCAAACTCTCCTTGAGAGCCTGCATTTGGTTGAAAAGAAACTGATTTTAAACCAACAATCTCACTTAGCCATTTTTCTAGGTCAGATATAATTTTTGAATAGCCTTTAGTTTGATCTGGTGGGGAAAAAGGATGCATGGAAGATAAATTAGCCCAAGAGACTGGATTTAACTCTGCTGCAGAATTTAACTTCATGGTACAGCTTCCCAATGGCATCATCCCATCTACCAAAGAAAAATCTTTTTCTGCAAGTCGGAAAATATATCTCATTAATTCAGTTTCACTTTGATAATTTGTGAATATATCTTGCTGCATCCATGCACTGGATCTCAAAGCTAAACTTTCAAGATGAAATTCTTTATCAAATTTTATATGCTCTAAATCTTCTTCTTTTTCTATAAGTTTTGCTATGAAAGTCAAAATATCTTTTATTTCTTTTTCATTACTAAGCTCATCTAAAGAGATCCCAAAGCCAGTTGAATTTTCAATAGTTGATCCCAAAGGCAAAATTCTTAAGTTATAGCCATTTTTTAAAGCTTCATCATGGATCCTCTGGGAGTGCTCAGAATAAACATCAACACTATCAAATCTAATCCCATCAGGAATATCAAAACCTAAAGCAGCCAAACTTGATTCTAAATTAATTCTCAACTCAACTAATCTCTTAGCAATTTGCGTTAACCCAGAGGGTCCATGATAAATGGCATAAAAAGAGGAGATTATAGCTAATAAAGATTGAGCAGTACAAATATTACTGGTGGCCTTTTCCCTTCTAATATGTTGCTCTCTTGTTTGCAATGCTAGTCTTAGAGACTTTTCACCATTTTTCGAGAGAGTTTGCCCAACAATTCTTCCGGGTATAAGCCTTTTGTATTTTTCGCTACAAGCAAAATATGCTGCATGGGGGCCACCAAAACCCATTGGTACCCCAAATCTTTGCATACTACCCACTGCTACATCAACACCAAATTCAGAAATTGGTTTAATCAAAACTTGTGCTAATGGATCAATACATGCCGCAACTATAATTTCTGATCTATGTGCTTGGGATATCAAGAATGTGGGATCATATAATTGTCCATTTTTACCAGGTAATTGCAACAACATTCCAAAAACATCATCATGATTAGGAAGATTACTTTGAGTAAAGCGTTTTAAGGATATTCCCAAAGGTTTTGCTCTGGTTTGTAGAACATTAAAAGTATGATCAAAAACATTTGACTCCACTAAGTACACTGTTGAAGATTTATTTTTTCTGGCGGAAAAACTCATGGCCATGGCTTCTGCTGCAGCAGTACCCTCATCCAACAAAGATGCATTGGCGACAGGGAATCCTGTTAGTTCACAAACAATAGTCTGAAAATTAAATAGAGCTTCTAATCTTCCTTGTGCAATTTCTGCTTGATATGGAGTATAAGACGTGTACCACCTTGGATTTTCAAGAACATGTCTTTGGATTACTTTAGGCATATGATTGTCATAATAACCAAGGCCTATAAGTGATCTCATTTTAGTATTTTTATTTGCAATCTCTTCTAATTCGTTTAAAGCCTCAATTTCTGAACAACCTTGGGGCAATATTTCTGAAGATTTATCTTTAAGCTGAATATCTTCAGGAATAACTTGATTTATAAATTGATCAATATTATTAAAACCAAGCTTAGAGAGCATTTTCTGCTCATCAGCATCACTCAAGCCAAGATGTCTATTAATAAATAAATCTGAATTAACCGTGGATTTCATGTCCAATTTTTCTATAACTTAACCTATGTATAAAGATTTTGCTTTAATTTGGCATAACCTTTGATTTATATGCATCTGAAGTCATCAAATCAGCAATTGATGCTTTTGATTCTGGTTTCAAAATGACTAACCAACCGTCTCCAATCGGATCATTCTGTAAAAGCTCAGGGTTCTCAATAACACTTTCATTTACAGATACTATTTTCCCTGAAAAAGGCAGATAGACTTCCTCAACGGCCTTAACTGATTCTATTGTTCCAAAAGTCTCGCCTTTCTCTAAAGTCGCACCTTCATCAGCTAATTCAACAAAAACAATATCTCCTAATTGATCTATAGCAAATTCACTAACTCCAATTTTTAATAATCCATTTTCTTCCAAGACATATTCATGAGTATCAGCATAGTTGAGGTTGTCTGGAAACTTGTAAGACATGATTAAGTAGATAAAGGAAATAGAGAATCCTTTGAAATTAATTTTTCCTCTAATAGTTCAGATAATAAACGAATTAATGCAATTTTGATGTGAGCTATGTGAGAACCACCTTGAACAAAAATATTGTAAGGATCTCTTAGAGGGGCATCAGCAGAAAATTCACTTGTACTACCTTCAATAAAGGTACCGCCTGCCATTAATAATTTTGAATCATATCCCTCCATTGATGATGGAACAACATTCAAAAAAGAATCTACTGGTGAAGAATTTTGAAAAGATTGACAAACTTTTTGTACCAAATCAGGATTATTCAATCTTACTGACTGAATAAGATCAGATCTATAAGTTGCTGGCTCTGGTAAAACCTTAAATCCCAAATTTTTAAAGACTGCTGCAACCATATCTGCACCTTTTAGTGATTCGTGAACAATTTGTGGTGCTAAAAACAAACCCTGCAAAATTAATCTTCCTAGTCCAAAATTTATTCCTGCAGAAGAACCAATACCTGGTGAGGTTAATCTAGAACATGCCATCTCAACTAACTCTGCATCTCCTGCAACGTACCCACCAGTAGGAACTATTGTTCCTCCCAAATTTTTTATCAATGATCCAGCAATTATATTTGCCCCTTTAGAAATTGGTTCACTATCTTCAACAAGCTCCCCATAACAGTTATCAACAAAACATATACAGTTAGGATCAAGAGAATGAATAAGACTACAAATTTTCTCTATCTGATGATTCGTAAGAGACTTTCTCCAACTATATCCACAACTTTTTTGTATAAATACTAATTTGCATAAATTTTCTTTAAAAAAATGAACAATTTTTTCTTCAAAAGAATCAAAATTCTCACAGATATTTACTTGCTTATATTCAATGTCAAAATCTTTAAGTGATCCTTTTCCTCCTCCCCTTATTCCTATGACTTCTTCTAACGTGTCATATGGTTGTCCTGTAAGAGATAACATTACATCTCCAGGTCGAAGAATACCAAATAAGACAGAACTTATTGCATGAGTTCCACTTACAAATTGCATCCTCACAGCAGCCTTTTCAGCAAGAAACAATCTCGCAAAGACCGCATCAATTTTTTCTCTAGATATATCATCATGACCACTACCAGAAGATTGATTGAAATGACTAGTAGAAACTTTTTCTTCCTTAAAAATTGTCAAAATATTTTCTAATTTCTGGAAAACCTGATTGGACCTTTCTTGGAAAACTTTACTCAAACTATCTTCGACAGAAAGAACAGCGTTTTCAGCCAGTTTTAAGTTACTATCAAGAGTCATTTATTATGAAAATTCATTTAATTTTTAGAAGCTAAATTTCTTAATTCTGTGAGGAAAGCATTAGGTCCCCTGCCCTGAAAATAAGAAAGTTTTTTTGAAGCCTCATATAAATCAAGAAGTTCTCCATCTAATTCTTCTGCCGTATAATCTCTAATTCCTGCAATTACCTCAGCAAAACGTTCTCTACGAGCAGATTTATTGACATCATAGGCTTCCATTACCTGCATTTTACATGATCTCCAAGCCTTATTCTGACAAAAATGCACTGAAAGAGCATCACTTAAAGCAGAAGCTTCTTCATCTTCTATGTACCAGTCAAAAGATGAAGGTAGAGGTTTTAATCCTGAAAATATCTCGAATAACTCCCCGGCCGACAATGGATTACCAGAATCATTTTTTAGGGGTAATGCAGACTCTTCCAAAGATTTCCATAACTCTGGGTAATCACTTTCAAAACGATCCCTGATTTTTTCAATACCTTGATCAAGAATCGTATTAACTTGAGCTAAGGCAAGAAAAACTTCAGGACCTGGCGAAGATAACTTCCCATTCCTAAGATTAGAAATTTGCGAATTATGAACTTTACCTAAATCAAGAACTTCTGAAAGTAATGGTAATACTCTGTGAGACCAACCATTTCTTTCATGCCAAAGGTGAATCAAATGAGCCATAGCCCTTCGACCTCTAGATAATTTATCGCGATATCCGAGACTCACAGATAATTAAACTTATCAATAGTATAGTATGATAATATTACATATCGGTAATTTTGAAAACAGTATTTCCATATCATGAATTCAGTAATTTTCCAAGAAACAGCAAAATTAAAAAAACCTGTTCCAGCTGAAAAAGTTATAGAACTCTCAGAAAAATTACTGAAACCCTCCAGTCATTCAAAAAGATATCCTCCAAGACTACATAAAACATGGGGAACAATTGTTTTTATGGTTGCAATACATATTCTTTCCCTTGTAGCTTTACAACCAAAATTTTGGAGTTTCCCTGCAGTCACTTCATTATTATTTTTTTACTGGGTAAGTGCTTGTTTAGGAGTCACCCTTGGATATCACAGATTGTTATCACACAGATCGTTCATTGTACCAAGATGGTTAGAAAGATTTTTTGCTACATGTGGAGCCATAAGTTGCCAGCATGGACCAATCGATTGGGTAGGCTTACATAGACATCACCATTCTTTTTCAGATACTGAAGTAGATCATCACAATAGTAAAAAGGGGTTTTGGTGGAGTCATATGGGTTGGATGTTTAAAGACGTAGAAGCACTAAAAGCTGTTCCAAAACTAAGTGCAGATTTAATCAAGGATCCATACTATAGATTTTTAAATAAATATTTTTTATTCTTACAAATTCCTATTGGACTGTCATTGTACGCAATAGGTCAAAAACTAGGAGTTGGAGGCTGGGCTCTAGTCCTTTGGGGCATTCCATTGAGGCTTGTGGTTGTTTATCATGTAACTTGGCTTGTCAACTCTGCGACGCATTGTTGGGGTAAAGCACCATTTGAAAGTGGTGATTCATCTAAAAACAATGCATGGGTTGCTGCATTAACTTTTGGAGAAGGTTGGCATAATAACCATCATGCATTTCCCAATTCGGCAAAACAAGGATTATTTAAAGGTCAAATAGACATAACATGGGAACATATTAAGATTCTTGCGAAATTTGGTTTTGCAAAAAAAGTAAAGTTACCCTCTAGGTCTTATTATTAACTATATTGTTCAATATTTTCATGGCTAAAAGAGTACAAGTCGCATTAACTGAATCAATTGCATCACTAGGCAAAGAAGGAGATCTAGTTGATGTTGCGCCAGGATACGCAAGAAATTTTCTATTACCTTATGGCAAGGCAATGAATGTAACACCAGCTGTCCTTAAACAAATAGAGAGGAAGAAAGAAAAAGAAAAAATCGCTGCTGATAAATTAAAGCAAGAAGCTTTAGATTTCCAAACTGCATTATCTACAATAGGTAGGTTCACTATCAAAAAACAGGTTGGAGAAGATGGTGTCCTTTTTGGAACGGTTACCAATGGAGATGTTGCCGAAGCGATAGAAGCGGCTACTAAAAAAGAAATTGATAGAAGAAACATTACTGTTCCTGATATTCATAATTTAGGTTCCTTTACTGCAAAAATAAAATTACATCCAGAAGTAAATGCAGAAGTAAATATTGAAGTAACAAGTTAATCAATTTGTTGCATTATTTTGAAAAGTAGCCAGAGTATATATCTAAGCAATTAAAGATATGGTTTCCGTACCTTTTCCAAATAATGGGCAAAATAAAAATTTTAAAAAAGATTTTAATAGTGACAATGCTGGATTAGTTCCTCCTCAAAACATTCAAGCAGAGGAAGCTGTTCTTGGTGGCATACTTCTTGATCCGGACGCGATCGGAAGAATTGCAGACTTAATTAAACCTGAAGCTTTTTATATAAATGCCCATCAAGAGATCTATAGAACAGCATTAATGTTGCATACCCAGGGAAAACCAACTGATTTAACATCAATGAGTGCTTGGTTAGCAGATAATGGATCACTAGAAAAAATTGGAGGAAACAGCAAACTGGTAGAACTTGTTGAAAATGTTTCCTCTACAGCTTCCATAGAACAAGTTGCTAATTTAATTAACGACAAATTCATGAGAAGGCAACTTATTAGATCTGGAAATGAAGTGGTTCAACTAGGTTTTGATCAAACTCAAGATACTAATGAAGTTCTAGATAAAGCAGAGCAAAAAATATTTGAAATCAGTCAAGAAAAACCTTCAAAAGGTCTAACTCAAGCAGCTGAAATCCTTACAAGTACTTTCAATGAAATAGAGTCAAGATCATTAGGTACTTCAGTAGCTGGAATCCCTGTTAATTTCTACGATCTTGATGCGATGACTCAAGGTTTTCAAAGAAGTGATTTAATAATTGTTGCTGGAAGACCTTCAATGGGAAAAACTTCAATAGTTCTTAATCTGGCTAAAAATGTTGCACAATCTCAAGATTTACCTGTATGTGTATTTAGCCTCGAAATGAGTAAAGAACAGTTGACATATAGATTGCTCTCTATGGAAGTGGGAATCGAAAGTGGCAGGCTAAGAACAGGAAGATTACAGCAAGATGAATGGCCATTACTTGGAGAAGGTATCAATTCATTAGGTCAATTACCAATATTTATAGATGACAAGCCTAACTTAAGTGTTCTAGAGATGAGATCTCTGTGCAGAAGATTAATAGCTGAACAAAAAAAAGAACTTGGATTAATTGTCATTGATTATCTGCAGTTGATGGAAGGATCAACCCCTGATAATAGAGTGCAAGAACTTTCACGAATAACAAGAGGTCTTAAAAGCATGGCCAGAGAATTAAAAGTACCAGTAGTAGCTTTATCTCAGCTTAGTAGAGGTGTTGAGTCTAGAACAAATAAAAGACCAATGTTAAGCGATCTAAGAGAGTCAGGATCTATTGAACAAGACGCAGATTTAGTATTAATGATTTACAGAGATGAATACTATAATCCAGAGACTGAAGATAGAGGAATTACAGAAATCATTGTCACTAAACATAGAAATGGACCCGTAGGAACTGTTAAATTATTATTTGAACCTCAATTTACGAGATTTAGGAATTTAGCTAATTAAATCGCTCCAATAATGAAAGATCATCACTCAACAAATGAATCTTTTGACGTCATCGTTATTGGAGGAGGACATGCAGGATGCGAAGCCGCTATAACAACAGCAAAATTAGGTTTTTCTACTGCCTTATTTACAATTAATCTAGATAGAATTGCCTGGCAACCGTGTAACCCTGCAGTTGGGGGACCAGCAAAAAGTCAGTTGGTTCATGAAGTTGATGCATTAGGTGGAATTATTGGTAAATTAGCCGATGAGACAGCTATTCAAAAAAGAATATTAAATGCAAGTAGAGGCCCAGCTGTATGGGCGTTAAGAGCTCAGACAGATAAAAGAGAATACTCAAAAAGAATGATCGAAATACTACAAAATACAGATAATTTATCTTTAAAAGAAGCAATGATTACTGAACTGGATATTGCAAAAACTGAACAAATAGGATTGAACTCAAATAAAATCTTAAAAAAAAGAATAAAGGGTGTAAAAACATTCTTTGGTAGTTACTATTCAGCAAGATCAGTTATCATTACAGCTGGTACGTTCTTAGAAGGAAGAATATGGATAGGAAATAAATCAATGTCAGCTGGTAGATCGGGCGAACAAGCAGCACAAGGTCTTACTCAGAATTTGCACGAAATTGGTATCAAAACAGAACGTTTAAAAACAGGTACTCCAGCAAGAGTTGATAAAAGAAGTATCATTTTTGATGAATTAGATATTCAACCAAGTACTGCAGCAGATAAATATTTTTCGTTTGACCCAGATATAAAAAATAATATGCCCCAAGTTAGTTGTCACATCACAAGAACAACTACCAAAACACATCAACTAATTAGAGACAATTTACATTTAACTCCCATTTACGGGGGTTTTATTGATAGTAAGGGGCCAAGATATTGTCCATCAATTGAAGATAAAATCGTCAAATTTGCTGATAAAGAATCACATCAAATTTTCTTAGAACCAGAAGGAATTAATACCCCTGAAATTTATGTACAAGGATTTTCTACAGGTTTACCCGAAAATATTCAATTAGAACTTTTAAGGACCTTACCTGGATTAGGTGAATGTAAAATGTTGCGACCAGCATATGCTGTGGAATATGACTATATACCTGCAACACAGCTCCAAACATCACTCGAAACAAAAGAAATTGAATATTTATTTAGCGCCGGACAAATTAATGGCACTACTGGTTATGAAGAAGCAGCAGCACAAGGATTAGTTGCAGGTGTCAATGCGACAAGAAAATTAAACAAAAAAGACCCAATAATCTTCACTAGAGAAAGCAGTTATATAGGAACAATGATCAATGATTTAATTACAAAAGATCTCAAAGAACCATATAGAGTTCTCACTAGTAGGAGTGAATATAGATTAACTCTCAGAGGAGATAATGCAGATAGAAGATTAACACCATTAGGTTATCGAATAGGGCTAATTAATGAGAAAAGATGGTCGGCCTATCAAGCAAAAATGAACCTCATCGAAGAAGAGAAATTTAGATTAAATAACACTCGTTTAAAAAATACCGATGAAATATCAAAAAAAATAGAATTAGAAACGGGATCAAAAATCAAGGGCTCAACAACTTTGAAAGAACTCTTAAAAAGACCAAACTTTCATTATTCAGATCTAATTAAATATAATTTGAATGAAAGAAATCTAGGTTCTTCAATACAGGAAGGTGTTGAAATAGATATTAAATACGAGGGTTACCTTAAAAGACAAAAAAGCAACATAGAACAAATAAATCGTCAAAGCTGTAAATCTCTGCCTCAAGAAATAAATTATGAAAAGATAGAGACATTATCTTTAGAAGCTAGAGAAAATTTGAATAAAATAAAGCCAAAAAATTTTGGTGATGCGTCAAAAATTCCTGGGGTTAGCAAAGCTGATTTGACTGCATTACTTGTTTGGCTAAAAATACGAGAAATAAAAAAAGAAAAGGCAAATATTTTTGTCGAAAAAAAGTTATCATCTTAAAAGGATTCTGTCTGAGCACTGAATAATAAACTTTTTAAATCACCAAAAATTTTATGGGAAGAGAAAGCCTCTACTTTTTTAGTGAAAAATTCATTACCAAAAATATCTGGTCCATGGAAATTAATGCTGCTTGGTGATGGAAGTCCCACTAGACATTTACAGCTTTTAACTAATCAAGAAACGAAAATTAAATTAATATCAATGCAAGTAGATCCACTATTCATTGAAGAAGGTCCTAAGGAATTAAATCAATTAAATGGACCTTTAATTAGAAGACAAGTATGGATTAAAAACAATAATAAAAACCTAGCATGGGCTGAAAGTTGGTGGAATGCAGAACAAGTGAATGAAAATTTAAAAGCCAAAGAAGAACCAATTTGGAAGAATTTGACACAAGACAGATCAGAATTGTTTAGAGAAGTTGACCGAATTTCACTTGTTAATTCAAATTGGTTAGAGGATCAATTTTGTTTTAAAGGTCCATTCTGGTCAAGAAATTATAGATTTTTTCGAGATAAAAAGCCGCTAACAATAATAAGAGAAGTATTCAATCCACATTTAGAAAGTTTATTAGGCTATTCAGGAATTAAAGAATTTACGAAACTATACTCTTCTTCTTCTTGATCTAGGAAGATTTCTTGATTTTGATTGAACTTCTTGGTTTGATTGAACTCTCGAAATACTATTCTCTTTTTCTGAAGCTCTTTGCCATCTTTCAACTTTAAAATCCATTTCATCTGGCCAATCTTCGTCTTTACTATCTTTCACATAAGGTAATTTTTTTTGCTCTGTTGTATGTGTATTTTTCTGTTGCCTTAAAGATATTGCTTCTAAAGGTCTTTTTGAGTGCTGTGTAGCAGATTTATAAGAGTTTGATTCTCTCGAAAATGTTTTAATATCACTGTTATGATCATAAAAATTCTCATCATTCCAATCATCATTATCTTCATCAAAAAATA
>QCER01000009.1 GCA_003280515.1 Prochlorococcus sp. AG-355-P18
AAATAAATAGATTGCTAAGGGTTTTGATTTTTGACTAATCTGTTTTAAAGCTGACTCCTTATCATCAATTCCAATTACTGGAAGTAGTGAACTGAATAATTCTTTCTGCAAAATATCTTTTTTATTTTATTTAGTTCTCAAAATTGTAGGAGATATTTTCAACTTTTTTTTACTAAAAGTCCCTCCAAATAAAATTCTTTTTTCTTTTTCGTATTGTTTGAGAATTTCTACAGTTGATGTAAATTGTTTTTTCTCCATTTTTGATAGGTTTTCGGAAATAATTGGATTATCTCCGTAAAAACTTACTATGTATTTCTTTAATTTTTCTATAAAAATATTTTCAATTTCTTTATCTACAAAGATATGATTAGGAGCCATGCAGGATTGACCAGAATTAAAAAATTTACCCCAAACAATTCTTTTTGCAGCCACTTCTAAATTTGCATTCTTGAAAACAATTACAGGATTTGTTCCGCTTAACTCAAGAGTTAAAGGAGTTAAGTTTTTTGAAGCTAATTTCATTATAGATTTTCCAGTTTCAGTACTTCCTGTAAAAAAAATGTGGTCAAAATTTTGTTCAATTAATTTTATGGATTGTTTATTATCACCCTCTACTGTCATTAGGACATCTTTACGGAAGTATTTGGAAGTAAGCTTTTTAATAAGTTTTGAGGTTGCAGGACATTTCTCTGATGGTTTTATAACTGCAGTATTTCCTGCTGAGAAAATATTTACCAATGGCTTTAAAATATAAAGTAATGGATAATTGTAAGGACCAAGAATTAAGACACACCCAAGAGGTTCATAAATAACTTTGGAGGATGATGGAAATAGATAAAAAGGGGTATCAATCTTTTTTGGTCGCATCCAAGAATTGAGTTTCTTTTTTATAAGTGAAATTTCTTCTTTCACTAAAATGATTTCTGAAAGCCCTTCAATTTCAGATTTGCCGAGATCAACAAAAAGTGATTTAATTATCTCTTTTTTATTTTCATCCAAAAGTTTAGAAACTACATTGATATGATGGATCCGCCATTTTATATCTTCAGTTTTACCAGTGAGAACTGTATTTTTTAATTTATAGATGTCTTCTAAATGAAATTTATCAGAAATTTTCATTTTTTACCTTTGAATAGTATTAAATATATCAGAGCATAAATTGTAAATAGCTAAGGTTCTTAGGCAGTTAAATCAACGCGAATGATTTATGAGAAATAATCAAATTTATTAATATTGCTTTTAAAATTTCAAATTTTTCTTGGTTAGTATATTTCTATGAGGGAAAATTTTTCAATTAGATTGATATCTATAAATGAAATACAAGAAGTCACAAACTGGGCAAGGTTAGAAGGATTTTCTCCTGGAATAGATGATTTATCAATTTATAGAAATACAGATAAACAAGGGGTATGGGTAGCTTGTCTAGACAATAATCCTATAGGCTCAATTGCGTGTATAAAATATAATTCCTCGTATGGTTTTATAGGTTTATTTATCGTTAAAAAAGAATTCCGAAATAATGGATACGGAGTGAGATTATGGAAACATGCCCTCGAATATTTGAAAAATGTTGATTGTATTGGTCTTGAGGCTGCCCCAGATAGATTAAATGATTACGCAAAGTGGGGGTTTAGAAAATCTTCCATTACAAATCGATGGAAATTAAATGGTTCTCAAGATTTGCCATTGAGAAATTTCTATAAAGATCAATTTCATTCTTTTAAAGTTGTCCCTGGGAATAAAATTTCTTCTGAAGCAGTCTTAATTTATGATGATCAAAGAGAACCTAGTCCCAGGCCACATTTTCTAAA
This sequence comes from Prochlorococcus sp. AG-355-P18, assembly GCA_003280515.1. Classification (GTDB taxonomy): domain Bacteria; phylum Cyanobacteriota; class Cyanobacteriia; order PCC-6307; family Cyanobiaceae; genus Prochlorococcus_A. Next base: position 1,812 of record QCER01000009.1, read on the forward strand.
TGACTGGTTGAAAAATTCTCATGGTAATGTCAGTGCAATTGTCGATAATAATGGGATGTGCCATGGATTTGGCAGGATAAGACCTTGTGTATTGGAGGATAATGAGCAAGGCTGGAGAATTGGCCCTCTTTTAGCGGATACTCCACCACTTGCTGAATTATTAATAAGGGAGTTAGTTGGTGATTTAGATGCTGAAATCTTATTGGATTGCTCTAATCTGAACCCTTATGCAAATTATCTTTTATCAAGTTTGGGATTTGAGGAAATATCACAAACTTACAGAATGTATAAAGGCATTCAACCCCCCTGCCCTATGAATCAAGTATACGGACTTGCCTGCTTGGAACTGGGGTGATTTCCTTTAAAGCGTTCATTGCCCCTTTTGTTTCTGTAATAATGAAAGAAGTTTGTTTGATTAAGATTAACTTCCAGAAGGTTTCAAAATTTTTTCTACAATATCGGCGTTGATTATAGTGATCTCTCCATTGTCAATATTGGCAACTTGAAACAAGGTCCATGAATTTGGATTTCTAGCTCCTCCAATACAGTCGATAACTTGACCGACCCAATAATTTTCATCCTTTTCTTTAGTATCTTCGCAATTTTCTTTTTTAATTGCGACATAATCACCAGGCCTAACGAAAAGAAACTCAGGAGTTGCTGAGCTCACAATAAATGACTAATAGTATATATGTACTATAGTAAGTTATTAGTTTTGTTGCTGAACTTTGAATTATTTAGCAAAATAGGGGTAATTCAAAAATAAAATGGAATCAACTGAAATTGCTATATTTTCAACATTATTGGGATTAATTTTAGCTTTAACTGACGCTTATATAGAAAGAAATATTCCTGGATAATATTTCCAATTCATTTCTTAAATTAAATAAGACTTAAGCTGGTCTAGTATATCGGCACGGTTAGAAACTAATTTTGTAAAAACTAAATATATCAAACCTCCCATTGCGAGTCTTCCGTTAAATTTTTCTAACTGCTTTAGTTTTTTCAAAAATTACTCTTGCGGTTAAACAAAATTTAAAGGGTATACAAAATAAAAAAGTATTGATTACTTCAAAATAAAAAAAAATTAAAAAAATATTATTTCAAACAAGAATTAAATTTAAAGCCAAGCTTCTTTCATCTCAAGATAAAGTCTTTCGCTCTCAGCAGAGTTAATTTTGCTGTCTGAATAGGATTGTTGCTGTTGCTGTTGCTGCTGCTGAGTTGAGTTAGTATTAGGATTTTGGACTTCGCTCATTAGAGGGATTTAAAATTTGTGTTTATTCTCTCATATTTAAAGCTTTTTTTGTTAACTTAAATTCTTAAATTTTATTTAAATTTTCTACATTTTTATTTTCCTGCTTTGAGTGAATTCATTTCGCTACAGTAGTCTTTGTATAAAGGAATTTAACTTCCCAATATACAATTCCTAGGAAGATAGCACTTGCAATAATAATTTCAGAAATGGCTAACATTTTATTTTTCAATACTAATTTAATTTTGGTATCAATTTACACAGAATGCAATAGGTACTAATTACATTTTAGATTCTAAAAAATCTTATTTAATAAAATAACGCGTCGAAATAATATAAAATTTTAAGTTAGATACATATTATTTTCGTGGGAAATTTCATAAATTCAATAACTCTTATACCTTTAATACCTTTTGTAACCTCTTTATTTATTCTTATTTTATTGGCAAGTTTTAACAAAACACTTAACAGATTAACAAAACCAGTTACTGCACTGGTTGCATTATCTTTATTATGTTCTGCTTTTATAAGCTTATTTGACTATTTTAAGAAAATAGAAGAAGAATTAGTTTTATCTGAATTTCTCAAATTTTTTGAAGAAAAAAATTTAGTTTTAAATCTCAATTTAGTAAATGAAAAAATTATAATTTTTTTCTCATTAATAATGATATTAATTATTGGAATATCTTTTTATAAATTGCCTAGAAAAAAAGGTTATGTCTCATTAATGATTAGCCTAGGATTAATTTCGTCTTCGGTGATACTCTCAATATTGCTAATAGATTTCTCAGCACTAATCTAAACTGTTTTCAGCATTGACAAAGCTTCGTTAAGTTCTTGTACATGATTTAATTCATCTTGAGCAATTTCTTTTATTTTTTGATCATTTGGATTATCTATTAAATATTTGGAATAAGTTTCAAATGCATGTTCTTCGATTTTTATGTTGACATCATAAGCATTAGCTGGAGAGAGGAAATAATAAAAAACCATGATCCAGTAATAGACAAGTACAAGGTGCCTCGCAAAAAATCTATCAATCCAGAACCTATCTCCTCCTCTTTTCTCCATTTCTTTAAGATGCTCAGTTTCGTTAATAGCTTGATAAAAATGTTCTTTCATTAAAATCATTGTTTTCTCATTTTTAATTCCTAGGGATTCTTTAAAATGAAGAACTGAAAGAAATGCAAAATAAGGTGATCTAGCTATAACTTCTAAAACCCAAAATCTTTGTAAAGATCTACCAGAGTATATGAAGTCTAAGAAGTTAACGGTACTATTCAAAATCAAAGAATTTAATTTCTTCATAAATTTAGTTTTTCTTTAAGTATAATTACTTAGCCGCTCTATTACTATAGCTTATTCAAGTAATTAACCAAAAATTAATATCTATAGCCTAAAAATTGTTCCTTCCATTGAAATATTTTTTTTTCATGTATTAATTGGGTAGATAAAATTTTTATATGACAACTACTGAAAAAATTGCAAATGCCAAAAAGAGGATTGATGAATTAGAAAGACTTATAAAATTTTGGAATGATTCAGACCATGATGAGCCAAAAATAGTAAATTTTTCAAGGAACCTTGAAAATAAAGTTGCATAGATTGTGATGATTAAGGCTAATTAAGTTTATCTACTTAAAGTGATTTAATATTTTTGAGGTTGCGAATATTGTTTAATTTATAAATAGAGCAATTAAACCTATTTTCAAAAACGGCAAGTAAGAAATAATCTAAAAGAAAAATAAATATGAAAACCTTTTCAAAAAAATATTTAGTGCCGATTAAATTTATACCATGGGTTTTTTGGGTATTTATATCTTCTATGAGTATATATTTGTGTAAGATAGCCTGGGTAAATTGAATAATTAATGGATCTAGCTTCTCCTTAGCCAACCAGGAGCACCGCCAAACCAATCCGATATATCATCTTCATTAGGGTTGAAATGATTTTCTTTATCTAGTCCATCTATCCCAAATGATTGTAAGAGGTTATCAATTCCCCCATCATTTTTTGTACCATTTCTTCTAAAGCTGTTAGCTTTTTTCAGCCAAAGAGAAATTGTCGAATTATGGTGTGCAAATTTCTCAACAAATATCCTCTCCTCTAATGTAATTGATTTATCTTGAGCAATTCTTTTAATTATTCCTTGAATTTTTAGTCTTTTTGCATTACTAAGAAGCATTTTTGATCAATTCATTATTCTTTTTATAGGAAGGATTCCTAAATAAATCTTGTCAATGTTAATTTCAACAAATTGACTACTATAGGAGGATTTTAAGCAAGAAAAGTCTTAAGACACTAAAAAAAGGGATCAATAAGTTACTTATGATACTTTTATTCATTTATCAAACTTATAATTCCTACAATATAGATAAAAAAAATCAATCCGTTCTCAAAGATACTTTAAAATTCAGGAAAAGTCGATTCAATTGTTGCATACTAGTAATCCTGTACTATTATTAGTACAGATGTATTGTTAAGATATGAAAGTGATTTCATCTTCTCCTTATGCCCTTTTTAATTCAAAAGAGTGGAATTTTCTAATAAGCAAAAATGTAAAGTTTGAAAATACTCCAATAAAGATTCAAAAAAAATTTCATAGAACTTCTACTCTAAAAAAGATTGAAAAAGATAAACTTTTGCAAGAGAAGATTGAATTGCACCAACAAATGCAACTTGTATTTGGATAGAAAAATATTAACTAACAATCTTTTTATTGAATATTATTTTACGAGATCCAATTTTTTGTTAGATTAGTAGAAATATAAGAAGGATTTAATTTGGCTGTTGATCGAGAACTTTTAAAAGAAGTTACCCAAGAACTTTGGAATACCGTAAAAAAACTTAGGCCTGAAATAGATCGGCAAACTAGACTTCAATTAGTTTTAAAGGCCTTATTAACTATTGGAGATTTACCAGATCAAATGCAAGCTGCCATGGTAGTAGGTGTTTGCGCAGAAATGGATAAAAGTGATGTTGATAATGTTCAAACTAATTCACAAACTAAAGATTCAAGCGGAGTTGATACTTCTACAGGCAGAAAAGTAGTTAGAAGAAGTTCGGCTAAATAAACCTTAAACGATCATCCTTTAATTTTTTTTGATTCGTTTTTATTAAGTCTATTGAATAGGTAATATGAAATTACAAGTAAGAGAGGAACGAATATTGAATGTAAAGTCATCATTAATTCTGTTTGACCCATTCCTATGAGATTTGACTCGTTTGGAAGTTGTTCTGACCATGTGCCAACTAAATGCCAGGCTTGAGGAATTGATAAGAAAAACATATAAGAGCTATAAGTTAAGTTTATGTTCAGATAAAGATTATCATTATTGAACGTTTTTGCTTTCTTTATACTTATTTCTTAACTAAGTATTTGTAGAGTTATAAAAAAGAACTTGATTCATAAATTTATTTTCTTAAGAAGAGTTTTAAATTCTTTTTTACCAATAATTTTTTCAGCTGCGTAAGCGCCACTTGCTGAAACAGCAGGAATCCCAATACCTGGAAATGTACTTGCACCGCAAGTAAATAAATTTTTTACTGGAGTTTTGCAGCCAGGAAAAAGACCTTTTGCTGCAGATAACGCAGGGCCGTAACTACCGCAATAGGTATTGGTGAATTTTTTATGAGTGATTGGGGTTCCTAGCATCTTTAAATCAATCCTTTCATCTATATCAGGGATGAATTTTCGTACTGCATTTAGGAATATTGAACATCTTTCTTCTTTCAAATTTCTATATTCTAGTCCCTTTGGATTTAGGTTTTCCCAAATTTCCCAAGGTTCATTTGCGGGAGTATATCCATGAAGAACATGTTTTCCTTCAGGGGCCATGTTTTTATCTAAAACAGATGGGATTGAAAATACAGCTATATTTCTTTCTGCGGTTATACCTTTCTCCCACTCATCAACATGTATCGCATGTATTGGCAAATTTTTAAGACCATCAGCATCAAAACCTAGATGTATATGAAGGAAAGAATCACATTTATTAGGGTTCAAAACTTTTGTATTCCATTTTTTTGAAATTTCCTTTGGAATTAACGTTTTTAAATTCCAAACATCAGTATTCGTGACAACAGATTCACAACTATAACTAGAACCATTATTCAGAGTAATACCTGTGGCTAAATTTTTATTGAAGTTAATTGTCTTCACTTTCGAAGAAAGAATTAATTCTCCTCCATTTTTTTTAAATCCATTAATTAAGGCTTTTACGATAGATTCACTACCTCCTTTGGGGTATTCAAGGTATGAATTTGGTTCAAACCATTCGTTAAATAAAGTAGCCATCGCAGCTGTATTTGTATCATGCATTGACATACCACTTATCAAAAAGCTCAATAAATCAACCCAATTTCTGAGAAAAGGATCCTCTAGATGGTTATTAACTAAATTCCCAAAGCCTTTATTAATTTTTGGTATTTGATTGATATTAGGTAAAAATTTTGAGGTTAAATTTATTAGATCTAAGAAATTTATTGATTCGGGAGAAAATGAAAGTAAAGGTATTTTATTTATTATTTGGCTAAGAGGTTTTATTTCGGAAATAAATGCTTCCCATTCTTTAACAGATTTCTCACCTCTTAAAGTTTTAATTGTTTGTTTAAAAGGTTCTTCCCCCACGTCAAGATTAAAATTGCCTTCTGGGACAATTACTTGCCAACCTTTGTATTGAAATAGTTCAACTTCTTCATCAAGTAATTTAAGAATTTGCCCTAGGGGATTAGTTGTCGGCCATTTACCTATTCCACTCCACAATGAAGGACCTGATTCCAAAGTGTAACCTTTTCTTTTGAAACTGTGTGCAACACCTCCCGGCTGGGAATGTGCTTCACATATAAGAACTGTTTTGCCTGATAAAGCAAGAATTGAACCACAGCATAATCCACCTATTCCACTACCGACTATTACAACATCGTATTTTTCCATTAAATATTTACTTTACTCTCCTCGTAAAACAAATACGTTTTAGACAAATGTATTAGTTGAAGTTGTAATACTTAGAACAACAGCAAGGAAAAAAATGTAAGGGACAGCTTTTAGAGGTATGTATCCTTGACTTTTAGAGATGAAATCCATTGACTTAGTTACTTTATGTAAATATATTAACGAGATCTTGTTCCTTATGTGTGCCAAAAAAATATTTTTTTTGGAAATATATTGAAACAAAGAAATCTTTTTGAGAGATTTTTTAACTAAGAACATTTTTTATGAAGTTATCCTAGTATTTGATTCTTAGATTAAGATCTATTATGAAGCATTTTCCTGATATTAATGAGATAAAACTATTAGAAAAAAATTCCCAAAAAAATGGTAGCGGAATTGTATATGAGGAATTGTTAGGAATATGGAAATTTAAGTATGTATGGGGAAAGGAGTCAGATGAAATCAAAAATATACCCAGTTCGATTCTTCAAGTATTGTCGGCAAGACTCGAATTGAAAAATAAAAATAAAGAGGATCAAAGAAATTATGAAATAAAAAATTCAATTAATTTCGGATTATTAAATATTACTTTTAAAGGCAGAGCAGAATTAAAAGGGATTAGACCTTTATTGGCTTTCTATTTTGAAGAATTGAAAATTAGTATTAGTAGTTTTCCTATATTTAATAAGGAGTTAAAAAAACCAGAAGATAAAAAAATGCCTTTTTTCTCACTTGTAGGAATTAGCACGAAAGATAATTGGTTATGTGCTCGAGGCAGGGGCGGAGGGCTTGCAATGTGGGTTAAGTCTTAATTTAGTGGTATTCTCCTGGATGATCTACCTTTCTTACGGTAACTTTATCAACTTTTTGTCCATTAAATCTTAAGAGATCATCTCCTGAAAAGTCATAACCTAATCGTTGACCTATTAGGGCTACATCATCAGCTGTAGAGGATGTCGTAACCTGCTTTTTTAATTCTTCATCAGATTGCATCTTTATTAAAAATTTTCTTATTTCAGAAAAACTCATTACTAGAATTTGATTGATTGATGTTAAAGAAATTTATAAAATCTTTTTTCTTAGCAAGAACAAGATAAATAGATAATTATTATACTATTTTTATGACTTACTTATTCCTCTATTTAGTTGGCATAATTTTAATATGGTGGATATATCGTGTCGGTTGGCTAGAGGCGCTCAAAACAGTAGTTAAAGTTATAGTTCCCTCAGCGCTTATTATTTTATTTAACATAAAAGCCGGAAGATTACTTTTTAAAAGTCCTGTAGTCGGTTTATTAAGCGCTTTGCCTACCTCTATTTTTATTTTTAGAGGTTCATTGCCTTTAGTTAGTTATATAAATAACTGGATTGAAAATAAAATAAATAAGTATGATGATTCGGAAGTTATAGATACTGATTCTATTCCTTTAGATGATTAATTTAATCAAATCCAAGAAATAATTCTTTGTGTACAACAAGAACATCAAATAAAGTGGTTCCATGAATAGGAGTTAATGGGATTTTGTCTATATTCAATGCTTCTGCGCAAATTAAATGAGCATCCCATTTTGTATTGTGATCACTTATTTCAATTGACCACTCAATTACTTGTTTGAAATGATCTGGCATTTCCGAACCAATTTTTCTGCAAATTTGACATAGAACTGACAAAAGAGGAGGTTTTGATGGCCTTTTTAAATCTTTAATAAGACTAGGTTGTGTAAAAACACTTGTATAGCGGATGTAGTCTATCAATTCATATTCTTCTTTAGTAAGAGCTGCTTTATCTATTGCCCTTTCAAATTCGTCTATGGGGGTTATTGGCCTGTCCAAGATATTATTTTTTGCTGTTTTCTGAATCTATTTTTTCTTGATTAATTTCATTAGTTTGATTGCTTTCTATAGATTTAGGAGATTCATCTTTATCTTCTTCCTTCATAACTTGGTCGATTTCATTTTGAAATTCATTCGACGCTTTTTTAAGACTTTTCAAAGTTTTACCAAGCTGTTTTCCTAATTCAGGAAGCTTTTTTGGACCAAAAATTAAAAGAGCTAAGATAAGTATTACAGTAACTTCAGGCAAACCTACACCAAAAATATTCATAACTGATAACTATTTAACTAATTAGGAAATCTACTATTAAATATAGTCAAATCATGTGAAAATTTCATTCTCGGAAAAGCTTTTTTAATATTAAAAAATTTTGAAAAATATTATTGTTATTAATACACCTTTAAAGAAAACTAACCAAATTAATTGATAATCACTCAATTTGAATTTTTTTTGGTACCTCTTTATAAGAGTTTTATGTTTATCTATTAATTTTCTCATTTTCACCGAGATTATTTATTACTAACACTTATTTTATCTTAATTTATTCTATTATTATTTTATAGAAATCCTAGATTCTCCTAAATTTGATTTTTCTATTAAACTTTAATCTTTTTATAAATTTTCTCTCTAAATTATTGAAACTATTCGCTATAAATCTATTTTCTTAAAGAAAATGAAGTTCTTATTTATTGTTTTTTACCTATTTTTTCCAATTTATCCAGCTGAAGCAGTTACCACAAAAATGTTTAAAGTATTGGATACGTGTGCAAGATATCGACTCGGTGAGATTAATGCTAATGAGGCTATAGAAAAACTAAGATTAAAATTAACGAATTCTTCCATCAATAAGCCAAATAACCTTGTAAAAAAATATTGCTCAGTATTTACTCCAAATGAAAAAATTGAATTTTAATCTTACAAATACATATTTAATTATTCTTTTTTAAATAATCTTTGGCTTTGTTTCGTATTTCTTTAACTTTTTTAAAATTAGTTATTTTTAAATTAAAAATAACTCCCAAAAAAAGAATAAGAAATAAAAAATATAAATTATTAATTCCATAAAGTTTAATTAATAAATCCACCCTGGTTTATTTCAATAATTTTTATTATCTTTTGAAACAAAAAAACTTACTTTAATATAAGTTATTTACTTTGAAGGCCACAAAAAAAACAAATTAACATCTAATATGGAACTTAATAAGAACTGTTTGTTGTGCAGATTGGCGATAAAATTCCAGAATTTTCTTTACTGGATCAAAATGGAGTTAAAAGATCAAATAAGGGATTAAAAAGTCCCCTTGTTTTGTTTTTTTATCCAAAAGATGATACGCCGGGTTGCACTATAGAAGTTTGCGGATTTAGAGATAAATATGACCTATTTAAAGTATTAGGTGCGCAGGTTTGGGGAGTAAGTAATGGAAGTACCTCAAGTCATTTGGCATTTGCTAATAAAAATAAATTACAATATCCACTATTATGCGATACGAATGACTCTCTTAGGAAAACTTTTAAAGTTCCTAAAGTATTAGGTTTTATGGATGGTAGAGTAACTTACGTTATTGATCGAAAAGGGATAGTTAAGCATATTTTTAGAGATTTATTGAATGGTCCTGAACACATTAAAGAGGCTATTAGAGTACTTAAGGAAATTCAAAATCAGTAAATTATTATTTAAAGAATTTTAGATTAATAAGTTTTATTTTATTATAGTTTCAGCTTTTTATTAATACATGAAGAAAATGGGAATGCAGGCTGTTGATCTTGCTATTCAAAATGGAGTGGATCTTGACGGTACTCCAATCCCACAAAAGATGCTAGATCTATATAACAGAATAATGGATGAGGAGAATAAAAGACAAAGGAGTGGTGTTAAAAAATCAATGAGAAACAGATGCGTCAAAACGGGTTCTAAGCATTTTGATAAAGAAACATTAAATCAATTATTAATAGACTCTGGATGGGAAGGTCTCAAAGAAAAGGAAATTTTATTTTTTTATAACTAAAAAAATTTTTTAACTATACTAAAAATTATTTATTGTAGTTTGTTACTTACATTAAGAAACTGAGAATTAATTAAATATTTTTTTTTGATCTAATTTTTTGAATTATTTAAACCATCCTTTTTTGGTAGAGGAAATTATTTTCTCTTTTTCAGCTTTTGTTTTATTACTTGCTTTTTTGAAAGCCAAGTTGGCTTCTATAACTGTAAATATTGATATAAAAAAAAGACCAGAAATTCCAATTATTTGTTCACTTTGAGAGGGTTCTGAATCTCCTTGTAAAAAAAAACCTAAAGCGAACCATGCAGTACTAGCAGTGATGGTAAAAAAATAGGGTTTCCATCTTCTTTGATATAAGTAACCCGATCCTAAACCAGGAAGAAAATTTAAAAAAGATGCTACCCACCCTTTTGAAGATGCAAGTATTTCGTCTCTTGAGGGATAAGACATCTATATTAGGTATTTATTAAATGCGAATTTATATAAGCAAAAGATATTGCTGCACAAATTACCCAGCTAAAGGGTAGGAACATTCTAATTTTTTCTTTATTATTATTCATTTTTTAATTATGGATAATATTTTTAAAATCTGTGGATTTAATGGATTCCTTAAGATTAAAAGAATTAAAAAAGACGGTTAAAAACCGTCTTTGGAAAAAATAATTTCTCTAAAAATAAATTATTTATCTTTTGAAGCTGAGAGTAATTTAAGTTCTTTTTTTACTTCTTTTTCTCTCTCTTCAAGATGTTTTAGTTGAGCTTTAAAAGCATCTTCAAGTCTTACTTTTTGTTTTGTAATTTCATCAAGCTCTTCTTGATGTTGGTTTTTCTTTAACTCCTTCATTTCACTATCGGAAATAACATATACTGGGCGATATGAAGGTGTTTCAAAAAGAAGATCAAACATTGAATACATAAGTGACCTTTGAATTAGTACAAACTCAATATCTGATAATTCTTTGAAATATGAAAGGATAAATACCGAAGATATTGATACGGCAAATACACCGAATTTCGGTTTACCTAACTTAACCGCCCAGTATTTACCGATCAAATTTCAAGATATGTTTTAAAGTATTAAGGAAATGATTCTAAAGATCTAAATCAAAAAGAAATAAAAATGGATTTAAAAATTACTAAAACATTAGTAATACCATCCAACGAAATTAAGTGGCGATTTTCCAGATCCTCCGGTCCTGGAGGACAAAATGTAAATAAAATTGAAAGTAGAGTAGAAATTATTTTTAATTTAGAAGATTCCAAAGTATTAAATGATTATCAGAAAGAAATTCTTAAGAGAAACTTGAAAACCAAATTAGTGAATAATAGCTTACGTTTAGCGGTTCAAGAACACAGAAATCAATTATTAAATAGGCAGCTGGCTTTAATGAAATTTAGTTCAATCCTAAAAAATGCTTTAAATAAACCATTTAAATTAAGAAAATCTACAAAACCCACTAAAGCATCACAAAAGAAAAGAGTTGAGGTTAAGAAAAAACGTGGCGAATTGAAAAAAAGTAGACAAAAAGAAAAAACGTATCAAATATGAATAAACTAAATAAATATTTTCCTCGCAAATTGCAATTAAAAATGTGATAAATTTAATTTAATTTTTGGTTTATTGAATTCAACTAATGATTTCTGGTTAATAGACTCCAATTTTGTAGGTGTGATGCGTTTCTACAAAGATAATGATCATTCTGATAAATCTATTGATTATATGTTTATTGAAGAAGGAATTATTATGGGAATACATGGAGAAAATCCTCCATTAATGAAAACTAGAAAAAAAATTGTTATTGAAGAAGCAAGATTATTATGGCAAAAATTGTTAAATGAAGGTTGGCAAAAAACTAATAAAAAATGGTGAGTAGATTTTACAAAAACTTTTTTTAATTTCAGAAAATAAATGAACTTTTAGGGTATAGCCTGGAAATTTTTTTCTGTTGCAAAGATTTCTTTTTTTTGATGTGGTTTTTATATCTTCTCAACATCATTAGATAGTTTGTAAATCCAAAAATTATTAAAAACACAATAAATCTTATTCCTGCCTCAAAGTTCATATGAGTATTAAGCTTTATTCTAATCTGACAATTACTAATAAAAAATCAATCGGTATTTATATCTAATTAAAACGTCTAGTAAAATTTTTTTTTGATTTTACTGTATAAAAAATACATAACAAAAGTAATATTAAAATTGCACTAAAACTTCCGATTGGGTTTGGAATATTTTGTGTAAAAGGCCCTGCTAAAAAAGAAGGTGTATTATCTTTGAATTCTATTAATCCGTTATTTAATAAAAACCAAATACCCACAAGTCCTCCATGAATTCCTATGCAATTCCATAAAGAACCTTTATCTCTAATTTTTACTAATGATAGAAATATGCCAAGTAAAATAAATCCCAAACGTAATGCGACTATGTTCCAAAAGATCACATTTGATAAATTATGAACGAAGCTAAATATTATAGCTTGTAAAGCTATTGATATTTTTGTACCATATTCAAATTTTAATTCTTCTAGTAACCAGCCTCTAAAAATTATTTCCTCTGCGAATCCAACACCTAATCCTAGTACAATTGAATTTAACAATATTATTGGCGAGAATTCACCTACCCAAGAAATATAATTTTTTTGCAAAAGTGGTACCAGAATTAGAATTATTAAAAATAAAGCAAATAAAATACCTTGAGAAAAATTGACAAAGTTTTTTAAGAATTTGTCTTTTGTTATCCCAAGAAGTATCCAAGTATTTGATTTGTTTCGTTTGATATAAAACCAATATGGGAGTAAAAAGATGAAAAGTAAAAAAGTAATAAAAGTACCAATTAAGGATAAATTTTCTTTTTCAAAATTAAACAATAAAAGTGGCTGAGATAAAGCCCAGCCCATTCCATAAAGAATAGGAACAAAAAATATAGTGGATAAAAATCTTGGTCTTAAAAGAAAAAAACTTCTAATTAGTATAATTAAATTTTTCATTTTATTTTGAATATTAATTAACCCCAGCCTTTACCTCTTATTATTCTAACTACTTGTTCAAAAAGTTTTAGCTTTTTCTTTTTATTATAGTTTATGTTTTTTGAAAGATTAGATAAATCTTTATAAAATTGCCGAGTTATTTTATCTTCTTTATCACTAGGCCATAGCAAGTATGAGCCCTCTTCATATTCTTCTTTATATCTTTCTTTAATCAAATGTTTTTTTATATCGTAATAATTTAAATTTTACTTATTGCAAATGCGTAAAAGTGATGTTTATTAAATTTGTGTATTTATTTAAAATTTATGCTGATTAATCCTTCAACTTTAATTTTTACATTATTATCTCCATTGCTTATTTTTGCAGTAATAGTATCTGTTTACCTATTTCATTAGGAAGTATTTATAAAATAAACTTAATTAATTTAAGGGTGTATTATGCCTACTTTTTCTAATGCAAATGATAAAACTGCAATTACAGCCATTAGTGTTAAGATCTTGTTCTTTTTGATGAAATCCATAATGTATATTAATAATCTATTTATTAAATTCTTATATAAGATAATAAATAATTAAAATTATTATAACAATCACAATGGAACCCATATATATATAGGAGATTTCCTTCCCTCAATAGCTTCTTATAAAAAGATAATTGAAAAATATGATAAAGGTATAAAAGAAGGGGAATTTTATGAAGAACCTATTGGAGGAGATTTTAATTACCCAGATTGGTAAATATGCTTACTGCAAAAATAACTTTTGCCTTGGCAGATTGGATTAGAGAGTGGCGTAATTGACGAGATAAGAATCCTTCTATTGATGAGTGTGTAAAATTTGTTCAATGGAAATTAGAAGATTATAAAGTTTCTGATAGTGATAAAAGAATAATTGAAGCTATTTTGCTCTATGAATCTGAATAAATAAGGGAATTTAGAATTTAATTTTTCTATTTATCTATAAAAAACAAACGATCATTAAAATCCTCTTACAAATTAAGAAAAAAGTAAATCAGCATATTTACGGATTTACTGAAAATATAAAAAGGAGTAATTTATAAATGTTGAGTTCGGAGGCAATCTAAATGATTGATAGTCCGCCTGAAATTTAGCAAATTCCAAAATATAGGAAGCGTATTCCTGAGAATGGGATTATTCGAAAATTAAAGTTCAATCAATTAGTCTGATAGGACTTCGCTTTATAATTACTAGCGACAATAGGGACTGAAATTATCGAGAGCAATCCCCGAATTCACGTATTCTAGGTTTATGAGTAAATAGACTTTAAAATATGTAATTTTATATCCTGTAAGAAGGAAATCAAATATTAAAAAGGACTGTACAAACAGTCCTTTTTTTGTTTAACAAATTTCTTCTTAACTAGACTTCTTTTTGGATATTATGGATTAATAAAATGATTAAAAATATTTCAAAATGAAAGATCAAGTCTTGTTTCCAAAAATTGAAGTACGTGAAAAGGGTTTTTTACAAGTAAGTGATATTCATACTATTTATTGGGAAAGATCTGGTAATCCAAATGGCAAAAAAATTCTTGTTATTCATGGAGGTCCAGGAGGAGGAAGTCAACCAAGATATAGAAGATACTTTGACCCAGATAAATTCGATATTATTCAATTTGACCAAAGAGGTTGCGGTTCTTCAACTCCTTTCTCCGAATTAAAAGAAAATACGACCAATCATTTAGTTGATGATATTGAGAAATTAAGGATTCTTTTAAAAATAGATACTTGGCATTTGTTTGGCGGATCTTGGGGCTCAACACTTTCACTTATATATGCGATTAAAAATCCCTCAAGAGTTATCAGCTTAACTTTGCGAGGAATATTTTTATGTAGAAAGTTTGAATTGTTATGGTTTTATCAATATGGTGCAAGTGAGATATTCCCCGATGAATTTGAAGAATATATTGCTGTAATACCAAAAGAAGAAAGAAATGATTTAATAAGTTCTTTTTATAAATATCTAACATCTTCAGATGCGAATCTTAGATCAAAAGCAGCAGCAGCTTGGACAAAATGGGAACTCTCAACTAGTCATTTAATAAATAAAAAATTTGATTTTGATAAGTCCCAAGTTAATTCTTTTTCAGATGCCTTTGCAAGGATCGAATGTCATTATTTTATTAATAATATTTTCTTAGAAGATGATTTTATTTTGAAAAATATAAGAGCAATAGAATCGATTCCAACAAAAATAATTCAAGGGAGGTATGACGTTGTATGTCCTGTTAGGAGTGCTTGGGATCTAAACAAGAAATTAAAGAATTCTGAATTAATTATTGTTAATGATGCTGGTCATTCAATGAGTGAAAAAGGTATTACTATCGAATTAATAAAAGCTGTAAAAGGAATTCAAAATCTCTAAAAGAGAGAATAATCATTTTAAAATTAAAGGCCATTATCTTCAATATTCTGTGCAATACTCCTAAGAAGTTCGACGATATCAGAATCTTCGCATTGAGTATCTTCTTTAAGCAAAATGCACTCGTCTCTAATACTTACATTAGTACTCCACCATATACCTGAACTATTGGTATCGTCCCATTCAAATCTTTCAGACATAATTAATAAATTCTAATAAATACATTAAAGCTTGCATTACTTCATCGTGGATTTATATTCAATTTCAAAATTTAAAAAACTTTCCTATTCACTAAAAAGAATCTGGAAATTTCTGACAATAAAATTTAGAAATCTAATTTTAGTTCGTATTGTTTTTCCTTTTTCTTAGAAACAATTTTTTTATTATTAATATTTTTTCTAACCCTTTTTCTAGAGCCATGCTTTAAATAAATTTCTTTTGAGATATCCCAATATCCATCCTTTAAAGTGATTTCCTGAATTTTCTTCTTTGCAGTTTTAGTACTAATTGGGATGTCAATGATTGGTCTTATGTAATTAATTTGTTCATATTCTTCTTGATTAAATCTAGATAATAGCCATGGTTCATGAATGAAATTAATTGATATACCCTTTAATTCTGGTATCCATTTTTTTATAAATTTTCCTTTAGGATCATGATCTTTTCCCTGCTTAATAGGATTATAAATTCTATTGGTATTTATAGAAGTAGTTCCAGATTGCATTTGGCATTGGTTCCAATGTATTCCAGGCTCATAATCTACAAATTTATTTGCTAATTCAGAACCTGAATCTTGCCATGGTAGCCATAAATTATAGCTAGCAAAAGACATTAACATCGCTCGCATTCTAAAGTTAATCCATCCATTAAAATTTAATGAACGCATACATGCATCTATAAAAGGAAAGCCCGTATTACCTGAACTCCATGAATAAAGTAATTCATTATTTTTTTCTCTAATATTTTTAAAAAAAGGATGGTATTCCCTAAACTCTAGTTCTGGTTCACTTTCAAGTTTCTGAATAAAATGACAATGCCAGGTTAATCTACTTTTTAACATCCTCGAATTATTGTTTTTTGATATATTTGCCTTTTTAAAAATTTCTTTTAATGAAATGCATCCCCAACAAATATATGGGGATAGTCTTGTACAACTATCAAATGATTTTTCTGGGCTAGATATATCTTTTGAATAAAAATCTAATTTATTACTAAAGAAGTATTGCATTCTCTCTAAACCTTTCTTTCTTCCACCTTGCATTCTTCCTGGACAGGTTTCTTTCTTAAAAGTAAAAATTTCGTCTGAGGGTATTTCTCCGATATTTAAGTCAATAGAATTAATTCTTAATGGAGCTTTAAGTAAGTTTTTTTCGGAATTTTCTTGCCACTTTTTAGACCAATTATTCCTATCTAAATTTCCTCTAAAAACTGAAAATTGTAGAAATTCCTTCCAAATAATATTTTTACTTAAAGCCCATTCTCTTACTTTTTGATCTCTTTTATAAGTAAGCCAATCTCCGGTTTCTTGATGGCTATATATACCTTTGATTTTAAATTTTGAACTTACTTCATCAAAAATATTAATAACATTGCCAGTCCTAATAATTAATGGTTGTCCAATCTCAGCAAGTGCATTTCTTAAATCTATTAAACTTTCTTTGCAAAATTGCCATTGTCTATCTGAATGAGTATTTTGGCTCCAAATATCTAACTCAATAATATAAATAGGTAAAATATCATTATCCTTTGTAGCCTCACAGAGAGCTTCGTTATCAAAAATTCTTAAATCTTTCTTAAACCATAAAATATTTATTTCTTTCATAATTTTTTCTTTTAATCCTAGATAAATAAGATTAAGTTTGTAGGTAAAAAATTTAAAAAATTTTAGAATAACTAAAAATCAAAAAAATGAAAATAACAAAAAAACTTTGGGAGGATAATTATGAGATTGCTTTACTTAGTTTAAATACTAAATTTGTTCAAGGTTTAAAGAATGGAAGTCTCCCTAAAAATATTTTTCAAGAATATTTAGCTCAAGATTATTTCTTTTTAGAGACTTTTGCTAAGGCTTATGGTCTTGCTGTTTCCAAATCAAAAGATAAGTACTCAATTAGGAAGTTAAGTGAACTGTTAATGGGGGTCTCAGAGGAGTTAATACTTCATGAAACGTATGCAAAAGAATGGGATATTGATTTGTCTAATAACTATATAAAAAAAGCCACTAAAAATTATACAGATTTTCTTGATGATACTTCCAATAGACTTAGCTCCGTTGAAATAATGTTTGCAATGACTCCATGCATGCGACTTTATTCTTGGATAGGAAAAAGTTTGTATGAGGAGGATTTTGACATTAAATATAAAGAATGGATAATTACTTATTCTGATGAGAGCTTTGAAAACCTAGCAGATTCACTTGAAAATCTTATTGAGACTAATAAAGAAACATATGATATTAATCAGGCCAAATATTTATACAGGAGAGCAATGGAATTGGAGTTAGATTTTTTTAATGCATATTCAGATTTCTGATTTAAATTAAAATTTATTTATAGTACTTTCAAAAATGAGTTAATAAATTATGTATTCAAAAATTGCACTTTCAATAGGTGGTAGTGATTCTGGGGGTGGAGCAGGCAT
The DNA here is from genome assembly GCA_003280515.1 of Prochlorococcus sp. AG-355-P18. Taxonomy (GTDB): domain Bacteria; phylum Cyanobacteriota; class Cyanobacteriia; order PCC-6307; family Cyanobiaceae; genus Prochlorococcus_A. The sequence goes on from QCER01000009.1 coordinate 19,844, forward strand.
ACAGGCTGACTTGAGAACTTTCATGTCTCTTAAAGTACATGGATGTTCTGTCATTACATGTATTACCGCACAAAATAGTATAGAGGTTACATGCGTTCAACCAGTAGAGAAGAATACTTTATTAAATCAGTTAGATACATTATTTGCTGATTTTGGTATTGATGCCTTAAAAACTGGAATGTTATTAAATGAAAGGATAATTAATGATACTGCTTCAAAATTAAATACATACAAAATAACCAAAATTATTGACCCAGTAATGGTTACAAGAACTGGTTCTAAATTACTGGAAGATTCTGCTATTAATGCTTATAAAAAACTCTTATTACCAATTGCTGATTTGGTAACTCCAAATATTTATGAAGCAAATCTACTTTCTGGTTTAGAAATAAGGAGTAAAGAAGATATCGAAAATTCAGCAAGAAAAATTATTGATCTTGGAGCTAAAGCGGTACTTATAAAAGGTGGAGGTTTAAAAGATATGAAAGGGAAGGATTTTTTCCTTGACTTAAATGGTAGAAAAAAGTGGCTATTTAATAATTTTATAAATACAAAAAATACCCACGGTAGCGGCTGTACTTTGAGCGCTGCTATCTGTGGTTACAAGGCTTTAGGTTTTGATCTATTTGATTCCATACAAAAAGCGAAATTATTCGTTGAGAAATCTTTAGAAAATTCTTACAAAATAGGATCTGGCCCTGGTCCCTTAGGCCATCATTAATTATTTATAGAAGTGGAGTTAGAACCACCATTTTCTGTAGGGCTTTTTTAAAAATAAGATTTCTTCAGTCTCCCATCCTCCCTCCAACCACTCAAGATGCTCAAGTAATAAAGACTCACTTTCCCTTTTGCTTAATTGCCCAATTCTATTAGCAATACCATCGAACCTTACTTTCATCAATTCCTCAATCTTGATGTTATTCATAGGTTAAATAATAAATTTTTTCTACTCTTACTTGTATACATTTTCTTGTCAACGATTTAATTTTATTTGTTTACTAGTAGTTCTTAAATATGTATTAAAAACAACTTTTTGAAATAGATAGTAATTAAGACTTATTCACATAGATTTAATTAAAGACTAATTTATATAAAAATACTGTAACTATGCATAAAGAAGAAACATCAAAGCAAAAAACTATTTTAAATGTAGGCTATTGTGAAACCACCTCTGAATGGCTGAATAGAATCATTACTGAGCTGGCAGATGAAAATAAAAATTTTGTAGATTTGTCAGTTATTTGTGCTTAAGTTTTTAGAAAATATAGTTTAGTTTGATTTTTTTCAGTTAGCTTTTAATTATATGAGAAATTTAAAAGATATTTTGTGATGTGAATCCTAATAAAAAAAACATAGAAATAATTAAACAATTCAATTTATCTCCTCATCCTGAGGGTGGATGGTTTAGAGAGATAGTAAGGAGTGAGAATTCTCTAATAAGGGAAGATGGTCAAAGTAGAAATTTTATTACGGGAATTTATTATCTTTTGGAGAGAGATGCAAAAAGTGCTTGGCACAGAGTAAAAAATGCTGATGAAATTTGGATTTATTTAAGGGGCGATCCTCTGAATTTATGGTGCCTAGATAATGATAATAAGTTAATAAGAAATTTAATTTTAGATTCCAATAATCCAGTAGAAATGATCCCATCTGGATATTGGCAAGCTGCAAAAAGTACAGGCGAATTTACTTTAGTGAGTTGTTGTGTTGGACCTGGCTTTGATTTTAAGGATTTTGAATTACTCAGAAATACAAATCATACTTCTAGATTGGATAAAGCAATTAATGATCTTATTTGAGATATTTTTTTATTTATATTTTTAAAATTATCCTCTAGATTAATAAGGCTACTCAATCAATCTATATTTAATGAATCAAAATTCTGTCAAAACAATTGGTATTAATGATGAACCAAGAAAAGATTCACACTTAGTATATGTAAATCAGGCTGATGGATTAAAAGGCATCCTTAATAGGGATTTTGATGAATGGTCTAATTTTGATAGTTGGGAAAGTATTTCAGTTCAGCAATGGATTTTTTCTAGAGCTTTGGAGGTTTTCAGAGGTAAGAAAATTGATATTAAATGCGATTGTTGTGAAAATAATAATTTAATCTCAAATGATTTTGAGAGTATAAAAAAAGAAAAATGCTTTGGTAAAAAGAGTGCTTACATGATTGAAAAAGTTGTAGATGAAATTGTATTAGCTAAGGCACGAAGAGAAAGTGATGGAACATATTCTGCATAAGATTAATAACTATCTTTGGAGTGAAAAATCTTTTACTTACCAGTGAAAATTATCAGATGAACCAATCGTTAAATTTCTAGTGGATATCTTATGGAACTTAAAGTGTACCGAATCACTGAACTCCTTTTCATCTGAGTAATTCACAAGATCCACTGGGTCGATGTTTTCATCGAACCATGCATCATATTCAATATGGTTTGGTTCAGCAAAATAACTCATATCCAATTAATAGCTTTCAAAAAACGTATAAACGGTACATGCTATACCAAATTAAAATTCTTAATTTTTAGATAATCTATATTTTTAACTTGTTTATCAAGATTAGTTGCTAAAAAGATAGGAGAAATATCTATAAATTCATGTCTCTCGATACATCCATGGTTTCTATCCATCCTCACTTCACAATCAAGGATGGGAAGATGGACCAGTGCATAGCTCTTTTAGAAGAAATTTTGGCACTAACAAAAGCTAATGAACCAGACTGCCTTTTTTTTAATATCACTACATGCGGGTCAGATAAGGCTTATGTCAGAGAGGCATATAAAGATGGTGCCGCTGCTTTATTTCATCTCAAAAATATGGGACATATGATTCCTAAGCTTTTTGAAGTGTCAGATATTACTGTGCAGGTCCAAGGCCCTGCCAAGGAGATTGAACCCTTGAAGGAAATACTGCCTGACGCTGATTTCTATGAAGCAATATCTGGATTTTGATTTAGATTGTATATATTGACAGTCGATCGCTGGGGGCTTTTAGCCTCCTTTTTTTATTTAGGAATTCAAAATAAATTAATCTTTCCTTTACTTTTATAAAGTAACTTTATTATCAGCTTAAATATTATTTTTATGGCATCAACTTTTTATATTGTTCATCATGAATTTAAGGCCGGAAAAGCTGAAAAATGGTGGGAAACAGCTTATGCGGCAATGTCACCAGGTGGTGGATGGGATGATGCGGTAGCAGTTAATAAAGAAAAAGGATTTTTTAACCATTCTGCAAATGCCGTAACTAAAACTGGTCCTGTGTATTGTTTTTGGGAAGTAAAAGAGGGTATTTCTGCTGAAGATTTTCAGGAGTTTATAGATGGACCCTCTGGTCCAGGGTTCGGACAAGATGCTCTGATGAATATCTGTAAACCAATTGATACATCATTAATGAATGGACAAACACCTTATCCACCAGTTTTTTCTTGATTATTGACAGTCGATCTAAAATAAATAGCAATTAGTTTTTTTTTATGACTATTGAAACTACTGTTTTCACCTTTAAACTTTCAAATACATTTGAGGAATGGGTAAAAATGTTTGATAGCCCAGAGATAGGTGCATTTCATAAAACGGTAGGACTTACTCCTCTATATCGTGGCAAAAGTTTAATTGATCCAAAAGAAGTTATTGTTATTCATCAAGCTGAAGAAGGTGTGGCTAAGCATGTTTTTTCAGATCCTGAAACCATTAAGAATATAGAATCTGGAGGACATATTTATAGCACAACGAAAATCACAAGTTGGGTTTCTGATTAGTCGAAAAAGTAACTATGCAAACTTATACAAGTTTAATGCGGAACAGGAGTCCTATATAAGATCTTTTAAAACTAGATTATAATATAGTTGAGTTTAAGGATAAGATTATTAACTAATTAGTTCGACTAAATTATTAATAAGAATCTGAGTGCAAGCGGTAACCACAGGCATAAAAGAAGCATTAGTAAAAGAGTAATTGCATGGATATTTGGAATGTAATGTTCTTTTAAAATTTGTGTTTTCATAATTTATCTAGCCTTCTTAAGTTTGATTTCTCTTCTGATAAGCAACGCTATTACCACAACACACATGTTCATTAGAAATACGTCTAATGGCATTTTTTCAAAAAGTCTCTAATCAATTAATAGCAAGATTATTGATTTACGAATCAAGAAATGATTATTAATGTTTATTGGCTTAATAAAACGAATTTAAAAATTAAATTTATGCTTAAATATCTCAGTTCTCATAACTATTAAATGGCTTATTCAGAAACAAGAATAGTAATAGGCGGTTTAGCTCATGTACCTGTACTTATTTTTATAGTCAATTTTATTAAAGGTAAGTTTGGAATTAAAACTGAAGAGACAAAAGATACTGTAATTAAAGGAGAGCCAGTTAAAATTATCGAGGTTAAAGATACTGTAGTTAAAGAAGGAAAAGCAGAAGCTATAAAAGAAATCTCAAATAAGCTGGACAGTATTGAACAGAAGGCTGATGAGGTTTATGAAAAGGTAAAGAAGAAAAAGAAATATAAGAATAAGAAGAAAAAAAAATAACTAAATTGAGATCCTATCAAGCATCAATACATCTTGAGCTTGGATTGTATCTCTCTTATCTTCGTCTTCGGGATCTTTATAAGATTCAATTTCAGCTTGAATTTTTCTCTTGTAAACTCCTTTGATATAGTCAATTTCTCTACTCTCTTTATTCAAGATTGAGAATGGTGATCTTTTTAAGTTCATAACTTTCTCCTAAATAAATAAATTTAATCAGCTCCAGTTTTTATCAGATTCAACAAAGCTATCCAATGTTTGCTGGTTCCTGATTTCTTCCTCAAGAAGTTCTTCTTCTGATCTTTCTTCAATCTCAGATTTATAATCTTCTTTTAGTTTGGCTTTCGTAGACATTTACTCATGACGACTACATTTATGTTCTAACTAGTTAAAGAGGCCATTCGACTAATAAATATGTACGGTTTGAGGTACTCCCATATACGGATAAAGGATCAACAATTGAATTTGAATATGGTTAAAATCTTTGGAAATTTCAATTAGTTTTCTTTCCTTAGTTGCAAGTAATGCAAAGGTTCATATGAAATTAATCGGTCTAGAAGCATCAATAAAAAGTTAGAGCGGGTGCTTTGGGAGCACTAGGTCGCAGGTTTATCAGCATTTTGCACGATGTATCTGCTTGTATTTAAATTGTATTTAAGTAATATGGTCCCCCTTACGAAATAGTGTTCTATGAGAAATGGGTCTTAGAATAAAAATGTCTTTGGATAATCGATATACAATCATAAGTAATTAGGTATGCCTGGTAATAGACATTCTCAAGCTTCAAGAGATAGGGCATTTAAATTGCATTCTCAGGGTCTTTCAGCTCTAGCAATATCAAATAAAATTGGGAGTGTCTCTGGGACAACAGTACTTAGATGGCTAAAAGGAATTACACCACCAATTGAAGAAGGTGGAGGAATTAATAATCTTAAGGATGAAGTTTTTACAAAACTTACTGTAAAGAAACTTGGAATTAGACCAAAGGGTGTTAAAAAGAAAGGGGCTTGGTGGTGGTGTGAATGTTCTTGTAAAAAAATGTGTGTTTTGGTCCCAGCCCAGGGCTTAAGGCAAAATGAATATAAGAGCTGTGGATGTATTGGAACTAAAATGCTTAGTGACAAAAGAAAATATTATTCACAAGAAACAAGAGAAAAAGCCAGACAACTAAAAATACAAGGCAAAACTCATAGGCAAATAGGACAAATACTTGGAGGTATACCCAAACCAACAGTTCGAGGATGGTTTGAGACAGGGACAACTGAATTAAAAAAATTTAAGGGCAAGACAGATAGAAGTGGTGAAGTAGTGGGCTTGTTAAATGTGGATTGCATAATCAAATGGGATGACCTACCTGAACACGAAAAATCAAACTTCAAAGAGGATAGAAAAAAGAAACGAAAAGGAAGAAATTATTCAAACGAAATTGTAGAAATATATCAATGCACCTGTAAGTCTTGCAAAAGAAAATCCTATAGGACATGGGATGGCTTATACAATATCAAAAGAAAGCTAAATAAAGACCCTTCAGCATTTAGAGGGTGTATCTGGTGTGATCTCTTACCTGGATCAACTGACTATCTTAAAGAGCCTTACAACGGAAAAGTATCTGCTTGGCAAGTAATGAAATGGAGGAAGGTAGAAAATAAAATGCCTTCAAGAAATTCAGAAACTATAACCGAATGGTTTTGTAAATGTACGTTATGCAATAAAACCGAAAGATGGATAAGAGCTTCTCAATTAAATTCAATAGATAGAGGAGTCAATATGAATAAAACAGGATTAATTGGATGTGGTTGTAATACAAAGCCGCTACAAGATTATTACCAAAAATATGGAAGAGCCCATATGGAATGGTTTTATGAGACTAGGACTAGAGCAAAAAAAGAAAATATACCTTTTAATCTAGATCCTGATGATTTTGCAGATATTCCTAAGGTTTGTCCTGTACTTGGCATTCCTATTGTTTTAAGAGAGGACAACACAACTGGTAGACCTTTAGATAATTCTCCTTCCATAGATAAGTTTTATCCAAAACTAGGTTATGTAAAAGGTAATGTTCAAATTATTAGTTATCGGGCTAATCGGTTCAAAAATGATGGTACTCCTCAAGAATGGGAAAAAATTGGTGAATGGTGCAAAAAAGAAGATATAAGAATGAGACTTGAAGGAAGGCATCCCGATCAACATCAGCAAAAAGAAAATTTATGAGTTAGATAAATTTTGGATTGATATAAGTTTTGAAAATTTATTTCTTATAAACTGATAACTTATTAGTACTAACTTATAAGTTAGATTTATATGTTGTAAATCTTGGAAAATAAATTCTAGCTTCAGTATTACGATTCATTTTGTTGTCTTAAGTTGTAATTTGTTGTTAATTGTTATCGATTGTTATTGCCTTACTTCTTAATAATTTTAAAAACCAGACTTCAGCAATACTAATAAGTAGTTCCATTATTTTTTTTTAAGTCGATACTGTAATTACTGACTAACAGAAAATTGAAAGCTGAAACGGAACATTATCTCCGTCAACTTCTTAAAGTTTCAAAAAAAATTGAAGATCGAAAATTTAAAACTTTTCAAGAGGCTGACAGATTGATTAAGGTTGAATCTGATTTAATAATTAGAGTTGGAACACTACTTCAAATGGACTTATTTAATCGGTCTCGAAGATATATTGATGACCCATGGGATTGGTAAGAAATGAATCTGAACACTTTTTTGTTAATTGATGGGAGTTTGATGCTTATTGGATTACCTTTATTAATGATTTTTAAAGTCAAAAAACCCAATAATTAATTATTTTTAGAAAATAACAATTTTTGATACTGAAAAAAAAAGTGATTATCATTAAAAAAATGTTTAGAATTTTGTGACTTTAAGCGCAGTAGAAAATGAAGAGATCTACTCGTTTGATCAAGATGATCAATTCTTAGATGCAACTAGAATACAAATGGTTCTAGGTTCTCTAGAGAAAAGTTTGGTAGATAAAATAATTTCTAATATAGATTCGGTTGATACTGAATCTGGAGCAGGCCTAAAATGTAAAAAATATTTTTCAGAAACATATAGAAGAAACCCAAGAAATAAAGAAGAGTTAATCAGAAAATCAAATCTTTCTCAATTGCCATCTTTAGCGAAACAAATTTCACAGGGAAGTTCGAAACAAAAATACTATGAAAGGTTAGATCAATTGATAAATGTTTTACAAATTTATAAGACAAGATCTCAATCTTTCGCTCACCCTGGGAATGAATATCACCCAGTTCATTGGCTAAGAGTACAAGCATTAGCACTTGATCCTGTAATTAAACAACTAGGTTTTATAAATGTAATTGAAAGATATTATGCAGCAAAAAAAGGGAACCTTGATTTAGTTGAAATAGAAGAGAGTAAATTAACTGAAATTCCGAATAATTTACCAATGCCTGATTACGATGAAATTATCGGGAGAGAAAAACTTTCAGAGGAAATAAAAAATTATTTATTAAATCCAAGAAAACCAAGTGTAAGTATTTTTGGCGCTGGAGGGACAGGTAAAACAGCTTTAACATTGTCTGTTTTAAATGAATTAAAGTTTTCTGATGAAGATTCTAAAGAAATTGATTGTATTTTATACGCATCACTGAAAGAGGAATATTTAGAAGAGGGTGTAGTCAGAAAAGATATTATTAATTTAACAATGGAGGGAATTAAAGAGCAATTATTGCAAGGTTATAAATTCGCTAATACAGAATTTAGCGAAAATAATATTTTTCAAGAAGTATTTAACTTTGAAGATGGAAAAGATATTAATTCACTATGGGAAGACTTCTTAAATACCTTTGGAAACTACAGATTTTTGTTATGGGTAGATAATCTTGAGACACTGTCCAGTGATATTTATAAGGTTTTTTCTGAATTTGAAAATGAGTTACCAAGAGATTGGAAAATTATAATAACTTCAAGGATAAGAATTAGAGAATCTAGCAGTATTATTTCACTAGGACCTTTAGAACTTAAAAGTGCTGCAAAATTATTCCAAAAAGTTTATTTAGATAAATTAGGAAAAAAAATTTCATACGAAGAAGCTTCAGACTACTCTAATAAATTATTTTGTAACCCACTTGCAATAAAAAATGCAATTGGATACCAAAAGAAAAATAATACAAGCTTAATTGAATCAGTTCAATGTGGTGCAGATAGTATTATTTCATTCTCTTTTACAAAACTTGTAGGTTCATTATCTAATGTAAGTAAAGACTGTCTTGAGGTACTTTTTGTTTTAGGAGAGTCTAGAAAAATAGATATTAATAAGAGGCTTTCAGTTGATATTGACAGTGTTACTGAATCCATTGCAGAAATTGAGGACTTGGGATTGGCCTTCAGGGGTACATCTTCCATGGATTGTATAAAATTGAATGATAACTTTAGATCTTATTTAAGCATATATCCTTTAAATGAAGATCTTAGATTTAGGTTGAATATTTATAAGGATGATCAAATTAATAAGAATATTTCGATACTAAATGCTGAAAATAATAGTTGGTCAAATCAGATGAAATTCAGCTTTCTAAGACCTGAAACACAGGTTGATGATACTTGTAGGGTGATTTGTAATGAGGCAATTGGTGCTTTAGGACATTTTTATAAAATTAAAGATGAAGACCTTGTTTCTAACGATTTAAAAGAAGTTGCATTCGCAAAACTAAGAGATGCATTGAAAGATCTTGAGGATTTTAAAGATATAAATAGAGCTCAATCAGTCCCACCTGCTGTTTTTCGTCTTATAGGTTTGATTTATCAAGAATTTAACGATCAACTTCAATGTAATAAGTATTTACAGCTTGCAGCTGATGGAAATGATCCTAATGCTTTATTAACGATTTTTTATAGATTTGATGCACTTAAAGATAGTAGAGCTTGTGAATATGGATTCAGATTTTTTGATTCGCTAGATACCCCTCTTCCTGACTCATTACCATACTCTAAATTTATGACTGCATTTGCAAGACTATTGATCAGGCAAAATAAATTTGAGGATGTCTATAAAGTCACTGAAGATTGGTCAGAAAGAAAAGATACAAGTAAATCTTTGTTTTTGACACTTATAGCAGATGCATATAACCACCATGCACGGCACCTTATGAATGAAATGGTAGGTGAAAACATTACCCAAGAATATTTTGACAATATTAGTGATCTACTTTTGAAATGTTATGAACATCTAGATATTGACGGAAATTCACCTTATTACTCATCAAACAGAAATAGTCTTATGTGGTGGTTAATTTCTTCTGTTAATGCGTTTACAAGAAAATCTTTAGGTAAAACAGTTGATCTATTTTTCAAAGAAGATTTTTGTAAGATGGTTCTCCTGCTTAATAAAAATTATTTTTCACAGGCATATAATGAAAGTTATTATTATCAACAAAAAAAATATAGTGGTTCAAAGCTGAATGAACAGCTTATTAAAGTGACAACAACTAAAGAATTTTTTGAAGATATTATCTTTTTGCTTAAAGAGCTTAAACAAATATCCAACTACAATAAACTAGAAATATTAAATACAAGATGGTATGAGAGGAAAAATGTAATTTTAAAATTTAAAAATTATGCAGGATTGGATAAAAAATCAGCTATTTTTGAAGATAATGATAATAAGACTTACAGCATAACAAGTTCTGCATATGACTTTTTTGCTAGTAGGAATGAAAGTACAAAAGGGAAATTACCAAATTATTATAGGTTTTCTAATAAAATAAAATTGAATGCTGATGTTTATAAATACTATACAAATCATTCACTTGCCAGGAGACTTCTAATCCTAAATATAAATTCATCACTGTAGATAGTATTAAAGAAAATAATTTGTTTTTGTGGTTTAAAATTTAATTGTTTATGATCACAGCATGAATTTAAGTTCTTACAAAATGCATAGGATTTATCTTGCCGCGACCATGGGATATGGTCTTGGTTCTGATGATCCAGAAGAACTTTCTTATTACAATAAAATTAGAAAAGAGATGGAAGATATGAAGAAAGATTCAGTAAAAAAAGGGATTCCTCTATCTTTTGAAATTAAGTTTGATAATTAGAAAAGTTAATTTATTTATAGATAATTACTGCAAAATATATAAAATTATGGATAGTTGCTTTTTTGAGAACTTGATTTAAAAGAAAGATATGGAGTTTACTAATTTTCAATTTCAATCAAAGAAAAATTCTAGCTATATAAAAAAAAATAATGAGGGCGCAAAAATATTTAAAGAACTTTTAGATTTTTTATCAATTAAAGGCATTGTTAATCCATTGCAAGCAATAGAAGTAATTACAAAATTGCTTTGTGTAAGAGAAATATTTGAATCAGGAATATTAAGAATATTTAAACAGCATCCAGAGGCTAATGTATTTGAGAAATATATTGAGCTTGATTGGGATAGTTTTAAAAAAAATAATGCGCATAATATCTCTCATATATTAAAAAATGAATTATTTCCTTTAATTATTTTTTTAGCAGACCAGGGGAGTGAATTTGCTTTGTTAGGAGCTAAGTCAAGATTTGATCTTGAGCTTTCAAATATTCCTAATGATTTTATGGTTAGGGTTTTGGATTTAATAGATTTCGCAATCGAAAAGAATGATTATACAACAGGTGAATTATTTGATGACTTAATTCAAAGTGTCTCAATATTTGGAAACTATGGAGAGTTCGTAACTCCAAACCACATAAGTTCACTCATGGTGGAAATGATGGCTCCAAATGCAAACGATATAATCCTTGATCCTTTTTGTGGCACTGGAACAATTCTCATGCAAGCTTTTAAATATATTTATAAAAATGATCAGAAATTTCTAAGTAAAGAGAAGAACAAACAAAATTTTATTAAAAATACATTCTATGGTAATGACTTCAACTCAACAACTTCTGATTTAGGGAAAATTAGTTTTTTCCTCCATGGACTTCAAACAAATATAGATAATAAAGATACTCTCTCTGATGAATTTGTAGAGCTTAATCAAAATAAATATAGTTTAATTATCACCAATCCACCTTTTTTTCTTGGAAATTCAAGACCTTGTAATTCTATTCTTCAAAAAGAACTTAATACAAATAAATCAGAACTATTAGCCTTAACAGCCTGTCTCAAAATGTTAAAAGAAGGTGGAAGAGCTGCGATTATTGTTCCACAAGGAATACTTTTTGGTTCGTCAAAGGCTCATATTGAAATTAGAAAAAGGTTGGTTGATAATAATTGCTTAAAAGGAGTCATATCTCTCCCCAATGGAGTATTTAATCCACATACAGGAGTAAAAGCATCAATTTTACTTTTTGAAAAAAATAGTAAATTTACCACAAGAAAAGTATGGTTTTATGATATCCAAGCTGATGGTTTTAGCCTAAATCAAAGAAGACTTCCTCTTTTATCTGAAGAAAAAATTGGTGCAAATCTAGAAAAACCACTTACATCAGAAGAACAAAAAAAAAATAATCTTCCAGAGTGTTTAAGTGAATGGCAAAATAAAAAATTACTTTCTGAACAGAGTTTTTATCTAGATAGAGAAACTTTAAAAGAAAATAACTACGATTTATCGCTTTCGAAGTATTTGAAAGATAAGTTTTTGCAAATTTTGGTAGATAAAATATCTTCTAAACCTGTAAAAATTGCGGACCTCTCAAAAAATATTACAGCTGGAATTTATGGAAAAAATATTTTTGAAGATATACCAAATGCAATATATATTCCAAAAATTGGGAAGTCTAAAGTCCTATGTTCTTTAAACGAACTTACATTAAAACAGCAAAACTATTTTCAATTAGTCGTTGACGAAAATAAATCTAAAGCTTCTTTTCTCGCGGAGTTTTTAAATTCTGAGGTAGGAAAGTTTTTATTGTCTAGACAACAATCTGGATATATCAAAACTCTCAGCAAGTCTAAACTCCAATTAATGGATGTTTATATCCCCAGCTTAAAAATACAAGATAGGTTGTTATCCATCGATTCAAAAATTCAGGATAAAGAAAAACTTATCCTAGGATTTATGAACTATTTGGAGGATCTAAAGAAAATACTTTGGAAAGAGTCTAACTCCATTGATGCTGTCGAAAAAGAAATAGATCAATTCTCACTAAAATTTTCAGAAAAATCAGAGCAAAAAGCTGAATCAAGTTTATCTAATTGGCTTGAAACAATCCCATTCCCACTAGCTTCAATTTTAAGAACATGGCAAGCAACTGAGAAAGGAGATCATAAAGCAAGATATCAACATCTTCTTCATTTTTTTGAGGCATCATCAATATTTTTAAGCAGTATTTTTATTAGTGCTTTTGAGTTAGATCAAAACTACGAGACCCATAAAAATATACTTAAAAATCACATGAAGAAATTTGGATTAACCTTTAACAAATCCTCTTTTGGGACCTGGATTAATGTAATTAGATACTATAGTAAGCAAACTAGATTATTGATAAATAAAAAGACAGAATTTGATGAGAATAATAACTCTCATAAGACGCTAGAAAATCTTTTTAATATTAATTCCTTAAACTTTCCTTCAACAATAAGTCAGATTGATCTTGTTCAATTACTAGAGAAAGCAAATGGTTTAAGAAATTATCATGCCCATAGTGGATTTATTGAGAGTGATGAAAATGAGGCAAAAGCTTTACATGATCAACTAATTGCAATGTTAGAGAAATTTAGAAACCTAACTGGAGATATTTGGGATAAAACTTTATTAGTAAAGGGATATAAATTCAATCTGAGCGGAGGAATTTATACAAATCACATCAAAATATTGAAAGGTAGTAATGCAGAATTTCTTAAAGATTCAGTCCCAATGTCAATGGCGCTTGATGAACAGTTTATGTATTTAACTCACTTAGATTCTTCAAAGGCTTTGAAGCTTGAACCTTTTATTCAGATTAGTTCATCTCCTAAAAGTGCTAAAAATGCTTGTTATTTTTATAATTCTCTTGAAAAAAATTCTGCAAAATTCATCTCTTATCATCATTCTTCGGATAATGTTATGGAAGGATCAGAGTTTAAAGATACTATTTCTATTATAAAATCACTGAGTTGAAGTTAATTAAATTTATAGGCCCTGAAAGGATTTAAAACAATTGAAGAACTTGAATTTATTTTTACTAGATATTTTTTAACCATAATTTCTTCTAAATCCAATAAATCATTTTTCTTAATTTTTTTTATTATTGACCTATTCCAAGAGCAAATGTTTTTAATACCTGAATTATTACCACATAAAATTTTTAATCTATTAATTAAATTTTCTTTTTTAAGATCAAGAGGTTGTTGTTGCGAATGCAAAGTAAGCCATTCTCTGTGAAGATCCTCTGCTTCATTACTTCTTTCAATTTTTGTGCTCTTTTCAGAAGAACCTAAATGGCTAATTTTACTATTTAATTCTTCTATATATTCCTTATTGATTGTGGCATTTACTTTTTGGATTCTAAAGATTGAACTTTGAGATTCTTCTGCATATTTTTCAAATAATTCAGGATTTTCTTTTTCAAAATTCCTGGCATCAAATCTTTGTGATTCTCTTTTTGAAATCCATTGAAATACACCCTCAATAGAATTATTAGAACTACCAGATAATAGTCTTAGCTTTAGTTCAATAATTTTCTTCTGAGTTTCGATTTCTTTTTTTTCTTTAATAACTCTCAGCAATTCATTGTGAATGTCTTGAGCTTCAGAAGAGGGTTTTGTAATTTTACCTGAACTAACTTGAGAATTTAGTTCTTCAATTTTAAGATCATTTTTTAATTGATCCTGAAGTTGTTCATTTATAAGATTTGATTCTTTAATGAAGTGGACTATTTCTCCATTTGGTTTTACAAACCACTCACCTCTATGCCTGTGAAGTGAAAGTTTTTGGTGTATTAAACTTTCTAATTTTGAAACACTTGCTTTAGTTGTAATTGAGTGGGCTATGTAGAGAGGTCTAGGATTTCCTGTTTGGTGTTCATCCTTTCTATCCTCTCCTGAACGCCCAATCTCATTATCTTTAACTAAGCCAATTTTTACGTAATTAGGAATGCTGTATCCGAGAAGATCTTTTTCTTGCACGAAATAAATAATTCCCGGATTGTTTAATTTTGAGTTCGTCATTCACTTCCCTCCTTAGACAGTGAAATTGAGTCCATTTTCGCCAAGTTCTCCATCTTCCGGAACGAGCATATGAAAAATGCATTTTAATTTGGCATTACTTTCCGATAAGTTATTAAACTCATGTTCTGATAACTCTTTATTTTTTTGCGCTTTTTCTAAGTAAGTTTTATTAAATAAGTAAACTCTTTGAATAAGCATTGTTGCAATAAAGATATCTTGACCAGGACTAGATTTTAATTTATTTAAAAGATCAAGAACTGATTGAAAAGTTTCTGCACATAGCTTTAAAAATTTAGCTTTTTCAGGATCAATTTTGCCTTCACTTAGAAGATCATCAATAGATTCAATCTTTGGTTTTTGAAGTTCTAAAAGCTCTTTATAAGAATTAGGAACAGAATCGCTAACCTTTATATCTTCAAAGGCTTCGGGATGAGTGCTTTTGATCTCATCATTGTTTTTGTTGTTTGTCATTAGGTTAAATCTCCGTATTAAGGTTTTTAAGTACTTTTTCAATGTCAATTAATTGGGGTATGAATCGATGCAAATTGCAATCACTCATATCAAGAAGTTGAATTAATTTATCAAGATAATGTTGGTCCTTCATAAGCTCATGAATTTCTTCATCAATTAAATGAGAATTAATATGCCTAATTTTTTGAAACCGCTTAGATTCGATAATTTTCAACTCATCAAGAAGTTGCATATTCTCATTTAGTTTGTGAATACTTTTCTCCTTAGTTCGAGCAATTAAATTAAGACAGTTTTCTATAACTGGAATTAATTCAGGTAGCTCATGAATTTCGTTAATATTCTTTGTTTTTGTATTAACTCCGCCTTGCATGGCAAGTAATTCAAAATAAGAATTAGGAACATTTGGATTGTTGCTTTGAAAGTCTCCCTGATTTTCAGGGTGATCATTTCCAGAGCTGTTGAATTTGTTGTTGGATGTCATTGGATTAATGTGAGACATCCTTAGAATCTCAAAATTTTATTAATAAAAAATATTTTACGTGCGAAAAACCAAATTA
The DNA here is from genome assembly GCA_003280515.1 of Prochlorococcus sp. AG-355-P18. GTDB lineage: Bacteria > Cyanobacteriota > Cyanobacteriia > PCC-6307 > Cyanobiaceae > Prochlorococcus_A. The sequence goes on from QCER01000009.1 coordinate 35,532, forward strand.
ATTATTTTTAGTTTTGTATATTTCCCCTAGTTTTGATATGTTTGACTTAATCTCTTCTACAAATTCTGTAGGACTTTCAATAATAATTCCCTCTCTAAAACCTAATAGCCATCTTCTAAAATCGTTATCATTTTTTACTGTCCATGAAGGTAAATCTATCTCAACTGGATATGGGTAAGGATCATCTTTAATCATTTCTAGTATAAAGTTCCCACTTTCTGGTTCTTCCCAATTTTCATAAAATACTTTCTTTGAACCCTTTGCTAAACGCATTTGATTTAAGGGATATCTTTGAAGTTCTTCTCGAAGAAAGCGAAATATTTTTTCAGTTGTTCTGAAGCGAACTGTAATAAGTAATTTTTTAAAATTTTCTTCACTACTTTTTAGTACTGCAATTTGTTCTTCAACAGTTTCACCAAAATAAATACTCCCCGAAATTTCTATCAATTTTTGAACTTTTTTAAGTGCTTTGTCTCTATCTTTTCTATTTCTTATTTTTGAGTTATCAATTCTCCTAAGAGCAATACGATCAATTCTTTCAGTTTTTAAAAGACCAGGTTCATCCCTAAAGGTTTTTTCTTCATAGGCCAAATACCAACCAATATTATTAAAAAGTAGTTGGATTGGCCAAACCAATTTGTTTTGAGAACCTTCTTTTTCTTCTTCGTTAAATTTACCTGCACTTCTAAAAAACTCAATTTCAATTAAAAAACCATTCTTTATAGCATTTTCAAGTTCTTCAGTATTTGTATCAACTGCTAAGGAATCTTTTTTTGTAAAAGTTGGATTAATAACAGATTTGTTTGCAAATGATCTAACTGGATAATTGTCTAAATTAAATCCAGCCCACTTAAACCTTTCTTTTAATTTAGTGTGCACACTTGAAATGGTTGGATCATTTAATTTATTTTTTGCTTGATCAATAATCTGAAAAATATCTTCAAGTCTGTTCCTTGATAAAACTGCAGTTCCTAATACATAACCATGCCTTGTATTATCATTTTTATCCCTAAATCCGTATGGAGTTAGAATTTTTTCAATATCTTTTCTAAGAGTATCTCTTTCCTCTTTGAAATAAATATTTTCTAATTTAGAAATATAGTGTTCGTGCAAACTAATACCCTTCTTATTGTTTTCATCTTTAATTCTTTTGTCATCAAAAGGGTTATGTAAGATATATCTGATTAAAGACATGACTCTAATAAATGCATCTTTTTCTGAATATCTTGATAGCCCTCCAAGTTCTCTATTGAAATTCTTGTCTTCAGGAGGCGGCTCAAGCTTACCTGTTGTTTTTTTATGGTTAATAAATCCCTGCTTATCAAGCCACTTGAGATCATCATGTAATTTTTCGATATCAGAATAACAACTGCCATGCAAAGTACTTAAAAATTTAGAGGCTTTGTTTTCAATAGATCCTTGAGGTATTGGGTTACATATTTGTTCCATTTCTAATTTTGTTTTTTTATCATCCGCACTTAAATCTGGAAATCTAATTAACAGTTGCATTAGATATAGAAGTCTCTCAAAATCTAATAATTTTGAGTATCCGTGCAATTCTTTTATTGAATCTTTATTTTTTCTTTGGGTAATATTTCTATCTAAATTCGAAAGTCTGCTTTTAATTTCTTTTGTAATATCTTCTGTTGATGATGGGTCAATATTTATTAAAGTTGCAAAACCTTCAGATAAATCTGGCGAGAAAATTTTATTTGAGAGGGCTGCCGCAAATCTTTTAATTACTGGATCATCGACTTTCCTTTCTCTTAATTGATTCCATTCAAGGCAAATTTCTAATGGTGTTTTAAACCACCAGCCAATCCATTCAATTTCTTTATCAAATAAAAGATTTTGAGTAATTGTTAGACGCCAAGGTCTCATTGCAAAAGTAGCATCTAGGATAACTGGCTTATTTTGTCTTATGTATTCTTTAAGTCTTTCATGAAGTAAAGATTCAATTTCGTTCCAATTTCCTTGAATCGTTTCGTCTTTATAAAGTTCTTCTCTAATTTTGTCTGTTGATAAAATCTCTGCATTTATCAATGGCGCCAGTTCATTTGCAAGAGTTGATTTCCCGCTTGCAGGTATTCCAATAAACATATGACATCTTAGTCTCTCACTCATTTTTAGATAAAAAAATATTTACTTGATAATTAAATTTTTTAATTTTAATAAGCTAATCCTGGCATAAAAATTGGTTTTTCGCACGTAAAAAATATATTTTAGTTGCTTTTGGGAGAGTATTTGATTGTGAGCTTAAAGCTTACGTCTAAACCTAGCCCCAGGAACAAAGTGAACACATTACACGAAAAAACCGCAACCATTGAAGCTCAAAGCTGGTTGTCCTCTCTACCAAGAGATACACAAATTAAAACTCTGAGTACGCAAATACTCAAAGAGCACTGGACTACAAAAAATTCAGCAGCACTTTCAACTGCCTTAGTTGATTGTTTCAAGCAAAAAGCTTGGGAAAAAGTTGCCTTTATGCCTTCTATCAAAAGTAGGAGAGAAGTAAGGGAATACAAAAGAGCTGTTGAGTGGATAAGAGATTGTCTTGGCGTCGAACCTGATGAATTGATGAGAACCTTAACTGGTCATCAACCTTCAGCTAAAGATGCAAGCGAGGCAGTGACTTATCTATTAGAACTTATTGCTACTGAAGAACCTAATACTTTAGAGCAGCTAAGTGATGATTTTAGATTTGGTAAATCCAAAATGATCGGATGGGAAAAACTTCTGTTCTTAATGAAACAAGTTGATCCTGAATGGTCTAAAGCACATGAACGTTTAAAGGAATTATTAAATTCCTTAGATAAATCACCAGCATGTGATGCCCCAGTACAAACAAATCTCTTTGAAGCATCGAGTAGTTATTTAAAAGATAAAGACTCACTTCCAAGTGATAGTAAAACTCGCTTGATAAGCAGGTTAACAAAATTAAAAAATAACCCCTCTTTATGCAAAAGCAAAGGGACCTCTACTGAAAGAGTATCTAATACTTTGGACAGACTTTTACGAGGTTTAATTCCATCGGTTGCAGCAGCAGAAAGAGAAGCAGGACTTGCTAAAGCGTATGGAACTTACAGCTATGTAGGTGTAAGAGGTAACGCATCAGTAGTCGCAAAAAAAATTATCAAAAGAATCGGAAAAAATTCCGCAATTCAATTAGCAAACCAAATTTTGGAGGTATTTAAAAATGACTGACAACAGATTCTTTACTCAATCACAAAGACAAGAATTGTTTTTAAGAGCAAAAGGCAAATGCCAAAATTGCTCATGTGAAATAAGTCTCGATGACTTTCACGCTGATCACATAACTCCTTATTCATTAGGAGGTAAAACTGAATTAAGTAATGGTCAAGCTCTATGCAGATCATGCAATCTTAAAAAATCTGCATCTTTAAAAATAGATGTAAGTAATTGGCTTCCCCCTGGCTTTGAACTAAGGAAATGGCAAGAAGAATTTCTTCAAAGATGCTACATGTCTATGGTTCAGCAGATAAACAAGCCAAAAGAAGATATAAATGCTTTTATTCTTCACGCATTCCCAGGATCAGGAAAAACTCTTGCCTCTCTACTTATAGGTGCATATTTAAAGGAGCAAGGTTTTATAGAAAGAATTATTGTTACTGTTCCAAGTGATTTTTTAAGAGATCAAATGGAAGATGATGCTAGAACAATTGGTCTGCATCTTAATAAGAAAAATTCTTGTGCAGAAGGTTTTGACGGTATCGTTACTACTTACGCAAAGATAGGTTATCGGAACAATGATTCAGGAAATATGGTTAATGCTGAAATCTTACGAGATGTTTGTAAGAGGTATAAGACATTAATTATTGCTGATGAATGTCATCACTTAGGTGAAAGAAAAAGATGGGGAGAATGTTTCTCTTTAGCTTTTGGCAATACTGTTGCTCGATTAATGACAAGTGGAACTCCATTTAGAAGTGATCGTCAAAAATTACCTTGGGTGAGATACTACAGGAATCAAATTGAATTAAGTCCACCACATGCATATTCCTATGGATATGGAATAACCAAATGGAATACGAGGTATTGCGCCTTAGGTGATCAAGTTGTCCGAGATGTTGTTATTAAACAATGGAACGGAGTTGTTGATTTTACCATTAAAGAAAAGCGTGATGGCCAAGTTGTTTCAGCACAAAAAGTTAAACATAAACTTACCGATAATATTGATCAAATTTATGAATGTCAGTTTGATTCAGTTACTGGTGAGAGGATCGTTGACAATAGAAGGCTTAGAAAAATCATTAAAAGGTTAAGAAGGAAGGCTTGTATTGAATGCGGTACTGAAAGGCATCCACATGGGACAGAATATGTTCGCAATATTTTGATCGCTGCAAACGATCAATTAGATGAATGTAGAAGATCGCATGAATGGGCTGGGGGATTAATTATTTGTGACAGCATTCCTCATGCTGAAGCAGTTGCAAAGGCCTTAAAAAAATGGACCAATGAAGAGGCTGTAGTTGTTCATTCAGAAACTGGTGACGACAAACGCGCTATTAAAAACTTCAAGACGAATAGAACTAAGAATAGACCTAAATGGATTATTGCCGTAGGTAAAATATCTGAAGGTGTAGATATTAAGTTTCTTAGAGTTGGAGTTTATTTAACCACAATTCAGGCATCGTTAAGATGGACTCAAATACTTGGAAGAATACTAAGAACTGAATCTGACTTATCACATGATATGCAGACAGCATACTTCTACCAATATGAAGATGGAATTGATTTGGTCCCTGATGAAAATGGAGATTTATCCCCAGAGAGTGTAAACATCAAATTGTTTGCTGAATCATTAATGGATGAAAAAGCACAATTTGAATCTATAGTTGAGCATGATGAGCGAAATCGTCCTCCTTATGCAGGTGGTGATAGAGATTCAATCTCGGTATCTGCTGAAACACATTCAGCTAGTGGTAAAGAAACCCACCATATTTATGATGGCCAAAGAATAGAGATTAAAGAATTAGAAAAATTCAAAATCTTGACAGCTAAAACTGGATGGCCACCAGCTAAGTTAAAAAGTTTCATAGAAAAATGTGGGGAAGACGAATTGAGGAGGGTTCTATAAATGAACCCTACTCTCAAAATTCAAAAGGACTAAAGCCATTTGATATCAAATGGCTTTTTTTTGTCTAAAGAAATTAAATTTCTAAACTACAGTCCTTAAGTAGGAAAAGTCTTAGGTCCGTACTTCCAGGCTGGTCTTCCTCCTTTAGAGATATCTTTATCCCTAGAAATTTCTTTTGTAGCAATGCTTTTGGCCATGCCCTCGTCGGGACTTGAACCCGAGACCTCTCCCTTACCAAGGGAGTGCTCTACCGCTGAGCTACAAGGGCAATTTTAAAGTGGGCCGGGTTGGATTTGAACCAACGTAGGCAGAGCCAGCGGATTTACAGTCCGCCCCCTTTAACCACTCGGGCACCGACCCCCACTAATTGAACTTATCAGTTAATGGACACTTTGTGTGAAATTGTTTTGGTTTTTTTGTTTCTTTATAGATAGCATTTATAGAGAAAAGACTTTATTGATGATGAATATTTTATTGATAAATGGGCCAAATCTAAATCTTTTGGGCACTAGAGAACCTGAAATATATGGTAATAAAACATTGAGTGATGTAGAAAAAGATTTAATTAAAGTTGCTAAAGAAAAAAGTATTAATCTTGAATGTTTCCAAAGTAATCACGAAGGAGAAATAGTAGATAAAATTCAGGAGTCTGTAAAAAATATCCAAGGTATTCTTATTAATGCTGGCGCTTTTACTCATACCTCGATCTCTATTCGTGATGCTTTAATTGGATCAAAAATTCCTTTTGTAGAGTTACATATTTCAAATATTTTTAGTAGAGAAGATTTTCGTAAAGAATCTTTTCTTACAGATAAAGCTATAGGAATTATTAGTGGATTTGGCATATCTAGTTATGCCTTAGCTCTTGAGGGAATTATAGGATATTTAATTAGTAAAGATTAAATGCTAGTAGATTTTAAAAGGCCCACTTCTCATATTAAATATTTAAAGTCATTAACCTCAGATGAGTGGATCAAACTCGCATTATCTAATCCAATTAATATTCTTATTGACCATGCTCATTGTGAAAGAAAAGCAGCAGGAGTAGCTATTCAATTGATGTTTAGATATCCATCAGAACCAAATCTGGCAGAAGTTCTTAGTCCAATAGCGAGAGAGGAATTAGAGCATTTTGAAAAAATACTTTATTTTTTAAAGGATCTTGGATATTCTCTTGAGTCCTTAAAACCTCCTCCATATGGAGCTGAATTGTCCAAGAATATAAGAAAGGAAGAGCCTAATAGAATGCTTGATAGTTTCTTAATAGCAGGACTTATTGAAGCAAGAAGTCATGAAAGATTAAGCTTGCTTGCGCTGAATTCTGAAGATAAATCGTTTAAATCCCTTTATGAGTCTCTGCTTGAGAGTGAGGCAAGACATTTTGGAGTTTACTGGAAACTTGCGCAAACTAAATTCTCTAAAGGTCAAACTTTCAAAAGGTTAGAGGAATTGTCTGAAATTGAGTCATTAATACTAGCTGAAACTTTTGTATTGCCAAGGGTACATAGCTAAGGTTTATAAAATAAAAATGATAAAAAACAAGTTCTTAAGTTTACTTAATCGATATAAAACTGATTTACCAACATTCACGATCGTTGGTGTAGGCCCTGGAGATCCATCGCTTTTAACAATTGCTGCTGTGGATGCAATAAAAAAAGCGAAAGTTATAGTTTTCCCAATATCAGATGATAATAAAAAGAGTTTCGCTGCGGAAATAGTGAAGAAATACACCAAATTTAAAAAAAATATCCCTATCATCTTTCCAATGGCTAGGAAGGATTTTGATGCAGATGAAATATGGTCTAATGCTGTAGAAAAAATTGTGAAATTTATAAAAAATGGCGAACCAGTTGTTTTACTTTGTCTTGGAGATACTTCACTATTTGCAAGTTCTTCTAATATTTTGAGGTTAATAAAAAATAATCATGCTGAAATTATTACCAAAACAATACCTGGTATTTCCTCTATTTCAGCAGCAGCAGCTTTGAATGATTTTGATTTGGTAAAAAAAGGTGAAACATTGATTATCAAAGAATGCCCTTCTTCAGAATCTGAATTAACAACCCTAATTAGGGAAAGTAAGCCAAATAAAACGGTATTGGCTATTATGAAAGTAGGCAAAAGATGGAATATAGTCAGGGAAATTTTAAAAAAAGAGGATATCATCAATACAACATTAATAGCTTTAAGAGTAGGGATGCCTAATCAAATTATTCAATATGCATCACAATATAAAAAGGAATTTATGCCTTATTTTTCTTTGATTTTGATAAGGTTCGATTAATGTATAAAAAAGAAAAATTAGTTGAAAATCAATTTACATGGCCAATATGTAAGGATCTATTATTTCTTGTTCTCGAAGATAGGGTTAGTGATGTTTTTGTTTGTGAATTGATTTGGGAAAGACTTTTTTATACTAAAGAACTCTCTGTAAATGATTGGGCCTTTAGCGCATTAACTCCTTCTTATTGGTCAGAAAAATTTGAAAAAGCTCCTCAAATCATTTCAGAGCGACCAGCCTCAATACATTTGACTCGATCAATTCCAAAAGAATATAAACAGGGATTGAAAAATTTTCTTAATTTTAAAGGTTACAAGATTAATGAACTCTATCCAAGAAGAACTAGAAGAGCGACGGCAGTAAATTGGTTGATTTATTGGGCGATTGATAATGATTGTTTTTCAAAAGATACTGGATTAATGCCAAGTCCTAGTTCACCCCCTGTTAATCCAGTTAAAGGACATTTTGGCGATCCAGAAATTAAATAAGTTTTTGAAAAAGGTAAATGATTCTATGTAAAGGTATAGTTGTAATAGATACTACTTTCTTTGGAGAGAAGAATTGATTCTTCCTACAATAGCAATTATCGGAAGACCTAACGTTGGGAAATCTACCTTAGTTAATCGTCTTTGCCAAAGTAATGATGCAATAGTATTTGATAAGCCAGGTGTTACAAGAGATAGAACTTATCAAAATGCTTCATGGGGAGGTAAGGAATTTCAAATAGTTGATACTGGAGGTTTAGTTTTTGATGATGATAGTGAATTTCTCCCAGAGATAAGGACACAAGTTTTCTTAGCTCTAGAAGAGGCTTCCCTCGCGTTACTTGTGGTAGATGGGAATCAAGGCGTTACTGATGGTGATTTATCAATAGCAAAATGGTTAAGAAACTCAAGCTGTAAAACAATTGTTGCTGTTAATAAATGTGAATCGACTACTCTAGGAATATCACTAGCTTCAGAGTTCTGGAAATTAGGATTGGGCGAACCTAACCCTGTTTCGGCTATTCATGGTTCAGGTACTGGAGATCTTTTAGATCTCGTTATTGGCGAACTTCCTGAAAATAATATACAGGATGATGAAGAAAAGATAATGATGTCAATTATTGGTAGGCCTAATGTTGGCAAATCTAGTTTGTTAAATTCAATCTGTGGAGAAAAAAGAGCAATAGTTAGTGATATTAGTGGTACGACAACTGATTCAATAGATACGCTTATTAAAAAAGGTGATAATCATTGGAAAATAATTGATACTGCAGGGATTAGAAGAAAGAAAAATGTTAAATATGGTACTGAATTCTTTGGTATTAATAGAGCTTTTAAATCAATAGATAGAAGTGATGTTTGTGTTTTAGTTATAGATGCTATAGATGGAGTAACTGATCAGGACCAGAAGCTGGCTGGGCGCATAGAAGAACAAGGCAGAGCTTGCATAATTGTTGTTAATAAATGGGACCTTGTAGAAAAAAATAGTTCAACAATTTATCAAGTAGAAAAAGAACTTAGATCTAAACTTTATTTTTTACACTGGTCAAAAATGATTTTTATATCTGCCCTAACTGGTCAAAGAGTTGATAATATTTTTGAGCATGCTCTTAATGCTGTAAATCAACATAGAAGAAGAGTTACAACATCTGTAGTTAATGAAGTACTTAAAGAATCAATCAGTTGGAAAAGTCCTCCAACGAAGAGAAGCGGCAAGCAAGGTAGGCTTTATTACGGTACTCAAGTAAAGAACAAACCTCCTACTTTTACTCTTTTTGTAAATGACCCTAAATTATTCGGAATAACTTATAGAAGATATATTGAAAAACAAATAAGAGTAAATTTAGGCTTTGAAGGCACACCCCTCATTTTACTTTGGAGAGGAAAACAGCAAAGAGCTTTAAATAAAGAAGTCGAAAGAGAAAAGATTGAGTTAATTCAAAAAGATTAATGAATTTGCTTACCAAATTTTCTGTTGGTCAATACGTTCATGGTAATAGAAGTTGGCTAAGAATTATAGATAGTAGATTAAAAATAATTATGGTAATGATATTTTTAATCACTCCAATTTGGGCGGGTCCAATATGGAGATTGAGTTTAGTTGTTTTTTTACTATTAATTACTTTTTTAAGTTTATTGCCATCTAGAGTATGGTGGCGATCATTATTTTTTCTCTCATGTTTGTCACTATTAATTGGATGTATATCAATACTTGCCTCGTCTGATATTCAATCTCTTGATGGCTACTTAAGAAATCCTAATGAGTTGCAAGTAGTATTGGAAAGCCAAAAAGAATGGAATATTTTGCAAATACCCTCGCAGAAGATATGGTTTATTAATTTTGGTCCCTACAACTTATCAAGAAAAGCCTTTGAACTAGGAATAAAAACCTCAACTTTAATATTTACGGTTATTCACAGTGTAAATTTGATGCTTTTGACCACATTACAAGAAGACATTGTATGGGGATTAAGTTGGTTTATGTATCCATTAAGGAAAATTGGATTGCCAATAAGTAAGTGGCTTTTTCAGTTATTAATTGCTTTACGTTTTATTCCTCTAGTGCAGGAAGAATTTCAAAATATGATTAAATCAGTATCAGTAAGATCAATAAATTTTAGAAATCTAGGATTTAAGAAATCCTTTAATGTTTTATTAATCTTAGTAGAAAGGTTATTTCAAAATATATTTTTGAGAATTGATCATGGAGCAGAATCATTACTCTCAAAGAAAAAAATTATTATAAAAACTAATAGATTTAGAACTCTTTATCCCTCTAAATCTCTCAATGTAATTGTTAATACATTATCGATTTGTTTTATTTGCATAGCAATTTTTCTTAGAAAACTGTATGGTGCATTATAAATAACACAATATTTAGGTTTGAGTTCTGAGCGTTATTTAAACCATCCAACATTTGGTATGTTGTACCAAGTTTCTCCTGGAAATGATGGGAGAGATATTTATGCGACTTTATACGCTCAAAAAATGTTTTTTTTGGTAGAAGTTAGACAGAGAGAAGTTATTTTTGAAGTTATACCCTATTTAGATGCCCGTAATCAGGCTGAATTAAACCTTCAAAAATCTAGAAGACAAGGATCTGAAGAACTATCTAAATGGGAGAATTTATTTAATCAAACTTTCTTATAAAAGGTGAATCCTGCAAATTATTTAAAAATAAAAAATAAAATCCCATCAAATGTAAATATTCTTGCGGTAAGTAAAGGATTTAAAAGTCAAGAAATCAAGACTATTCAAAATATTGGTCAGAATGATTTTGGTGAAAGTAAGGTTCAAGAGGCGTTTGAAAAACAATTAACCTTAAAAGAACTTAAACAAATAAATTGGCACTTTATTGGAAGAATACAAAGTAATAAAATAAGAAAAATAGTTCAAAATTTTAAATACATTCATTCAGTAGATTCATTTGAAAAGTTGCAAAAGATTTCTAATATTTCACGTGAAGAGAACAAAAATCCATTAATAATGTTGCAGGTTAAGTTGAGTGATGATCCGACTAAAGGAGGCTTTAATCCTGAATTTTTACTTTTGAAATGGAGAGATATTCAAGATTTGAAATATATTTCATTAACCGGTTTAATGACTATCAATCCTAAAGGACTAAGCTCTAAAGAAAATTCAGGGTTGTTCAAAAAATGTCGTGCTCTCGCGGATTCTTTGCAACTACCAGATTGTTCCATGGGGATGTCTGGTGATTGGGAGGAAGCTATTGACGCTGGATCAACTTGGTTAAGATTAGGATCATTGATTTTTGGAAGCAGATCCTAATTAGTTATTTTTTTATAAAAATCTTATCTATAAACTTGCAGTAAAGTTCAACTAACGTTATTTAAGTATAGGTAGTTTATTCATTTAAAAAATGAATCTATTACTCAAGGTTCTTAAACCTTAGTAATCAATTTCAAGAGGATTTAAAAGGTGTCACTTATTTCTAGATTAAAGGCAGTTGTTGCAGGTGATGAGTATCTCGATGATGATTTTGATGAGTTGGATTATGCTTCAGAGGATGAATTAAATGATATTAATAATTTCAAACAAAATCCAAAGAATGCAAATGCCCTTGCGAATTCAAATCCATTCGATTTTATGAATAACAACAGATCATCAAAAGTAGTTGGTATGCCAGGAATCTCAAATTCATCCTCAGAGGTAAGCTTGATGGAACCAAGAAGTTTTGATGAGATGCCTCAAGCCATACAAGCATTAAGAGAGAGAAAAACTGTAATTCTCAATTTAACTATGATGGATCCTGATCAAGCTCAAAGAGCTGTTGATTTTATTGCTGGCGGCACATATGCAATTGATGGACATCAAGAAAGAGTCGGTGAAAGTATTTTTCTTTTTGCTCCAAGTTGTGTAAATGTAACTAGTTCTTCCCCAGAAGAAGCTTCTCCTTCTTCTGGGTCTACAGAAAACACACCGCAATATAGTTTAGGCAAAAATACTACTCCTGAACCAGCATGGGGTAATTCTAAATTAAGTGCTTATTCATGATTAATCTGTGACAGATAAAATTGCGATTATTGGTTTTGGAAATATTGCAAGTGCCATAGTTACTCCTCTATTAGATAACAAATTAATTCAGCCAGAGAATGTTTTTTGTGTTGTAAATACAGAAAAAAGTTTAGAAAATATAAAAAAAAATTATAAACATAATATAAACGTTTATAGATCAGGTTCTAAAGATTCAAAAATTATTTGGGATTGTCAATATAAACTTCTTTCGATAAAACCCCAACAATTAAATGATATAAATGAGGTCAATCATATAAAAAATAAGGACAATTTAATAGTTTCTATTCTTGCCGGGGTTTCAATAAATAGACTTACTCAAAAGTTTCCTAATCATAAATGTGTAAGGGTGGTTACAAATATTCCAATAACTATTGGAAAAGGTTTAACGGGGATTGCTTGGGGAGAAGAAATTACAGAAGATCAGAAACAATTTACAAAAAAATTATTTGAAAATACTAGTAAAATTTATGAATTTACTGAAGATTACCTTGATATATTTTTAGCTTTAACTTCATCAGGTCCTGCAATTATTGCTTTAATTATAGAAGCATTAAGTGATGGAGGATTAAGCGGGGGATTACCAAAAATAATTTCAGAGGAACTTGTTATGGAAATGATACTCGGAACTATTTGTCTAATAAAGGAAAATAAACTTACTACTTCTGAGCTTAAAAATTTAGTAACCTCTCCAGGTGGAACAACTATTTCTGCTTTAAGGGTTTTAGAAAAAAAGAGCGTAAGGTCAGCATTAATGGAATCAATAGTTTCAGCTAGTAATAGAAGTAAAGAGTTTCGTTAGTTTTTCAATTATCTTTTAAGTTCATATAAACTTTTTCAAGTGAATTTATATTTTTAGCAATTGTGTATCTCTCAAGTATGCGCTCTCTAGCTTTTTCTCCAAGATCTTTTGTAAATGAAGGGTGTTCTACAAGAATTGGGATTATAGTTTTTAATTGTGCAGCCACATTATCAGTTGAAATTACTATTCCTGCTCCGTTATCTAAAACTTCACCATCAGCTCCGGCATCTGTGGCGACACAAGCAGTACCAGCAGACATTGCCTCCAAAAGTGATAATGATAAACCTTCTACTAAGCTTGGTAAGAAAAATACTTCTGCTATTTGCATTATTGCTATCCTAGTCTCTAAATCTAATTCGGCACCCCACCAAATTAATTTCTCATTACCAAGGTTAGAAAAACTATTTTCAAGTGTTGGCTTCATTGGTCCATCCCCAACAATAACTAATTTGCAATTTTGAGTTTTTGTTTGGCGCCAAGAACGTAAAAGTGCCTCGATATTTTTCTCATTTGCAATCCTTCCCATATATAAAAAGATTCTTTCATTTCCAAGTTTGTTTTTTACCTGATCATATATTTTACTTTTTTCGCAAAAAGGTTTCCAAATATTTTCATCAACGCCGTTTGGAATAATTATTTGTTTTTCTTTAGGTACTCCTAATTTCTCAAGAACATTTTTTTGAGGTTCAGAAAAAATAATTATTTTATTGAACTTTGCTAAAGAAGGAGCATAAAGTTGATATGTTAATTGTTGAGTGCTCGCAGTTAGATTTCTATTTTTTGCATCAAACGGTGGATGAAAAGTTCCTATGAGAGGAACATTAATTTCATTACAAAGCTCTGGAAGTCTAAAGTCTAAAGGAGATAAAGTAAGGCTTGCATGTACTATGTCAGGTTTTAATCTTTCCAATGAAAGCCTTAGCTCTTTTTCTGCCCTTGGCGAGGGTATTGTATAAACTTGAGATTTAATTAAATATGGGAGACTTACATCAGGATCATTTGCAAGAAATAATGGGTTTGATGAATTTGAACTAGAGGGGTTGTCGAAATGAATAAAACTAATTTTATGCCCTCTGGCTTTTAATTCCTTAGTAGTTGAATTACCGTAAGTTACATTTCCGCAAAAAGGGGATTTTTTACCCAACCAGGCAATATGAACCACATTAATTGATTTAGCTATTAATAAAGTTAACAGTCAGAGTCGCCATGATCATAATTTTAAAATTTATTAATGATTTATGAAAATCTTAACTATATATTTCTCTCAACATTTTTAGTGAAGATAGATCTTTCTCTAGTTGAGCAGAGATCCAAGTCTCAATAATAAATAATATTTTAAGCCAGACTTTTTTAGGTCCCAATAATTCTCCATTAGATTTTATTGGTAATTCGGGGAAAAGAAGTCTCTGTAATAGAGCAACTTCAGATGCATTTATTTTTAGATTACTTTGAGGATCTTCCGTGGAGGAAAAACCTTCACTTGGCAAATAATAACAATTCCATTCCCAATTTCCTAAAGGCGGAATAATAGGTTCTCCAGTTTTACAGCAATGATGAATTGGTAAATTTATACCTCCAATGGCTAATAGATGGATTAAAGATTGAATGCTCATTGAGAGCATTTTAATATCTTTTTCTTTAGATTCTTCATACAAATAAATCCTATCTAGATGTGCAAGAACACAAGATAAATAGTTTTGTTGCTTGTCATTATTACCTACTAATAAAAAAGTTAATTCAGTTATTGCTTGCGCGGCTGCAAGACATTCAATATTTTTCCCTAGACCAGAATAGCTTTTTAATATTTTTATTTGACGTACAGATTTCAGATTTCTTTTCCCGAAAATTTGCAGACTTAAATATGTTAATGGAGTAGCTGCGGCAAGACTGCTTTTAGGACGTCTAGCACCAGGTACCGCTAATCGAACAATCCCTTGCTCATCAGTAAGAATAGTTATTAATCTATCATTCTCGCCTAATGGAGAAGCTTTAATACAGAGACCCTTTAGTCTGCACTCACCAGAACCAGACATTTAAATAACGTTTACTTCTTGAAAAATCTCACAAAAATTAGAAGTTCCAACGCAACTAATTCCATTTTTCAACAAATCAATAACTTGTGTAAGTTTTTTTATGCCACCTACAACTTTAATGTTATTTTGGGATCCCGTTATTTTTAATATTTCCGCTACATCATTTAATGTAATAGGAGGCCCAAATCCGTCCCCGAATTGAAAATTTTTTATTCCTAATTCCAAAGATATTTCTATCGCATTGTATAAAACTTCTTTTTGTAGTTTTGATTTATTTATGATTATTGAAACTTCTAATCCAGATAACTTCACTTGCTCAATTTCAGCAGCAAAAGTTTCTAAGTTTCTTTTGGATAAATTGATAAAGTTTGGGACATATTCAATTCCTTTTGCACCTTTATCTTTTGCAAAATTAACTAATTCTTCAATAAATGTAACTGGTAAATCTGCTAAAGGGTAAGAAATGAGTGCGTTTATGTTTGTACTGTAATTGCTCAAACGGTTTTGAAAATCATCTAAATAATTAAGTGAAGTAGAAATATTCTTGATATTATATTTTTTTATTAAATCGCAATTCGCGCAGAAATCTTCCCAAGTTAAATAAGGGTTAATAATAATGGCATGAATTTTTTCGTTTAATTCATATTCAATATTGGGCATTTATTATTTGGATTGAATCAGTCCATAACCTCCATGATTCCTCTTATATATAACTTGAAGTTCATTATTTTTTTTATTTCGAAAAACATAAAAATCATGATCAATTAGATCTAATTGTTTTCTTGCTTCGTCTGATGAAATTGGAGTCATTTCAAAGTATTTATTTTTTATAGATGGCTCAGGAAGACTTGCTTCAGTTCCTTCTTTAAATAAAGCTTTATCTAAAAAACTTGATTCCATACTTTCAATTGGTAAAGAATCTTTATTTTTAAATTGTTTGTTATGAATTGTTTTATTATTTCTTTCTTTGTATTTGCGTAGTTTTCTACAAAGTTTATTTGAAACTAAATCAATGCTTGAGTATAGATTTTCAGTTTTTTCTTCAGCTCTAATTACGGTACCATTTGCAAAAATAGTAACTTCTGCAGTTTGAAACGAGACTTTTGGATTCTTTTCAATTGAAAGGTGTATGTCAGCTTCTTTAACGATATCCTTATAGTGATGTGTCGCTTTTTCTATCTTTGCCTCAGTATATTCTTTTAATGCTCCAGTGAGCTCAAGGTTCTTTCCATGGATTAAAATTTTCATAACAAATCTAAAAATATTTACTTACTTTCTAAATCTACTTAAATATGGATAATAGAACAGCAATAATTAAACAACCTGATAATATTTCTTTTTTTAATGATGTTTATAAATTACAAAAAGAATATCAGGAGACATTGATTTTAGATAATTCTAAACCTGATTTTATTTGGATAGGGGAGCATCAACTCTGTTATACATTGGGGAGAGGATCTAATTACGATAATTTACTATTTTCTGTGAATGATGCTAAATATGATGTTTTTAAGATTGATAGAGGTGGTGAGGCAACTTGTCATATGCCAGGACAATTAGTAACGTATTTAGTTTTAGATTTGAAAAATTTTAATAAAGATTTAAATTGGTACTTAAGAAAAATTGAAGAAATCATTATAAAAATCCTTGGAGCTTTTAATATAAATTGTCAATCTAGAAAAGGGTTTACTGGTGTTTGGATAGGAAATAAGAAAATCGCATCAATTGGAATTGGGTGTAAAAGATGGATTACGATAAATGGATTTTCAATCAATATTGACTGCGAATTAGAAAACTTTAATAAGATTGTTCCTTGCGGAATAGAAAATTGTCCTATGGCAAATATGATTGATTACAACAAAAATATAAATATTCAAGAAGTCAAGAGAATTGTTAAAAAAACCATCGAGGAAGAATTTAATTTGAATTTTATATCAAAATAGAAATTAAAATTTCAAAATCAATTTAATATGGGTGATTTAGCGTATTGGCCTGCAGCCAAACCTCTTTCTAAAAAAAATAGATTTGCCAAAAATAGAGATTTTATTAAGAACCTTGATCATATAGATCAAATTTGGGAAGAATTAAAATTTAAATGTGGTGATGTTTTAGCTGTTCGCGATTTAAGAGGGAAATATAAAGAAAAATTTTCTTATTCTGAGCTGGCTGATTTGATAACAAAAGTCTCTTTTTCTTTTGAAAATTATGGTTTAAAAAAGGGGGATGTAGTTACTGTAATATCTGAAAATTCTCCACGATGGCTAGCAGTAGATCAAGGCTTAATGCGTTTAGGAGCTATAAATGCAGTGAGAGGTATCAATTCTCCTTCAGTAGAATTAGATTATATTATTGGACACTCGAATTCAGTAGGACTAATAGTTCAATCTAAGGAAATTTGGCTAAAGTTAAACAACAAAGAAGAATTAAAAAAAAGACTGAAATTTATAATCAATTTAGAAGATGAACAATTTGAAAGTTTAATAAGTTGGAGTACATTCATAAGTTCAGTAGAAAAAGAAAATCCAAAAAATAATAATCTTGAAAAATTTAATCCAAAAATTGATGACGTCGCTACTATACTTTACACTTCTGGGACGACCGGAAAACCTAAAGGTGTGCCTTTGACTCATGCAAATTTTTTACATCAAATAATCAATTTAGCCTATATCGCTGATCCAGAACCAGGGACCTCTGTATTAAGCGTTTTGCCTATCTGGCATTCTTATGAGAGAAGTGCTGAATACTTCTTTTTTTCATGCGGTTGCTCTCAATACTATACAATTCCAAAATTTCTTAAAGATGATATTACACAAATTAAACCTGTTGTCATGGCTACTGTCCCGAGACTATGGGAAGCAATACATGATGGTTTTTTTCAGGCTTTGAAAAAAATGCCTTCCAAAAAGCAAAAACTTATCAAGTTTTTTATAAGTAATAGTTCGGTTTTCAAAAGAAGTCTTAGAAAGATAAGAAATATAGATGTAAATCAAATAACTTCTAAATCAAAAATCCCCTTACTGGGTTCTGTTATTAGCCGGTATCCTTTACATAAATTGTCTACTATTTTTTTATGGCCGAATATTCTTAGACAACTATGCGGAGAAAAACTGAAATTTCCCATTAACGGTGGAGGTGCATTGCCAGAACATGTAGATCTTTTTTTTGAATCTTTAGGTGTAGATGTTTTGGTGGGATATGGACTCACAGAAACTAGTCCAGTATTAACTTGTAGGAGAAGAGAATTAAATGTTAGAGGATCATCTGGTCAGCCTCTAGCTTTTACTGAAATCAAAATAGTGAATGATGATAAAAAAAAGATTCTGAAGTTCAGAGAAGTCGGAAAAATTCTTGTTAGGGGGCCGCAAGTAATGAAAGGTTATCTTAATAATGAAATAGCTACAAAAGATGTTTTATCCAACGATGGTTGGTTTGATACTGGTGATTTAGGTTTTCTAATACCAAATGGTTCGCTCTTTATAACAGGAAGAGCTAAGGATACAATAGTGCTATCAAGTGGTGAAAATATAGAACCGAATCCGCTAGAGACTGAAATCCTTAGTTCTGAATTTATTAATCAGATTCAACTAGTAGGACAAGATAAGAAATGTTTAACAGCCCTTGTAGTTCCTAATTTCGAATTGGTTAAAAGCAAGTTTTTGGAAGAAGACCTTTCAAAATTAAACCTGAATAAGAATATTGGTACATTTTTCAAATCACAAATTAATAATTTGCTTAAAAGTCGATTAGGAGCAAGATCAGAAGAACAAATATTAGACTGTTATTTTGTTGATGCCTTTACTCTAGAAAATGGGTTTTTAACACAAACTCTTAAACAAAAAAGAAAAGAAATAGAAAAAAGGTATTCATTACAAATAGAAAATATGTATGAAAACAAATTTAGTAAGAAAATTTGATTTGTTCTATCTATATTGAAAAGGTAAATTAATTTTTTATGGAAACAAAAAACTCAATATCTATAAAGCGCTCAATAGCTATTAAAGCTGTAGTCACACCAACTTGGAAGGAAGATGCTGAAAAAGAATTAAGTAAAGCAATTTCAAACATTGATCAGCAATTATCGCAACTGGAGCAGGAGGGGCAGCAAATAGTAAATAATATTAGATCCCAATCGGTTAATCCTCTTGATCCAAGGGTTCAAGAACAGGTTAGTCAAGTGCAACAACAAGTCGCAGCAAAACGAAATGAAATTGAAGAACAAAAAAGAAATCTACTTCAACAACAGAGTCAAGTTCGCGAATTAAAAATGGACGAAATTGTTGATCAAGGGCAAGTGGATAGTTTTTGTGATGTCACTGTGGGAGACAATCTTATTGAAAAAATGCAAGTCTCGATTACGGTTAAAGATGGAGTTATTCAATCTATAGATAATAATTAAAAAGAAGATTTAGTATTTTTGATAATTATAAGTAAATCTTAATTGCGAAAAGTTTTAAATTTTAATCGATCTAAATTATTACTTTCTTAAGTTTTAAGAGTTCCCACTGTGAACATGATTTCGTATAATTAAAACAATAGTTTAAAGGGTTCTTAATCATAAAAACTTTAGGAAGTTTGGTGGGAATCCCTTGAAACTTATGCAATAACAATTTTCTTATGTCTCACGAAATATTCATGCCTGCCTTGAGTTCTACTATGACGGAGGGCAAGATTGTGGAATGGTTGAAAAATCCAGGAGATAAAGTTGAAAGAGGTGAATCTGTCTTGGTTGTTGAATCTGACAAGGCAGACATGGATGTTGAATCTTTTCAAGATGGATATCTTGCGGCTGTTTTAATGCCTGCTGGCAGCACTGCACCAGTAGGAGAGACTATCGGACTTATTGTAGAAAATGAGGATGAGATAGCTTCTGTTCAAGAACAAAATAAAGGAAATCAATCCGAAGTTTCTAGCTCGGATCAACTTGAATTGGTAAGCAAAAAAACTGAAGAAAAGCCAGTAGTTCATACTGAAAATATTAATAAAGAAGCAAAAGAAGTCGTCTCAAAGAGTGAAAAGCCTGGACCATCTTTTAATACCGATCAAATTAATGCAGCTACAAGTAATGTTTCTTCGAGGATAATTGCATCTCCAAGAGCTAAAAAACTTGCCTCTCAAACGGGTGTTGATTTAGCAAAGGTTCATGGATCAGGACCTCATGGAAGGATTCAAGCCGATGATATTTTAAAAGCTAATGGCCAACCAGTCTCTATACCATGGATAGGCGAAGGTGGTTCTCCTGCAAGTATCCATGATGCAAATTTGGGAGTTGAAATTAAACCAGAAGCTTCAGGAAATAGTTTTGGTAATCCCGGAGAAACAGTTCAATTTAATACTCTTCAAAAAGCGGTAAATAAAAATATGGAATCTAGTTTAGATGTTCCATGTTTTAGGGTGGGTTACTCTATTAATACAGATAAATTAGATAATTTCTATAAAAAAGTAAAACAGAACGGAGTAACTATGACTGCTTTACTTGTAAAGGCAGTTGCAAAGACACTAAAGAAACATCCTCAAGTTAACTCAAGTTTTTCAGAAAATGGAATTTCTTATCCAGAAAATATAAATATTGCTGTTGCTGTTGCGATGGAAGATGGGGGATTAATAACTCCAGTATTAAAAGAACCATGCAATACTGATTTATTTGAATTATCTAGAGAATGGAAAGATCTCGTAAAAAGATCGAGATCAAAACAATTGGAACCAGATGAATACTCAACAGGAACATTTACCTTATCTAACCTTGGTATGTTTGGTGTTGATAGATTTGACGCAATACTACCCCCAGGAACCGGTGCTATTTTAGCCATAGCATCATCGAAGCCAACTGTTGTAGCTAATAGTGATGGTTCAATATCTGTTAAAAAAATAATGCAAGTAAATCTTACAGCTGATCATAGAGTGATCTATGGAGCTGATGGTGCTTCATTCTTGAAAGACTTGGCTTCCCTGATTGAAAATGAGCCAGAGACACTTGTATCTTGAATTTAATTGATTTCTCAAATTAATAATGAAGGAAGAGATTATAAGCTTGAAGCTTATGATTACTTTCTAGATCCTTCATTAATTGCTAGTAAACCTTCTGCAATAAGGCATGAATCAAGATTGATGATAGTTAGAAATAGTGTTTTAGAAGAGAACTGCTTAACTAATAAATTTACCAAGAATCTTTTAGATGAATTTAGAAAAGGCGATCTTGTGGTTGTAAATAATACTAAAGTAATGAAGGCAAGGTTAAAGGTTGAATTGGAAAATAGGACGTTAGTCGAATTATTAGTCTTAGAAAGATCTCATGAATGTGTTTGGTTATGTTTGGCAAAGCCAGCAAAAAAGTTAAAAATAAATAGAAAAATAATATTAAAATCTCCTTCTGCACAAGATATTAATTTGATGGTTGATGGGGTTGATGAAGAAACTGGAGGGAGACTTATTAAATTTCCGGAAAATATAACTGATCTCAATTCAATGAATGAACTTCTTGATATATATGGGGAAATCCCTCTCCCGCCTTATATAAAAAACTCCGAAGAAGAATCTTTCCATGAGAAAAGTTATCAAACTGAGTACGCAACTAATCCGGGGGCAGTTGCTGCACCAACAGCTGGTTTACACTTAAGCAAAAGTCTTATTTCCAATTTAAAAAAAAAAGGAGTAATAATCTTACCAATAACTTTGCACGTGGGATATGGAACATTCAAACCGATTGATCAAGAAGATTTAAGTAACTTAAAACTTCATAAAGAATGGGTAAGTGTTAATAAGGAAGTAGTGGAGGAAATAAAAAGAATAAAGAAAACAGATAGAAAAATAATTGCTATTGGTACAACTAGCGTAAGAGCTCTTGAAAGTTGTTATTCTAAAGAACTTAATGACTTTATTCCCATAGCAAAATACGTGGATTTAGTAATTAAGCCAGGTCATAAATTTAAGGTAGTTGATGGTTTATTAACTAATTTTCATCTTCCTAAAAGTTCATTATTACTATTAGTAAGTGCAATGATTGGTAGAGAAAGATTATTAGATTTGTATAAAAAAGCCATAAGAGAAAAATTTAGATTTTTCTCTTATGGCGATGCTATGTATATTTCGCCAGATTCATTACTGGAGAAGAAATAGCTTTAGGCTTTGACTGGTTCTTGAATGATTCCGCTCGGAACTTCAGTAAACATAATTGATGATAAATATCTCTCTGCTAAATCAGGGAGAACAACTACAATAGTTTTTCCCGCATACTCATCTTGTTCAGCTAATCTAACGGCAGCAGCAGCAGCAGCTCCACAAGATATTCCAACTAATAGACCTTCTTCTTTTGCTAATCTAAGAGCCATCTCGATTGACTCGTCATTTGTTACCTGTTCAACCTTATCAACAATTGACAAGTCCAGGTTCTTAGGAATAAATCCTGCTCCAATTCCTTGAATTTTATGTGGTCCAGATTTAACCTCTTCTCCATTAATTGTCTGCGTAATAACAGGACTATGTGAGGGTTCTACAGCTACAGAAGTGATATTTTTACCTTTCTCTTGCTTAATGTATCTTGAAACTCCTGTAATTGTGCCACCAGTTCCAACGCCTGCAACTAAAACATCAATTTCACCATCGCAATCGTCCCAGATTTCTGGTCCAGTAGTTTTGAAATGAATTTCAGGGTTTGCTGGATTATCAAATTGACCTGGCATGAAATATTGAGAAGGATTACTTTCTGCAATTTCTTTAGCCTTAGCTATTGCTCCAGGCATACCTTTAGATGCCTCTGTTAAAACAATTTCAGCACCTAACACTGCCATAACCCTTCTTCTTTCAATTGACATGGATTCTGGCATCGTAAGGATCAGTTTATAACCTCTTGCTGAAGCAGTAAAAGCTAGAGCAATACCTGTATTTCCAGAAGTTGGCTCAACAATAGTTTTGTCTTTTGTAAGCTTCCCACTTTTCTCTGCATCCCAGATCATGTTTGCGCCAATCCTACATTTGACACTATAAGCCGGGTTTCTACCTTCAATTTTTGCAAGTACTGTAGCTTTTGCGTTTTTAGTAACTGATTTTAATTTTACTAATGGAGTGTTTCCAATAGCAAAACTATTGTCCTCATAAATTTTTGCCATTTATATATTAAGAAAATATATATTAATACTAACTATTATTCAGAAAAAGAGTATATAAGTTTCTATACGGTAAATACTAGGAATTTAGAAATTATTTAGTGCTTCAGAAAAGCTTTTCCATAATTGATCTTGGTCTTCTAACCCAACTGATACTCTAATAAGGTGCGAGGGTATACCAAAACTTTCAGCCCAATCCAACTCGTCATAATGAGCTAGTAAAACATAAGGACAAACTAGAGTAAATTTTGTACCTAAACTAGGTCCTTTAGATACTTGTAGAGAATCATAAAATTTCTTAGCTTTGTTCAATCCGCCATTTAATTCAAATGATAATAAGCAACCGTATCCTCCATCATAAGTAAGTAAAGAATTAAAATTTGGACAATTTTCAGGATGGAAAATATTTTTAATTTCGCTATGGGTCTCTAATCTTTTTTTTAATTCTAAACATGCTTTATTTTGTTCAAAAACTCTTTGATTTACATCTCTACTAACTTTCTCTAGATAAACTGTATCTCCATCAGAAAGTGTTGGAAGATTAATCTCTTTTAATGCATTTCTAAATTGATCAATCCATTTGCTTTTTGGATTTAGTATTAATGATCCCGCAAGAATATCACCACTACCTGAAAAAATTTTTGTAAGTGAAGTAAAAACTATATCTGCATGTTCTAGAGAATTTATATTTAAATTTGAACCAATTGTATCGTCAACAATTAATGGAATATTTAACTTTTTTGCTATTTTTGAAATTTTTTTAATGTTCACACATTTGAGCATTGGATTACTCGGTAGTTCAATAATTAATGCTGATGGATTTATGCTTTTGATTTCTAATTCAATATCCCCGCAATTTTCTTCTGTAATTAACTTGGCTCCATGAAAAATATTCATTGGTAATTTAAGTACATCTACATATGGAAAACCAATTTGGAGTGTTGGTTTAGCTGGAAATAATTTATATATGATTTCTAATGATGTATGCAATGCAGACATTCCAGATGAAGTTAAGTGAATATCATTAGAGTTAATTTTCGTAGATTTAGAAATTCTATTTTTTATTTTTTGAGAACATTCATTCACGTAAGATTTTGGAGGGCAATCTTCAAGACCTAGTTCTATAGCAGCAGCTCTTGAAGATAGACCAAGACCAGTATGTTGCCAAAAATATTTTGCATAAATACTTCCTTCTTTTTCAGTTATTAAGAAAGCTAAATTATCTCTTTTTTCTATTAATGAGAATTGTTCAGAAGTATTTCTGTCAATGTATTTTTTAGCTTTAAAAGCTATGCTTTCATTCGGATATGGCCAGATACTTTTGTTGTAGTAATTTTGCTTTTTTTCTTTTTCGCATAATCTTTTCACTATGGGGTTTAGCCCGAATCGTGGGTAAATGGACTTCAATAAATTCATGCATTCTTGATCTTTTTCCTCGTAATTTATTACATCATTCCAAGTTGGTAATGCTACAGAAACGGCATGAATACTATCAGGAATTGCATATCCTAACTCTACATTTTTCCATATAGGTTTTTTAAGTAAATCTCTCAATTTTCAGAATTTATTTAAAGCAAATAAGATGTCCGAAATTAAATCGTTTGTATCTTCACATCCAATTGATAATCTGACAATAGCATCATCTATCCCTAGCAGATTTTTTGTTTCATCATCAACAGAAGCATGAGTCATCGTTGCAGGGTGACAAATTAAACTTTCAACTCCTCCAAGGCTTTCTGCTAGAGAAAAATATTTGAGAGATTTACAAAATTTAAAAGTATCCTCTTTATTTAAATTTAATTTTAGGGTGATCATTGAACCTCCAGATTTCATTTGCGATTTTGCTAAATTAAATTGCGGATGTTCTTTATTAAAAGGGTAAATTACTTTACTAATTACTTTATGATTAACTAATTCTTCAGAAATAAATTCTGCACTTTTAGTTTGTTGTTCCATTCTTAAAGGAAGAGTTTTTACCCCTCTCGTAATGAGCCAACTATCAAAAGGAGATGGTTGAAGCCCGAGAGCTTTTTGAGAGAAAAGCATCTTACTATTCCATTCCTCATTATTTGTCAGTACTGCTCCGCCAAGTGCGTCACTATGCCCATTAATGAATTTTGTGGTGCTTACAACCGATAGTGTTGCTCCAAGGTCCAATGGTTTTTGGATAAGCGCTGTAGAAAATGTGTTGTCTACAACTACTGGTATTTCGAGTTTATTCGCTTCATCACAAATCGACTTAATATCAAGTACCTTCAAAAGTGGATTAGTTGGACTTTCTAGCCATATCAAGGTTGGCTCGAAGTTTGAAATCTTTTTGATACTATTTTCGTTTGTAAAATCTGTGTATAAAACTTCTAGGCCAAATTTCTTGAAAACTTTTTCGAACATCCTCACTGTACAACCATAGAGATTTGACTCGCAGAGGATCTTGTCACCTGATTTTAGTGTTGATGAAATTGCAGTTACCGCGCTAATTCCAGATCCAAAAACGGTACAATATTTAGAATCTTCTATTGATTTAAGGATGTTTTCAAGAATTCTAAAGTTGGGATTGCCTGATCTGGTGTAGTCGAAATTATCTTTATTCCCATGTTTAAAAGTAGATGTAGAAAAAATAGGAGGCATAACGCATCCAGTTTCTTCTGCAAATGTTTCGCCATGGTGAATTGATAGGGTCTTAAAACCTGGCTTTTTTATATTATTTTCCTTATTTCCCATTATTTTTAAAAATAAGAATTAAATTAAATCTCTCTTTTTTAAAAGAGAGATTTAATAATCCAAAGAAAAGTAGTATTAAACTTTTCTAGAATAATATTCAACAACTAGTAGTTCGTTTATTTCAAGAGCCACCCACTCTCTATCGCATTTCCCATTTATTTTTCCCGTTAATTTAGGTTTGTCTAAATCAAGATGAGGTGGGACATTTGCTAAGCCAGGGAATTCTATATTACCTTCTACAAGTTTTTTGCTTGCTTTGTTTTCTTTAATTCCGATTACATCGCCTGATTTGCATTGATAACCAGCAATATCAAGAACCTTTCCATTAACGGTTACATGGCCATGATTTACTAATTGTCTTGAGCCTGGAATGGTACCTCCAAAACCTAATCTAAAACAAACATTATCAAGTCTGTTTTCTAAAAGTCTTAGTAGGTTAGTTCCTGTAGATCCTTCTTGAGCTCTAGCTTTTTTTACATAACGTACTAGTTGTTTTTCAGAAACTCCATAATTAAACCTAAGTTTCTGCTTTTCTTCTAGACGAATTGCATATTCTGATCGCTTGCGACGGGCTTGGCCGTGCTGACCTGGAGGATTAGACTTCTTTGAAGCTTTCCTGGTGAGACCTGGTAGTTCTCCCAAGCGACGCGTAACCCTTAATCTGGGGCCGCGGTATCTTGACATAATTTTAAATTAAATAGAAATTTGCAATAAATTGGATAATTGATTAAATTCAACTAAACTAATTATTACTAGAAATAATATTTTACATCATCAAAGTGTTCAAAACTATTAATAAATCAATTACTTCTATACTTCTTTTTATGATTTCGTTTTATCAAAAGTGGTTTTCTCCTTTTTTCGGACCAAGATGCAGATTTATTCCAAGTTGTAGCTCTTATGGATATGAGGCAATTACTAGACATGGTCCTTGGAAAGGAGGGTGGTTAACTTTAAGAAGATTAAGCAGATGTCATCCTTTAACTCCCTGTGGATGTGACCCTGTGCCTGACTAAATGAATGAAAATATTTATTTTTGTTAGGCAGGGATGTTGCCTTTGTGATTCATTAAAAAACAAACTGGCAAAAATAAATCTTAATGAGTTATTCCCTAATTTGGAGGAGCTTAAAGAAATTGATATTGATAGGGTCGATTTATATAAAGATAAATATAAAAAATATGATTATGAAGTACCAGTTATTGCTGTTGAAGGAATTAGGTCCGAGGAGATTATAGAATTGCCTCGCATTTCTCCAAGATTAAAAGATGATCAATTAAAGAATTGGTTTCAAAAAAATATGAGTACCATTCTGGAGAAATAATTTTTTTATATGAGATCTATAAAATTACATAAACTTTTAGATTTAGTAGGAATTATTCCTTCATTAGATTTAGTGGATCATGAAATCAATAATATTTCTTTTAACTCTAAAGAAGTACAAAAAGGAACTTTATTTTTAGGTATGCCTGGTTTAAACGTTGATGGAGGAAAATATTGTATTGAGGCAATTGAAAATGGCGCGGAGGCTGCCATTATTGGGGCTGCTGCAAAAGAGAAAATTGGATCTATTGATCCAGAAAGGATTTTGGTTATAGGGGATAATTTAGATTATATTTTTGGTCAAATAGTCGCTGAGTTTTGGAATAGGCCTTCAAGAAAACTTAAACTTATTGGTGTTACGGGTACAAATGGAAAAACGACAATTACTTTTTTATTGGAATATCTTTTAAAAAAATTAGGAAAAAAGACTGCATTATTTGGGACCTTGATCAATAGATGGCCTGGCTTCTCAGAAGTGGCTTCTCATACAACTGATTTCGCCGATAAACTTCAAAAGAAATTAAATGCTGCTTTTGAGGCAGAATCTGAATTCGCGATATTAGAGGTAAGTTCTCATTCTATTGCTCAAAACAGGATATCAGGATGCGAATTTGAGGCGGCTATTTTTACTAATTTAACTCAAGATCATCTTGATTATCACTCAGATATGGAATCATATTTTCAAACAAAAAGAAAATTATTCTTCCCACCTTACTTAAAAGAAAAAGATGGAATTTGTGTATTAAATCATGATGACCATTGGATATCTAAATTATCATCTGATCTTCAAAAAAGATCTTTGTTAGTCTCTACAAAGATTACTGAAAGTGAATTTGAAAATGATGATTTTTTTTTCGTAACAGATAAAAAATTTACTGAAAGTGGTTCCTCCTGTATTTTTCATACACCTAGGGAAAAAATTCAACTTTTTGTTCCACTTGTTGGTGAATTTAATTTAATGAATGCGATTCAAGCAATAACAATTTTGTATAAACTGAATTTTTCTTTAAAAGATTTATCAAAGTTAATACAATCTTTCCCTGGTGCCCCTGGGAGAATGGAGAAAATACAAATTGATAATAATGACGTTTCAAGATCTCTTCCAACAGTAATTGTTGATTATGCCCACACTCCTGATGGATTAAAAAAAGTTTTGCAATCAATTAAAAAACTTTGTGAAGGAAAACTAATAATTGTTTTTGGCTGTGGCGGAGATCGTGATCGTAGTAAAAGGCCTTTAATGGGATCAATTGCTGAAGAGTTGTCTGATCAACTTTTTATAACTTCAGATAATCCAAGATCAGAAGAACCCCAAAAGATAGTAAATGATATTTTGATGGGTATAAAAAAAAGAGAAAAAATAACAATTGAAATTGATAGATTTAAAGCAATAAATGAATCTATTAAATTTGCCAATAAAAAAGATATTGTTTTAATTGCAGGAAAAGGACATGAAGACTACCAAATTATCAATGATAAAGTTATTAATTTTGATGATAGAAAAATAGCTTATAAATTATTAAAAGAAAAAAATAAATCTCAATAAAATTTCCTAATCAAATAAGAAAGATCTTTACACAAATCACAAGGAAAGTTTCTTAGAATCAATGGAATTGTTTTTTATAAAATGAAAGGCTTAGCCTTAGTTGTAGGCGCAGGTGGAATTGGAACACAACTAGCTAAAGATCTGAATGAATGTGAAAAAGATCTAGATGTTGTTTTGTGTGGAAGAAAAAGTGAATTTAATCCTTTTTGGGAATTAGACATAGAGGATTCTCAATCCCTTTTGCAGTTGAAAAATAAAATATCAAATCATCCTTCAAAATTAAGGCTAGTTGTTAATGCTACAGGCAGACTTCATAGTGATTCTCTTCAACCAGAAAAAAGATTACAACATCTTGATAAAAAAAATATGATGGAAAGTTTTTCAATAAATGCCTTTTCTCCTATTTTATTAGCTAAAGCGATTGAAGATTTTATACCAAAAAATTTTGATTTTAATTTTGCAAGTATAAGTGCAAGAGTTGGTAGCATTGGAGATAATCAAACTGGAGGTTGGTATTCATATAGAGCTGCAAAATCTGCGCAAAATCAGTTTTTTAAATCTTTAAGTATTGAATGGGCTAGACGTTTCCCAAAGGCTACTATCACATTGCTTCATCCAGGAACAGTAGACACTGATTTATCTAGACCTTTTCATAAATTTGTTCCAGAACATAAATTATTTAGTAAAGAAAAATCCTCCCAATTCTTGATCAATATTATTAAAAATCAATCACCAGAATCTACAGGAAAATTTATTGCATGGGATAATTCAGAGATACCTTGGTAAACTAAATTTTTTTATATCAATAGATCTTTAAGTCAATATTTTTTTTATTTCTCTAGCAAGTAAATCAATCTCAGTTTCTGTAGTCATTTGATGTATGCATGCTCTAAACCATTTTGGATCTTCTAAAACTCTAATCCAAATTTTCTTTTCTCCAAGTTTCTTTACAAATTTATCCTTATCTTTAATATTTTCGATATTAAAACTAACAATCCCATTTAAATATTTTTTTTCTAAAACTAATTCAACACCCTTTGATTGATTTAATTCATTCCAAAGTTTTCCACTTAATTTTTTGATGTTTTTGTTTTTTTCTTTTTCATGGCAGTCTTTATCCAAAAGATCTAAAGAATTCCGGAGCCCAGCAAGCAAAGGAATACAAGAGGTAGCTATTTCAAATTTCCTTGCATCATCATGAAAAAGATTATCTAAAGGCTCATAAATGCCTTGTTCTTTTTTTAACGATTTCCAACCAATTATTGTTGGATCTGTTTCATGAATAAATCTATCTGAGACATAAATGGCTCCAAGTCCTTCTGGTCCACATGCCCATTTGTGAGAAGTTATTGAATATAAATCAGAATAAAAAACTTCTTTTTCAATATTTATGTGCCCAAAGGTTTGAGCACCATCAACAAGTAAATAAGAATCTTCTCGATTATTTTTTAATTCGATAGAAATTTGTTTTAAAGGAATTTTATATCCAAAGTTCCATAAGATATGAGAAATAATTAGGATCTTAGTCTTACTATTTAGATTTTTCAAAATCTCTAAAATTATATTTTCGTCATTTATATTTTTAATTTTTTGGATTGGCAGGATTTTGAATATTAATTTATTTCTTCTGCAAAATTCTCGACTTGCAGCCACTACTCCAGGATGTTCACAGTCACTAATTAACAACTCTTCCCCCTCTTCTACTTTTATTCCCCATAAGGGCAAAATCATACCGGAGGAGATATTTTCGGTAAAAGCTACATTCTTTGCATTGACACCTAATTTTTGCGCAATGATTCTTTTTGTGGTCAATATTTCTTTGTAAATAAAAGGCCACATATCATTGGTAAATGGTCCTAAATCCTGGATAATTTCCCAAGTTTTGACTATTGCTTCTAGAGAAGATTTTGGTAATGGTCCTTGACCGCCATAGTTGAAATAATACTTATTTTTTAATGCGGGTATTTGATCTCTTAGATTATTTCTCATGGAAATTTATATCATATTTTCAACTCTTGAATTTTTTTAAATATTGCCCACTAAAGTTACTGTTCTAAATTCAATATCCTCAATTACTTTCCAAGGTTCAGCACTCCTTTCTGCAAATTTTAAATTTTTAAATCCTAGTTCTTTAAAATCACTTATAAACTCTGGCTCATACCATGCTCCACTAATACATCCTGTCCATAAATCATGATCATTTTGCAATCTTAAAGGAACTTTTTTGTTAGAGACGATATCGCTAATTGCAATTCTTCCATTATCGTTTAAAACTCTTTTTATGTTATTTAGAAGGTTATTTCTAGATTCTGGACTTACCAAGTTTAAAACGCAATTACTTAAAATAATATCAACTGATTTATCTGCGATTAATGGATTTAAATCTTTATCTAATTCATCAAGTTTTTCAATTGAACCTTCTAAAAATTCTGTATTGTTGAAACCTATATTTTTTGTAACTTCTTTAGAGGCTGATCTTGATAAAGAAAGCATGTCAGGATTCTGATCAACTCCAATAACTTTCCCTTCTTTCCCAACAATTTGGGCACAAATGAAAGCATTTTTGCCGCTACCACTTCCAAGATCTAAGACTATATCATTTTTTTGAACATATTTTGTTGGATCACCACACCCATAGTCTCTTTCTATAACCTCTTGAGGAATTGCTTCAAGTAAAACGGGATTAAACCCAACTGGTGTACAAAGACAACTTTCTTTTTCTTGTGCGGCTGAGCCATATCTTTCTTGAATCGCATCTTTATGATCGAATTGATTAGGTGCTTTATTCGATGTGTTTGTATTACAGCAACTTTCAGACATATTTTTTAAAGAACTCTTGATAAATATAGCCAAAAAAAAAGCCCCTGAAAAAGGGGCTTTTAATTTGTTTAATTAAATTATTTAGTGTAATTAACACCTCTGTAATTTAATTCTGCTTTTTCATTACTTGAAGAAGCGTCATCCATTCTATTGGTGTATACGTTTCTTCTGTAGGTAAGTTCAACAAGTTGCTTTTTAGCAGCTTCTTTGTTTTGAACGTAGTTTTTACCTCTGTAAGTTAAAGTAGTCATGTTTCGATGTGACAACACGGCCATCCCCCGTTCCATGGTATGACTCGAACTGCGCCCTCAAATGAGGGTGAACGAAAAAGTAGCGATTGCTACAAAATTATTATAAGCGTATTTTTCTAGGGATGTCTAGCTTTTACAAATAGAAACGTAGATTTAATGTTTTTTTAATTATTATCTAAGGTAAATTTTTTTATAAATAGTCTCTAAAAAGGTTTATGTTTATATTTGGTTTAATCTTCATGTAACTATTTATTTATGACAGGTTTTTTATATTTCTTGGGAAATACTTTAAGGTGGCCAGTGTTAAAGCCAAAAGAATTTTTTTCACTACATGCTTATTTTTCAATTATTTATTTGATAACTTTTACTTTGAGTAAATATGAGGTAAGCCAATCAAATTTAGTTTTTACTTTAGGAATTCTTGCACCTCTTTTAATTGCTATTGGTCAAGGACTTCCAATTGATTGCCTTGATATGGAATCATCTTTGTTGAAGGAATTAAAAACTAAATAATATTTATTTCAGTTAAAAATTTTTATAAAACCTGGACAACTTCGCTTATTTCAGGAATCATTTCTTTTAACTTTCTTTCAATACCCATTTTGAGAGTCATAGTGCTACTTGGGCAACTACCACATGCTCCTTGAAGTCTGACTTTGACAATTGGACCATCTATTTCTGCAATCTCTACATTACCTCCATCAGAAATTAAAAAAGGTCTTAGCTCGTCAAGGACTTTTTCTACATTTTCGTTTGTCAGCGAGAGTGTTTCAGTACTCATAATTTTGGATTAACTTTATAATAAGCCTAGAAAGAAATTTGATTAATTGCAAAAAAGATAATTTTCTGTTGTGACTTCATCTAAAAATCCCACTAATGACAATAGCTACTTTGATGCAGTTTTAGTAGGAGCAGGGATAATGAGTAGTACTTTAGCCCTCCTAATTTCAGAAGTTTTACCAGATATAAAATTTCTTATTATAGAAAAATTAAATGCTCCAGGAAGTGAAAGTACTGGCGCTTTTAATAATGCAGGTACAGGACATGCGGCTAATTGCGAATTAAACTATACCCCTTTTGATGAAAATGGAAATCTAAAAATAGATAAAGCGCTCTCAATAAATCGTTCTTTTGAAACATCCATGTCTTTATGGGCCTCATTGTATGAAGCAGGGAAAATTGATATTAAGAAGTTTCTAAAATTTATTCCTCATATTAGCTTTGTGTCTGGTCAGGATAATATTTCTTTTTTGAAAAAAAGATTTCAGAAAATGACCGAAAATCCTGAATTTATCGATATGGAATTTTCTACATCTTTTGATGAAATTTCATCATGGGCTCCTCTTATAACAAAAGATAGAAATCCATCTACTCAAATTGCTGCTACCAGAATAGGTAGAGGAACTGATATTAATTTTGAGGCTTTAACTAAAGAGTATTTGTCATTAGTTTCTTTAAACAAAAATGTTGAAATTAGATACAAAACAGAATTATTGGATTTAAAGAAAATTTATAAAAAACAATGGGAACTAGAAATCAGTTCTGAAGGTAGAAAAACTTCAATTAGAACTGGCTACGTTTTTCTTGGTGCTGGTGGAAAAACAATTAATTACTTACAAAAATCAAAAATTCCAGAAGCAAAAAGTTATGGTGGATTTCCTGTTAGTGGGAAATGGCTTATTTGCGAGAAAAAAGATCTAACAGAAAAACATAACTCAAAAGTTTATGGTAAAGCTGATATTGGATCGCCACCAATGTCCGTTCCTCATTTAGACACCAGATGGATTGATGATAAAAAACTTCTTTTATATGGACCTTTTGCTGGATTTACAACGAAATTTCTAAAACAAAGTTCATACTTTGACTTATTTAGTTCAATTAAAAAGAATAATATTTTTTCTATGTTAGACGTTGGTTTCAAGAACAACGATTTAATAAATTACCTTGTATCACAATCATTAAAGAACCATAACTCAAGAGTTGAGAATCTAAAAAATATGATGCCATCAGCTAATCCTTCTGATTGGTATTTAAAGAATGCTGGTCAAAGAGTCCAAATAATTAAAAAAACTAAAGGTGGTGGTTCTTTGAAATTTGGAACGGAGATTGTAAATTCATCTGATGGATCATTATCTGCTTTGTTGGGAGCCTCTCCGGGAGCAAGTACTGCGGTTTCAATTATGGTTGAGGTTCTAGAAAAATCTGTTTTATTTTTAAAAGATAAGCATAATCTTCAGAAAAAAATAAATGACTTAATTTATCCAGAACTATCAGTCTCTGAAAATTACAGTGCCTTCATAAAAGAAATTAAAAAAAGAAATAATTCCATTTTTGGTTTCCATCCATAATTCTAATTAGCTAATATTAATCAAGATGTAATAAGAGGAGAATTTTTCTTTCTATATGACTGATATATCGGTTTCAAAAATTAGAAATTTCTGCATAATCGCTCATATTGACCATGGTAAATCTACCCTTGCAGATAGGTTGCTT
>QCER01000010.1 GCA_003280515.1 Prochlorococcus sp. AG-355-P18
AAAGTGGCCTGCTTTACTAAAAAATTGGCATGATAAGCCAGAAGAAGTAATAATGCCAGAAGGTGAATCTATAAAAGATGTATCAGAAAGATCCGTAGAAGCTTTTGACAAAATCTGCTCATCTCAAAAAGATAATGATCTAAGCCTTCTAGTTGCTCATGATGCAGTCAATAAAACTCTAATTTGCAAGATTCTTGGCATTAATTATTCAAATATTTGGATGATAAAACAAGGTAATGGTGGCATAACTATAGTTGACCTTTTTAATGATCCCAATAAACCCCCTGTTATTAGCGCTCTAAACATTACAACCCACCTTGGAGGAATAATTGATTCAACTGCTTCAGGTGCACTTTAAATTCAAACCCTTTTTAAAATTTATTTTGATCAAGTCTTATGCATAAAAAGGGGGTTAATTATTGAAAAAGCCAACTTGACTAAGAGGCCAAAATCTGAAATATGCTTTACCAATTATCTCCTTTTTATGAAGAAATTTACTTCCAGGCCAATATCTTCCATCCCAGCTATTTGATCTATTATCGCCTAAAACTAAAAAATGATCTTCAGGGACTTTAATGTTTTCAAATTCACCACATTGATTAAACAGTGATAATGAGCATTTATAAGAGACATAAGGTTCAGTAATTAATTTATTATTTATAATTAGTTCACCCTTAGTATTTACACTTACAATTTCTCCTGGAAGTGCCACCACTCTTTTAATGTAAGCATCGCAAGCTTGATCCCTCAAACCAGGAATTAACGACATTGGAGGAAAACTCATAAAAAAACAATATCTTTTTTTTGGTAAAGGCTTAGATCTTGATGAAATTAATTTTTCGTCAAAGGAGTAAGGTGAGTTAAAAACAACAATATCCCCTCTTTTTGGTAAAGAGTTTCTTAGCGAAAATTTTTCAATAATTAACCTATCGTTTATTTGTAATTCTGGGAGCATTGAACCAGAGGGAATATAACGTGGTTCTGCCAAAAATGATCTACAAGAAGAAACAAAAAAAGTAAGTAGAATGAGGAGACCCCATTCTTTTAAAAAACTTTTAACAGAAGCAGGCATAAAATTAAAAGAGTCTTGATTTTTAAGCTTATATAAATTGTTTGGCATATTGAATTTCGTTAAAACCTAATATTACTTTCTTCCCTTCGTAAATCAAAAATGGTCTTTTTATTAATTTGCCATCACTTAAAAGAAGTTGAATAATTTCTTCCCTTGATAAATCATTAATATCAAGATTGAGAGTTTTAAAAGCTTTACCTCTTGTATTAAAAATCCTTTTCTTATCATCAGAGTATTGATTTAAAGCTAGATTTAAATAATTAACAAGTGGTGGTTCCTTGACTATATCAATTAATTGGAATTCGAAATCTTTGCTTTTAAGCCACTTTTCAGCTTTTTTGCAAGTAGAGCATTTTAAATAACTATAAAAAATTATTTTTTTCAACTTAATTTACTAATTTTTGATTTCTTAAGTACTTTATAGTTTTTCTTTTTTAGGGGTATACAACTTTTCAATAAATTTTCAACAACATCAAAATCCCTCCAACCATCAATTTGAACTGTTCTTCCATCAAGTCCTTTACTTGTTCTAAAAAATTCAGCAACATCCTCAAGCTGATTAGGAGCAATTTGATTAATGCTCACTATATTATCTTGCCTAGGATTAGCTATAGGCACACATAAAAGTTTTCCATCATATGCACCACAATCACGCATATCCAAAACTCCAATAGGTCTAGCTTTTATTAAACAGCCCGCGAAAGTAGGCTCATCCATTATCACCATTGCATCAAGAGGAGCACCATCATCAGCGAGGGTATTTGGGATAAAACCATAATCAAAAGGGTACCGCACTGAAGAATGCAATACTCTGTCTAAGGCCATAATTCCTGCATCAGAGCAATATTCATATTTATTCCTACTCCCTGCAGGTATTTCAACAACAATATTTACTATTCCCTTCATTGGAGATGGAGGTATTGAACTAAGGTCCATCTTTTTTAAAATCGTGATTATGAATTATCTCGTTTCCTTGAGATGGAGGTCTTCCAATAAAAACGCTTATTGAAGGTAAAAAAATTGTCAAAAAGGCAAAAATAATACCTAAAGATGTTATTGATAAACTCCTTATACTTAAGGGGTCATCATCATCTCTTTCAAAATCACTTCGAGCAGGACCATGAGAAGATTCTTCACTTGATTTACTTTGAATAGACTGCTTTGATTTCGTGTAACTCAAGAACGCTTAATTGGTAAAGATTAAGGAGATAATTAAACATCATTATCTTACATTCAAAATGTCAATAAATCAAAACATTCAATGGTATTTTCTAAATTAATCTTTTTCTAGCAAAGACCTGATAGATTTTAGCTCCTCTAATATTTGCACCAGTATATTTTGAGCAGCGGAGGATGGTGTATTGAAGACCTCTACCGTAACCTCCTTAATTCTTAAAATATCTTTTGCAAATCTTGCTACCTCATTAGGATGAAACTTTAAAGGATCTTTTTGATCAGTTCTAAATTCGGGATTTAATTTTCTTGGATTAAAGCTAGGGTTTAGGTTTCTTAAATCCGTATTTGTATACCTATACACAGAAGCTCTTGATCTGTTTAGGAATTTTTGAACTTCATCAATACCTACTAATTCCTCTTCGCTAGAAATATTGGAGTCTATATTTTCCATAAACTTAAGAAAATGTTTTAGTAATAATGAACTTTTAAAATAATTTGAACTTCATTACTGAAGAAGTTAGCAGAAACAATATTTTTAAACTAGCCGGATTTAGGGACTCAAGACACTTTAAATTAATTTTTCATCTTAATTGATAAAATTAATTATTATTAAGGATTTTTTTGTATGCGCGTGACAACCTCATTTCCTCTGGGGACACTTCGTGACACACCTTCTGAAGCCGAGATTATTTCACATCAATTACTTTTAAAAGCTGGGTATATCCGCAGAGTTAACAGCGGAATTTATGCATACATGCCAATAATGCTTAGAGTTATTGAAAAAATATCCGCAATAATTGAGAGAGAACTTAATAGTATTGGCTGTACAAAACTACTATTACCCCAACTGCATCCCGCAGATTTATGGAGAAAAAGTGAAAGGTGGGAAGGATATACTGCTGGAGAAGGAATAATGTTTAATCTCAAAGATAGACAAGGTAAAGAATTTGGTTTAGCTCCAACTCACGAAGAGGTGATCACGAGTATTGCATCAGAGACCATCAACTCCTATAAGCAATTACCTCAATGTTTTTATCAAATTCAGACAAAATTTAGAGATGAAATAAGGCCAAGGTTTGGATTAATGAGAAGTAGAGAATTTATAATGAAAGATGGTTATTCTTTTCATTCTTCAGAAAACGATCTGGTTTCTTTCTATGAAAAGGTAGGCAATGCCTATGAAAATATTTTTAAATCTTGTGGACTGCAGACAGTAGGAGTTGAAGCTGATAGTGGAGCAATTGGCGGTGCTTCATCTAAAGAATTCATGGTCACTGCTGATGCTGGGGAGGATTCCATTTTGTTTACTCAAAGTGGTTCTTATGCTGCAAATATTGAAAAAGCTGTTTCTTTACCCTCTCAACCTATTCCAATAAAAGATAATATTGCAGAGTGGTTGGAAACACCTCATCAGAAAACAATCCTAGAAGTTTGCGATAAGAATAATTTAGACCCTAGTCAGATTATTAAAGTAGTATTATTCCTTGCACAGTTCGAAGGTGAATTTGAGGCCCCAATTCTTGCTTGCATAAGAGGCGATCAACACATTAATGAAGTAAAGCTTTTTAACTTAATAAGTAAACTTCATAATTTCAATCTTGTTAATCTTAAAAAGATTGAAGACAAAAATACTATCGAAAAAAATCTAGTTGATTTGCCCTTAGGTTTTATCGGGCCAGATTTAGATAATAAAACTATTAAAACTAGTTCTAATTGGGATAAAAATTGGACAAGAATAATTGACCATTCTGCAAGTGAGCTTTCAAAGTTCATAAGTGGTGGGAATAAAGTCAATTTCCATAAATTTTTTCAAGAATTTTCTTTTGCTTCGAAAGACTATCTAATTGGGGATATCCGGAATGCCAAAAAAGGAGATAAGGTAAGTATTGATAATGATGAAGAACTTAAAGAAAAAAAAGGTATCGAGATTGGACATATTTTCCAACTAGGTCAAAAATATAGTGAAAAATTAAATGCAAAGTTCTCTGATAAGGATGGTAAGTTAAAAAATTTATGGATGGGTTGTTATGGAATAGGAGTGACAAGAATAGCTCAATCCGCTATAGAACAGAATCATGATCAAAAGGGAATTTGTTGGCCCATCCAGATTGCTCCTTTTGAAGTTATTATTATCCCAACAAATCTAAAAGATCCTATCCAAAGTGATCTTACTGAGCAAATCTATAACAACTTTTTAATTAATAAAATTGATGTCCTTCTTGATGATAGAAACGATAGAGCTGGAGTGAAATTTAAAGATGCGGAATTAATTGGTATTCCTTTTCAGATAATTATTGGCAGAGATTCTATCAATAAAGAAGTAGAACTTTTATGCAGATCAAATAATACCAAGCTTAAAATTAGTACTGATAAATTGTTAGAAACATTTATTTCCGAATCTAAAATAATGTACAATAAAAAGTCTTGAGGCTTATTTTTTTTTGGGAGCTAAGTTATGTTACTGAAATGGACATCAAAATTATTTTTTAAGAATCTTACTAGAGCTATATCTTTTGCAATATCCTTAATTGTTGTTTTTACACTATTTAGTTCCCCTTCCTTAGCTGCAAAAACGGCTATGACAGGTGACTATACAAAGGATACTATTTCAGTTGTTAAAACATTACAAACAGCTGTTGATACTCCAAAAGATTCTCCAAATAAAGATGAAGTAAGAAGTGAGGCTCTTACGCTCATAACTGACTATATTTCCAGATATAGAAATAGAGGGATGGTGAATAAAACACAATCATTTACCACAATGCAAACAGCATTAAATGCTATGGCAGGTCATTACAAAAACTTTGCAAGTAGACCTTTACCAGATAAACTTAAGGAGCGTTTAACCAAAGAATTTTCTCTTGCTGAAAAAATGGTTCTAAGAGAAAGTTGATACAATTCATTTACTTTTTAAAAGTTAACCAAGATTTTTGAATATATTAAATATTCGCACAAAAATAATGCTCTTCTAAAATTGGCCAATGTTGTTGTAATCGGAGCCCAATGGGGTGACGAAGGAAAAGGTAAAATAACTGACTTACTTAGTCGTTCGGCAGATGTTGTTGTTCGCTACCAAGGTGGAGTAAATGCTGGTCATACTATAGTTGTAGATGATAAAGTCTTAAAATTACATTTAATCCCCTCAGGGATACTTTATAAAAATACTTCTTGTGTGATCGGGTCGGGAACTGTTGTAGATCCCAAAATCTTACTTAAAGAAATTGAAATGTTAATTGATAATGGGATTGATATTTCAGGATTAAAAATTTCATCAACATCACATGTAACAATGCCCTACCACCGAATTTTAGATGAAGCGATGGAGGCTGATAGAGGTTCAAATAAAATAGGGACAACAGGTCGTGGGATTGGTCCAACTTATGCGGACAAGTCACAAAGAAATGGCATTAGAATAAGAGACTTGCTCAATAAGGAACGGTTGAAGGATGTGATCGAAATACCATTAAGAGAAAAAAACGGTCTACTAGAAAAAATCTATGGCATTAAACCACTTAAATTAGAAGATATAGTTGAAGAATATCTTGACTATGGGGAAAGGTTATCAAAGCATGTTGTTGACTGTACGAGGACTATCCATGCAGCCTCAAAAAACAAGAAGAATATTCTTTTCGAAGGTGCTCAAGGGACTCTACTTGACTTAGATCATGGGACTTATCCTTTTGTTACCTCATCAAACCCTATATCAGGAGGGGCATGTATTGGAGCTGGAGTGGGTCCAACTTTAATTGATAGAGTCATAGGTGTCGCAAAAGCTTATACCACAAGAGTAGGTGAAGGGCCCTTCCCAACTGAATTGCAAGGAAGTATTAATGATCAACTCTGTGATAGAGGCAGTGAATTTGGAACCACTACTGGTAGAAGGAGAAGATGTGGGTGGTTTGATGGAGTTATTGGTAAATATGCTGTATCTGTAAATGGTCTTGATTGTTTAGCCGTTACGAAACTTGATGTATTAGATGAATTAGATGAGATTCAAGTTTGCATTGCATATGATCTTGATGGAGAGGAAATAGACTACTTTCCTACAAATTCAGATGACTTAAAAAAATGTAAGCCAATCTTCAAAAAATTAAAAGGTTGGCAATGTTCAACTGCAGATTGCAGAAAACTATCTGATCTCCCAGAGAATGCTATGAATTATCTAAGATTTTTAGCTGAATTAATGGAGGTGCCAATTGCCATTGTCTCGTTGGGGGCGAATAGAGATCAAACTATAGTAATTGAAGACCCAATCCATGGTCCCAAAAGAGCACTGCTAAGGTAATTTATTAAAAATTAATGAAGAAATCCTTTAGACATCATGAATCTAATAGAAAGATTGATCTCATTGGTCTGGGCAACGCAATAGTAGACATTATTGTAAATATTGAAGATGAGTTTCTTGAGATAAATAATCTGGATAAAGGATCAATGAATCTAATTAATTCTGATGAATCTCAGAGGTTGTTAGAAAATTGCAAAGTGATCAAACAAATTTCAGGCGGATCCTCAGCAAATACCGTTGTTTCTTTAGCAGAATTAGGTAACCATGTGCAGTTTATAGGAAGAGTGAAAAATGATCAATTAGGGAATTTCTTTTCTGCCGATATAAAAAAAAGTAAAACTAAATTTAATACTCCACCAACTATTGAAGGTGCGCCAACAGCTCATTCAATCATTTTGGTTACCCCTGATGCACAAAGAACTATGTGCACTTACCTAGGAGCATCTATAGAGTTTGAACCAAAAGATATTGACTTTACTGTAATTAAGGAAAGTAAATACTTATATTTAGAAGGATATTTATGGGACAGCGAATTAGCTAAAAAAGCTTTTATTAAAGCCGCCCAAATTGCAAAACAATCTAATACAAAAATAATCCTTTCTTTGTCTGATTCATTTTGTGTAGATAGACACCGAGAGAGTTTCTTGGAATTAATTGATAATTATGTAGATATAGTTTTTTGTAATGAATCTGAGGTGTTGAGTCTATTTAAAAAAGATAAATTAGCAAGCTGCCAAGAAGACCTCTTTTCACTATGTGAATTAGCCGTAGTAACTTTAGGTAGCAAAGGTTCTCTCATAGTTAATAAGAATAATGTTGAAATAATTGAGTCAATAACGAAAGGCAAGATAATTGATACTACAGGAGCAGGAGATATTTATGCGGGAGGATTTATCCATGGATTAATAAACAATTGTTCCCTCAAAAAATGCGGAGAGATAGCTTCAATTTGTGCGGGACAAATAATTACACAATTAGGATCTAGATCAGATATTGATCTTAAAGAGTTAATAAAATAGATTTAATCAAATAGTCTTATTCAACCAATCATAATATTTCATCTCAGCATGGTATTTTTTGTAAATAATTTGAGGGACATCATATGTGGAATTTTTATTTACGAAATCAAATAAACAATCTTTAAATTCTAGTTTACTTTTTATTGTGATTTCAAACTCTTTAGTTTCTTCAATATAATCATCCCACTTATAAATTGAAAAAATTTGCTTTATCGAAACACAAGCTGCAAGTTTATTTTGTATTAGTAATTTAGCCATTCGCAAAGCATTTGCGTTACTTGATTCAGTTGTGATCATAACTAATACTTCCATAATGAATTAAACATCAGTATTTTTTAATTATGTGATTTATCAAATTGTGATATTGATCAAAAGAGTAAGAATAATCATTTTTAACTTTTGGCCTTTTTACCAAAAATAACTTCATTTTACTGCCAGAAACTATACTCTCCCAGTTTTTCTGAGAATAACTTCCAGATTCTCTACATAGAACATAATCTATCTCCCAAAAATCACAAAGTTTTTTTTCTAAAATGCTTTTATTATTTTTACTCGGTTCAAGTATCGCTATGTTTGAATTTTTAATACATGATCCAAAAGCTTTAGTTATACTCTCATAAGTAGGAAGTACCCTTGTAAATACATTTGCTTTACAATTCATATAATATTTAGCTGTATCGTTAAGGCATCTTGATCCTATTGCCAGAAGAATATTCTTATTTTCTATATCAACTTTATTTATGTCCTTTAAATCATCAATATAAAAAAAATTATTAGTATTATTTATTAGAGATTTCTTTATTAGAGATTTCCTCTCAAATAGCAAGAGGGGTATATTAATCTCTTTACATGCATTATTAAGATTTTTAGAAATTATTATGGCAAACGGATGAGTAGCATCGACAACGCATGTGATTTTATTTTTATTTATGAAATTAATTATTTGATCTTTATTATTTAATTTACCCGTAATGATATGTAACTTTGGATTTTCAATATAAGCTTGCCCTGCTTTATAAGTTAAAACACTTGCAAAGACTGAATAATTTAGTTCAAGAAGCCTATTAGCTATTACAGGTCCATCCGAAGTTCCTGATAGGATCCAAACATTTTTATAGCAATTTTCTTGATTCTGCATCAGTATGTCTTTAATTAAGTAGTAAGTAATGAATCATTGTTTAATTCAGGCGGTAATTAATAGCGCTCCCCAAATGAGGTATACCAAAGAAAACCAAACTCCAATTGCAGAAATGATTGTTAATTTTAAAGGATTACGTAGCGAAGATCCAACCAGAGATCTCAAGATCATAGGATGGGGAAATATTGCCCAAGAAATGGTAGATGGACTAAAGGAAGGGCAAAATATTGTTATTGAGGGACGTCTAAAGATGAATTCTGTAACTAGAAAAGACGG
The DNA here is from genome assembly GCA_003280515.1 of Prochlorococcus sp. AG-355-P18. Taxonomy (GTDB): domain Bacteria; phylum Cyanobacteriota; class Cyanobacteriia; order PCC-6307; family Cyanobiaceae; genus Prochlorococcus_A. Next base: position 8,967 of record QCER01000010.1, read on the forward strand.
AACAAAAGAAAAGCAACCAGAACTAACAGCTTCAAAGATTCATCAAATATCACCATTTGAGGTTTTCAATTCTGATCAAAAAGAAAATAATAAGTCATTTGAAAATAAAGAAACTACCGAAAAATCTAATTGGGATAGTTCACCTTTAGTACCTGAAGTTGACGAAATACCTTTTTAAATCAAATTTCAACATTATTTTCTTGAACACTTATAATTAACTTGCTAATTTTTCTTTCAAGCGCGGCAAGCTCGCTTCTTATTTCTGGCCATTTACCTTTATCAAGATTTTCTAGTAGCCATGCTCTATCTTGATCAAGTTTAAAAATTAAATCTCCTTGATTTGCAGTATTAGGATCTTGCATAATACTTGTTAGCCCATTTAAAACTCATTCTACTAAATCAAAATGAAGAAATACTTATCGCCTGGAAACATAATCGTAACAGCTGGGGGTATATTAGCTTTTGTTGGAATGACTGCTTATTTTACAGACTCAGTGAATTTAAGTGTACCTACTTTTTTTTATGGAGTACCTATTTTCCTAATTGGATTAGGCTTAAAAACTTCCGAAATTCCTCCTGTAGAGTTATTTGACAAGACAAATTTTGAGACAAATAAATTTAATAGACCAAATGAATTAACTGCATTAGTTAAAGATGTTACAAGATGGAGGTATGGGATAAAAGCTCATCTTGAATCGTCATTAGAATCTTTAAATTTGTGGGACGAGGATAACCCCCCTCAATTAAAAGAAATAGAAGAAATTACAAAGGAAGAAAAAAATGGTCTCAGGATGCGTTTCGAATTAAACGCTGTCCCTCTAGAAAAATGGATTGAAAAACAAGAAAGATTAAACAGGTTTTTCGTCAAAGGTCTTGAATCAGAATTTATTATCGACGATAATAAAAAAGAATTTGATTTTATTCTCTTTTATTGAATATAGGGATATATTTGTAAAAACCTAATTTCTCAATTCAATCAAGTTTTAATGAATTTAAATAATGAATGATTCTCAAAGAGTATCAATATTAAGCGAAGCACTTCCATATATACAAAGTTTCTCAGGTAGAAAAATTGTTATCAAGTATGGTGGTTCTGTTATGGAGAATGATAATTTAAAAAATGCTTTTTTTAGAGACATAGCACTTTTATCAACCGTTGGGGTTTGTCCGATAGTAATTCATGGAGGTGGACCAGAGATTAATAATTGGTTAAAGAAATTAGAAATATCTCCTAAATTCGAAAATGGATTAAGAATTACTGATCAAAAAACAATGGAAATTGTCGAGATGGTTCTAATGGGTAGAGTTAACAAACAAATTGTAAAAGGCATTAATAAAACTGGATCCTTAGCTGTGGGAATATCGGGTCTTGATGGCAACTTAATTCAATCTAGAGAATTAGGAGATGGGAGCCATGGGTTAGTGGGAGAGGTTACAAAAATTAATCCTGAAATATTAGATCCTCTTATTTCTAAAGGATATATACCAATTATTTCTAGCATTGGATCAACCTTGGAGGGTATTTCCCATAACATCAATGCAGATTTTGTTGCTGGAGAAATTGCTGCTGCAATAAATGCAGAAAAACTTATTCTTCTTACTGATACTCAAGGGATTTTAAAAGAAAAAGATAACAAAAATAGTCTTGTTGAAAAAACTAATCTCAAAGAGGCAAGATATTTTATTGAAAAAAAAATTGTGACTGAAGGTATGATTCCAAAGACAGAATGTTGTATAAGAGCTTTAGCACAAGGAGTCAAAGCGGCTCACATAATTGATGGAAGAATAGAACATTCATTACTTCTTGAAATTTTTACAAATTCCGGAATAGGTACAATGATAGTCGCCTAACCCATGAAAACTTATGAGCAAGTTTTAGAAACAGTAGAACTTGCTTTAGCTAAAGGTGAGTATCATTATTGTATTGAATTTCTTTTGCCCATAATCGAATCATTTCCTTTATCAAGCAAAGAGGGAGTAAATTTAAGAACAATCTTAATTACTGCTCTTTGTGGTATCAATAAAAAGGAAGAGGCTAAAAGGTTTTGTAAAGAACTTCTAAAATCTTACGATAATAAGACGAGAGAAAATGCAAAATATTTGATGGAAATTATAGAATCTCCTGACATTAAAAAGCCAGAAAATTGGAACGTACAGTTTGAAAGCGACCCATCACTCAATAAAAAATCTCTTAACTCACTGCGCAAAAAAAGAGAAGTATTGAAGAAAAAAAAATTTATTAATGTAACTAAGACACCAACCGGTGAAACAAAACCCTTTCAGAAAGGCTTTTCACTGATCATTTTTTTAATACTATTATTATTAATTCCACTTTTAAGTGGCTGCGTTAAAATCGAGGATACTCTTGACCTTAATGAACTTGATTCAATAACCAATAATTTAGTGATAGAAAGTAAATACATAAAGAAATTCCCTTGGCAATTAAAATTTGAAGAGAAGGTAAAAGATATTTTTCCTGAAGCAGAAATTGAACAAGACGAATCAACCTTTTCTTTGAAACATAAAAGTCTCAATTTAGAAGATACAAAGGAAGTTCTTAAAATCACCCAAAATACAGCTGGAGAGTTAGCGGGAGAATCAACAAATATAGAAATTAATAGTACTCAAAAAAACTTCATTTTTTTTAAAAAATACTTTTACAAGTTAGATATTGATCTAAAATCTATTCAAGGTATTGATGATTTAGAACTCATTTTCAAAATTATTCACCCTAATAAAGCTATCCTTGCCGATAAAAATAATTCAAATTTAGAAATCACAAAAAATCTAATAATTTGGAATTTAAATCAAGGGCAGATAAATAGTCTTGAATTTTCTTTCTGGAGCCTCAACAAAATTTTGATTGGGATATCTATTATTTTAATAATTATAATGTTGGCTTATTTATTAAGATTCTATAGATTTAAATTAGGTTCAGATTTACCTCAACTTCCATCAAAGTAATTACAACTCTGCTGGATTAACATCTATTGTTAAAAAAACATTTTTTGGAATAAGTTTCCATAATATTGATCTATCAGGTAGAGGTATCTTTGTCCTTTCAGGACCATGTATTAATATCTGCCATCTAAATTTTTTACCGACTTTAGCAATTAAACTAGGAGCAGGACCAATTAATTTCCAATTCTTTTTCTCACAAAAATTAAGTAAATATTTTGCTAATTTTATTGCAATTGACTCAGTTAATTCATAATTTTCACCTGATAATTTAAGAAGGCAAATCGTGCAAAATGGGAATAAATTAGCATCTTTTCTTAATTTCGAGTTTTCACTTAAGAATCTTTCATAATCCCTTTTCTGAAGATACGAGATTACCGGGTGGTTAGGTTTATATGTTTGAAAAATTACCTTTCCTTTTTTCTGAGCCCTGCCTGCTCTGCCAGCTAACTGCAAAAACAATTGTAATGATTTTTCTTCTGCCGAAATATCTGGGCGATGAAGCAACCCATCTGCTGCAATAACCACTGAAAGAGTAATATTGGGGATATCAATCCCTTTTGCCAACATTTGAGTTCCAACAAGAATATCAGCATCACCTTTTGAGAACTTTGAAAGAATATCTCTATGACCATCTTTTCCTGAAGTTGTATCTCTATCAAAGCGAAGAACTTTTAATTCAGGAAATTCTTCATTTAAAAACTCTATTACTCTTTGTGTACCTATTCCAAAAGGTTTAAAGGCGGTTGAATGACAATCTGGGCAACGATTAATCAATCTCGATTTATGATCACACCAATGACAGCTTAACCATTTTTTTCCTTGTGAACCGACATGCACTGATAAAGGAACGTCACAATTAGGGCAATTTATTAAGTATCCGCAATTTCTACAACTTAAAAACCCACTGTGACCCCTCCTAGGGATCAAAATTATTGCCTGCTCATTTTTTAAGCGTAGTTGAGGAATTAAATGTAATAATTCATTGGAAAAAATTTTCATATTTCCCTTCTTGAACTCATCTCGCATATCAATAATTCTTATTTCAGGAATTTCATTACTGGATATCCTTTGCATCATTCTTACCAATTTAAAATTCTTTTCAAAAAGACTCCTTTTCCAAGTCTTCATTGATGGAGTTGCACTCCCAAAAATTAACTTTGCAGAATTCCTTTTTACTTTTTCAATAGCTATCTCTCTTGCGTCATAACAAGGCATAGGACTATCTTGTTTATATGAAACATCATGTTCTTCATCCATTATTATTAATCCTAGATTTTTGATTGGCAGAAAAACTGCAGATCTTGTTCCTATTACTATTAAAGGTTCATTAGCATTAATAACCTTATTCCAAACTATAGTTCTATGCCTTGAAGAACAGTTACTATGATATTCGTAAACTATATTATTAAATCTACGACTAAATCTATCGATAAGTTGAGGGATTAGCCCAATTTCTGGGGCGAGTATCAAACAACTTTTTTTCTTAAGGAATTGATCTTCAGCAATTCTCATATAAACTTCTGTTTTACCTGAACCTGTTTCGCCCCATAGAAGTAACACATCTCCTGGTTTCATTTTTTTAAATTCCTGATATGCAATTTTTTGTTCATTAGTGAGATTTGGTTTTTTCAATACGATATGATCATTCAAAAAGGAATTTAATTTAATATTTATATTTTTTTTTCTTTTAGATTTAACAAGGTAATTTTTACTAACCATTGAGTTAATCAGAGTCGAATTAAAACCAGACTTTATTAATTCACTTTGCCAATTACCTTTTACAGGCAAAGTATTTATCAAAACTAATTCTTTTTTGGTTAGTCCATTTTTCTTAATATCAAATTTATTTTTTGTTTCAATCCATATTTGATCTTTTAAACCTTGAGAAATATTCTTATATTTACCAATCCAGCCAGGAGGAAATGCAGTTTTAAACATTTTTAAATTACTAACCATATAAAAAGAAGCTAGGGACTCTATCCATTCTCTCCAAGAGTCATCAATTATTTTTTTTTGCAAAATACTTTCAACAAACAAATATCTTATGCTTTTTCTATTAGTAATATTTAATTCATCTTTATTAATTGTCGAAAAGTTTTTTTTAGAAATCACTAACCCATTCAATAATCTCCCTCTTAGGCTCACACTTACAATATCCCCAACTTCTGCACCAAGATTATTTCCATCTAAATAGTAAAAGCTTTCATTAGTACTACCTACATCAAGCAAAATTTCCAATTTGTAGGGGATATTTAATAACTGATTACTTGCCGGCTTCAAAACTTTTTCTTAGTATTGGATTGTTGAACATTCCACAAAGTGTTTTTTGCACATTGTAAGTATCCTGTTCTTAAGGGAGACATGAAGCTTTGATCATTGACTGAAAATTCAAAAAATGATCTGCCTGTCTGAGAAATCCCAAGACTTTTTACTTTAGGTAATCTATAGCACTATTTAAATTTTTCAACAGTTTAAAAAACTTTTTTATTCAAATTCCTGAAAAAGTTCTTTTACAAATTAACAGGGGAATTTACTACTAAATGTACAAATTAGCCCTAAATAAAATTTAATCTAGTTAAATTCACCGTAGAAAGGAGTCAATCATGTGTCCCGTAGCAGCAGAATCAAAGAATTACAAGTCCAGCTCGCAAAAAAAGATCAATAAAAAAATTAACACAAACTTAGGAACAGTAGTTGAAGAGGATATTAAAAAAAATGGTCAAAGTTTAAAGACATCTTCTGAGTTAAACGAAAGCAGTCTTGAAAATACAAATGAATTTAGTGATTCTGAAGAAGATAAAGGGCTTGGCAATATAAAGCTTGGCCCAAAAGGTATCTACACTGAAGATTCAATAAGAGTTTATCTCCAAGAAATTGGAAGAATTAGACTTTTAAGACCAGATGAAGAAATTGAACTTGCAAGAAAAATTGCAGACTTACTCCAATTAGAAGAACTAGCAACTCAATACGAATCAGAAAAAGGACATTTCCCATCAGTTAGAGAATGGGCTGAGTTAATAGATATGCCTCTTTCCAAATTTAGAAGAAGACTTCTTTTAGGTAGGAGAGCTAAAGAAAAAATGGTTCAATCAAATTTAAGATTAGTTGTTTCCATTGCTAAAAAATATATGAATAGAGGTTTATCATTTCAAGACTTAATCCAAGAAGGAAGTTTGGGTCTAATTAGGGCAGCGGAAAAATTTGACCATGAGAAAGGTTACAAATTCTCTACATACGCAACTTGGTGGATTCGCCAAGCTATTACAAGAGCAATTGCGGATCAAAGTAGAACTATTAGATTGCCAGTTCACTTATACGAGACAATATCAAGAATTAAAAAAACAACAAAAGTTCTTAGCCAAGAATTCGGTAGGAAACCTAGTGAAGAAGAAATCGCTGAGAGTATGGAAATGACAATTGAAAAATTAAGATTTATCGCTAAAAGTGCCCAGCTTCCTATCTCTTTAGAAACTCCAATAGGTAAAGAAGAAGACTCAAGACTCGGAGACTTTATAGAGGCTGATATAGAAAATCCAGAGCAAGATGTTTCTAAAACTTTATTAAGAGAAGATTTGGAAGGAGTACTAGCCACTCTAAGTCCAAGAGAAAGAGATGTTCTAAGATTGAGATATGGAATTGATGATGGAAGGATGAAAACTCTTGAAGAAATTGGCCAAATTTTTGATGTGACGAGAGAAAGAATTAGACAAATAGAAGCAAAAGCCCTAAGAAAACTTAGACATCCAAATCGAAATGGGGTTTTAAAAGAATATATAAAATAAAAAAAGTTAAGTATAATTTTCAGCTTTAGAAACTTGCAAAAGAATAGATTAAAATAGATTCGACTTTATTTTAAACAAACTCAAAATAATATTTAATGACTAATTTTAAGCTGAGGATAGCTAGTAGAAGAAGTAAACTAGCAATGGTTCAAACTTTATGGGTTAAAGATCAACTAGAAAGGGATATTCCCAATTTAGAGGTATCTATAGAAGCGATGGCAACTCAAGGTGACAAAATCCTTGATGTAGCCTTAGCAAAAATAGGCGACAAAGGCTTATTTACAAAAGAACTTGAAGCACAAATGCTCGTAGGCCATGCAGATATAGCTGTACATTCTCTGAAAGATTTACCAACCAATTTGCCTAATGGTCTTAAATTAGGATGCATTACAAAAAGAGAGGATCCTGCAGATGCTTTAGTAGTAAACAAAAAAAATGACTGTTATAAACTAGAAACCTTACCTGAAGGTTCGATTGTGGGAACAAGCTCTTTAAGAAGACTTGCACAATTAAGAAATAAGTACCCACATCTTGTTTTCAAAGATATCAGGGGAAATGTTATTACAAGAATTGAAAAATTAGATGCAGGAGAATTTGATTGTATAATTCTTGCGGCCGCTGGTTTAAAGAGATTAGGCTTTGAATCAAGAATTCACCAGATTATCCCAAGTGAAATTTCCCTTCATGCCGTTGGCCAAGGAGCACTAGGCATTGAATGTAAATCTGATGATAAAAAAGTTCTAGAAATTATAAATATCTTAGAAGATAAACCCACCAGTCAAAGATGTCTAGCAGAAAGGGCTTTTTTAAGAGAGCTTGAAGGTGGATGCCAAGTCCCAATAGGTGTGAATAGTAAAATTCAGAATGAACAACTTTGCCTTACTGGTATGGTTGCATCTCTTGATGGAGAGAGGCTTATTAAAGATCAATATATTGGCAATATTAATGATCCCGAAGAAGTAGGCAAAGAACTAGCTAAAAAATTAAAGCAGCAAGGTGCCGAAGAAATACTAAGCGAAATATTTGAAAAATTTAGAGAAAAATAAAATTTGTTAATTCACTAATTTAGGATCAATTTCTTTTTTGTATCTCTCTTCACAATCTTTAATCACTTTGACAGCTTCTTCTATCCCAAAAAAACCATTTACAGTACATGTTCCTGGTTTTTTTAGATCTTTGTAGTGCTCCCAATAATACTTTGTTTCTTTTAACCAATGATCTCCAAGGTCTTCATAACTTGAGATATGATCCATTCTTTTATCATCCGCGAGAACCGCTATTACCTTATCATCGACCTCTCCACCATCATCAAATTTCATCACCCCAATAATCCTTGCTTCCACAATAGATCCGGGTATCAATGGCTCAGTTACTCCAACAATTTCTACATCAAGTGGATCTCCATCTTCATCCCATGTCCTAGGAATACATCCATAAGCAAAAGGATACGCAAGTGATGAATAACCTACCCTATCAAGTTTAAGATGACCCGTTTCTGTAATTAATTCATATTTATTTATGGTATTAGAGTTCAATTCAACAATAGTGTTTATTATTGTATTTGAGCTATCAGTGAAAGCATTAAGTATGTGCAATAAATTGGGGGTAACCCTGCTTGGGGGCTGATTTAGATTTGCCATCAAGAAATTATTTTTATTTATCTTACATCCTCACACCTAACCAAATTCTTTAAAAGTAATGTTTCAGCAAAAATCATTTATTTTAGACCTTAAATGATTAATAAAATATTTTGGCGATAGTTCTTCATTAGTTACAGCTCTTACCAACTCCATACAATTAACTGATCTGCCATATTTATGAACATTGTTTCTTAACCAAAAGATGATTTTTTGATATTCACCATTTTGAATTAAATCATCTATCTGTCCAATTTCTCTTTGTATTTGAGAAGATATTTGCGCACTTATAAGATGACCTAACAAATATGAAGGGAAGTATCCAAATGCACCTTCACTCCAATGAACATCTTGAAGACAACCTTCTGAATCATTAGATGGTTTAATTCCTAGGAGTTCATCATATCTTTTATTCCATTCTGTTGGAATATCTTCAGCAGGTAACCCTCTTTCAATTAAATCTATTTCAAGTTCGGTTCTTATTAATATGTGTAAGCCATAAGTCAATTCATCCGCTTCAACCCTATTTAATCCTGCTTCCAAATGATTAATAGATTTCCATAGTTCTAAATAATTAGAAAGAGAACATCCAGCCGAAACAAATTTGTTAAAAAATCTTTTTGAAAAAGATTTGGATTTAACTATTCTATTTTCCCAAAATAAAGATTGACTTTCATGAATACCCATAGAGGTTGCTTGACCTAAAGGCCAAGCAAACCATTGGTGACTTTGAGATGGCAAACCCTGCTCATAAATAGAATGCCCCCACTCATGCGCAGTTGCTAAAAAACTTGATAATGGTTCACCTTCAACAATTCTTGTCGTAATCCTGTAATCATTAGGCCCTAATGTAATCGAAAAAGGATGGGGAGATTTACCAACAACAACTAAATCTTTATCTCTCCCAAACTCATCAAGTAATTGAGAACATAAATTATGTTGAGATTCTGGACTCAAATCCCATTGATCTTTCTTAGATTTATTAATTCCTCTAATCAACTCTGGGAGAGTGTCTTTCAAAGGCTGAAACATTTTATTCAGCCACTTTAAAGTTAATTCAGGCTCAAAGGGTTGGGCTAAAGTTTCCCATGGTGAATATTGATCTGATATTTGTTTTGCCTCTTCAATTCGTAATTTAACTAATTCTTCAAAGAAAGGAAGAAAAATTTTAAAATCTGATTTTTCCTTAGCTTCTTGCCAGCTTTCATACCCTTTAGATTTTGCCTTTGCTAGAGACTCAACTAATTTAGGATCTAAATTTCTTTCTCTATTAAATTCCTTCAATAAAAGACTAATATTTCTTTCTTTATCTTTTATGAAAAGTTGATTATCGGAATTTCGCTCAATATCTGCTAGTTCATTTTTAGCAGATTGTATTAAATTAGAAAATTCCTCGGAAGAATTTCTCTCATGCAATACTTTTGCAATATAAGTAAGTTGCTCAGACCTCCAAGAAGTACCTTTCTTTGGCATTCTAGTATTCTGATCCCAATAAAGTGTATTTTGGATTGAACCTAATATTTGTGTTTCTTTAAGGTAAGCACCCAGCTTATTCCAATGATTTTCAGCCAAAGATTTAAATGGAAATTAAATTTATCTTAAGATAAAATTTTTAATGTCTGCAGTAAAACATCCATTTTTAACCATAATAGGATATTGATTAATTAAGTTTTAACTTATATGGAACAAATATTTTCAAAATTAAAATTCACAACCCATGGTGAGGGTTTTGTTGATATCACAAATGATTTAAATTTATGTGTTGAAAATAATAATTTTCATACCGGAATTTTAAATTTAACTTCACTTCATACAAGTTGCAGTTTAACTATTAATGAAAACGCAGATCCAAATGTACTGAGGGACCTAAAAAAGTATATGCAATCGATAGTTCCCTATGATTCCTACTTAACCTTATCAAAAAATAGAGAAGAAATATCCTATAAACATTATCAAGAAGGGGCTGACGATATGCCAGCACATATTAAAACATCCCTAACAAACACTTGTTTATCTTTGAGTTTTCAAGACGGGAAAATTATGCTTGGCACATGGCAAGCAGTTTATTTATGGGAACATCGATTTGATCAAAAGGAGAGAATCATTAATGTACATATAATTGGTAAGAAAAAGTAAGATATTTATAATGTAATAAGTCAGATTTCTTATTTAATGGAACCCTACATTTTGCAAAATGAAGAATTGAATGAATTAGTTGTCAAAATACCTGGCTGGGAAATTAAATCTAAACAAATCCAAAGAGAATTTAACTTCGCTAATTTTATTGAAGCCTTTGCTTTTATGACAAAGGTTGCTTTAATCTGTGAAAAATTTAATCATCATCCTAACTGGGAGAATGTTTATGCAAAAGTAATAATTAAATTAAATACACATGATCTAGGAGGTATTACGAATCTAGATCAAACATTAGCTTCGGAAATCAACAAAATTTTCGATCAATAAAAATATAAACTTGTTTTCAACTATTCAAAATGTCTAAAAATTTATTGCCAGTTACTATTATTAGTGGATTTTTAGGTTCTGGAAAAACTACACTTCTAAATCATATTTTAAAAAATCAAGTTGGTATTAAAACAGCTGTTTTAGTCAACGAATTTGGAGAAATCGGAATAGATAATGACTTAATAATAGAAGGCTCAGAAGATATGATCGAATTAAATAATGGATGTATATGTTGCTCTATCAATGGCGAATTATTAAATACCGTATCCAAAGTTTTAGAAAGAACTGAAAAATTAGACTATTTGATTGTTGAAACAACTGGATTAGCAGATCCATTACCAGTAGCCATGACTTTTGCGGCTGGCGATCTTAGAGAAAAAGTAAGATTAGATTCGATAATCACTGTCATTGATGGAGAAAATTTTGATTTTGAAATTAATAATACAAGTGTCGCCTATTCTCAAATTTTATACGGAGATATCCTTCTTCTTAATAAATCTGATTTAGTAAATGAAAAACAATTAAAGAAAATAGAGGAGTTTATAAATAAAATAAAAAAAGAACCAAGGATTTTGAGATCAACTAATAGTGAAGTTGCATTACATACAATAATGAGCGTGGGTCTATTTGAGACGGATACTTTTGAATTCGAGAAAAATAAAAAAAATATAGAACAAAATTCAAACGATCACTCTTCTCATCCCCACGATCACTCTTCTCATCCCCACGATCACTCTTCTCATCCCCACGATCTGATCAATAATATCGAGGGTTTTACCTCAGTTTCATATGAGACATTTGAACCATTTTCTTTAAGGAAGTTTCAATATTTCTTAGATAATCAAATCTCCCAAAATGTATTTAGGGCGAAAGGAATATTATGGTTTATGGAAAGTGATAGAAAACACATTTTTCACCTTTCTGGAAAACGATTTTCTCTAGATGATGAAGAATGGACAAAAGAAAAATCTAACAAGATAGTATTAATTGGTAAAAACTTAGATCATCAAACTATTAAGAATCAACTTTCATCATGTAGATTTAGTACAGATTAGTGTTTACATATTAGGATTTAATTATTTTTTGAAAATACTTATTAAAGGATTTAAAAAAGCATTAACCGAATTGAAACTTTTTTATTTTACTTCGTTTATTGTTGCAATTTTAGTAATCATTCCAATTTCCAATTTTCTTCTTGAGGGAGTCCAATATGTTGTAAGTGGGAATTTTTCATTAGGCATTGCTGGAGGAGAAGAGGTATCAGAAACTTTAAAAGTTTTAGTACTAACAAGTTTTTTTGGAGGAGGATTAGGCACTTTAAATGGATGGTTACTTTCAAATTGTGATTTTAAGTTCAGAAAAGTTCTCCGCATTTGTCAGCTCATTCCACTAGCCGCCCCAGCATACCTAATAACAGCTGTTTTGCAGGATTTAGGAAGTATTTTCGGGTATCAAATAACAGGGTTATGGTGGGGGGTATTAATACTTTCAATTTCTACTTATCCATATGTATTCATTCTTGCTAACGAAAGTTTTAATAAATTTGGAGTTAATCAAATCAATGCTAGTAGAGGATTAGGAGTTGGGCCATGGAGGAGCTTCTTTAAAATCGCTTTTCCAATGGCGTTACCAGCACTAATAACAGGAATAAGTTTAATGTGTATGGAAGTAATGAATGAGTTAGGTACATTTGCATTATTAAATATTCCAAGTATTTCTACAGGTATAGCCGAAAATTGGATAATTGAGGGTAATCCAAAAAGTGCTATTGGACTATCTTTGGTAGCTTTATTAATAATTTTCACTTTAATTATTTTTGAAAAATTCTCGAGAAGAAAATCAAAGCGATGGAGTGAAAATCCTGCATCAAAAGATTCTCAAGGGTGGGAATTAAAAAAAACAAGAGCTCTTTTAGCAATAACAATATCTTTATTGCCTCCAATTTTCTCTTTTGGAATTCCATGTTTTTGGGTTCTGCTCAATATTGATCAAATTCAAAAAGGGTTATCAGTAGAATTACTTACCCTATCATTCAGGACCATAAGTCTAGGATTTTTTACTGCATTAATAACTATGTTATTCTCCTTAATAATTTCCCTAGCAAGACGTCCAAATAAAAGCTTATTACTAGGACTAATAACAAACCTTGCGGGAATAGGTTATGCAATTCCAGGCACTGTATTAGCTTTGTCTTTAATAAGCATTTCTTCTCCAAAATTGAATTTCATTGCTATTTGCTTACTAATTTGGGGTTATCTTGTTCGATTTCTAACTATTTCTAAGGGTTCTATTGATTCAAGTCTTGAGAGAATTTCTCCTAGTCTAGATGAAGCTGCACTTGGACTAGGAGAGAATTGGCCGGGCATCATCAAAAAAATTCATCTTCCTCTTCTTCAGGGACCAATATTCGTAGGATCACTTTTAGTTTTTGTAGATACGATAAAAGAATTACCCATGACCTTTATTTTGAGACCATTTGATTTTGATACATTATCTGTGAGGATATATCAATATGCTGGAGATGAAAGAATGGTTGAGGCAATATTACCAGCCATTATTATCATGACTTTAGGCCTTATTGCTTCAATAACATTGATACCAAGTTTAGAGAAAAAAAACTAAATTCTTTTATAAAGTTTTCTGATTAAGAAAGGTAGGCTTAAGAACAAATCTGCCGAGGTAGATATAACCCTAAAATAAACTAAACTAATGATAATTATATTTTGTGGAATACTTTTGCCTACTAATAAAAGTAGACAAGCCTCAAAAACACCAACTCCTCCTGGAGCTGCTGGGACTACCAAGCCTAAAGACCATGATAAAGAAAAGATTACCAATAAAAATATAATGTTCAAAGTATTACTCGCATAAAAAGTATTTAAGCAAATATAAAAACCAATAAATTTAGATAAAACGAATCCAATTTCAATAAATAAAGCTTTAGTAGGGAAAAATGTAATTATATTTATTCTTTCTTCAAATTGGTCCTTTGAATTTGGAAGTCTCAAGATCTCAAATACTTTTCCCTTAAGAGACCCTAATATTTTTAATATCAGAAAAATAAGTTTCCTATTTAGGAATAATAAAGGAACAATTAAAAAAATATAAAAATGTGAAAAAATCAATCCCATCGATGCCAAGAGAAAAGATCCACACAACATAAAATAAGGTTCTATGAGTGTCGAATACAAAGCAATCTGAGGATTACTTATTTTTTTTATAAAATTAAATCTTTCTACAAAATGCCAAACCCCTCCTGGAACGTATTTAAGAATATTGGTTAAAACATAAAAAGAGACTAGATTATTACTTTTAAATTCTTTCCCGAACCATCTAACAATAGATTTCCATGCATAAGCGTTCAGATAAATACTTAAAATACAAAATAAAAATGATAAAAATACATTAATTCCATTTCTTTCTAAATTGACATCAAAAGAAATTTGATCAATGTTATTAAAAAAATATATGCAAAAGTAGGACAAGCTTGAAATAAAGAAAATACTCTTTAAACAACCAAAATTAATTTTTTTAAGGTATTTAAGATATAGTTGACTACTAAAGTTAAATCTCATTGCCAGTTTTCAAATGCTTTAAATTTTTTGCTTGATTCTCTTATTATTTTTCTTATTTCGTACATTGATATTTTATGCTTTAATTGTAATCTCAAAACCTCATCATTTTCTGGTTTCATAATAATTGATCCATCTGGTTTCAAGGTTTGTTTAACTTTTATCTTTCCAAAAGTCGTTGAACATTCTCCTCTGCGTCTAAGTAATATCCACCTAGATTGGTTCCTTTCACGAACCCCAATTGTGTTGGAATAATCAAACCATAATCTCCTAAAAAACTCTTTTTTCTCTATGGGTAAGATTACTTGAATAGAAAATCCAATTCTATTTTTTTTCATATTGATAGCTTGATAGGAAACGTCGTAAGCTCCCTCAATTCTCAATTTCTCAACAAAATTAGATATATCTTCGGGTGTTTGATCATCAATCCATGCTTCTTGAATAGATATCTCTTCACACTTTGGACTAATTTGTTCATTATTGTTAATAGAAAAATCCTCAAATGAAGTAATTTTATAAACTCTTACCAAATTAGGGAATGTAAATTTTAGATTACCAATGCCAACTCCATAAGAGTTAATAGAATATTTTGGAGGAGGTTCAGGATAGTCGACAAAATTTGCAAGTAAAGCAATGCCAGTAGGTGTTGAGAGTTCACCATCTATTGAGTTAAGGCTTGATAAAACCTTAATATTTTTTTGTCTTATTAGCTCTATTACAGCAGGAGGTGGTACAGATAATTTTCCATGTTCAGTTTGAACAAAACCTTTACCCAACATTGGTTCATTACAATAAACCCTCTTTGGATTTAAGTAATTCAATGCAGCACATACTCCAATTATATCCACCAATGAATCTATAGCTCCAATTTCATGAAAATGAACTTCGTCAGATTTAATGCCATGAACTTTTCCTTCCGCAGTTGCTAAAGATTCAAATACTTCATAAATTATTTTTTTTAATTTATCTTCTAAGGGGCCATTTAAAATAAGTTCCTTGATACTTCTCCAAGTTCTTTTAATAGGACTACAATCAATATTCTCAACATTTGCCTTGATGCCTCGGATTGAACAACTTTTTGATTCCTTGAAATCTAGTTGATATAGATCCTTTAATCCAAGATCAATAAGTGGCTGTTCAATAACTTTTTTAGGCACCCCTAAATCATAAAAAGCTCCTAACAACATATCTCCAGATATACCAGGAGAACATTCAATTAAAACATCATCCATAAATCAAAGATTTCTTAAATGGTAAAATTGCGGTGAAAATCAACTTTTCATTCTAGTTATTTTCAGAAAGATTTTGTTGAATCACTTCGTACCTTATTAATTGCAAAGAATTTCCATCTCTGTTGATATCTAAACTTACAAAGCTATGCAAAAGTTCAAGAGAAAGCTCTCCTTTTATGACTAATTTAAAATTTTTATTTTTTAAATTTTTTGAGTTTGTAGCAGGACAGATCTTAATAACAATTTCTTTCTTTTGAGTATTAACAAAAACTAATTCTCCCCTAACAGAAAAATAATTATCTTTAAGATCTAATTCTTCTAATAATTTTGAGAAGTTAGTTTTTGAAGAATCACTAGGAAAATCATTCAGTTGATAGGGATCCCATATTCCTGCAACCTGTAAATGCAAGTTTTGAGTATTTTTATTCTTTGGATAAACAATCCAATAATAACTTTTCTTTAAATCAATATGCTTTTTTAAAAGTGATAATGCTTTCCCAAGAATTACTGTTTCAATTTTTTCGTCTTTATTGTCAATTAAAAAGCCTCTATTTAATTTTTCATTACTAATTGGAGTGAATTTGCCATTAATAATCCCTATTGCTCTGTGCTGTAATTTGTTTGTAACTTTTGGGATAGGGTTTTTTAACATATTAAAAATTTGAAAATAATAATTTATCGTATTAAATTTTTTAATTTTCCTCCAAATTATTAAAAGACCTTAAGGCATCGTCAATTGCATCAGAAGGGTCAGTGGCATCATTCAAACTATTTTGTCTCCGAATCATTTCCACAAGTTCAAAAGGATTAGTTGGAAGAGCTGAACTATCATCTTCTGTTTTGGTTGAGGTATCGATTTCTAATTCTTCAAATAAATATTCAGCATTTAGGTAATCACTTTTTAAGGAAATTAATAAAGTAAAAAAAATTAAAACTGTAATTGGTTTAAAAACGCTTTTGCAAAAGTAATTTTTCATTTTATTTAATTTCAAAATTCTTTAAAGCAAAAAATTCTTGCTATTTTGATTTTACATAATTTAGTAGAAATTTGTTAATAGCAACTTGGAATGTTAACTCTATAAGAACCAGGCTTACACAAATATTAGATTGGATTAATCAATCGAATCCAGATATTCTATGTTTCCAGGAAACGAAAGTGGTCGACGATAGTTTCCCTGTTGAACCTTTTGAAAAATTAGGATACTCAGTAGAGATCTATGGACAAAAATCGTACAATGGTGTAGCCATTATTTCCAAAATAAAGCCAGAAAATGTTAAAAAAGGATTCTACGGTTGTGATGACTTTAATCAAAATATCGAAAATTTCCTAGATCAAAAAAGATTGATTTCTGCTGATATTAATGGCATTAAAATCATAAATGTCTATGTTCCAAATGGATCTTCTCTAGAATCTAGTAAATTCAAATACAAAATTAATTGGTTAAATTGTTTAGCCTCATTTTTAGATGAGCAAGAAAAAAAAGGAGAATTAATTTGTCTTATGGGTGATTTTAATATTGCTCCCTCTAACTTGGATATTCATGATCCAAAGAAATATGAAGGAGGAATAATGGCGTCTGAGATAGAGAGAAGCGCACTAAATAATGTGCTGAAAAAAAGATTAATAGATTCGTTTAGGATTTATGAACAAAATGCTGGCCATTGGAGTTGGTGGGATTACCGTAACAAAGCATTTGAATTAAATAAAGGTTGGAGAATAGACCATATTTATATAAGCAAGGAACTATCATCAAAACTTAAAAGTTGTGTCATAGACAGCTCCCCTAGAGGCAATTTGCGTCCAAGTGATCATGCTCCAGTAATGATAGATCTTAACTTAAACGAAATAAATGCAGATTTTTTTGAGGATGAGGATAATTTCTTCGAAATATAAAAAAAATAAATTTAATTTCTTTAATGCTTGAAAACGCTTATTAATAAAGAGTTATCTAAAGTAATATTGTTTTTTATCATGATTTCTTTTAAATTAATAATTTACAATCCAAACTATCGCAATAAAATTATCATAATGTAGAATTTCAATCTGATTGACAAAATTTTTACTTATTTCTAATTTAGAACATGACTAGATTTTTCTCAAAACACCATTTAGATAAATTGTGACTGACATATTAAATTACACAAAATCAGAAGAAATTTTCTCTGCCGCCCAACAACTAATGCCGGGAGGAGTAAGTTCTCCAGTAAGAGCTTTTAAGTCTGTAGGAGGCCAGCCAATTGTTTTTGATAGAGTCAAAGGTCCTTTTGCTTGGGATATTGATGGAAATAGATATATTGACTACATAGGAAGCTGGGGACCTGCTATATGTGGACATGCCCACCCTGAAGTTACAACGGCATTACAGGAAGCAATTGAGAAAGGCACTAGCTTTGGTGCTCCATGCGTTCTAGAGAACCAACTTGCTGAAATGGTAATAGATGCAGTCCCATCTGTAGAAATGGTTAGATTTGTCAATAGTGGAACTGAAGCATGCATGGCTGTTTTAAGACTTATGAGAGCTTTTACTGGAAGAGATAAAGTTATTAAATTTGACGGTTGTTATCACGGTCATGCAGATATGTTTTTAGTAAAAGCAGGATCAGGAGTAGCTACTCTGGGTTTACCAGACTCTCCAGGTGTTCCACGGACAACAACTGCCAACACACTTACTGCTCCCTACAATGATCTTGAAGCTGTAAAAAAATTATTTTCTGAAAATCCTGATGCAATTTCGGGGGTTATTCTTGAGCCTATCGTTGGTAATGCTGGATTTATTACTCCAGAACCTGGATTCTTGGAGGGATTAAGGGAATTAACCACTGAGAACGGATCCTTATTAGTTTTTGACGAAGTAATGACTGGATTCAGAATAAGTTATGGGGGAGCTCAAGAAAAGTTTGGGGTTACTCCTGATTTGACAACCCTTGGGAAAGTAATTGGTGGAGGATTGCCTGTTGGAGCATATGGAGGCAAGAAAGAAATAATGTCAATGGTAGCCCCTTCAGGGCCAGTATACCAAGCAGGCACTTTGAGCGGCAATCCACTTGCAATGACTGCTGGAATAAAAACTCTTGAACTGCTCAAGCAAGATGGTACGTACGATAAACTTGATTCAACAACTTCTAGATTAATTGAAGGAATAATTCAGTCTGCAGAAAATAACGGTATTGCTATTAACGGTGGAAGTGTAAGCGCTATGTTTGGATTTTTCTTATGCGATGGGCCAGTTAGGAACTTTGATGAAGCGAAAACAAATGATGCGGAACTTTTTGGTAAATTGCATAGAGAAATGCTTCAACGAGGAATTTACCTAGCTCCAAGCCCCTTCGAAGCTGGTTTCACATCACTAGCTCACAGCGAAGAAGAAATTGATAAAACTATTGAAGCTTTTGACGAATCTTTTAATGCAATAAAAAAATAATCATTTACTCATTTTTCTTTAAAGAAAAATGAGTAAATGATTAAAAAGTTTATAAAGATCTTTTCTAAATTCTTATCTTCTACCACCGACTATGACTGGGGGAGTACCTCCTTCTGAACCTGGTAAGCCAGGAACAACTTGTGTGCTACCATCCCATTTGTCGAGAAATAATTTGAAAAGTACCTGATCGTCGAGACTTCTATTTAATGTCTCATATCTTAGTGCTTCTTGTTCAGCAATTTCAACTTCAGTCTTTGCTCTAAGTAGTTGCTGACCAGCTATTTGCTTTTGTTCGATAGCAGCTCTATATTCTTCAGCGATCTCTAATCCAGTAAGATCTAAACTTTTAACATCTACGTAATCGAATGAATTTAATTCTTGTGCAACGGTGTCGCCTACTTTTTCAGAAATTACTGCGAATTCAGTAGCAATTGTTTCTAGCTCATATTGAGAAAAGACTGATTTTAGTGCTTTTAGCAAAGATGGCTGAACTATTTTCTGATAAACATCGCTATTTCTGCTTGCAATAGTTGCGAAGATCCTTCCTGCCTCGTTAGGTTTAACTGAATACTTAACAGTAGCTGTAGCCCTAATAACTTGAAGATCTTTAGTTAGCGTTTCAAATTTTTCTGGTTGAACTTGGGTTTTTATATCAAATGGATATACAGACTGAACAAATGGAAGTTTAAAGTTTAAACCAGCTCTCCTTGAGGGGCCACTTACTTTCCCTAGTGTTGTAATAACTGCAACTTGTCCAGAAGGTACAACAAATAATGACTGGGTGAGCAAAAGAAAGCCTGTAAAAGACAATACAATTAGTAATGTTGCAGTCCCACCAGGACCTGTTGGTGTGACATTTTTAAAGGATGTTGACATTAAGTTTATTCTTTTAATTAATCATATTTAAATAGACTAATTAGTGCATTAAGAAGGCATTTAATTAAAATATTTTTTTAATAATTGCAAATTTAAATATAGATTTTAATTAATAAATATTTGATTTAAATTCTCGCAAAAGTTCTAAATAAAGATCCTCATCTATCTCCCTTATATCATATTCAGAAGGTAACACACCATGCTTATGCTCATGTACCGCCATCCAACAAAATTTCTCTATTTCTTCTGTTGAAAAACGAGGGTATTCTTTTACATTCTTAATCAATGATTTAATGAGAGATTTTGGGTAATCTGTCATATTTTTAAAAATAATCTTATTAAAGATTTTATCTAAAGTTATTAGCTTTTAGAGGAATGTTCAAAGACTCCTCCAACTCACTAACAAGCTTGATTGCCAATTGAAGATCATTTTTGCTCTTACTTGCAACTCTGAGTGTTTCCCCATTGATGCTGACATTAATTTTTTTAATTTGATCTCTAATATTTTTACTGATTTTTTTTGCAATTTCTTGTTTAATTCCTTGTTTTAATAAAATTGTTTGTTTAATTCTATTACCACTAACTATTTCAATTTCACCGTAGTCAAATATTTTTAAGGATAAGTTTCTTTTTATTGCCTTTTGTCTAATTATGTCATTTACAGCATTCAAAGTAAGTTCGCTATTAGTAATTATAAAAATATTTTCTTTTTCTAAATCAACTGAAGTATCCGTGCCCTTTAAATCGTAACGCTGAGAAATTTCCCTTTTTACTTGATCCAAAGTATTGACTAATTCTTGTCTATCAAAATCAGAAACTACATCAAATGAAAAACTTTCTGCCATAGTAAATTATTAAACGCTAAATATTTTTAGCATAAATCATCTTTTAAAAAGGGGAAATGGGTTAATTTAATCAAAAAATAACAAACTAACCACTTTGCCCATTTCTTCAGCACATCTACAACTATTTAGCAAAGTTTCACTATCGTGAAAGGCAAAACATATTAATTGATCGCACCTAGTAATAATTTCTTGATTACAAAGACTACTTGCAAGTGGCAAAGGTAATTCATCATTTTCACTTTTTTCAACCAAATGCATAACCCTCTCAAGTTGATCCTTTATTTCAGGTACTTGTCTATCAAGACTTTGTGGTAATAAAACAGTTAATAATGATGGATTAATATCTAAGACAGCTCGAATAACAGCTGCATTAACACCTTGAGATCCAGACGTGAGGATATTATGTCCTTCCTCTGCTAAAGACCGTGCTATCAACTCAATTAAGTGGATATCTACAACCGGTACGTGTCTAGTACCTAAAAAAGCAATTCTCCTTTTCCCATTATCTTGGAGTTTTGCAAGTTCTTGAGCTAAGGCATCAACACCTTCAGTTACTGGTAGATCTAAAGAGCGACTCAAAATAATAAAGTTCCTATATTTGAAATTAGCATTTATCTGAAAAATTGCAGGGAAAATCTATCTTTTCGAGAATTCTTTTTAGATTTACATGCTCTTGAACTAATTGAATAGCATAAGAAGCTTTAATAGATTCATGTATTCTGACATGACCAAAAGCTTGTTCAATAATTTCAACGGAGGAAAGAGTGTCTAATTCCACCTTTAAAATTGGCACCTCCAATTCCTCCGCTCTATGAATCAATTGTGACAAAGGATCTCCTAAACCAGTTAAAATAAGGCATTGAGTCGAAGCCTCCAAAGCAGCAAGTTGGATATCAGTTCTATCAGCTCCAGTAACTACAGCCATATTTCGTCTTCTCCTGAAAAATTCCATCGCAGAATTAACACCCATTGCACCAATACTTAATGTTTCAACAAGCAATTGATCTTTTTCAGGGCAACAAATTACTTGGGCATCTAGTCTTCTTACAAGCTCACCTACTGTGACACTTCTAAGAAGTGGTGATTTAGGCATCACTCCAAACACTTCAATATCTAGATCTTTAAGAGATGGTATTATTTCATTTTTAACTTTTTCGACTTCTTGCGGCAAAACTCCGTTTAATACAACTCCAGCCAATTTCTCGCCTAATTGTTTTTGCGCATCTAGTAATGCATCGACACTTTTACAATCTTCCCATAAATTCACAATTAAAACTTTCGCATTTAAATCCTTAGATAGTTGTGGGAGACTTAATCCATAAATCATACCCTCATGAAGACTTCCGGCTGCCTCTAAAATATTCAGACCTTCAAAATCATCATTAACCAATCCTTCAATCTGATCAAAACCTTTTCCTGGAAGTAAGTCTTTATTGAAGATTCTTTTTTCAGCTGAGATATTATCCAATAATCCTACTGAAGAAATTAAATTCTCCTCTTCGATATTTAATGTTGATCCAATAAACTTAACATCATCATCTATTAATCCTTCATAAGACATTGAGGGAAGATTAGTTAGTTCAATACAAGTTGCTAGAGGTTTTCCTATGCGTACTTTTTTTTTCTTCTGTAAAAGTTTGTTTGCTATCCCAAGAACCATTGCAGACTTACCACTAAATGGCTCACATGAGCCAATTAATAATATATCGCTCATAATTTAGTAAATTATTTATTAATAGGTTTAAGATAATATTTTTTTCAGAACTAAACAAATATTTATTTATGAGTTTTAATCAAATAGAAAAATAAATAATCTTTTTTTGGTAAATTTATTTTAATTCTTTGGTATCTCATAAAAATCAAGCACAATGATAAATCCAACCAAAAACGAAAAAACCATTGGGATTACTGGAGCCTCAGGTGCGCTAGGGAAAGAATTAACAAAGTTGTTTCGTCAAAAAGGATATAAAGTGATTGGATTTACTCATAGTAAAACTAATTATGAAATAAATCTTGAATCTCCAAATGAATGGATTAAATGGGAATGTGGGCAGGAGTCGTCATTAAAAAAACAATTAGAGAATATAGACATTTTAATTTTGAACCATGGTATTTATGATTTGAGTAGAGAAAATTCTAATTATGAAAACTCAATTGAGATAAATGCATTAAGCAAATTCAAATTTTTAAATTTATTTGAAGATATAGCTCTAAGCAATGATTCACAAGTAAAAAAAGAGATTTGGATAAATACATCTGAAGCAGAAATATTACCCGCCCTAAATCCGTCATATGAGATTAGTAAATCCCTTATTGGTCAATTAGTTTCTTTCAAAAAAAATCTCCTAGACAAAAATACAAAGAAAAAATTTATAATAAAAAAAATCATCTTAGGACCATTTAAATCAGAACTTAATCCTCTTGGAATAATGAGTCCCAAATTTGTTTCTAGAAAAATTTATGATTTAGCCAATTCAAAAAATTATTTAGTAATAATTAGTCCAAACCCTTTAACCTATGTACTTTTCCCATTGAAAGAATTTTATAATTTTTTGTATTGCCAAATTATCTATAAGTACAAATCTTAGTGTTTAGAAATCTCGATCTGTCAATATTTCAATACCATCCTTTAAGACAACTATTGTATGTTCCCATTGGGCCGATAGTTTTCCATCTTTTGTTATTACGGTCCATCTATCATTTAGTGTTTTGCAAAATTTAGTCCCTTCATTAACAATAGGTTCCACCGCTAATGTCATTCCTTCACGGAGGACGACGTTGGGCAATTCTTTGGTCCGGAAATTAAATACCGATGGTTCTTCATGAAGATTTCTTCCAACCCCATGACCTGTATAGTCTTCTACAACACTAAAGTCATTATTTACAACAACGTCTTCGATTTCCCCAGCCACATCTAGAAGTGTATTCCCTGCCTTGATTTTCGAGAGCCCCGCATACAATGCTTTATATGCTATGTCGCTAATTTTTTGAGCCTTTGGACTAACTTCTCCTACACAAATTGATATACAACTATCTCCATGGAAACCATCTAAATATGCCCCTGTGTCAATTTTAACCAAGTCACCATTTTTAATTATTTTATTTTTACTTGGAATTCCGTGAACAACCTCATTATTAATACTAGAACAAATACTAGAAGGGAATCCATGGTAGCCCTTAAAACTTGGCACGGCTCCAAAACTTTTTATCCTCTTTTCTGCGAAATCATCTAAATCTTTTGTACTCATTCCAGGTTTAATTAAGTCATTAATTTCCCTCAAAACTGTTGCGACAATCCTGCTAGATTTTTTCATCAAATTTATTTCCCGTGAAGACTTTATTTCAATTCCTCTTCTCCTCTGAATAAAAGGAACTTGATCATTAGCTTTGGAATTATTTTTATTTAACAAAAGATCTGCAAAATGTCTCATTGGAATAAATAATAGTAGTGGGTAAATATCTTTAAAATAGCCTTTATGGACTTGGCTACCTTAAATCTATCAATAACAATGGAAAAGAAACAAAAATGAAAACTAAATTTAATTCTAGGCAATTTCATAAGGCTTTGGCGCCCTGGGTTTTTCTTCCATTATTTATATCTTCAATTACTGGTCTTCTTTATAGGATTTCAAAAGATTTACTAGGTTACTCTAGAGAACAAGTTCATTGGTTAATGTCTCTCCATGAGGGCGAATGGCTTGGAGATAATGGGGAACTTATATACGTAATATTGAATTCCCTTGGAGTGTTATGGATGCTCGTCACTGGATTCCAAATGTTTTCAAAAACAATTTCATTTACCAAAAAGGTTACTAAAGGCGAGTCAAAAGGTTAAGATATAGAACTTGTAGGACAATAAAGACCAAAATGGCCAAAGAGAAACAAGAGAAGGAATTAGAAACCGCTATTAAAGCTGAAGCATCAGTTGATGTGAAAGTTGAACAAGAGGGGAAAAATACGGTTTCTGCGACTACGCAAACCTTAAGTGCATCCAACCTTATTAAGGAATTTGAGAATGAACAACTAAAAAAAGAATTACCTGAAATATATGTTGGAGACACTGTTAAAGTCGGAGTAAAAATTACAGAAGGTAATAAAGAAAGAGTCCAACCTTATGAAGGCGTTGTCATAGCAAAAAGGCATGGAGGTATCAACCAGACTATTACAGTTAGAAGAATTTTTCAGGGTATAGGTGTTGAAAGAGTATTTATGCTACATAGTCCACAGGTTGCCTCTCTAAAAGTTGAACGTAGAGGTAAAGTAAGAAGAGCTAAGTTATTCTATCTGAGAGATAGAGTAGGAAAAGCTACTCGCGTAAAACAACGCTTTGATCGATAAAGTTGTAAATTAATCAACTTATTGGTCACAAAGACGCTTATAATCATTTAAATGCGTCGTTAGTTCAGTTGGTAGAACGCAGGTCTCCAAAACCTGATGTCGGGGGTTCAAGTCCTCCACGACGCGTTTGATCAACATTATGTAAATCATTTTTTCATAAGATGGAGTTAGATCTTCAACCTGGGGACGTAGTTAAAGTCCTCGAATCAGCTGCTTTAGGATGGGTTCGTGCAAGAGTTATCAGAGTTAAGTCTGGTGGGAGAGTTGTCGTACAAAGTGACCAAGGCAGAGAATTTACTGCTAGAGGCAATCAAGTTAGGTTGATAGAACCTGCTGGTTTTAGACCTCAAAAATAAATAGTTGTTTACTGTAAGGCAGTTGAAAAACTAATTATTTCTGTAAATCCTCAAATTAAAAAATTTTTTTTATTACAACCCCATAAATTAAGTATTATGATCTGATAATTTTAAGAATGTAGTTCTAAATAAATTTAGAACAAAACTCTGGGACCGTAGTTCAACTGGTTAGAGCACCGCCCTGTCACGGCGGAAGTTGCGGGTTCGAATCCCGTCGGTCCCGTTTTTTCTAAAAGAAATTTGGAAAAACGTTTAAGACTAGCCCCAAGTCCAACGGGTTTATTTCATATTGGTACAGCCCGAACAGCATTATTCAACTGGTTGTATGCAAAAAAAATAGGCGGAAAATTTCTGATCAGAATAGAAGATACAGATTTTCTTCGATCTAAATCTGAATATACAAAAAATATATTAGAGGGATTGAAATGGCTTGGACTTAAATGGGATGGAGAACCTATAAATCAAAGTGACCGAATTTCGATTCATAAAAGTTACATCAAAAAGCTACTTGAATGTGGAGCTGCATATAGATGCTTTACAACAGAAAATGAAATTTCTGAACTTAGAGAAGAACAAAAAAAGAAAGGATTACCTCCTAAGCATGATAATAGACACAGAAGTCTTTCAAAAGAAGCAATAGAAACATTCATATCCCAAGGGAGGACTTCAGTAATAAGATTTAAGATTGATGAAAAAATTGATATTAAATGGGTAGATCAGATAAGAGGCGAAATCAAATGGCAAGGGAAGGATTTAGGCGGTGATTTAGTTTTATCAAGAAGGGCTAAGGGTTATGAGATTGGTGATCCTTTGTATAATCTTGCAGTTGTAGTTGATGATAATTTCATGAATATTACTCACGTTGTAAGGGGTGAAGACCATATCTCGAACACTGCAAAACAAATATTGATTTATGAAGCACTAAATTTTAATTTGCCAACTTTTTCGCATACACCCTTAATACTAAATAGCGAAGGGAAAAAATTATCTAAGAGAGATTGCGTTACTTCAATCGACGAATTTAGAGAAATGGGATATTTACCTGAGGCCCTATCGAACTATATGGCATTTTTAGGTTGGTCTCCAAAGTCTGCCGACAGAGAAATACTTTCACTTGAAGAAATATCTGAAATTTTTGACATATCAGAAATAAATAAAGCTGGAGCTAAATTTAGTTGGGCAAAACTCAACTGGATTAATTCTCAATATATAAAAAATATGGAATCAATAAAGTTAATTGAGATCATGAGAAAATACTGGGATGATAATGGTTGGGAGCCTCCATCTCAAGAATGGGCTAATAAATTAGCAATTTTGATTAGAGACTCTATGACTCTTTTAAAAGACTCTATTGATCAATCAAAACCATTTTTCTTAATACCTACAATTCAAAAAGAAGGCCAAGATTTTCTGGAAAACCGGGAAAGCAAATTATCTTTAAAACTAATCTTAAATTATTTAATTGAGCAAAATACTCTAAAACTAAATAAAGAGAAAGCCAAAGAAATAATAAACGAAATCTCAAAAAAGCATAATATTAAAAAAGGGATATTAATGAAATCATTAAGAGTAGCCTTTTTTGGATCTCTCAGTGGGCCAGATTTAATTCAAAGTTGGGAGCTTTTCGCAGAGAGTAAAACTGATAGAACTCGAATTGAAAGATGTCTTTAATCAATCAAAATTATTTTTTTGGCCTAATTTAAGTCTATTTACCAAAGGTTTAGCTGAAAGTCCTTGTATTCCTACTGTCATCAAAATAGTAAGAAAAACTAAACCTTGTAGACGGCCAGCCCCAAGGATACCAGCCTGCTCTAATCTGATAGAAAAAAGAGAAGCTACAGCTGCAGTAACAATACCTCTTGGAGCTAACCAGGCTAAAAATATTTTTTCTTTTAAGTTCAAGTCTCTCCCCATAGTTGCTATCCAGATAGAGATAGGGCGAACAATTACCATCAACATAAAAACGCAAACAACCCCTCCCCAGCCTAGCGGACTTAATTCACCCCAAGAAACGTCAGCGGCCAAAAGAGGGAAAAGAACTGTAATTGCTAGTTGTGCTAATTCACCTATTAGATTATCCAATCTCTCCTTATCTATAACTTCTCTTTTGCCTACAATAAAACCTGCCGCGACTGAAGCCGGTAAGCCTGATTCTGGTAAAAAATATTCGCAAATTCCATACACAAGAAAAATAAATCCAAGGGTAACTTGAAGCTCTATACCAAATGAGGCTTCATTTTTTATTTTTTTTAAAATTTCTGATAGTAACCATCCTGCACTTAATCCGATTAAAACCCCTCCCCCTAATCTTTGCATTAATGCTATGAATACATCGTTAATCCCACGAAGGTCCCCTAAAGTCAATTCTAAAAGCAGTAATGCTAGTACTGCACCAATTGGTTCAAGCAGCAACCCCTCAGCTTTTAAAACTTCCGAGAGTGGGGAAGCTAATTTTATTTGTTCCACTAGTGGAGAGACAACTGTTGGTCCAGTAGCTAGAACTATGGCACTATATATTCCTGCGACTTGCCATGAAAGGCCAGCCAGCCAATGAGCAATGAAAATTCCAGCTGATAATGAAATAAAAAGTCTTACCAATGAAATTTTTAAAACAGTATTTCTTATATTCCCCTCAGGCAGTTTTAAATTTAATCCTCCTTCAAAAAGAACCAAACAGACCAAAAGCCCCACAATAGTTTCAAGCCCTTGCCCGAGATCTAAAGGCTCAACAAGTCCCAATCCTGATCTTCCAATTAATAATCCAGAAAGCAATAAAATAACAACACTTGGGAATCCTGTAAAAGAAGAAAATAATCGAGCGCAAGCGCCTGCAAATACAGTTATTCCCCAAAGTAATCCAAGCCTTTCAGGCGTCATATAAAATTATAAATAATAAAAACATTCATTATTTTGATTAAATCAATAATCTTTTCTCTAGTCCAATAAAAACAATACTTTTTAATTTAATTCATCGACTGATCAAGAGTATTTTAAAAAATTCTTTCTAAGAAAATTAATTTTATTTCTATTAAGAAAACTGGCTTATTAAAGCAATAATTATAAAAATAATTCCTATACCAACAGTTGCCATCCTTCCATTCCATATTTCAGCTTGAGGGGTAAAACCTCTTTTCCACAAATTCAATTCTTTTTTATCAACGAAGTTTTTTGTCTCTTTAATCTCGATTTTAGTTTGTTTGTTCATTGAAATTAGAAAGGAGGGTTTTCTTCATAAAGGGTATTTGCTTGTTCAATTGATAGTCTTCCTGCGACACCTAATTTAAGGGAACTTAAATGATCCTTAAATTTGACTCTGAACAACGCCGCCGCTCCAATCATTGCCGCATTATCTGTACAAAGATCAAGAGGAGCTAAATGAACTTTAATAGATTTTTTACTAGCTTCACTAATCATCATTTTTCTTAATGTATTGTTAGCAGCCACTCCCCCAACCACAACTACATTATCCAAGCTATGGTCTTCTGCGCATTTTATTGTTCTCTCTACCAAGACCTCTGCCACTACTCTCTCAAAACTTGCAGCAATATCTGGAATTGGAACGGTCTTCTCAGTTAAATTTATTCTCTCAACTAATCTTAATACGGCAGTTTTTAACCCACTAAAAGAGAAATCATATTTAAGAAATCCCCCTTTTTTATCAGATATCTTACATTTTGGTAAATTAAATTTCATTGGGTCCCCATTTTTAGCAATCTTTTCAATTGCAGGTCCTCCTGGATAACTAAGACCTAATAGTCTGCCAACTTTATCAAAGGCTTCTCCAGCAGCATCATCAAAACTTTTCCCAAGTCTTTGCATCCTCCTACTATCATCAACCTTAATCAATTCAGTATGCCCGCCGCTAACAAGTAATGTAAGAAAAGATTTCTTTGGATAGTTTTCTGAAAATAAAATTGAAGATAAATGCCCCTCCAAATGATGAATTCCCAAAAATGGTTTTGAATGTAACATGCAAAGTGATCTTGCAGTTATGGAACCAACTCGTAAACAACCAACTAATCCAGGAGCTACAGTTGATGCAATATAATCGATTTCCTCAATTTTAATTTTTGCTTCTTCTAGGGCCTTATCTAAAACAAAAGGTAATAACTCTAAATGCTTTCTAGCTGCAAGTTCAGGCACAACTCCTCCCCATTTTGAATGATCTTCGATTTGAGAGGCAATTATATTTGAATGTATTCTGAAAGTATCGCCATTATTAGAAACTATTGAGACAGATGTCTCATCACAACTTGTTTCAATAGCTAAAACTTTATGCATTTTTGATTCAACTTGTTCTATTTTAATATTAATTTCTTACTTAACACACTATAAGGAATTAAAGATTGCAACTTATGAAATTCTTTTTTTCAATCATAACCTCAGTTTTTCTGTTCCTCGGAATTACTCCAATTGCTCTGGCTGCATATGGGCCTGCCTTAAACGCAGATAGAGCAAGCACAGAATATACTGCTTCAGCCCTCACAAAATGCTCTGAAAATCCTAAATTCATTGAGAGAGCAAATTCTGCAACTACTCAAAAAGACATAGCAAGATTTGAAAGATATGGAAAAGCATCATGCGGAGATGATGGTCTTCCTCATTTAATAATTGGACCTCCTCTTGAGCCATGGGGGGCCCTTCTAAATAGGGGGCATGAAGGAGATTTACTTATTCCCGGAGTATTGTTCATTTATATTGCTGGAATTATAGGTTGGTCAGGAAGAGAGTATCTCATTGAATCAAAAAAGACTAAGAATCCAGCAGATCTCGAGATCATTATTGACCTAGACTTGGCAAGAAAATGTCTTATAAAAGGAGCCCAATGGCCTCTTCTTGCTAATAAAGAAGGTAGAAATGGAGATTTAAGAGAGAAAGATAACAATATTACACTTAATGGTCCTCGCTAAACATCCCAAAAAAAACTTTTATAAAACAAAATGTTCAAAATTCTAAACACAAAATTTGTCAGATCTGCTCCAGTCGTTGCAGCAATTTGGCTAAGCCTCACAGCTGGAATAATTATTGAATTTAATAGGTTTTTCCCAGATTTATTATTCCATCCAATGAGTTGATAAATAGAAAATAATCAAGTTTTTATTAACTTGATTATTTTTTTTGCTGTTTCATCAACATTGTGATTTGTTAATACAAAATCAAATTCATTTGATACTGAAATCTCATAATTAGCCCTTGAGAGTCTTTTTTTAATTGCCTCTTCTTTTTCTGTACCCCTATTTCTTATTCTTCTCTCTAACTCTTCTTTGTCCGGGGGAAGTAAAAATACTGACAGTGAATTAGGAAACTTATCTTTTATTTGCCTTGCACCCTCTACTTCAATTTCAAGTAGTACGGTAAATCCTTTTTTTATTTTCTCATTAACAGAAGACAAGGGTGTTCCATAGTAGTTTCCAGCAAATTGAGCCCATTCAAGGAAAAGGTTTTGTTCAATCATTTCTTTAAACTTTTCTTGATTTAAGAAATAATAATTTTCTCCGTCCTTCTCTCCCTCTCTAGGTTCTCTAGTAGTTGCAGATATTGAAAGCCAAAAATTTTTTTCTTTATCTAATATTTTTTTAACAACTGTCCCTTTACCTACACCGCTGGGTCCAGTAAGGATAATAAGTTTTTTTTGATTTTTCATATTAAATTTTTTACAGTAAAATAGACATCTTGTGAATTAAAAAGGAATAATGCAAAAAGGTGTTCCACAGATAATGGATATTACATCTATTAAATCTGTCTTGCATTATTTGACAAAGAACATCTTACCTACAAAGTTTGAGACTGCCCAACAACCAGAGCCTAATACAATTCAATTATGTTTCAGAGGCGTTGATTCTCAAACATGGTTAGAAGTTTCATGGAATGGAGATTCTCCAAGAATACTAAAGATAAATAAGCCAGAAAAGATTGGGAGAGAAAGCACACTTTCTAAACAAATAAGATATGGATTAAAGTATATGGCTTTAATTTCGATTGATCAAGATGATTTCGAGAGAGTTATAAAATTTAGTTTTGCGAAAAAACCGGGAGATGAAATTAATAAGTATTTAATTTTTGAATTAATGGGAAAACATAGTAATATTTTTTATCTGGATAATAAACATAAAATAATTGCCGTTGGTAAACAAATTAAATCAAGTCAATCTAGTTTTAGAACAATTTCAACAGGATCAATTTATTCTGACCCTCCAGTAAATCTCAAAAAACAACCTAGAGAAGATGAGTCTTTTAAATCATGGAAAGACTCAATTTCAATAGTACCTGAGTCTTTGAAATACTGTTTAATAAATACCTATCAAGGAGTAAGCCCTATCCTCACAAAACAATTAGAAGTTGTTAGCGCAACTGTTAATTCAGAAATAATGGAAAAAAATATTGATTTCATTAGCAACTCAGACTTAAAGGAGATATTTAAAAATTGGAAGATTTGGATAAACAGGTTTAAAAACAATAACTTTAACTTTTCTACATTCAACAAAGATTTTTATTGCGTTTGGTTTTTTGATAAGGAAATTAATTGCGAAAATAAAATAGATTTATGCACAGGCTTAGAGAATTATTATGATTATCATCTGAAACAAAAAAAACTTGAATTATTGGAAAAGAAAATTGAAGGGATAATTTTTAAACAGACCAATATTGAGAAAAAGAATTTAAATATTCAACATGATCTTCTGACAAAATCAGAAAACTACGAGATATTTAAAGAAAAAGCTGACAATATATTCGCCTCTCATGAAATTAAAAAACAAGACATTATAAAGGGACAAAAACTATATAAAAAATCAAAAAAACTAAAAAGATCTAGAGAATTAATAAAAGAAAGATTAAGTATTTACAAAACAAAAATAGAGAGATTAGACGAATTCACTACGCTTCTAGAAAATTTAAATTCTTTAAATCATGAAAAACTTTTTATGAGAATCAAACTACTAGAAGAAATTATGGAAGAAATTTGTAACGAGTTTAATATCAATATCAAGAAGCAAAGAGAAGATCAGAAAAGTACATTTGAGATAGAGTCTTTACCAATTCAAGTTGAAACTCCCACAGGATTAAAGCTTCAGGTAGGGCGAAATATGAGGCAAAATGATTTAATAAGCTTTAAGTTTTCAAAAAAAGGCGATTTATGGTTTCATGCACAGGAATCACCTGGCAGTCATGTAGTTTTGAAGTCTTCATCTCAAGTAGCATCTGAACAAGATCTTCAAATAGCTGCAGATTTAGCTGCTTTATTTAGTAAGGCAAAAAGAAACATTAAAGTTCCAATTAATTTAGTAAAGATTAAAGATTTGCAAAAAATTAAAAACGGAGGACCGGGTTGCGTTTCCTTTAAAAATGGAGAAATTATTTGGGGAAATCCTACAAGAGGAGAAGATTACATTAAAAAAAATCTTAAAACAGTAATTTAGTTTATAATAAAAAAAATTTTAAAATCTAAATGTTTGATTTTCTTTTAGGCACTCATGAATTTTTAGGAAATCATAGTTTTCCAGAATTTATTGTTGGATATCTATTTGGTGCTGCATTAATAATTGGAGCTCCTACTGTTTTCTTACTACTTGCCTTCGTAAGCGCTTTAATGAAAACAAATGGGAAAATGGGTGGATACAGAGAATATGAAACTTATGGTGAATCATCTTTAAATGATGCTCCTCCTTTCTTATTACCAGATCCAACAAATCCTAAATTAAGCAAATAATTAAGTTTATCGAAGAATAAATTGGACTTTGACAATAGTAGTTTTAAACCTTTTTCTTACACAGTTTTTATCAAATAATAATGAGAGGTACAGGTCAAAGTGAAAAAAAATTATCAGATTCGATGACTTTTAGTGATCATTTAGAGGAGCTTCGTCAAAGGATACTAAACTCAATTTACTCAATACTTATTTCAATATTCTTTAGTTTTCTCATCATAAAGCCATTAATATCTTTTTTAGAAATTCCAGCTGGTGATATACATTTACTACAACTTGCTCCAGGAGAGTTTTTATTTGTCGCTATTAAAGTTGCAGGTTACAGCGGATTGATAGTTTCTATGCCTTATATTTTTTATCAAATAATATTATTCATTTCTCCTGGTTTAACAAAACAAGAAAAAAGCCTTATCTTGCCTGCAGTTTTTGGTTCAGGTCTTCTATTTTTTTTAGGGTTAATTTTTTCATGGTGGATATTAGTCCCTGCAGCAATAAATTTCTTTATTAGTTTCGGTGCTGATATTGTTGAACCAACATGGTCTATAGAAAGATATTTTGATTTTGTTCTCTTATTAATGTCCAGTACTGCAATAGCTTTTCAATTACCAGTATTACAATTTATTCTTGGTTCTCTTGGAATAATCACAACAGAAAAAATGATTTCAAATTGGAAGATAGTTGTAATTTCCTCTGCAATATTATCTGCAGTGATTACCCCTTCAACTGACCCATTGACTATGTCATTGCTATCTATATCGATTGTGTTTTTATTTTTTGTGGGTACTGGATTAACTTACTTATCAGAAAATCTTAAGTCAAAAACTCTTTCATCTTCTCATTAAGATCTAATTGCAAGCTGACAGCTCTACCTAACCTTGGCTTAGCATTGACTTTCTTTAGCCATTCCCTTACTTCTTCTGAATATCCACATCTATTTAAAATCTCTATTTTATCAGCTATCGATTTTTTATATTCATCTTCATTTAAAGGGAATGATTCCTGTCCAAGAAATCCCCACATCATTTGAAAATAGACGAATTTTCCTCTTCTAAAGAGTCTAAAGTCATATTTTTTCCCCCAGCGATGCATCAAATAATGTATAACTTCATCTACTAGCAATGGGTTCATTTAAATCAATTAATTAAGACTTCCTAAACTTTTACTTTAAATTATTAAAAGTCCTATCTATTTGCAACAGAAATTGGGCAATTTGCTCCATAATAACTAATAAATAACAGAACCAAGTAGCGAATGACTCAATTAAGTTCCAATGATGTCCCTTCTATGGGTCGAAGGCAATTTATGAATCTTCTTACATTTGGTACTGCAACTGGAGTAGCTTTAGGAGCCCTTTACCCTGTAGCTAATTATTTCATGCCTCTAAGAGCAGGCGGTGGTGGAGGTGGAACTTCTGCTAAAGATGAATTAGGGAATCCAATAACTAAGACAGGTTGGTTAGCTACCCATCAAGCAGGAGACAGAAGTCTAGTGCAAGGTCTAAAGGGAGATCCAACTTATTTAATAGTTAATGAGGGTGGGGAAATAGGAGAATTTGGATTAAATGCAATTTGTACTCATTTAGGTTGTGTTGTCCCATGGGATAGTGGTGCTAATAAATTCATATGTCCTTGTCATGGCAGTCAGTACGATACTAACGGGAAGGTTGTAAGAGGGCCTGCACCTTTATCTTTAGCTCTAGCTCATGTCGATATTGAAGATGATGCTGTACTCGTCAAACAATGGTCGGAAACTGACTTTAGAACTAATGAAAATCCATGGTGGGCATAAAAAAAATGAAAGGTCTTAAAAATCAAATCATGAAAAAAACAAGTTTATTTATCTGTACTCTGCTTTTCATTTCAAGCATTGTATTTTATCCAGAGATCAGTTTTGCTTATCCATTTTGGGCTCAGCAAAATTACGAATCCCCAAGAGAAGCCACAGGTAAGATAGTTTGTGCAAATTGTCATCTAGCTCAGATGCCTACAATTGCAGAGGTTCCACAATCTGTTGGAGCAGACAGTGTTTTCAAAGCTGTTGTCAAAATACCCTACAAAAATGATTTAAAAGAGATAGGGGCTGATGGTTCAGAAGTCCCATTACAAGTTGGTGCTGTTGTAATGCTGCCTGATGGCTTTAAACTAGCTCCACAAGAAAGATGGACAGAAGAAATAAAAGAGGAGACAGAAGGGGTTTATTTTACTAATTACAGTGAAGAGAAAGATAATATCATTATTGTCGGACCTTTACCCGGCGATACCAATAAAGAAATCGTTTTCCCTGTACTTTCCCCTGACCCATCCACTAATAAAGAATATCACTATGGGAAATACTCCTTACATATTGGAGGCAATAGAGGTAGAGGTCAGGTATATCCAACTGGAGACAAGAGCAATAATGTAGTATTCACTTCTTCCACAGCAGGAACTATAAATTCAATAGAAACAATTGAAGATGGTAGCTATCAAGTTAATATAGAAAACGATAATGGTGAAATAACTACTGAAGCAGTCCCTGTAGGTCCTCAACTTATCGTAAAAGCGCAAGACAAAATTAATGTAGGTGACCCTCTTACTAATGATCCCAACGTTGGTGGCTTTGGTCAATTAGATGCTGAGGTTGTACTTCAGAGCCCTTATAGAGTTATTGGATTGATTGCATTCTTCATTGGTGTAGGCTTAACACAAATACTTTTAGTATTAAAGAAAAAACAAGTAGAAAAAGTGCAAGCAGCAGAGGGTATCTAACTTTCTCTAAATGCTTATACTTCAAGCTTTTATACAATCTCCAGGAGAATCTTTTTTAAATTTAGGATTTATAACTATTAGATGGTACGGACTTCTTATTTCGTTTTCAGTTTTAATAGGCCTATTTGTCTCTAAAAAACTAGCAAAAGCTAGAAATATTAACCCAGAGTACATTAGTGAAATACTTCCATCATTAATAATCTCTTCAATAATTGGAGCTAGAGCTTATTACGTAATTTTTGAGTGGAGGCAATATAGCGGAGAGAACTTTTTTACTTCTTTTAAACTATTCAATAACATCATTCAAATACCTTCTTTTCTTGCAGTTTGGGAAGGAGGCATAGCAATCCATGGAGGTCTAATTGGAGGATTAATATCTATTATCTATTTCTGTAAGTCGAAAAAAATTAATTTAAAAACTTTTATAGATATATTAATCCCCTCGATTATTCTTGGACAATCAATAGGAAGGTGGGGAAATTTTTTCAATAATGAAGCCTTTGGAGTTCCTACAAATTTGCCTTGGAAATTATTTATACCTATCCAAAATAGGCCTTTAGAATTTATTAATTATGAATTTTTTCATCCTACATTTCTCTATGAGTCATTGTGGAATCTTTTAATTTTTATCGTCCTTATTATTACCTTTAATAAACAAAATAAAACAGATTTTTTCAGGCCTGGCTTTATTAGCTGTCTTTATTTAATAAGTTATAGCTTTGGACGATTCTGGATTGAAGGTTTAAGAACTGACCCACTATGCATTGGTGGACTTCCACCTTTCTGTGATGGGGGTATAAGAATGGCTCAATTTATAAGTATTTTTCTATTTTCTTCTGGATTAATTGGAATATTTTTTTTAAGATTGAGAACATATAGTGGGAAAAATAGAAAGAATGGATAACAAAATATCCTTCATTGGAGTTGGTCCAGGCGATCCAGAATTATTAACTTTAAAAGCATTAAAAAAGATAAAAATTGCAGATGTCATTATTTGGACTGATTCTCTAATTCCTGAAAAGATTTTAGATTCTGCTAAAGAAGGTTCTGAAAAAATAAAAACGAGTTCACTTAACTTAGAGCAAATCACCTCAATTATGATAGAAAAATTTCAGGCAGGGAAAACTGTTGTAAGGTTGCATGATGGAGACCCTTGCCTTTTTGGAGCAATTAGAGAGCAAATCGAAATTTTAAAAAACGAAAAAATTGAAATCGAGGTTGTTCCTGGAGTAAGTGCTTTTCAAGTTGCTGCAGCATATCATGAAGCTGAGTTAACCATCCCTGACATAACGCAAACAATAATTTTAACAAGAGCAGGAGGTCGAACAGGGATGCCCGAAAAAGAATCTCTGAAAGATCTTGCGAAACACAATTCCTCTATATGTCTATATCTAAGTGCTAGGCATGTGAAAAGGTCTCAAGAAACTTTACTAGAGTTTTACCCTCCAGAGACTAAGGTGATTGTTGGATTTAGAGTATCTTGGGATGATGGTTGGACATCATTAATAGAATTAAAAGATATGGAAAAATTTTCTATTGAAAAAAAACTAATTAGAACAACCATTTACATAATTAGCCCAGCAATTAGTAATTCTCAAAAAAGATCTAATCTTTATAATCCATCTTATAAGCATCTCTTTAGGAATAAATAATTTTAAAGTTGATAGAAAAATATTAATTACTATAATTAGTAAAAATTTATTTGCTTTGAAAGAAATAAAATCTGTTTCGGGAATCAACAATAAAGGAGGGGATTCCTCTTTAAATAGAATCGGAAATTTCATTAAAGAGGCTAGGTTAAGTAAAAATCAATCAATTGAAGAATTGGCTTCTGATTTAAAAATTGGAGCTCATCAACTTGAAGCCATAGAGGAAGGTAATGAAGAAAAACTACCTGAAAAAGTATTTATCAAAGCAATGATTAGAAGGATTTCACAGAAGCTAAAACTTGATACGGAATTTTTAATGGATGAATTCAAAACAGAGAGGAAAGAAGTGAAAATTGAAGAAATAGTTGAAGAAGTTTCCAAAAAAAATTATAAATCTAGGCAATCTAAGAATTTTAATCCACTAGGATTCCTAATATTTATTTTAATTTCAGGCTTTCTCGGACTAATCTCCTCGTCCTTAATTTTCAATTTATTTTCAGATTCTTCTCAGAATCAAACTCCAAAACAAGAACTTATTAAAAAAACTAAATAACTTTTAATTCCAAATTCTTAAGTTCTTTTATTACATTACGGCATAATCCTAGGTTCCATTTTTCAAGAAGAAGATCATGATTTCTATCTAAAGGTAAAAGTTGAAATGTGAGATTATTTTCCTGCAATTTTATTTGAACTGAGGAGATCACCTTGTCAGGTCTTTGATCAAGAGCTGCTGCTAGTCTCAGGATTAATGACATTTCAAGAACTAATGTTTTATCTTCTTTGGATATTAAATTTTGCCAAGACTCATGTCTTTTCTTGGGTAGAGTCTTTCTATGGTACCTAGCAATTGAAGCAATAATATTTGTTTCTGCATCAGAATATCCCAACAACTCACAATTTTTTATTAAGTACCAAGAGTGTTTGTGATATGAGCCAACATTCACATATTTCCCACAATTATAAAGATTAGAAGCTGCCCAAAGAAGTTCTTTAGCTTTAGGGTCATTATCGCTATGAAAGATATTTTTAGTCTGATCATAGATTTGAAAGGCAATATCAATAACTTTTTCAGCTCTTATATTATCTACTCCAAACTTTCTGGCCTGATGAACTATAGTTGTTTTTCTAATATTGCCTTGAATATTTAACTCATTTTTAATTATCCCTTTACGAAGCATCCAATCCACAACCAAACCCTCTCGAAGCGCCCTCTCACTTATTATTAATTCATCAAAGTTCAACATCTCCATTGCGGTGTTTAATATCAATGCTCCTGGAATAATTATTTCTGCTCTTCTCTCACTTAATGAAGGTATTTTCTTGATTTCCGAAACTGGCAATTTAATTAGTTTTTCCAATACATTTTGTAAATTTCCCCTCTTAAATTTATAACCATGCAACTTTTGTTTAGATTCTCCCAACTCATCTGAAATCAAATTTCCTAATGAGGTTGCAGTGCCACTGGTTGCAATCATAGATAAAGGCTTATCTCTATTAGATCTACTCTTTATTTTTCGAACAGATGGCTCTAAAGATCCTTTAATAAAAGTTGTTAAGAAACTCGATCTTTCTGAAGTTACAGAACCTTTATTTAAAAAATCATTTTTAAGTCTTACCGCACCAATTCTCGAACTGGTAAGAGCCATAGCATCTTTTTTATCTGCAAGTATTAATTCTGTAGATCCTCCTCCAATATCTATGATTACAAAAGAATGATCTTCAAAAGACATACCAGAAAGAACACCAAGGTAAATTAATCTGGCTTCCTCAGAACCACTTATCATTTCTATTTGAATATCAGTTTCATCAAGAACTCTTCTAATAAAATCTTGACCATTTGGAGCTTCCCTAACTGCACTTGTTGCTGCTGTTACTATTTCATTTACTGCATTACTTTTACAATATTCCTTAAATCGCTTAAGAGTAACTAATGCCCTTTGGATTGATTCTTCAGTAAGATTACCCTCCTCATCTCTTTCTCCAAGACGAGTGGTTGATTTATCAGTAAATTTTATTGAAAATGATTTTAATTCTAGATTAATTTCTGCTACCAAGAGA
This sequence comes from Prochlorococcus sp. AG-355-P18, assembly GCA_003280515.1. Classification (GTDB taxonomy): domain Bacteria; phylum Cyanobacteriota; class Cyanobacteriia; order PCC-6307; family Cyanobiaceae; genus Prochlorococcus_A. Next base: position 48,610 of record QCER01000010.1, read on the forward strand.
TGTGTAGAGTTAGTTCCAATATCTATAGAAGCTACTAAAATTTGCTTTTCTTGAAAATATCTTAAATCTTGTTTCAGTATCATTTCTTTTTATAAGACGACGATATCTTTAATCCATTAATAAATATACCCAACATTGATTATTAAATAATAGAAATCATCTAATCCTAGTAAGATTATTTAAAGTTATGAAATATACAATAGGTCATATGCAAAATAAAAATCGACAAATTAAATTAAGTACTTTTTTTGAATTATTAAGGTGGAATAAGCCCACTGGAAGAATGATCTTACTTATTCCTGCTGGATGGAGTTTATATTTAACCCCAGATGCTAATCCAACATTTTTAATGTTGCTAAGAATAATAGTCGGAGGACTACTAGTAAGTGGATTAGGATGCGTGGTTAATGATATTTGGGACAAAAAAATTGATCAAAGAGTTTTTAGGACAAAAAATAGACCTTTAGCTGCAAATAAAATCGGTCTTAAAACAGCTTATTCAATTCTTTTCTTTTTAATTTTATGTAGCTTCTTTTTAACTTTGTCACTACCTCAGCCTGGAAGAATCCTTTCCATTTCACTTGCTTTTTTAGCTTTACCTATCATTTTAATTTATCCTTCTGCCAAAAGATGGTTTAAATATCCTCAATTAATCTTATCTATATGCTGGGGTTTTGCTGTCTTAATTCCCTGGGCCGCAAATGAAGGCAATTTAAATAGTATTGTTTTATTATTTTGCTGGCTAGCTACCATTTTCTGGACTTTTGGCTTTGACACGATTTATGCTTTAGCAGATAAAAAATATGATATCAAAATTGGAATTAATAGTTCCGCTGTTAACCTCCAGAACAATACAAGAATAACCATTCAAATTTGTTATTTTTTAACTTCTTTTTTTCTCGCAATATGCGGATTTATTAATCAAATGGATTTTATTTTTTGGCCAATTTGGCTTGCAACGTCAATCTTAATGCAGAGAGATATACTAAAAGTATTTCCTGAGGAAAAGCAATCAATAAAAAATATTGGGAATCACTTCAAAAATCAATCAATTTATGGAGGAGTCATTTTATTAGGAATTATTATTGCCTCATAAACTTTAAATATGGTTTTTAGATTAAAAAAAGGGGATCTATTAGATATTATAGCTCCAGGCTCCTTTATTGATGAAGACGAAAATTTTCAAAAAGGCATAGAAATCTTAAAAAACTGGGGTTTGGAAATTAATGAAAATAATTCTTTATCAAAAAAATTTGGTTATTTTGCAGGCGATGATCTAACTAGATTTGAAGAACTTGAAAAAGCACAAAATAGTAAGCTAATCATTTTTGCAAAAGGAGGTTGGGGTTCAGCAAGACTTTTAGAAAAGGAACCTTCTTGGCAGAATGGTTTAATGCTTGGATTCTCAGATACATGTTCTTTATTACTATCTAAATATGCTCAAGGATTTATAGGTTCTATCCATGGCCCCATGGTTACTAGCCTTTTCAAAGAACCAGAGTGGAGTCTTGAGAGATTAAGAAATTTACTTTTTGAGGGATATGTTGAGGACATAATAGGAATCCCTTTAAGAGGTGGAAAAGCGAAAGGAGAGATAATAGTTTCTAACTTAACTATTGCTACTTTTTTAATTGGAACTAATCACTTTCCTGATTGCAAAGGGAAAATAATAATTTTTGAAGACATTAATGAAGATATTTATAAAATTGATCGCATGTTGACTTACCTTAGGATGACTAAAACAATTTCTGAAATTGCGGGTATTGGATTCGGAAGTTTTTCTAATGATTCCTGCGACCTTGAATGGAAGGATTTACTAAAAAACTGCATTATTGAAAGACTTCAAGAGTTCGATTTTCCTATTCTTTTTGATCTCCCAATAGGCCACATATCAGGGAATGCATGCATCCCGTTAGGGTATGAAGCAACCTTAAATGGTGACAAAGGCATTCTTAGTATCGATAAACCTTTTTAACTAGGAGTTCTTCACAAAAAGTTTTGCTATTTTCAAATCTATAGGGGATGTAATTTTTATATTTGAATAAGTTCCTTCAATAATCTTCACTTTCCAATTAAGCATTTCGAATAGAGAAGCATCATCTGTAACTTTCCAGTTTTTATCAATTGCCATCCTATGAGCTTTTTTTAATCTATCTACTAAAAAGCCCTGAGGAGTTTGCGCTGCCCATAAATAATTTCTGTCTGGTGTTTCTTTAATAAAACCTTCACTATCAACAATCTTTATAGTGTCTGTTACCTTAGTAGCCAAAATTACAGCTTCATTTTCATCTAACTGCTTCGCACAAAGGTCTATCAATTCAGGATTAATTAGACATCTAGCGCCATCATGTATTAAAACTTTTTCAGCATCTTTTGGTAACGCTTTTAAACCATTAAAAACTGACTGTTGTCTGGTGTCACCACCATTAATCCAGTGAACTTTATGGGCAAAATCCTTAGCTGAATTTAATAATAAGTTTTTATCTTTCAGTTGCCCAATTATTCCAACCCAATTTGTTGAGCTTGCAGAAAATACAGATTTAAGTGTCCAATAAATCAAAGACTCTCCCTCTAACTCTATAAGTAATTTATTTTTTCCAGCTTTCATTCTGCTACCGCTCCCTGCAGCTGGTATTAAAAAGTGCACAATAGAAGGTCTTAATATTTTCTAGACAATTATAAATAAAAGCAATATCTTTACACAAATAGTACTACGATTGAAAATTATAAAAATTTCATAATGTCCAATAAAGATTCATTATCAGGCAAAATTGCTTTAATCACTGGAGCTAGCAGAGGAATTGGTAAAGAAATTGCTTTAGAACTAAGCCGATTGGGAGCAGAAGTTTTTATTAATTACTCTTCTTCTGATGAAAAAGCTGAAGAAGTTGTAAATTTAATAAAAAATTCAGGAGGTAAAGCTCATAAATTAAAATTTGATGTTTCAAAAGAGGATTCTGTCAGTTCAGCTTTTGACGAAATAATCAAAATTAATGGCACTATTGATATCCTCATTAACAATGCTGGAATTACTAGAGATGGACTATTGATGAGAATGAAATCGGAACAATGGGATGATGTACTAAATACAAACTTAAAAGGAGTTTTTCTTTGTACAAAATATGCTTCAAAATTTATGATGAAAAAAAGAAGTGGTAGCATCGTAAATATTTCATCTGTTGTTGGCATAATTGGTAATCCTGGACAAGCAAATTATTCTGCAGCCAAAGCTGGAGTTATTGGATTTACCAAAACTTGTGCTAAAGAATTTGCCTCAAGAGGTATAAATGTTAATGCAATAGCTCCAGGTTTTATAGAAACAGAGATGACTGAAAAACTTAACACTGAAGAGATTCTAAAAGTTATTCCTTTAGGGAAATTGGGAAGTTGTACTCAAATTGCAAACTTAGTATCATTCTTAGTTTCAAGTGATGCAGGAAGTTACATTACAGGGCAGACAATCAGTATAGACGGGGGTATGAGTATTTAGTTATGTACTTTCATAAGGCTGACCTAATTCATCTCTCAACCTTCTAATTTTTTGTAAAAGTTTTAGTCTTCGACTTCTAGCAGTTAATGTTAAGAAAAATCTTAAAGGAAAGTATATTAGTGTCATAGCAATCGCGAGGATTGCCGTAAGAGTAAAAATAAGATTATTTGTTTCTTCCATAACTTAAAGATACTCTTATTTGAGTTAATTTGTATGTCCTATTAAAAGAAATTCGGCTTTCCCCACTTAATTAAATATCCCTTAAAAATGATTCTATGGGAGATTAGAATAAGACAAAAGATCAAGCAAACATGGCTAAACAGTTAAGTTTTTCTAATGAATCAAGAGAAGCTCTAGAAAAAGGTGTGAATTTCGTAGCTAATGCGGTAAAGGTTACTATTGGGCCGAAGGCAAAAAACGTTGTAATAGAAAAGAAATTTGGATCACCAGATATAGTAAGAGATGGATCTACAGTTGCTAAAGAGATCGAGATTGAAAACCCTATTTCTAATTTAGGTGCGAAATTAATAGAACAAGTTGCATCCAAGACAAAAGAGAGTGCTGGTGATGGAACAACAACAGCGACCATTTTAGCTCAGAAGATGGTTCAAGAGGGATTAAAAAATATTGCTTCTGGCGCCAACCCTATGGAGTTAAAAAAAGGTATGGAGGCAGGCCTAGCTTGTGTCTTAGAAAAATTAAGTTCCAGAAGTATTTCATTAAGTGGTTCTGATATCCAAAAAGTTGCAACAGTTAGTGCTGGAGGTGATGAAGAAATTGGATCTATAATTTCGAAAGCAATGGATATTGTTACTTCAGATGGCGTTATAACTGTCGAAGAATCTCAATCACTAGAAACAGAATTAGATATAACTGAAGGTATGTCTTTTGATAGAGGTTATAGTTCTCCATATTTCGTAACAGACCAAGAAAGACAAGTTTGTGAACTTGAAAATCCTAAAATATTAATAACTGATCAAAAAGTCTCAACTTTAGTTGATCTAGTTCCAATACTTGAAGAAATTCAGAAGTCAGGATTACCTTTTCTAATTCTTGCCGAAGATATCGAAGGAGAGGCTTTAACCACTCTGGTTTTAAACAAGAATAGTGGGGTTTTAAATGTTGCTTCCGTAAGAGCTCCGTTATTTGGTGAGAGAAGAAAAGCTGCCCTCGAAGATATTGCAATTCTTACAGGGGCTAAGTTAATTAGCGAAGATAAATCGATGACACTTGATAAAGTATCGATTAATGATTTAGGAAAAGCAAAAAAGATAACTATCACAAAGGATAAAACTACAATTGTTGCCTTCGAAGACACTAAAGATTTAGTAAAAGCGAGAGTAGAGAAATTAAAGAGAGAAGTCGTTATAACTGAATCTGAGTATGATCAGGATAAAATCAATGAAAGAATAGCCAAACTAGCCGGAGGAGTAGCTCTTATCAAAGTAGGAGCTGCTACAGAAACAGAGATGAAGCATAAGAAGTTGAAAATCGAAGATTCTCTTAATGCTACAAAAGCTGCTATTGAAGAGGGTGTTGTTTCTGGAGGAGGACAAACTTTAATTGAAATATCAGATGACCTTTTAAATTTAATTGAAACATCTTCAGATGATTTAAGAACAGGGATAAATATAGTCAAAGAAGCCCTTTTGGAACCCACAAAACAAATAGCAAAAAATGCCGGTTTTAATGGAGATGTAGTTGTCGCTGAAATTAAAAGACTTAACAAAGGCTTTAATGCTAATTCAGGAAAATATGAGGATTTAAAAGATTCAGGAATATTAGATCCAACCAAAGTAATAAGATTAGCTCTTCAAGATTCAGTATCTATTGCAGCTATGCTCCTCACAACAGAAGTTGCCATGGCTGACATCCCAGAGCCTGAAGCCGTAGCTCCTGGAGCACCAGGTGGAGATCCAATGGGAGGAATGGGTGGCATGGGAATGCCTGGAATGGGTGGCATGGGAATGCCTGGCATGGGTGGCATGGGAATGCCTGGAATGATGTAAAAGCTAACTAGCTTTTTTATCGTTGTTAATCCACTTTCTCAAATTTTTAATATAAGGTAGGGGTAATTTTGGGGTTTCAGTAAATTGATTTATATTATTAGATTTTTGATTTTTGTAAGATATTTCATTGTTGCTAGCAGTTTCCAGCTCATCTGATTCCCACTTTGTTTCTTCATTATTTTCAAAAGTTTTTGATAATTCAAGCTTAATTTGTTCTTGATTTTCTTCATGCACTTCATCAATTAAAGAGATCTGTTCTTGATTTTCTTCATGCATTTCATTAATTAAAGAGATCTGTTCTTGATTTTCTTCTTCACGCTGATTTTCTTTTTGTAGTGAACTATGGATTAATAAATCATTTAATGAATCAATCCCAAATCTATGGACCCACTTAAGAACAACATTTTCTTTAAGCAAAAAATTATTTTCTAAAGAGGCTTGCTTAAAAACTTCTATTAAATGATTTTTTAAAAGCATAAAATTTCTAATTTAACTTTCTATTTAACAGAGGCCTTATAATAATCAAGGAAAAAACTGTTAAAAAACATAAAATTGAGATACAACTCTTACAAGTTAAATCACCATATGGGGCATGTAAAGCCACTAATTCTAAATCGATAGTTTGTGCATAGGCAGTCCTAATAGGTTCAATAGCAAAAGTTAATGGATTTAATGAAGCTAACCAGCCCAGCCAATTTGGCATAAAAGATATTGGAGCTAAAGCGGTACTCGCAAATAGAAGAGGTAAATTTATTACGAATATAAGAGCAATTAATTCAATATGTCCCGGCAAAACAAACGCTAAACATAAACTTATTGATGTCACAAAAAGAACTAATAAAATTAGTGTTGTAAATACAATTCCTAAACCATATAAGTTGGGCCATCCATAACCCAAGATGTATGAAACAATCATTATTACAACACTCTGAACAAAGCTCAAGATTGTTATGTAAAAAAAAGAAGATAAAACTATGGATAATCTACTGGTTAAAGGAGCCACAAGTAATCTATTAAGAAATCCAAACTCTCTGTCAAACATTAAAGGAAGACCAGAGTTTAGTGCTCCGCTAAAAGCAGTAAAAACAATAAGTCCTGCTCCTAAAAAATTCCCATAAGAATCAACACCTGGTAAAAAACCTTCAGGAGCTTTAGAGAATAATGCACCAAATAAAAAAAGCCAAATTATTGGTTGTAATATTCCTGCTAAAAGAGTTGATGGTCTTCTTTTTAATTGAATAAATAATCTCTTTGTTAAGGCAAATGTTTCTTGATATAAAAAAAATAAATTATACTGTTGTAATTCCATAATTAGCAGTAATTAGTATCCATTATAGTTAGTTAACCAAAAGTTTTTTTATCGCATGGATTGCTTTGATTCTTTTTTTAGGTCTCTTTTCCCTGCCATAGAAATTTCAGCATCCAATAATGTTTTCCCAGTTGCCTGAAGATATACATCATCCAAGCTTGGCTGACTTTGGGTAAGAGAAAAAATTTCAAACTTTGAGAAAGCCAATTCCACTTTAAGCTTCGTAAGTAAATCTTTTTGCTTATCTGCTACGAAATTTATCGAGAAACCTTGAGCTTCATTTATGATAATCTGACTAATTCCATCTATTGCAGATAAAATTTTAGATATATTATTTGCTTCTTCCTGATTACTAAATTCTCTTACTTTCAAAGTTACTCTATCTCCTCCTAATTTATTTTTGAGCTCTGCAGGAGTCCCTTTTGCTATAACTCTTCCATCATCAATTATCACTAATCTGTCAGCCAATTTATCTATTTCATCAAGATAGTGACTACTTAAAATAATGGTCATTCCATTATTTCTCAAATCTTTCAAAAGTTGCCATATAATATTTCTACTTTCAATATCTAAACCAACTGTAGGTTCATCCAAAATTAATACTTGGGGCAAATGTAAAAGTCCAGCTGCCAGATCTATTCTTCTTTTCATTCCCCCTGAATAAGTTCCGCACTTACGATCAATCCAATCATTCATTTCTAATTGATCTATTAATTTATTTATCCTTTCAAATTTTTTATTTTTGTTGATGTGATATAAATCTGATTGAAAATCCAAAAGCTCTCGGCCAGTTAATATTTTATCAAGTGCAATGTCTTGGGCAACATAACCAATTAATTCTCTAATTTTCCTTGAATTTTTTATCAGATTAATATTATTTATAAAAACTTCTCCACTATCAGGCTCTATTAAAGTAGCCAGTATTTTTATTAGTGTTGATTTGCCAGCACCATTTGGACCTAGTATTCCGAATAATGAGCCAGCTTCAATTTCCATCGATAAATTTTTTAATGCATTGATATCTGAATAAGATTTTGAGAGCCTTTTAACTTTTATATAATTCATCAAACTTACTATTTATTTAAAGAACATTTTACATCTAATTTAATTACTAAGCAGGGATACAATAGATAAAAATATTTGCATAGATTGCTGCTCAAATTCTACGGATAGTTGGGTTCTGGAAATTAATAACAAAAGACAAATGCCAAACATGTATAGAATGGACCACCTAAAAAGTGACTTTGCTCTAGAAAGATCATCAGGAGATTTCTTTAATTCATTTATTAATTGCAAAAGTCTCCCATTAAATGGCAATAACATAATTCCGTATAAGAGACCCCCTTCAGGTAGAGCAAAGACTCCCATAATACTCATTAAAACTGTTGCCCATCCATAACGGGAAATCGCTTTAGCAGTAAAAACAGATCCTTTAACAGAAGGGAGCATAGGAATACCAACAGATGCGTAATCATCCTTCAACAAAATTGCAAGTGCCCAAAAATGAGCTGGGGTCCATAACATTACTAAACCAAACAACCACCAACCACTAAGACCTACATGCCCTGTGGCAGCAGACGCTCCAACTAAGGGTGGTATCGCACCAGCAACTCCTCCGAAAACAATGTTTTTTGTTGTACGAGGTTTCAAAATAACTGTATATAAAATTACGTAGCTAAATAAACCAAGAAGAGTTAACCCCGCAGCCAAATAATTTACACCACTTACTAAAAGCATCGAAGCTGCCAAAGTACATGATACGGCGGCTAAAAATACAGTCTCAGATGATAACTTTCCTGCTGGTAAGGCTCTTTTGCTAGTTCTTGTCATCCTTTTATCTAATTCCATTTCCCACAAGCAATTAAGAGCTCCCGCTGCTGCTGCTGCCAAAGCGCCTCCTCCTAGAGTGCAGATAAGTTTTGGGGAAGACAAAGGCCATTCTTCTGTTAAAGCCATTCCTCCCAAAGTTGTGGCCAGTAAAAGTGGGATTAATCTAGGTTTTGCAACTTCAAGCCAAGGTGGCAAAGTTAATCTTTTTCTTGAAGGTACAATTTCATCCCTAATTGAAGATTTATAGTTCAAGTTTTCTAAGTTACTACTGTTCATGAGTTGATACCGACCGTTTGGGCATTAAGGGAGTGGTTTAGACCTTTTTTGGTAAAAGGATTTCTAAAAATTAATGTTGTTAATATCGCAATAAATAAAGAGGAGTTAAGTTGATGACCGATAATAAAAATAGGTTCATTCAAATTTGTTTTAAGACTTAAAACACCCAAAGTAATTTGGGAAAACAAAAGAAAAATAAGTGTTGTGAGATATTTCCAATTTTCATTAAGCAAACTTCTCTTATAGATTGCAATAGCAAAAATCAATAAAATTGAGAACGCAATTGGAAAAGCAAATAATTTATGAGTATCTAAAATTAGACATTGTTTATTAAAAGATAAACAAATATGTGCTGACCAGGTTGATGAAAGCCTTACGCCAATAAAAGATTGAATCAGAGTAAATATAAGAGGAACAAAAAATAATAATCTACACCAAATTAATGGCTCTTCAATATCGTCATTTTCTAAATTTTGATTTATTGAAATTGTTGTAATAAGAAGTAGAAAAGCTATTAAAAGATGGCCAGTAACAGTATATGAATCAAGCAGGTTTATCACTGTTAAAGCTCCAAAAGATCCTTGGACAATAACGAGAAAAAGCAATAATGAATAAGTTTTAGGTAACCAATTTGGAATTTCATTTTTCCAAATAATTGAAAGCGCAAATTTAAAAAGAATTAATATTCCAACCAGAAAAGCATCTAGACGATGAAACCACTCTAGAAATACTCTTAGGTTCATATGTTTAAAAGGCAAAAAAGATCCATAACATAATGGCCAATCTGGACAGGCAAGTCCCGCCTCCATGACTCTCGTAGCACCTCCAATTACGATCAGTGCTATAAGTGCAAAGACACAATGACTTCCAAGCCTTTTAAAAATTGTCAGATACCTTGATTTATATAATTGGTTATTAATCAAATGGATAAAACCTATTATTTTGCATAATAAATTAGATTCAAAAACCAAACATTAATTAAAAATTAATATGTTTAATTTAAAAAATAATTAACTAATTTAATCTTTTTTCCCTGACAATTAACCCTAAAAAGTTATTAATAATACTCCTTTTATTTCATAAATATTAAGAAGTTGTGAAGTTAAATGTTTTTCTTTTAACAAAGGATGCAGGATTAAAAAAATTGAATATCTTGAGAATATAAATACAAATTTTTAGAGATCAATTGTTAAATAATAAAATTTATTTAATACTAATTATTTCACTCGTTTTTGCTATATCTTTTTGGATTGGTTTTAATGTAAATTTGCTTCCAGCGGAAGCAAGTATTAATGCACCAATTTACGATGAACTTTTTAAAATTCTTTTCATCACTGGATTAATTATTTTTATAGGAATGACAATAGCTGTTATTTATAGCTTATTTAAGTTCAGGAAAAGAAATGATCAGATGGGAGATGGTATAGCTTTAGAGGGAAATTTAAGCTTAGAGATTGTATGGACAATTATTCCTTCAATAATTGTTTTGTTAATAGGTTTATATAGCTACAATATCTACGATCGAATGGGAGGGATGAAAGAACTAAATCATAACCACGAAATGATGAGTTCTAATTCTGAAAAAATATGGGCTGGAATAAGTCAAACTTCTGATAATGAAAGAGCAATAAATAATTTATCAATTGAAGTTTCAGCTATGCAATTTGCATTTCTATTCAATTATCCCAAGGGGAATTTCATATCAGGAGAACTACACGTTCCTGTTGATCAAAAAGTATCAATGAAAATGGAATCTAAAGACGTCATTCATGCTTTTTGGGTGCCAGAGTTCAGAATTAAACAGGATATTATTCCTGGTCAACCTACTATTCTAAATTTCACTCCTACAAAAGTAGGAAAATATCCGATAATTTGCGCAGAATTATGTGGCCCCTATCATGGAGGGATGAGAGCCTCCATAATTGTTGAAGAAGAATCTGATTACAACGAATGGTTTAACAAAAATAAAAAACCAGAGGTAAATTTATGACAATATCAATTGATCCACAAAAAACTAATAATAAAAGCCTTCAACCTAAAGGCTGGCTTAGATACTTTAGTTTTAGCCTTGATCATAAAGTAATTGGGATACAATACTTAGTCTGCGGTTTTCTTTTCTATTTAATAGGAGGAACCTTAGCGAGCGCTATAAGAATTGAACTAGCTAGTCCAATGTCTGACTTTATGCCGAGAGATGTTTATAACCAAGTTTTAACTCTACACGGAACAATAATGATATTCCTTTGGATAGTGCCTGTAGTTAATGGTGCTTTTGGAAATTATTTAATTCCATTTTATGTAGGTGCAAGAGATATGGCATTCCCAAGATTAAATGCCGTTGCTTTTTGGTTAATTCCTCCTTCAGGTTTGATGCTAGTATCAAGCTATTTTGTTGATGGTGCTGCTCAGGCTGGATGGACGGCTTATCCTCCTTTGAGCATAACTACTCCTCAATCGGGACAAATTATTTGGATTCTGAGCGTTCTATTACTTGGAGGCAGTTCTATATTTGGTGGGATAAACTTTATCGCAACCATTATCAAACTAAGAAGGCCAGGATTAAAACTTATGCAATTGCCAATGTATTGTTGGGCAATGCTTGGAACAAGTCTATTAGTTGTTTTGTCAACTCCTGTTTTAGCAGGCACTTTAATTCTACTTAGCTTCGATATCATTGCTAATACTGGTTTTTTCAATCCTGTTTTAGGTGGCAATGTCGTGGTTTATCAGCATTTATTTTGGTTTTATTCTCATCCAGCTGTATACATTATGGTCCTTCCTGCCTTTGGTTTAGTTAGTGAAATACTTCCTGTACATGCTAGAAAACCACTTTTTGGATATACAACAATGGTTTTTTCAATAATGGGAATAGTAGTTTTAGGTTTAGTTGTTTGGGCGCATCATATGTTTACAAGTGGAACTCCCCCTTGGATGAGATTATTTTTTACTATTGCCACGGCATTTATTGCTGTTCCAACAGGTATAAAATTTTTCAATTGGGTTGCAACATTATGGGGAGGTAAAATTTCCATCAATAGTGCAATGTTATTCTCTTGCGGATTTATTATAAATTTTGTTTTTGGAGGTATTACAGGAGTTGCTTTGGCACAGGTACCTTTCGATATTCACGTACATGATACCTATTTCGTTGTAGCCCATTTTCATTACATAGTTTATGGAGGGACTGTTTTTATTATTTTCTCTTCAATTTATCATTGGTTCCCCAAAGTAACTGGAAAAATGCTCGATGAAAAATTAGGAGTTTTACATTTTATCATTACCTTCATTGGATTTAACTTGTGCTTTGCTCCTCAACATTGGCTTGGTTTAAATGGAATGCCAAGAAGAGTTGCAGAATATGATCCTCAATTCCAGTTCGTTAATCAAATTAGTAGCCTTGGGGCTCTTTTGATGGCTATAAGTACAATTCCTTTTTTAATTAATGTATTCCTTAGTGTGAGAAATGGAAAAAATGCTGGAGATAACCCTTGGAATGCTCTTACACCTGAATGGTTAACATCTTCTCCACCTCCAGTTGAAAATTGGGAAGGAGAAGCTCCATTAGTTAAAGAACCATATGGTTATGGTAAAAAAATTTCTTAACAGAAATAAAAACATATGACAACATTAGATAGCTCAAAAGAAATTCAAAAAAATAATTCTGAAGTCAATGAAACACATGAAGACTTCAGAATGTTTGGTCTTATAACTTTCCTAATTGCAGACGGAATGACTTTTGCTGGATTCTTTGCAGCTTATTTAACTTATAAAGCAGTAAATCCATTACCTGATGGTGCTATTTATGAATTAGAACTACCAATACCTACACTCAATACAATTTTATTGCTTATTAGTAGTGCAACTTTCCATAAAGCAGGCAAAGCACTTTTAAAAGATAAAAACTCTGATTCGCAAAAATGGTTATTTTTTACTGCTTTTCTTGGAATTATATTTTTAATATGTCAATTATTTGAATATTTTCATTTACCTTTTGGATTAACCGATAATTTATTTGCAAGTACTTTTTATGCTCTTACTGGTTTTCATGGATTACATGTCACTTTAGGCACATTAATGATTTTAATTATTGCTTGGCAATCGAGAATAAATGGTGGAAGATTAAATAGTCAAAATATGTTCCCATTGGAAGCTGTTGAATTGTACTGGCATTTTGTAGATGGAATATGGGTTATTTTATTTATTATTTTATATCTTTTATAAAAACTTAATTTTAAAAATTAAATATATTTTTTATTAATTTATATTGCCACAGCTCTCCTTTTTAGTAAGAATATATAGTTAGAAATTTGTCATATAATGCTAGAAGGAAAAGAACTTCTTGAAAAAGCAAAATTATTAAGTAAAAAATCTGAAGATGAAATAGCAAGAGGTTGCGGTTACGTAGGTCCTAGCGGAAGAATCCTAAGAAAAAGTTTTTACAGGGCGCTCATCGAAGCTAAGGGTTACAAAATAGGAAATGGTCGTCAGGGGAAAAATGGTAATAGAGCTTCAAGAGGCAGAAAGACAGAATTCAAAACTAAAGTCCATGGCAATGGTAACCTATTAATTGGTCATGCCTACACCAAAAAATTAGGTCTAGAACCTGGTCAGGAATTTAAGATCGATTTAAAACAAGATTCAAAAACAATTTATCTGATTCCATTAAATTAAAACAATATATTTCACCAACCGTTTTCTTTAAGCCACTCCGAAGAAATATTATTTGAAGATAAATCTTGATTACTATTTTTATTAAATAAAAGTAATTTCTCTACATATTTAATTAGTGCATCTGCCTCAAGGTTTACGCTGTCCCCGACATTTAGTTTATTTAGATTTGTGTTATGCCAGGTATGAGGAATTATTGCAATAGTAAATATTTCTCCCTCCTGCTCATATTTTGCGATCGTAAGACTTATACCATTTACACAAATACTGCCTTTATTAACTACATATTTTGAAAAATTATTATTTTTCCACTTTATTGATAAAAGCCAAGATTTCTCTAATTTTTCTATATTCTCAACTGTTCCAAGGCCATCAACATGTCCGCTGACTATATGCCCGCCTAGACGATCAGACACCCTAAGAGCAGGCTCCAAATTAACAATCTGATTCAGATTAGACTTTACTCCTAAAGTTGTTTTTTTTAATGTCTCCTCACTAACATCAACAGTAAATTTATTATGAAAAATCTCTTTAACTGTCAAACAAATTCCATCAACAGCTATGCTGTCACCGATTGCCATATCAAATAAATTATCTAGAATTTCAATTTCTAAAATATTTTTTTCTTGTTTTAGTTTTCCAATTGATTGAATTATTCCTGTGAACATAGATTTAAAAAAAATATTTTTGCAAAATTTTATATTTACTTTAATTTACTTTAATTAATTTTCAACTATAAATAAATTAAAGAGTAAATAAAAGAAATTGATTATATTTATATGATTATTAATTCACAAAAAAGATCATTTGGTAGAGGGGCGAAAGTGAGCTTATTCACTTTAGGGACAATGCGAGCAACTGAAAGTCTCGAAAAAATGTATAGCATAATTAAAAATGCATATTATGTAGGAATTAACCACATAGAAACCGCACCTTCTTATGGTGATGCTGAATCACTAATTGGAAATTCAATAAAAAAATTATCAATAGAAGAGAATATAAAAGAAAAAAATTGGGTAATTACTTCCAAAGTTTTACCAAAGGGTGATTTTAACTTTTTAAAAAATAATTTTAAAAAGTCTCTTAAAAATTTAAATCGCGAGAAAATTAATAATCTAGCAATTCACGGACTCAACTTAAAACAACATCTAGATTGGGTTCTTGCTGGAGAGGGTAAGAAATTCATATCTTGGATACTTGAGAAGGAACTAGTTGATCAAATTGGGTTTAGTTCTCACGGAAGTTATTCACTAATTAAAGATGCAATTAACTGTGAAGTTTTTAGTTTTTGTAGTCTTCATTTACATTATTTAGATCAATCTAAGATTGCTTTGGCAGAGGAAGCCATAAAAAAAGGTATGGGAGTACTAGCAATATCACCTGCTGATAAAGGCGGCAGATTATATTCTCCAAGTGATATTTTGTTAGAAGCCTCTAAGCCTTTTCATCCATTAGAATTAGCATATAGATTTCTGCTAGCAAAAGGCATTACAACTTTGTCGTTAGGGGCGACAAACAAAAAAGATTTTGAATTTGCCCATAAACTTAGAAACTCATTCGAGAAGCTTACAAAACTTGAAAAAAGGGCCCTGAATAAAATTGAGGAAGTTGCTAATGAAAGATTACACTCAACAAGATGTGAACAATGCAGATCTTGTCTTCCATGCCCAAATGAAATACCTATTCCAGAAATACTTCGTTTAAGGAATATATCTATTGGTTATGGCCAATTAGAGTTTTCAAAAGAAAGATATAATTTAATAGGAAAAGCTGGCCACTGGTGGGAAGAAAAAAATTCCTCATATTGTCAAGAATGCAATGAATGTATTCCCAAGTGTCCTAGTCAATTAGATATACCAAATTTACTAAAGCAAACCCATGAATTATTAATTGAAACTCCGACAAAAAGATTATGGGGTTAAAGACTCATTCCAGAAATTTTTAAAATTAATTTTTTGTTCATTTGATAGGACAGGGAAAGACCAACTATTTTCCCAACATTTTTCAGAGGGTCCTGAGATGGGAAACAACTCAGATTTATATTTACTTTGCAAATAATCACTATTGAATGGCAAGTACCAACCCTGGCCAACTAATTTATCTACTGTTGATTTATTTTCTAAAGATTTAAGCCATTTAATTAATATTGCATTATTTACATTTGATCTACTAAGTAGAAAATGCCACATCAAAGGTACTCCTTGGCTAGGGAAAACTGAAGAAAGTCTTGGATCTATTTTTAAATATTTTGAGCAGAGACTATAAGGAACTATTGCGACACTAGCATCAGAATTAATCAACCAATTGAGCATATTTTTATCATCAAATAACATTGCTTGGCTTTTGAGTTTTTTTAAAGAATTAGATGAATTAATTTTTTGAGAAATTGACAATATTATTCTGGGACTTTGTGGAAAAATAATTTTCCCAGTTAATTGTTTAGAAAGAAGAAAATCCCAAGAAGTTCTGGCTGAATTTATTAATTCTTTATTATTTTTAATGATAATTGTATAGGGTACTACCCCAATAGGAAATAATTTACTTCTCTGATTTTGATTGAAACTTCCCAAAAAATCTATCGATCTTTTATCCAAATTTTCAATTAGTGCATATTCATTTATTTTTTCAAATTCTGCAAAATCTATACTTGTAATCCATCCATCGTTTATTAAAGTAAAGTCAGAATTGAAGATAGTTTTTCTATTTTTTTGCAGCCGAATATTTTCAAAATTTATTTTTTTCTGCTCCCAATCTTTTGGAATCGTATCTTTAAAAGATTCTGGATAAAAAGAATTTTGTAGTGCAATTTTTACTTTATTAGGAAGATTACTGCAAGAGTTTAAAAGAAATAAAAGCGAAAGCTTACCACAATTTAAAAATTCTCTTCTGGTTGCAAATTTTGAAAACATTCAGCAATCCTTCTCTAAAGAAATTTGACCTAGGCCCTTCATCATTTCCAGATTCTGTTGACACAATGAAACTATTTCTTCATTTTTAAATCCATTTAAGAAAGCAAGCAATGATATTCCACCAGCACCCACACCTTCTTTTACATGGCCTAATTCATAATCCTTCAATTCTTTATATTTTGAAGATTTAAAATTTAAAGGACTTGCGAAACCTAATATTTTCACATCATATTTTTCATTAATTAGATTTACTAAATTATTTAGAGAATTATCTTTTACAAGCCACCCAGTTGTCGCAACAAAAACATCTTCAATAAATTCACCTTTATTTTTTGAATCTAAGAATTCTAATACAAGCAAAATGACTGCTAACATCTGACTTCCGCCAGACAATATTACAGGTTGTTTTGCTAACCTGGCACCAATCAATAGACCCATTGAGAAAGCTTGGAAAGGATCACCTACCGCCGCAACAACATCAAAAGAGTCGGAATCAGCCTTAAAATTTGCATTAAAAAGTCCTCTTTTAACTACTTGTCTTCTAAGTTCTCTTGGAGCTTTAAATAAACTACTCCCTACTAAATTAGAAACCTGCAAACCAAAAGCTTCCATTACTGCCTGAGCAGTTGTGGTGCCCCCAGGTACAGATTCAGAAATTAAAACTGGTTGTTTTAAGGATTTTCCAATTGCAAGACCTTTTTCATAGAGATTTAAAACTCTCTCTTTAGTCATCGACTTACCAGTAGTAAGACAATTTGATGGGCCCAAATCTCTATCTTCTATAGTCAAATGATTAAAATAAGGCTTTGCTCCTATTCCCAGTGGCACAATGACTGGATAAATATTTATAAGCTTTAAACAAACATGACTTATTAGGGCCGGAGTTACTCCTGCATGAAGAAGAGGCAATTTATATTTATGATCTTTTGAAGCACCCTGCAGAAAAAATTCGGCATCTGCGAGCGCAGTTGTTCGCCTTGATTTTGCATTTATACCTGCAGCTGAAATTCCTGAGATTTGAGATGTATTAGTGCCTGCAATTACAAGAAATATTTTGAAATTATTAATATTATTTTTTAGTATTTCTATTTTACTAAGTTGTCTTTTTTTGTTGGATTCATTACCAAAAAAACTAATCCGTAATTCTGTACTATACATTTTTACTTTTTCAATTATTTAAATCAACTAAGCTATTTAATAATCTTGGAGGATCTGGGATATTTAGTTTAAATCTTGGAAACAGAGAATATGCAACTACATGTACCGTTAAAACATAAACTATTTCTTGAAAAATTATTAAAAAAATTGCACCTAATTGAATACTTAAAATTGAGGGAGAAAAGGGTAAATTTAATAATCCAATGAACTTTTCTAGTAGACCATAACTTGCTCTTGTAATTAACACCCAAAGATTATCACCAACTAACGTAGATAATGCTATTACTCGTAAAAAAAAGCCAAGGGTTCCAATAATAACTCCTACAGTTAAACTAAACTTCCAACTTTTTTTTCTAAACCAACACCACCCTAACCAAAAAGCCAAGATCCCATAAGGAAATAAAAATAAAGTTCCTCTAACAGGACCCATAATTATAAATAAAAGTAGAAATTGTATTAGGAGTCCTTCCAATGCAGTTTTAGTTCCTCTTCTCAAGTGCAACAGGATTATTGGGAGGGGCAAAATCAACCTTAATAAAGCTCCCCCAATTGGCAAATAATATAATGCAACCCATAATAAAGACGAAAGAGATGCTAAATAAGATGTCTCTACAATATTTAATGCTTCAGTTTTTGTTGTTATTTTCATTTTTTGTTGAATATTTTTAATTAATTTTTATTCATACTTTTATTTTTTGTATCTAAGATACGTTCAATCTTTTCTATTTCAAAATTTACCTCAGAATTACTCAATATGGAACTTAACTCTTCAGTAGGGTCTTTTGGATCTACATCTTTTAAGATAAATATTATTTTGTAAGATTGAAGATCAATATTTCTTTTTTTTAGAGTCTTCTTAATTTTGTTATTTTTTTGTTTTGGTATTTTTTCTGAATTTTTATCCTTTGTATTTTCTATAAAATTTTCTGGCTTTTCTACTTTCTTTATTTTTTTATTTTTTTTATCATTAATCTCTTTTTTTTCTTTTACTAGTATTTTTTTATTTTCTGGAACATTTTCTAGCTTTTCTACTTTCT
>QCER01000011.1 GCA_003280515.1 Prochlorococcus sp. AG-355-P18
ATTCCTGAAGTAGGTAAAAAAATAAGGGTAACAGTACCTTCCACAACTGCCAACTTAGGGCCTGGATTTGATTGCCTTGGAGCAGCATTAGATTTATATAATGAGTTTATATTTACAAGAATTGAAGGTGGTGGAGATAGATTTGATTTAATAATGGAAAGTACAGATGGTAATCACTTAAGAGGAGGACCTGAAAACTTAGTTTTTAGAGCAGCTCAGAAAGTTTGGGAGAGCGCAAATATGGATCCTTTTGCCCTTGAAGCAAGAGTTAAGTTGGCAGTGCCGCCTGCACGCGGACTTGGGAGTAGTGCTACAGCAATAGTTGCTGGACTAATCGGAGCAAATGCAATAATGAACTCTCCATTGTCTAGGGAAAAACTTCTTGAACTTGCTATTGATATAGAAGGTCATCCTGATAATGTAGTCCCCTCTCTTATAGGTGGGCTTTGTTTGACAGCCAGGTCTTCTTCTCAAAGATGGAGAATTATAAGATGTGATTGGCACGATTCCATTAAAGCTGTTGCAGCAATACCTGCTATTCGTCTAAGTACAAGTGAAGCAAGAAAGGTTATGCCCAAGAATATACCTATATCTGATGCAGTGACAAATATGGGGGCACTTACTTTGTTACTAAATGGCCTAAAAGCAGGAAATGAGGAACTGATAAAGGAGGGTATGTTTGATAAGCTACATGAACCCTACAGATGGAAACTTATTAAAGGTGGACTAGAAGTCAAAGATGCTGCACTAAATGCTGGTGCTCTAGGATGCGCAATTAGTGGGGCTGGACCAAGTATCTTAGCTTTATGTAAAAAAGAAAATGGTAAAATCGTCAGTCAAGCCATGGTTAAAGCATGGGAGAAGGTAGGTGTAGCTAGCAGAGCGCCATTCTTAAATCTTCAAACAACAGGTAGCCAATTTAGTACTATTTCGGGTAAGTAGTTTTACTTAGGCATTTTTAATGTTATAGTCTCAAGCTAGTACAACTTCAACTAGAATAAAAAAATTATTCATTCCATAAATGAATTTAGAATCTTTTCCGTGGTTATCATCTATTGTTTTACTACCTTTAATTGGGGCATTAATAATGCCTTTCTTAAGTTCTAAGGAAGGAGAAGATAATACGCTCCCTAGAAATATCTCATTAAGTTTTTTGTTCATAGATTTTTTATTAATAGTCAGCGTCCTTTTTCAAAAATTCAATACTTCAGATAGCTCTTTGCAACTAGTAGAAAGAGCTTCTTGGTTACCCTCAATAGGCTTAGAGTGGTCTCTTGGGGTAGATGGATTATCTGCTCCTTTAGTAGCTCTGAGTGGGTTAATTACATTTTTATCAGCTGCCGCAAGTTGGAAAATTAAGAAAAAGTCTAATCTATATTTTGCTCTTTTATTAGTCCAAGCATCAGCGCAGGCATTAGTATTCCTTTCTCAAGATTTCCTATTATTTTTCTTAGCATGGGAACTTGAATTGGTTCCGGTATATCTTCTTATTGCAATTTGGGGAGGTAAAAAGAAATTATATGCAGCAACTAAATTTATTCTTTATACAGCTTTAGCTTCTTTATTAATACTCATAAGTGGGTTAGCACTCGCCTTGAGTGGTGATACCTTTACTCTAAATATTACCGATTTAACCAATAAAAATGTAACAGGCAACCTAGCCTTGTTATCTTATTTAGGATTTTTAATTGGTTTTGGAGTAAAACTTCCAATTTTTCCATTACACACTTGGTTACCAGATGCTCATGGAGAAGCTAATGCACCAGTTTCAATGTTACTCGCTGGAATACTTTTAAAAATGGGAGGTTACGCTCTCTTGAGATTTAATGTTCAAATATTACCTGAAGTACATCTTCAAATTGCACCTGCGCTAATTATTCTTGGAATCATTAATATAATATATGGAGCTCTTAATGCATTCGCCCAAGATAATGTTAAGAGGAGAATTGCATGTAGCTCTGTGAGTCATATGGGTTTTGTTTTATTAGGAATTGGAGCAGTAGATGCATTAGGTATAAGTGGAGCAATGCTCCAAATGATAAGCCACGGACTTATCGCTGCAGCTATGTTTTTTGTTACGGGCTCATTCTATGAAAGAACAAATACTCTCTCGATACCAAATATGGGCGGTTTGGCAAAGGTGTTGCCAATAACTTTTGCTTTTTTCTTAGCAAGTTCTTTAGCTTCTCTAGCACTACCTGGGATGAGCGGATTTATAAGTGAAATAACTGTATTTTTAGGAATCACTAGTCAAGAAGGCTTCAGCTCTGTTTTTAGATCGATAACGATTCTTATTGCAGCTATAGGTTTAGTTCTGACTCCAATATATCTATTGTCAATGTGTAGAAGAGTATTCTTTGGCCCTAGAATCCCTGCACTAGCCACAGTTAAAGAGATGAATGGTAGAGAATTGACGATTGGGTTCAGCTTATTGTTGCCTACTTTAGTGATAGGTTTTTGGCCAAAAATTGCGATAAATTTATACGAATCTTCAACGAATGCTCTCAGTCAGCAGCTTACTCTAGCTAAGTTAGTTGGATTAATACCAACTTTAGTTAATTAGATTACTTTAATAAATGGATACCTCAATTTTTAAATATGGAGAATTACCAGAATTTAAAAAATTTACTCCTGAAACCATAAGTAAACAGTTCCCAGTAGTACTACAAAAGATAGCTGAAGATTTTAAAAACATAGAGAAAAATTTATCTAACTATTTGATTCACAATGATTTAAATTGGGATAATGTAATAAATCCTTTAAATGAAGTTAATGAAATTCTTAGATGGAGTTGGGGAGTAATAAGCCACCTAAATGCAGTTAATAATTCTAAAAGTCTTAGAGATATATATTCAAAATTTCTTCCAGAGATTATTAGCTTGAGTAACAAATTCGGACAAAGTAAAATAATTTATAATTCTTTAGTCAAGCTTAAAGAGACAAATGACTTTGATCAAACCAAAAATAGAATTTTAGATAAAGAGATTCTTGAAATGCAACATAGAGGTATTTCACTACAAAAAAATGATCAAGAAGAATTCAACAACATTTCAGAAAAGCTTGGAAAGCTATCAACAGACTTCAGCAACAATGTTCTTGATGCTACTAATAAATGGTGTTTAATATTAAATAAAAAATCTGAAGTCGATGGTCTTCCTGAACGAGTACTTGAATTAATGGCAATTGCTGCAAATAACCACTTAAAAAAAGATAAAGAAGTTGATATCAAAAATGGTCCTTGGAAATTAAGTCTGGACATTCCAACTTATACTTCATTTATGACATATGCTACCAACCGTAACCTCAGAGAGAAACTATATAAGGCATTCGTTGGTAGGGCGTCTCAAGGAGAAAAAAATAATACTCAAATAATTGAAGAGATACTATACCTTAGGACTAAACAGGCTAATCTTCTCGGTTATAAAAGTTGGGCAGAACTTAGTTTGTCAACGAAAATGGCGAAAGAAATTAAAAATGTTGAAGAACTTTTAGAAGAATTGAGAGAACCAGCATTCAAAACCGCAAAAATTGAATTAGAAACGCTTGATAAGTTTTCTAAGGCTAATGGATTTTCAAAATCACAGAATATCGAACCATGGGATATTAGTTATTGGTCCGAACTTCTTAGAAAGGAAAAGCTAAATTTGGATCAAGAGTCTTTGAGACCTTGGTTCCCACTTAATGATGTTTTGAAAGGTTTATTTAAATTAAGTGAAAAGCTTTTTGAAATTAAAGTAGTCGAGGCGACTGATGAGGCACCACGGTGGAATGATGACGTTTTATTCTTTAAGATCCTCAATAAAGAAGATAACAAAATAGCATCATTTTACCTCGATCCATATTCAAGGCCTGAATCAAAGAGGGGAGGGGCTTGGATGGATGAATGTTTGAATAAAAATAATGTTGGCAAAAAGACCCTCCCTGTAGCTTATCTCGTTTGTAATCAGACTCCACCATCAAAAGATAAACCTAGTTTGATGAGTTTTGAAGAAGTTCAAACACTGTTTCATGAATTTGGTCATGGTCTTCAACACATGCTTACTACTGTAAATCTTCCTCAAGCGGCTGGCATCAACAACGTTGAATGGGATGCAGTCGAACTTCCAAGTCAATTTATGGAAAACTGGTGTTTCCATAAAAATACACTTATGAACATTGCTAAGCACTACAAAACAGGAGAAAAATTATCCGATGAGAATTTCAAGAAGCTCCTAAAGAATAGAACTTTTAATTGTGGTATGGCTACTCTTAGACAACTACATTTTGCAATTACAGACCTCAGATTGCACAGTAATATTGATAAGAACGAAGGTAAAAAAGCAGATGAAATAAGAAGAGAAATTGCAAAACAAACTACTGTTTTTGAACCAATTCCAGAAGATCAATTTCTTTGTTGTTTTAGTCATATATTTGCAGGAGGATATTCTGCAGGATATTACTCCTATAAATGGGCTGAAGTTCTAAGTGCTGATGCATTTTCAATGTTTGAAGAAGCTGATCTAGAAAACTCTGAAGATTTAAAGTTAATAGGGAAAAAATTCAAAGATACAATACTCAGCTTAGGTGGGAGCTTACCTGCCTTAGACATATTCAAACTGTTCAGAGGAAGAGAGCCACAAACAGATTCCTTAATAAGACACTTAGGCTTATCTGAGGCTACATAATAATTTCATCGATTATTTTATCCACCGCAGATTTATTTCTTAAAAGATTTCTATGTTTAAATACTTTTACTGATATTTTTTTTCCAAAATTTAAATTTGTCCACCAGCTAGGTAAAACCATCAAATCCCAATAAGTAAAGAAATTTATACACTCAATATCGTCAAGAAAAAAATCATTATTCGCGAGTCCTCTCAAAAACTTACTATTTATTTTCATTTCTGATATACCTTTAAAAGGGTATTTAGGTATTAATTGAGCCATCAAAGTTCCTTTGTGAGGAGACCCTATAGATATTAATCTTCTTGTTCTTTTATATCCATTAAATTTTTGAAGCCAGTGCCTACCAATTATTCCTCCCATAGAAAATCCCAAAATATCTATTTCTTTTTTTAAACCGTATTTCTCTAAAATTAATTCATTTAATTTATTAGTCAAATCAAGTATTGATGTCATTCCATATGAATGCTCAAGAGTTGGGGCAAAATATTCAATGCCAATATCATCAAGTTTAGGGGTAATTGCAGAAAAAATACTTGAAGTATTCCAAAGACCATGAATCAATATGATAGGGTTTCTTCTTTCCAATACTTTAATTATTTTCAAGAATTCTTACTATTGACACCTTTCCATCGAAACCTGTGATTGGAGGGTTGCATTTTGTCAAAATAATTTTAATTTTAGAAATCTTAAATTCCTGATCAATGATTTCTAAAACCGCATTGGAATATTTTTCGATTGTATAACAATATATTTTCTTTGATTGATCTTTTAAAATTTGAACTAATTTTGAATAGTCAACTGTTTTTTTTATATCATCATTTATTGTACATTTTTCAAAATCAGCCCACAAAAATATATCTAAAATAAATAGTTGTCCTAATTCCCTTTCTTCATCAAGTACGCCAACCCTAGCCCAAAGTTTAATATTCTCAATTTTTAAAAAAGTTTCCATCTTTAAAAGTTTTAAAGATCTTTATGTGTATAGATAGCCTTTCCTGATGAAAAAGCATCAACTATATTCCCATCACCCTTTAGGAAATATTTATAGGTTACCAAACCCTCTAGACCTACAGGTCCCCTTGGTGGAAGAGCTTGAGTAGATATACCAACTTCAGCTCCGAATCCATATCTAAAACCATCTGCAAACCTAGTAGAGCAATTATGAAAAACACCTGCACTATCAACTACATTCATAAATTTATTGGCAGTATGTGAATTTTCAGTAATTATTCCATCTGTATGTTTTGAACTATAATTTTGAATATGTGTGATTGCCTCCTCGAGATCATCAACAATTTTTATCGATAAAATCAAATCCAAATATTCAGTTTTCCAATCTTCTAGACTAGCCTCATACTTTAACCCTAATTCAACTGATCTCTTATCTCCAATTAATTTAACATCATTAGAATTAAATAGAGGGATGGCCTTTTCTAAAAAAGCTGGTGCGATATCTTTATGGATTAATAAAGTTTCGATAGCATTACATGCTGCAGGATATTGAATTTTGCTGTCCAAAGCGACTGATAAAGCCATCTCTAGATTTGCCTCAATATCTATAAACAAATGACAAATTCCATCAGCATGGCCTAACACAGGAATTCTTGTATTCTCCTGAATAAATTTAACTAATTCATTACTTCCTCTTGGAATTATTAAATTAATAAATTTCTCAAGATTTAACATCGCCATGCTATCTTTTCTGCTTGTTAGTAAACATATTGCATTTTTATCAAGACCTGATTCATTTAAACCTTCTTGCAATGCCTTTACTATTGCTGTATTTGTTAAATTAGCTTCACTACCACCTTTTAGTATTACTCCATTACCTGATCTTATTGCTAATGAACTAATCTGCATCACGGCATCTGGCCTCGATTCAAAAATAACCCCCAAGACTCCGATTGGCACAGTTTTTCTTTCTAAGATCAATCCCTTTGAAAGCTCTCTTTTAATTTGAACTTGATTTACAGGATCAGTTAAGTCTCCAACTTTTCTTACTCCTTCAATTCCTGAATTTAATTTTGATTTTGATAATTTTAATCTAGAAAGTAAAGCCTTAGAAATACCCTTTTTTTGTGCACTTGAATAATCCGCATTATTAGCATCTAATATTTCATTAGAATTTTTTTCTAGATAATCAGCCATAAAATTTAAGGCTTTAATTCGATTTTGATTTTCAGTCTGACTTATTTCTATTGATGCCGAATGAACTTTATTAGCTTTTTCTAAAAGATCATTACCTGGTTGTGGAACTTCAAAGATATTAGCCATAATATTTTTTAATTAATTTAATAATAATTCAAATTAAAGATTCTTTAAAGTAATTTTCTTTCTAAATTAATATCTAAAAAATAACTGAACTTGACTTTTCCAATCCCCATTGGAATCATAAGAACCTAATAATTCTAAGTTTGGATTTGCCTGAAAAGTCAAAATTCCTAAAGGTGATATATCATCTCTACCTGGAACGGTTTGAAAGGCAAAATTTATCGCATCAGTAATATCAAGCCCTATTTCAGCTATCCAAGCTTGAGAAGAAAATTCCTCATTAGAAGATGATTGATCATCATTTTCTATATCTAAATTTTCATTGGAAAAAATATTATTTAATGAATCATTATTTTCTATTAACGCTGGATATAAAGAAAACTGAAATCTTTCACTAAATGCATCAGCATTATTAAGTTGAGAAATAAATGCTCTATTTATTAAATTTGCAGAGTTACCTCCAATTAAACCAATTATTTGTGATCTGTTATAACTTGGCGTACTCCTTAATTGGATTCTTCTATTTTCATCAGCGAAAGATAATTGATCTAAAAATCCTTCATAAGATGCTTCAATTTTGATAAGCCTAGTATTACCAATTCCAAATGCACCATAACCGCTTGAACTAGCGTCGACAGCAACATCACCTGATACATTTAAATCCTGATTGTTTTCACTTATAGGTATTATAGAATCTGGAACTTTACTGACTAAAGAAAAATTTATAAAAGGAACCACTCCGCTTCTTGATGCAAATAAAATATAATTGTCTTTATTTTTATTAAGTTTAAACGGGGTAGTATATAGATTTGCTCTTCCTTTCTTAAGGTAAATAAGACCCCTAGCATTTAAATCTTTTCCTACCTCACCATTTATAGTAAGGTCTAATTTGGTATCTAAATAAGCTTGAACTATCTCTGAATATTGAAGTTTAAATTCTGGTCCAAGTTTTAATTTAAGATTATTAAAACTCAAATTATCTAAATAATTAGGCAAAGTTTCTCCTAAAAGAACTGAATTCAAAATTGTTTCATTTGATATTATTTCAATATTTTTTTTATTATTCCAATAGAGTTCTGGCCAATCTTTTTTATCCTCTTTTCGTATGAGATTATTTTCTTTTTTGATATTTTGATTAGTGCTACTAAAATTAATAAATCCATTATTAAAGGATAGAGAGCCCCCCAAAACAGGACTTTCAAATGATCCACTTAAATCGATATCTGAATCTATTAAGAAATTAAAATTATTTTTTTCTAAAGTAAATCTATTTGTTTTCAAATTAATTTTTGCCTTGTCGGAATTATTATTTCTATAAAAAGGCAAAGA
This sequence comes from Prochlorococcus sp. AG-355-P18, assembly GCA_003280515.1. Lineage (GTDB taxonomy): Bacteria > Cyanobacteriota > Cyanobacteriia > PCC-6307 > Cyanobiaceae > Prochlorococcus_A. The sequence goes on from QCER01000011.1 coordinate 8,266, forward strand.
CCCTTTAATAAAAATTTCCCCAGAATCTTCAGCCTTCGCTTTTAGATTATTGATTTCTAAAGAATCAAAATCAAAAATTATTATGCTATTAATATCTTTTATTTTATTATAAAAAAAATCAATTTCAGAATCGTTAATTACGATAAACCCATTTAATATTGGTTTATTTAAGGTACCTTTTAGAATCATTCTTAGATTCACATCACCTTCTTTAAAAGTAAAGTATTCAGCAGCAAAAATATCTATTAACTCAACAAATTTTCCATTACCAATCAATCTTAGATATAAGTTATCTGATTTATTTATAGGTATTGAGCCTTCAATATTAATTGGGATTTCAGAATCATTTATTAGAATGGAAAAATTAATATCAAAAATAGAGCTATCAAATTCAACTAGTCCTTTATCAAATATTATTGTGTTGTTTTTAATTGATGAATTATTGGAAGAAATTTCACTAAAGAAAGATTTTGTATCAATATCATAAAATAAATTTATATCTAACCCTCCAAGAAAATCTCTTGGTTTATTTAAAAAGATATTTGCGGTACTTAATGGTAATTTATTAATTCTTAAAGAACCTTTACCCGTTAATAATCCGCCTTCCAAATCGATAGAAAATTTCTCTTTATTGTTCTTGTATTCATCTTTAGGTATATCAAGATAGCCATTTAATTTTGCATTCAATTTATAATTGACTGGTTTATCGCCCTTAATAGTAATTTTTCCATTGTATCTACTTTTAAATTTATTTAAATATTTTTGTAAATTAAATTTGTCCTCTAGCACATTCCTATTTTCAATAAAGTTATCCATAAAATCGATCCTCTCTTTAAATGATTTATCGTAATTATTTATTTCCAAATCATCCAAAATATTCGATTTACTTATGGGAATAACTTTTTTATTATCAAAGTTAAAAATATCAACAGCGGTAAGAATAGTCCAACTAGTACTTACATTCGTGAATTCTGAATTAATAAAATTATTTTTTTTTGAATCATATTCGACTTCAATTACTCCTCCATCAATTGGATAAAGTGAAGAATTTATATAAAAATAATTATTTTTGAAGCTAAAATCAAATAATGAATTTGCTAGATTAATATTCCTATATTTACCTAAACTCCAAGCAATTCGCCCAACTAGCGATGACTGGTCTGACGAAATTGATCCTTGACCATTAATAATTCCATCAATTTTATCAAATTGATTTTTGTATAAAGATAATTCAAGTTCATCAAGAGGAAAATTATCCGCTCGCCACCTATAACTATCTTCCTCTTTGACAATACCTAAAGTCCCTTTATTTGAGTTAAAAACTCTTATAAAATTTGCATTATCTAGTTTAAGATCAGAATCAAACTTAATTGTAAGAAATGAAGGTATTGGAGAATATCTATTTTTCATATTTAGCAGAAATTCATTATTTACATTTTTAATGTCTCCCTCCCATGTCTCTCTAATGCGGATACCTTTAAAGTGCGGATAATCAACATTAAAGTTTATAGAAATATCAGGATCCGTAATTTTTCCTTTTAATTCTCCCTTAGCAGTAATGAAACCCCTTATATCGTTTTTCCGGAAAATATTTAAATTAGATAATTGAGTTCTATTTATTTTGAAACTAGTATCTATATCACCAAAATTAATACCTCTTCTATCAAACCAGAAGGGAATATTTCCCGATAATTTAATATCTGGATTCAGGCTATTAATGTATCCAATACTTCCTATAAGATTAATATCATTGGAACTTTTATTAAATGGTACATTAAGATTAAAATTAGAAGTCAAAGTTCCATAATTTAATTTTTCTGTATTACCAATTAAATTATTATCTTTACAAAAAAAACTAGTTGAATCTGAATTTATATTCTCTGCTAAATCTTCTGGTTTTATTTTTAAATTAGTAAAAGAAAATCTGCCTTCACAAAATGTGCGCTTTGATGATTTATTAAATTTAAAATTAGATTTAAAGGTACCCTTTTTAAAGCTAATTTTTCTATTACCAATAATATATTCAGAATTATCAAGATCTACACCCTTAGAAAATAAATCCAGTTTTAAAAAGTCTTGATTTAATTTTGTATTAAATTTAAATTTTAAAAAACCCTTTTCATCAAAATTTGATTTTACATTTGCAATAATTTGTCTATTTCTTGACTTGTAAATAACATTACCTTTTACTTTGGTTTTTAATCCTGCATTATTAAACTTCAGATCTGAATATTTATTTAAGTTAAAGTTCAACTCATACTTAGATTTTGATTTTTTTACAATTCGATCATCTTTATAAGACTCGTCCCTTTTAAAAAAATCTCTATCTATATTTATGGCAGCTTCCTTAGGACTTATTTTTACAATCCATTTTTGTTTAAAAAAAGATCTAAAAGGCATAATGCCAAAATATACATTTTTGGCTGTAATTTCAGAATCTATATTGTTTTTATCATTAATTTTTGAATAACCCAAAGAAATACCTAAAAATCTAATCCCGACATAATCACCTAAATCAACATTTTTATCTAAAAGATTCTCAATACTTTTTTCTAGTTCTAATTTCCTAGAAATATAAGTTTCTTTTAAAAAATTATTTAATAAAAAAGTGCCTAAAAAACCTAAAGGTAAAAGCATCCCTACCAAAAGAATCTTAGTATTTAAATTTAGAGATCTAATTTTTTTCAAGTTAGAGCCCAAAAATAGAGTAGGCTTACAAAATATAAGAAATTAATCACGTCAAAGCCACTAAATGTCTTTTTTTGAACTATTAGAGAACACACCCAAAATTTTTGGATTATTTGGAGTATTTCTTTTCATTTGCACGATAGCAGCTTTTATATTTAATTTTGGTTTTAAATTTCGAATAATTGGAGCAACTATATTTTCATTATTGCTTTCTTTGAGTAGTTGGGCATTTATACAAAGTTACTCTGAAAAGGTTGTAATAGAAGGTGCAAAATATGTTCCAATTGTTTATGACAATGGGTTCGATTTGATTATTGCTAAAGCGGATGATGACTTTCCAGAAGAATCTATTAACCCAACTTTAGAACAATTATCGGAAAACTTAAGGAAAGGTAGCAGATCTGGTGCGAATGTAAAAATAAAGATAAGAAAACTCGAAAAAATTTCAGATGGGGTAAGTAAACCAATGGTTATAGGAGAAGTCCAGAAAAATGTCAAAATGAATTAGTCTCTTAAACAATGGAAAGTAAAACCTTTTTAGATATTTTGCCAAATAATTTTAGACATGAGAAATATTTTTTTGTTCAAAATAATTTAACTGACATTGAAAGATTAAGTAATCTTTCTGACCTAGAAATAAATGAGATTCAAAGAAAATATTCACTATGCACATTGAATAATCTAAAGAAAATTAGAACTATAGCTATTTTTAAAAAAGAAATTGGAATTTCTCCACCACAAGCATATCTACTTTTACATTGCGGCATATCTTCTATTAAATCATTATCACTATCTACTCCTTACGAATTAGAGCGCAAAATTGGTAGATTAGAAAGAATTCTTAGAGTAAAAACTGAAACAGATACAACTTTTGCTCTCTTAAAAGAATGGATTAAAAAAGCTACTCAAATCTGCAAATCTATTTGAAATCTTGGTTAAAAAAAATTTTTTAATGTAGAATTTAGAAAAAGTTAGTGAAAATGAAACCTCTGCTATTTTTCTTATTTTTGTTTTCCAACTCACTATACCCTGTTTTTAGTCAATCTAACCTACTGGAAAATGTAAAAAAGAATCCAAACGAAGCTAGGAATTTATGTAATAAGTTTAGAGAGTTTAATTCAAAAGGTATTTCAGCTAGTTCAGATAAAGCTATAGATTATGTATCAAACAAAAAAAAGTTAACTCCCGTTAACGCAGAGATCTTTTCTATTTACGTCATTGGGCTGCACTGTCCAGACATTATTTAAAGCCTAAATGTCTGGTTCAAAATGGTTTGACAAGTCTCTTATCCTAAGAGATGGAGTAAAACTTATATCAAGGATTTGGTTGCCTAATAGTAATGGGCCATGGCCTGCATTATTAATGAGACAACCTTATGGCAGAGAAATTGCTTCAACTATTACCTATTCTCATCCTGAATGGTGGGCTTCCAAAGGGTATATGGTCATAATTCAAGACGTAAGAGGCATGGGTTCTTCTGAAGGAGTCTTTAATGGTTTTTCTCAAGAAGCTAGCGATACTTCAGAAACTCATGAATGGGTAAGGTCTCTAAAAGAATGTAATGGGAAACTTGGTTTATATGGTTTTTCATATCAAGGATTTACTCAACTAACCGGTGAATTAAATTCAAAGCCGCCAGATTGTTTATCTCCAGCAATGACTGGGATGAATATTAAGGATCATTGGTGCTCAGATGGGGGAGCATATTGGTGGCATAACAATATTGCATGGGGACTTCAAATCGCGGCGCTAAAAATGAAAAAAGAAAATAATTTTTTTGAGTGGGGAAAGATAAAATTAGCCTTAGAAAATAAAAGTTATTTAACGGAAGGAATTGAAATTTTAAAAAAATATGATCCTAATAGCTTTGTTTTGGAATGGCTTAAAAACTTAAATAATGCTTGCCCATTTGAAGAATTTAAACCAATTTCAACATGGATTAAACAACCTATGTTAATTATTGGAGGACTTTGGGATCCACATTTAAAAGGTGCCTTTGATCTTTATAAAAAATCTAAAGAAGCTGGTGGAAACCCAGAGATTATTATTGGGAATGCAACACATCTAAATTGGTGGGAGGGATCACAAGAATCTTTATTAAATTTTTTTGATAAGCATTTAAAATTAGATGAAGATTTGAATTCTAAGAATTTAAAAGATGAGAATAAAATATGGAATATTTCATTAAATAAATGGGAAGATTTAGATAACAAATTTAATCCTGAATTTATTTTTGGACTAAAAAGCGATGGTAAAGCAAATGTAGAGGTTGAAGATGGAAGTCTGTCCATAAATACAAAAGGATCAGGATGGTTCACAATTGTTCATGACCCATGGAGACCTACTCCATCTGACGGTGGACATTTAGGCCCAAATCCAGGAAAGTTTAACAGAAGCATTATTGATAAACGACTGGATGTAGGTGTTTTTCAAACCAATTCTTTTGAAGAAGATCAATATTTAACAGGAGTCCCAACATTAGAAATCCAAGTAAAAAGTGATCAGCCCAATTTCGATATCTGCCTTGCTTTATCTCTAGTTGAAGAAGGTAATGACAAGGTGAATCAATTTTCAACCGGATTCTTAAGGGTTAAAAACTCCAAAATAAGTGAAGAATGCATTTATCAAATCGCAATGCAACCAACAAATATTTGTTTGATTAAAGATAGCAAGCTTCGCTTATCTATATCTGCAGCAGCTTATCCAGCCATTGGAGTTAATCCTGGATTTGGGGAGGGAAATATTGGATCTCCTTCAGCAAATCATAGAGTTATTACTCTAAGTTTTAGCCTTGATAAAACATTTATGAAAATGACCCCTTTTTTTCATAAATAATTAATTTTTTGGTTAATCATTTGATATTATTAATCGTTAATATCTACCAGTCATGATCGAGACAATTCAAGCAGACTGGATTAAATCAGAAGCTATCAACCTAGAAAATTGTTGCAATGATAATCCATTAAAAATATTAGGTCCTCATTTTTATGTAGAACAATGGGTAATTAGGGTATGGATGCCTGAAGCCGACGAAGTTAAAATATTTTTTAAAAACAACACCTATAAGGCGGAAAGCATAAACCATAAATGGCTTTTTGAAGCTATCCTGCCTGAAAATCCAAATCACAATTACGAAATAAATATTTCACGAGGAGGGATCACACATACACAACATGACCCTTGGTCATATAGAGAAGAGTGGATGGGAGAAGTTGATAGACATCTATTTGCAGAAGGTAATCATCATCATATTTGGGAAAAAATGGGAGCACATCTCATTGAAGAAAAGAATCAAAAAGGGGTCATGTTTTGCATTTGGGCTCCAAATGCAAAATCAATCTCGATAATTGGAGATATAAATTCTTGGGATGGAAGACATCATCCAATGCAAAAAAGATTAGGGGGAATTTGGGAACTATTCATGCCATCAATGCAAGAGGGCGACACATATAAATACGAAATAAGAACACAACAAGGTCATATTTATGAGAAAGCTGATCCATATGGTTTCCTCCATGAAATCAGACCTCAAAATGGTTCCATAGTTTCAAAGTTGAAAAACTTTAATTGGAATGATAGTTCTTGGATTTCAAACAGAGATTCTTCTAGTCAAATTAACAAGCCTATTTCAGTTTATGAAATGCATTTAGGAAGTTGGCTCCATGAATCAATAGATAATAAATATCTAGAGGAGAATGGTGAACTAAGAGACCCAGTACCCGCAGCCGATTTAAAACCTGGAACACGATTATTAACTTATCCAGAATTAACCAAGAAACTAATCCCTTACGTAAAAGAAAGAGGATTTACTCATATTGAACTAATGCCAATATCTGAACATCCTTTCGATGGCTCATGGGGATACCAAGTTACAGGCTGGTATGCACCAACAAGTAGATTTGGCACCCCAAATGAATTTAGAGAGTTTGTAAATAAATGTCATGAAGAGGGCATAGGTGTAATTCTTGATTGGGTGCCCGGTCATTTTCCAAAAGATAAGCATGGTTTAGCATTTTTTGATGGCTGCCATCTTTATGAGCATGGAGATTCACGAATAGGTGAACACAAAGAATGGGGAACCCTAATATTTAACTACAGCAGAAACGAAGTAAGAAATTTCTTAGTAGCAAATCTCGTTTATTGGTTTGAAGAGTTTCATATTGATGGCATAAGAGTAGATGCTGTAGCTTCCATGCTTTACAGAGATTATCTACGTCCTGATGGAGAATGGATACCCAATGAAAATGGTGGGAATGAAAATATAGAAGCCGTTAAATTTCTTCAACAGGCTAATCATGTACTGTTCCAACACTTCCCAGGTGCACTTTCTATCGCTGAAGAATCAACAACTTGGCCAATGGTAACCAAACCAACTGACATGGGAGGGTTAGGGTTTAACTTGAAATGGAACATGGGATGGATGCACGATATGCTTGATTATTTTGAAATAGATCCTTGGTTTAGGCAATTCCATCAAAATAGTGTGACTTTCTCAATTACATATAACTATACGGAGAACTTTATGCTTGCACTTAGTCATGATGAGGTTGTCCATGGTAAAAGTCATCTTTTGCATAAAATGCCTGGCGATGACTGGAAGAAATATGCAAATACTCGAGCATTACTAACTTATATGTGGACCCACCCTGGTAAAAAGACAATATTTATGGGAATGGAATTTGGGCAAAGACAAGAATGGAATGTTTGGGATGATCTGCAATGGGAGTTACTAGAATTTGAGCCCCATAAAGGTATCAGAAACTTGATTGATGACCTAAATGTTCTTTATAAAAATGAACCTGCATTATGGAAAAATGACTTTGATCCTTATGGATTCCAATGGATAGATTGTAATGACAAATCTAATTCGGTTATAAGTTTCATGAGAAGAGAAAACGATACTAATGAGTGGCTTGTTGTTGTTGCTAACTTTACACCTAATACTCATGGGTCATACAAGGTAGGTGTTCCTGTGGAAGGATTCTATAAAGAAATATTTAATTCAGATGGCTCCAGATACGGGGGCAGTAATAAAGGAAATATGGGGGGTAAAGAAACTATAAATTACAATATTCATGATTATCAAAATGCTCTAGAACTTGCTTTGCCCCCATTAAGCGTGAGTATATTCAAACATCAATCAAAAGAATAAGAAGGCTCATTTAACTAAGTGCTTCATATAAATGTTCATATAACGCTTTTGCTCTGCTTTACATTGTAAGATTTTTAAGTTGGATTTTAATTTTTTTTAAAATATCGAATTGAAAAATGGGTCAAGATTTACCACTACTACTGTCTGCCGCTCTAGGTAAAAAAGTAAATAGGCCTCCAGTATGGATGATGAGGCAAGCAGGAAGATATATGAGAATCTATAGAGATTTAAGGGAGCGTTACCCTAGCTTTAGAGAGAGGTCTGAAAATCCAGAACTATCATATGAGATTTCAATGCAGCCTTTTCATGCTTTCAAACCGGATGGTGTGATTCTTTTTTCAGATATCCTCACACCTCTTCCAGGGATGGGCATAAATTTTGAAATAATAGAAAGTAAAGGTCCAATTATTGAGGACCCAATAAGAACTTTTAACCAGGTAGAAAATTTAAAAGAATTAAATCCAAGTGAGAGTTTAAGTTTTGTTGGGCAAGTTCTTACTTCACTAAAAAAAGATGTAAATAATGAGGCAACAGTTTTAGGTTTTGTTGGAGCACCTTGGACTCTTGCTGCATATGTAGTTGAAGGTAAAAGCAGTAAAAATTATTCTTTAATAAAATCAATGGCTTTTAATGAACCAGATTTACTTCATAAACTTCTTGATCATTTTGCAAAATCTATTGGTGAATATCTTAAATATCAAATAAAATCTGGAGCGCAAGTAGTACAAATTTTTGATTCATGGGCAGGCCAACTAAGCCCACAAGATTACGATATCTTTGCTGGACCGTATCAAAAAAAAGTTGTTGAAATTGTAAAAGCGGAATACCCTGAAACACCAATAATTCTTTACATTTCAGGAAGTTCTGGTGTTCTAGAAAGAATGGCAAAAACGGGAGTAGATATAATCTCATTAGACTGGACAGTAGATATTCAAGAGGCTTGTAAAAGAATCCCTAGAGGGATTGGAATCCAAGGTAATGTTGACCCTGGCATTTTATTCGGAAACAAAGAATCAATAAAAGAAAGGATAGATAATACTTTCAATAAAATTAAAGACAGGAAATATATTCTTAATTTGGGTCATGGGATTTTACCTGGGACTCCAGAAGAAAATGCTCAAACATTTTTTGAACATGGAAAAAAACTCACCTACTAGTCAAAGTCTTGGCATATAAAAACTTATTAATAACAGGTGCGAACGGATGTGTTGGCCAATATTTAGTTGATTGGTTTTTGAAAAATACAAAATTCAGGCTTTATCTCATGGTAAGAGACAAAAGCAAGTTGCCAATTTCTGTTCAAGAAAATAAAAAAGTCAAGTTAATGGTTTGCGATATCAGGGAATCATATAGGTATAAAAAGGAACTAAGTCAAATTAATTACCTAATACATACTGCTACAGCATGGGGAGATCCCAAAAGAGCCTATGAAGTAAATATTAAAGCTTTTGAAGAATTACTAGAAATGCTTGATATTAAAAAATTAGAAAAGATTATTTATTTTTCAACAGCTAGTATTCTTGATACCCAAACAGAATTAATGAGGGAATCATTGATTTATGGGACAGAGTACATTCAAACAAAATATGAATGTTTCCAGAGACTTAGAGAAAGCTCATTTGCAGAAAAGACATTCGCTGTTTTCCCTACCTTGGTTTTTGGAGGGAATCTTGGAAAAAAAAGTAAATATCCTGTGAGTTATTTAACCAGTGGATTGAGAGAAATTGGGAAATGGCTTTGGTTAGCAAGGTTTTTAAAACTCGATTCTAAATTTCACTTTATACACGCAAATGATATCGCCCAGATTTGCGGGTTTCTAATTAAAAATCATAAAGAAGAGCAGTACAAAGGCTTTAGAAAATTTGTGCTAGGTCAGAAATTTATTTCAATTGATGATGCCATAATTACACTTTTAAAAAGACACAATATGAGGAGATTTTTTGCGATACCGCTTACAAAAAAAATTCTAAAAATATTATTAAGAATTCTCCCCATCCAAACTACTCCTTGGGATAACTTCAGTATCAAAAAATATGACTTTAATCATGTCCCTATCACTAATCCTGAGACATTCAAGCTTAAAAGTTATGCCAAGTCACTGAAAGATATTTTAAGGCTATCAAAGTTACCAAGCTGTAATAACAATTAAAATTCTCGCAGTTAGGTTACCAAAGCCTTGTAATATATATAAATAAGTAAATTTTAATTATGTTACGTTCAATCATTGCAGGGTTATTTGCAATAGTTTTAACTCTAGGTCTAGGTATTTCGTCAGTTTCAGCTAAGACTGTTGAAGTAAAACTTGGGACAGATGCTGGAATGCTTGCATTCGAACCAAGTACAGTAACTATTAGTGCTGGTGATACAGTTAAATTCGTCAATAATAAACTTGCGCCTCACAATGCAGTTTTTGATGGGCATGATGAATTAAGTCATGCTGATCTAGCTTTTGCTCCAGGAGAGTCTTGGGAAGAAACATTTGATACTGCGGGAACTTATGATTACTATTGCGAGCCACACAGAGGGGCTGGAATGGTAGGTAAAGTTATTGTTGAATAATTTTCTAAATAGTTAAACACCCTTTTTGACTCAATACTTTTATTACGGTTATACCTAAATTTTGATTGATGAAAATAGTTCCAAGCGAATTTTCAAATTCTGCTTGGAACTATTTTATTTTTGCCAAAGAAATTGCTTATAAAAATTATCAACAAAACGTAGACTCTGATAATTTTTTATTAGCTCTTATAAAAGAGGACAATCTTACAAAAAAGATCTTAAAAAAAAATAATGTAAATCTAAAAGATCTTGAGAGGGAAATAATTTCTTCATTAAATGCGAAGGCAAAAATGAAAAATAAACAAGATAATTTATATATTGGTGACACCCTTCACAAAATATTTTTAAGGGCGAATGATATTAAAAATTCTTTAAATGATGTAGTGATATCAACAGAACACTTAGTTTACGGTTTCACTTATGATGATAAATATGGATTTCAAATTTTAAATCAAAAAGGTATTCCAGAATTTCTTGCATTTATAAAGAAAATGAAGTCAGATCCGGCAGTAAAAAATGAATTTAATAGTTCTAATGAGTCTTTAGAAAAATATAGTATTGATCTAACTCAATCTGCACGAGATGGGATTTTAGATCCAGTTATTGGTCGGGATGAAGAGATTAGAAGAACAATTCAAATATTGAGTAGAAGAACAAAAAATAATCCAGTTCTTATTGGAGAACCTGGGGTTGGCAAAACAGCCATTGTAGAAGGGTTGGCTCAAAGAATTATTAATGGCGATGTACCTTCTGCGCTACAAGATAGGAAACTAATTTCATTAGATATGGGTTCACTTTTAGCTGGAGCAAAATATCGTGGAGAATTTGAAGAAAGAATAAAAAATATTCTAAAGAAAGTAAAAGAATCAGACGGTAAGATTATTCTTTTTATTGATGAAATTCATACGGTAGTTGGTGCAGGCGCTAGTGGAGGTTCTTTAGATGCAAGCAACCTATTAAAACCAATGCTTGCAAGAGGAGAACTTAGATGTATTGGTGCTACAACTATTAATGAACATAAACAAAATATAGAAAAAGATCCTGCTTTAGAACGAAGATTTCAGAAGATAAAAGTTGATGCTCCTTCAGTAGATGATACTGTATCGATTTTAAGAGGATTGAGAGACAGATACGAAGTTCATCATAGTGTGAGAATTTCTGATAATGCTTTAGTTGCTGCCGCAACCCTTAGCGAAAGATATATTAACGATAGATTTCTTCCTGACAAAGCAATAGATCTAATCGATGAAGCAGCCTCAAGATTAAATATTGTCATAACTTCCAAACCTGAAGAAATTGATGAAATTGATCGAAAAGTTCTACAGTTTGAGATGGAAAAATTATCTTTAAAAAGAGAAACGGATGATTTTTCTATAGAAAGATTAAAAAAAATCAATAATGAACTTATATCCCTTAAAGATAAACAGACAGAATTAGCCGCTCAATGGAAAAAAGAAAAAGATGAAATTGACGAGATTAGCACCATAAAAGAAGAAATTGAATCTGTTCAATTGCAAATAGATCAATCCAAAAGGAGTTTTGACCTCAACAAAGCAGCAGAATTAGAATTTGGAACTTTAAATTCTTTGCAAAAAAAATTGAAAGAAAAAAGTGAGTCTCTAATAAATTCCCAAAAAAATGGAGATACAAGTCTTTTAAGACAAGAGGTAACTTTTGATGATATTGCAGAAGTCGTCTCAAAGTGGACCTCTATTCCAGTACAGAACTTAAACCAGTCAGAAAAAGATAAACTCTTGAGCCTCGAGTCAATCCTCAAAGAAAAAATTATTGGTCAAGATAGTGCAATTAGGGCTGTTGCAGATTCCATTAAAAGATCAAGGACTGGTCTAAATGATCCAAGCAAGCCATTAGCCAGTTTTCTCTTTTTAGGTCCAACTGGTGTTGGGAAAACAGAGCTAAGTAAAGTAACAGCCAAAATAATATTCGATTCAAATTCTTCAATTACAAGATTGGATATGTCTGAATATATGGAAAAGCATTCAGTGAGCAAAATTATAGGTGCGCCTCCTGGATATTTAGGTTTCGAATCAGGCGGTCAACTAACTGAAGCTGTACGCAAAAATCCTTATTCATTAATACTCCTAGATGAAATAGAGAAAGCCCACAAAGATATTTTAGATATTCTCTTACAGGTTCTTGATGATGGAATCATTACTGATGGTCAAGGTCGTACAATCAATTTCAAAAATTCAATAATTGTTCTCACAAGTAATTTAGGAAGTCAATCAATAAATGATTTATCAGTTAGAAAAGAAGATGCAAATGAAATTAAAAAAGTTGTAGATAATGAAATTAAAAAATTTTTCAAGCCTGAGTTTTTAAATCGACTTGATGAAATAGTTATTTTTAATAATTTAGAATTAGATGACATAAAAGAAATTGCAAAAATACAGCTTCAACTTTTAGAAAAAAGACTTGACAAAAAAAACTTAAAATTCAAAATTACGGATGAAGCAATTAACCAACTTGTCGAAAATAGTTTCGATCATGCGTATGGTGCAAGGCCTTTAAAAAGAATTATTCAAAAACAAATTGAGACAAAAATTTCTAATAATATATTGAATAATCATTACCTTAATAAAGACGAGATTAATATTTATCTGGTTAATGGGGAGATAAATGTTGATTAAATATCTAATTAAAAAATCCCATATGACTTTAAAATCAACAACTTTAATCTAAGATTTGAACCAATCAGGAATTTTCTCATAACTTGCTTTATTCGATTTATTTTCTTTTGATTCTGTTTTCCAACAACATGTTCTGCCCTTATCCTTATCCTGTAAGTATTCATTAGCCCATCTCCAAATTAATTCAGAGGTGAACTCCATTCCCACATTATCCATAATTCTCAGATCTAAAGCATCTAAGTCATGTAATTTTTCCCAGTAATTCAGCAAAGGGTCATCTTTATTTATTAGAAAAGTATGGTCAAATTGCTCCTTTAGTCTATTTTCTAGTGGCTTTAGACTTGAAAAATCGACAACAAAACCATTAAGGTCTAATTTTTTTGCAGTGAACCAAAAGGTGAATGATCTTGAATATCCATGCACAAATCTGCAGTGGCCTTCATGGCGCCATTGCCTATGTGAACAGGGAAAATCCTCGTAACTTTTGCTGCATGAAAATTTCAGAGAATGAATATACATCAATTAACTGTTAGGATAATTTTTAATAAAACACATTGAGTAGGATTCAACATAATGACTTATTCAACTAATTTTTCGATAGAGGATCTACGCTTTGATAATTATGGATTAATCCCTGCAATAGCACAAGATTGGCTTGACGGATCAATTCTTATGCTTGCTTGGATGAACAAAGAATCTTTGACAATGACACTTGAAACCAAAAACATTCATTATTGGAGTAGATCAAGATCCGAAATTTGGCGAAAAGGAGCTACAAGTGGAAGTACCCAAATACTCAAGGAGATAAGATTCGACTGCGATAATGATGCACTAATCCTTTTGATTGAACAAAATGGTTCAGGAGCATGTCACACTGGGGAAAAAAGTTGTTTTTTCAACGAAATCAAAATTAATCAAAGTGATAAAAAAGAGAAAAAAACAACTCCCTTCTCAAATATTTGCTCTGAATTATTCAATACAATTAACGAAAGATCAATAAATCCATCAGAAAAAAGTTACACAAATCATTTATTAACAAAAGGTAGTAATACTATTTTGAAAAAGATAGGAGAGGAATCTGCAGAGTTTATAATGGCTTGCAAAGATAATGATAAAAATTCAATCTCAAATGAAGCTGCTGATTTAATTTATCATCTGCAAGTAGCCCTTATGCATAAAGGGGTTGAGTGGAGAGATGTACTTGCTGTTCTAGAATCAAGAAGAAAAATTAAATAATTAAAATTTTTAACTTTTTATCCTAAAAATTTCAAAAAATAATGTTAATTAACTAATTAATAATTATTAATTAATTATTAATTAATTATTACATGTATGGCTTATTACTAAATTGACTATAAGTTAAATATATCAACAATGAGGTAAATCGTGAGTTCATTAAGCGATTTTCTTGGAGAAATAGGTCGTCATCAACTTTTGACTCCCGAAAGAGAACTCACAATGGGCAGAAAAGTCCAAGAAATGGTTGTACTTCTTAATAGATGTCATGAGGCAGGAGGGAAAGGCCCCGCTTGTGAATACTCTGAAGCTGAGAGAAAAAAGATAAAAATTGGTGAAAAAGCTAAAAACGAGATGATAACAGCCAACCTAAGACTAGTTGTCAACCTCGCCAAGAGATACCAAGGGAAAGGATTAGAATTACTGGACTTAATTCAGGAGGGTACACTAGGTCTTACAAGGGCCGTAGAAAAATATGATCCGTCAAGAGGACATAGATTTTCCACCTATGCTTATTGGTGGATTAGACAAGGTTTAAATAGAGCATTGTCAACTCAAAGTAGAACGATAAGGATCCCTGTTAACATTAATGAAAAACTTACAAAACTAAGATCAGCAAAATCAAAGCTTATGCAACTTAAGGGTATTCCACCTACTAGTGATGAGCTAGCTGAGGAAATGAAAATAACCAAAGAGGAAATAGACGAACTCCTTTCTTGTGAATTAAGAAGCATCACTGTTAGTCTCCAAGGTACTGTTAAATCAAAATCAGATCCTTCCGAGTTAGTTGATATTCTTCCAAGTGATCAAACTCCCCCAATGGAATTAGCCGAATTAGCCGAAAGGACAGCCTCGGCTTGGAAGTTATTAGATAAAGCAAATTTAACTGAGAAAGAAAGAAAGATAGTAAGCTTAAGATTTGGTTTAGACGGCTCAAATGAATGGAGAACTTTAGCTGAAGTTGCAAGACATATGAGTTGTAGCAGGGAATATTGCCGACAAGTTGTGCAACGTGCTTTAAGAAAACTTAGAAAAGCAGGAATACAGAATGGATTAGTTGATAGTATTAGCTAAAAATTCCATTAAAAATATTTAAATTTCATTTATAAGGATGAAAGAGAATTACAAAACTCAAGAAAAAATCTATGATGCTGAAGTTTTAGAAAGTTCAACATTTGATGAAAATATCATTATCAAGATTCTTATTAAAGCGGGAAGAACGATTGCCAAGCCTGCCTTAGAAGTCTTGGAGATGGCATTAGATCCTTATACTCCTGCACAAGTGAGAGTTTCATTAATGGCTGCTCTAGCATATTTGATTATGCCATTTGATCTTTTCCCTGACTTTATGCCTTTAGTTGGTTTTAGTGATGATTTTGTAGCCCTCACAGCAGTACTCAGTATATGGAGCAAATACATGACTCCTTCAATAAGAGCAAGAGCAGAGGATAAGCTTAATAAGTTATTTCCTTTTTATTGAATGAGTAAATTATCTATAGAGGAAGAAAAAGAACTCGTCTCCTTCATTAAAGATTGGTTAAAAACGCATGGATTTACCCAAAAAGACTTATCAAATGAATTAAATATTAAATCGAGTAGAACCTCCGAGATTATTCTCAAAATTAAAGAATTATATAAAAAAGGCGGCATGTTCAATATTGCAAAAAGTCTTATAAAGATTGAGCAAAAATGGTTAAACAATATCAAGAACGATTATCTAGAAACAAAACAAACACCACCATATAATCAATTAGATATCGACTCATTAGTAAACCAGATAAATCAAGATACTAGTAAATAAATATTATTTAAAAAAATATATTTTTAATTAAAAATATTATAACCACTTAAAACTAAAGTTTAAATAAATATCGTTTTAACTCCTAAATAAGAAAATAATTGAATTATTAAAGCAAGAATATTATGTATTTCTAAGTTAAATTAATTCTTTTAATAGATATTTAATAATTACTAAATTTTTCGTTAATTATATTTAAAATGCTTGAATCCAGGGATAAATATCATAATTAATCCATATACCTTTTTTCCAATATATATCCTCCTCAATAAGATCTTTCAACTCGTTTACATCATTAGCATTAAAAATTCCAAACAAATATTTGGTACATTTTGTTGGCCCTAATGTAACTAAAATATCGCTATCTTTTAAGTTTTGAAGTCTCTTAAGATGTTGTTCTCTAAATGGTTCCCTTTTAATAATTGCATCTTCACAGTACCTTCCAAAAACTACAAACTTTTCCATTTTTAAATATAAATAATAGGATGAAAAGATACTTAATAATTGCATATATTACACGCAGATTGCTATGTTATTTAATACAACTTTCTTTAAATTAATTATGCTAACTGGTAGCGATCTCCTTGCAAAAGTTAAAGAACTTGGTGATGTTAGCAAATCTGACCTAGTTCGCGCCTGTGGATATGTTTCCACTAAGAAAAACGGAGGTGAGCGCTTAAACTTTACGGCATTTTATGAAGCACTTTTAGAAGCAAAAGGGGTTAATCTTGGTGATTCTGGAGTTGCAGGTATTGGAAAAGGTGGAAGAAAACTTAGTTATATTGCTACAGTTCAAGGCAATGGAAATCTTCTGATCGGGAAAGCATATACAGCACTTCTTGATTTAAAAGCAGGTGATGAATTCGAAATAAAGCTCGGAAGAAAACAAATAAGATTATTACCTACAGAAGAATCATAAAGAAAACAAAAATAAATTGGTTATATCATTATAAATTAATTTTCTATAAATAATTCTTTTAATTAATAAATTATCTTTGTATTTATTTGTTTTGATCAGCAGCTAAACGCATTTCTTTACAAAACTCACCAACATGATCAACAACATCTTTTTCACTTGAGCTCGAGATTCGTTTTACAAATGCACTCCCAATAATTACTCCATCTGCTCCCCACTCACGAACTTTATTAACATGTTCTGAAGTGGATATTCCAAAACCAACAGCAATTGGATTGCTATTTACATCTTTTAATTTAGAGATAAGACGTTCTACTCTATTTTCCATTTTATTTCTCTCACCAGTGACCCCTGTAACACTTACTAAATAAGTAAAACCTTTTGTATGATCAGATATTTGTTTCATTCTTTCAAAAGGAGTAGTTGGAGCCACCAATAAAATTAAGTCCATATAGTGGCTACTTACTATTTTAGAAAATTTATAAGCTTCCTCTAAAGGGAGATCAGGAACTATTAGGCCAGAAACTCCAGCATTAGATGCCATCTCACAAAACTTTTCAAAGCCAAAAGATAGTAATGGATTTAAGTAAGAAAAAAGGATGATGGGAATATTTAATTTACCTTTTAAAGACTCTAAAAGAGTAATTACTTTTCTTAGGCTAGTGCCTGACTTTAAGGCGCGAGAGGCCGCCACTTGAATAACTGGTCCGTCTGCGAGTGGGTCACTGTAAGGGATACCTAATTCAATAAGGTCAGCTCCATTTTCTTGTAACTTTAATAAGATCTCAGACGTTATTTCAATATTGGGATCCCCAGCCATTATGAAAGGCATCAAAGCTAATTTTTTTTTATTTTTTAACTCATAAAACATCTTATCTATCTTAGATAAAGATTCATTTTTAGTGATTTGCATTTTGTTATCTTTCATGATTTTTAGAAATTTTTCTATGAAATATTTATGTATTTTTTTCTAAATCTTCCATTAGTTTTTGCTGCTCTTCCTTTGATAATGAGTTGAATTTGGCTTCTAGTTTATCATTAACAACTTTTTCATACTCTTTTCTATAACGCTTCCTTTGTTCCATAAAAGTCATTTTTCCATTTATAACTCTATAAACATAAGATGTTACCCAAGTAATAACAATAAAAATCAAAATACAACTTGAGAGAGTCGTGGTTGTAAAATTGTCGATCCCAATTTGCGGTGCAAATTTATAACTAATTAATCCTATTAATGAAAAAAATAAACCTATTTGTATAACTTTTCCTTTAGTCAATTATTTACCCTTTACCACTTCCTTTTAGTCTGAGGTTTAAAAATGGAGAAAATAAAATTAAACCTGGAAAGAAAAGAAATACAAGGCCATAAATTCCTAATCTTTCAAATTTGCCCATAATATTCCATCTGTTATTCATCCAGTAAAATAGTAACAATGGGATAACCAATAAATAGATAGAAACAACTCCGATATAAGCAATTAAAGTAGCGAATGAATTATTAAAAAAACTTTCCATTTTAATTTATGTTTGCTTAGTTAAAACATAACAACTATTGGAAGTTATCGTCAGAACTAAAAATAAATAATTTAATAATGGGAGTGGGGGGACTTGAACCCCCACGAGCTAAATCGCTCGACGGATTTTAAGTCCGGCGCGTCTACCAATTCCGCCACACTCCCAAAAGGAATTTGCGCTTTTTTATCGTAGCTGAAAGCAACCCATTTAACCAAGAAAAATGCGAATATTTACATTTTTTGGAGACTCATGGACGAGCTAGAACTATTTAAAAATTAATTGATTAAAATCCATCGCTATAACTTAATTATCGAAATATAAGGGGCACTTAGCTCATTTTTTAATGGTTATGTTCATGCATACTGCATGGCATCCATTTATCTCCCATTTGATGAGCGCCTTCACAGTCAAATTTATAAGCTTCTTTTTCAGCCTGTTCTTTTGTATCAAATAACATTGGCATTTTCATTTCTTTTTTAATAGGTTTACTTGAACATCCTAATGAAAGAATTGTTATTGAAAGAAAAGGAATAAGAGAAATAAAGTTTTTCAAAATTAATTTATAAATCGAAGCACTTTAGTATTTAATTTTTTTTTCAGTATCTAAGAAATAAATTTTGAAATATTTTCTTTTCATTTATTACTTGCATCCAAAGACCACTGCTTTGCTTTAGAAGTAATGGATGCAATATTATTCTCTAAAGTAATTGATGTAAGTGTGGTTTTTATTTTAAAAATAAAATCATATTAATTTTTATTTATTTTTAATAATGCTATTTTGAAATTTAAGTTTAAAAGCTAATTTATTTGCATCTTTGATATTGATTATCAGTCGATCTAACCTCGACTCTACTTTTTTAGATAAAGTACCTATATTCTCTTATTGATTTAGAAGTTATTATTTTTGCAAATAACAGGATTAAAAAATGATGAAACTTGCGATCATTTTCTTACCAATTATCTTTGCACTTATATGGGCTTTGTTTATTGGGTTAAGAATAAATAAAGTAGAAACTAGAGATGGAAAGAGAAAATTAATTAATTATTAATTGATTGACAGTCGATCTAAAAAAAGGAGCATGGATCGCGCTAGATGATGTTGTGGATATTTATCCTTTAGTGGATAGGTTATAAAGTAAGAAAGCGACTGGCTTTTGACCAATCGCTAAAGGTTTGTGTACTTAAGTGTAATAAAATCTATCTGGTTTTTAAATCCGGCGCGTCTACCAATTACGCCCTACACTCCCAAAAGGAATTTACATTTTTTATCTTTAATGAAATTAACTCAATTAACCAAGAAAAATTGGAATATTTACATTTTTAATTGTCAGATTAAATCTAATTTTTAATTTACTATCCCCTCTACTTGCCATTGTAAAGTTTCACCTGCATGAAATGGTTTTATTTGTCCGACAATATTTTTTTCTTCAATAACATCAATATATTCTTTAATTTTGTTAGGTCTAGAAACTAATTTTAATTTTTCTTTATTTGGTGGGACATTATAAAAATTAGGGCCATTCAAACTTGCAAACTTTTCAAAATTATCTAAAGCATCCTCCTCTTCGAAAACTGTTAAGTAGCTTTCTATTGCTACTGGCGAATTAAAAATGCCTGCACATCCACAAAAAGCCTTCCACTTCCTAAGGTGTGGAGCAGAGTCAGTCCCCAAGAAAAAACATTTTTTCCCACTTGTTGCCGCTCTCCTTAAAGCGAGTCTATTATTTTCCCTCTTAGCAACTGGTAAGCAGTAAAAATCACTATTTAAGCCTCCAAAAAACATTGCATTTCTATTTATATGCAAATGATGCGGGGTGATAGTAGCCCCAATATTATTTTCTTGCACAAAATCCACTGCATAAGAGGTGGTTATATGTTCTAGAACGATTTTTAATTTTGGAAATCTTTTGGTTATTTGAGAAAGTTCTTTATCTATAAAAACTTCTTCTCTATCGAATACATCTACTTCAGAATCAGTCACTTCCCCATGAATTAAAAGAGGCATTCCAGTATCTTGCATTAATTCAAAGATCTTATAAAGATTTTCTATTTTCCTAACTCCATGACTGGAATTTGTTGTAGCGTTAGCAGGATATAATTTTGCTGCAAAAAAAACATTATTTTTAAAACCATTAATTAGTTCCCCTTTATCGGTGTCATCCGTAAGATAAATTGTCATTAATGGTTCAAACTTAGAACTTTCTGGTAGCGCTTCTACAATAGATTTCTTATAAGAAACAGCGCTATTGATTGATGTTATGGGACTTTTAGTATTTGGCATAACAATGGCTCTTCCAAAATATTCCGAAGTAAACTGAATGATATTTTTTAATACAAGACCTTCTCTTAAATGTAAATGCCAATCATCAGGTTTTATTATGTTTAAAGTCTTCAAAATTTTTTCTATTTAATCAATTTTAACAGCAAATTAAAATTGACAATAAATTATAGATATTCGAGGATAGTTATTAACCAATTATGAAAATTTTGAATATCTAAATTAAATCCTAAATATGAGTGATTTTTTATTTCCAATAATAGAAATAGTTTTAGGCGTAGTTCTACTTTTTGCTGGAGGAGAGCTCTTTATTCAAGGAGCCATATTTTTATCTTTAATTTTAGGAATACCTCAAATAGTAATTGGTTTGACAGTTGTTTCTCTTGGTACAAGCTCTCCTGAGTTGTTAGTAAGTTTGAGTTCAATTTTAAAAGGCAGTGATTCGCTTGCGGCAAGCAATGTAATTGGAAGCAATATTTTTAATGTTCTCGTTGTTTTGGGCATAAGCTCATTGATAACACCTCTTAAAGTAAAAAGCAGAATTGTCAGAAGAGATGTGCCTCTTTTAATGGCAATTTCTTGTGCCGTTTGGGCTATGTCATCAACAGGCTTATTAACATTGCAAGCAGGGGTATTTCTAATATTTTGTTTAATCTTAAATACAATATGGGAAATCAATACCATCAATGAGAAAGGAGAGGAGACAAAAGATGCTGAACCAGAGATAGAAGAATTAAAAGATAACTATAAAGGGGGAATGAATATTTTACTTAAGTTAATATTGGGAATATTTCTATTAAGCTTTGGTTCAAATATTTTAGTAAATGGTTCTCAAACGCTCGCTACTCTTTTGGGTGTAAATGAAATTGTTATTGGTTTAACTATCGTCGCAACTGGGACATCTTTACCAGAATTAGTAACTTCAATAATTGCTGCATTTAAAGGCAAAACAGATCTTGCGATTGGGAATGTAATAGGAAGTAATTTACTCAATCAACTTTTAATCCTTGGAAGTTGCAGTATTTTTTCAGGATTTAAAGGTTTAGTAATTGAACAGAGTCTAATAAAAGTTGACTTACCTTTTATGGTTTTAACTACCTTTGCATGCTTACCAATTTTCTGGAGCAAAGGGAAAATCACAAGAATTGAAGGATTTATTTTGCTTAATCTTTATATTTTCTACATTCTGGATAAGATACTTTTCCTGAATGGATTTAACTTCCTTTCAGAATTAAGGATATGTTTATTTATTTACTTTGCATTACTTATAGTGTTTCTGATTCTTCAAGA
This sequence comes from Prochlorococcus sp. AG-355-P18, assembly GCA_003280515.1. GTDB lineage: Bacteria > Cyanobacteriota > Cyanobacteriia > PCC-6307 > Cyanobiaceae > Prochlorococcus_A. Next base: position 30,349 of record QCER01000011.1, read on the forward strand.
AAAATTAAAATTTTCCAATTCATAATTTTATCCATACATAGTCACAAATTCTTCTGAGATAGTTGGGTGCAAAGCCATAGTAATATCAAAGTCTTTTTTTGTTATCCCTGCATTTAATGAAATTGATACCATTTGAATAATCTCAGACGATGTTTCTCCAAACATATGACATCCTAAGACTTTGTCAGTTAACTTATGAACTACAATCTTCAACATACATTTTGATTTATTCTTTCTAAAGGTATTAGACATAGGGGTAAATTTGCATTTGAAAATTTTTATATTTTTTTCAGAGTAAATCTCTTTAGCTTTTTTCTCACTTAAGCCAACTGTTGAAATTTCTGGAATAGTAAAAACGGCCTTAGGAATATATTCATAATTTACTTTTCTTTTTTTGTCATTAAAAAAATTGTCCGAAAAAACTCTCCCTTGTTCTATTGCTACTGGCGTTAGGTTTGGCTTATTTATGATATCGCCAACTGCAAAAATATTTGCATTGCTTGTTTGATTAATTTCATCGACATCTAAATATTGGCCATCCATCTTTAGATTTAAAAAATCTAAATTTAAAGGCAAAAGATTTGGTTCTCTTCCTGCAGCAATAAGGATATTATTAGTAAGGAGTTTATCACCCGAGTCTAGGGTAGATTCCAGATTTCCATTTACTTTCTTGATAGATTTTAATTGAGTATTAAAGATTATGTTTATGTCTGTAAAAGTAGGTGATTCCTTTAGACAAGAAGAAAGATCCTCATCAAATCCATTAAGTAAATGTTGACCTCTAATTAATTGTGTTACTTCAGTACCTAAATTTCTAAAAATAGAAGCAAATTCACAAGCAATATATCCACCTCCTACTATTAATATTGATTTGGGAAACTTTTCTAATTCAAAAATATCATCACTAGTCCATGCCAAATCTACCCCAGGAATATTTAATTTCTTTGGTTTACCTCCAACTGAAATAAGAATTTTTTTTGAACTTATTTTGTTTTTAATTTTCTTTGTGTTTGAACAAATAATTTCTAATTCATTTTGAGAAATAAATCTTCCTAAGCCTTCAAAAATAGTTATATTCAACTTTTTTAAAGAATTTCTATGTAAATTACTTAATCTAGAAACCTCCTCTCTAACATTCTTCAACAAAATATTTGATTCAAAATTAATACCTTCATTTTTTAATCCATATCCTTCAGAAGAATCCATATTTTTTTTACTTTTAGCTGCATAAACCATTAATTTCTTAGGCACACATCCCCTTATCACACAAGTTCCTCCTATTTGATTTGCTTCTATGATTGCGACTTTTGCTCCATAACTAGCAGCACGTTTAGCCGCCGCGAGTCCTCCAGATCCAGCGCCGACAACAATTAAATCAAATTCAAATTCCAAGACTTTTTTTAATCAATTATTATAACGTTAGTTTATAGCTTTAATTCAAATAATGAATGGGATTTTGACATGGGATGATTTAAATAAATTTGAAGTTGAAGATCTTGATAGAGTACATGGTATAAATAATTCCTACGCAAATTTAAGATTATTCGGACATAGTGAAAATGATGTATTAGTTACCCTCTATAGGGATAGACATTCTTGGTGTCCTTACTGTCAGAAGATATGGTTATGGCTTGAATTTAAGAAAATTCCATATAGAGTCAAGAAAATAAATATGTTTTGCTACGGCCAAAAAGAAAGTTGGTTCCTTGAAAAAGTCAGATCGGGGAAATTACCTGCAATTGAATTTAAAGGACAAGTTATAACTGAAAGCGACGATATCGTAGCTTTTTTAGAAAATGAATTTGGAGCACTTGGATCTTTTATAACATCTAGTCACCTTATCAAAATTCGAGAGTTAGAAAGAGAAATTTTCAGATCTTGGTGTAATTGGCTCTGCCGAGAAAGCTTTAATTTTATAGATAACTCTTTTAGAAAAAAAAGATTTAAAGAATCCATTTCTAAACTAGATGAAATCTTAAGTAGCTCAAAATCAGGGTTTGTTGATCCATCAGTTTCTAACAAGGGTGATATAGAGCCTGGTGTTGGAGATATAATTTTTATTCCCTATATGGAAAGAATGAATGCATCACTTTTTTATTATAAAGGGTTTAATTTAAGGTCTAATTACTGTCATGTAGATAACTGGCTTACCCTTTTTGAAGGGACAAGTGCTTATAGAGGCACTCAAGGAGATTTTCATACTCATTCTCATGATTTACCCCCACAAATGGGGGGTTGCTATAAAGAAAGTAATGAACAACAGATTACTTTCTCTAAGCTAATAGATACTGGAGAGGGTTTAGGTAATTATGAATTAAACCAAAATTATGAGTCAAAATATTATGCAAGAATTGCTCTTAAAAGAGTGATAAAGCATAAAGACAATTTACTAAAGGTAAACCCATACAATAAAGAGTCCTTTGACGAATCATTGAGATCAGCTTTGAGCCATATGATCACAGGTGAAGTATTAATCCCTAAAAAACTTTCAGGAATCTCTTTAAGATACTTAAAAAATAGAATCTCAGTTCCAAGAGATATGCCAATTATTTCAGCAAGGTTATTAAGGCAATCATTAAACACAATTGAATCGCTTAGTGATATCAATGAAATAGATAAGATACCTTTCAGGCATAGATATGATCAAGATCCTATAAATTTTATTTCTAGTTATTAGTAAAACTATAAATTTTTTCTTGAATCTATTTGAAGTAAATCTCTTATTTTTTGAACTTGACTTGCAATATTTGGATCAATAGATAATTTTTTTTCAACTTGTTCTATAGCGTACATAACTGTTGTATGGTCCTTACCCCCAAACTCATCTCCAATTCTTGGTAGGCTTAGATCCGTACCATGTCTCATAAGATACATACCTATTTGTCTAGCTTGACTTACTGGTTTTCTCCTACTTGAACTGATCAATTCATCAGTAGAAACTTTAAAGAAATCTGACACTTTATTAATAACTTGTTTTGGAGTAACAACTACTCCAACACTATTAGGATCAAGCATTGGAGCAATTGATTGAACTGTCATTGGCAAGCCTGTTATTGATGCAAATGCAACAGCTCTAGTAAATGCTCCCTCCAATTCTCGAATATTGGAAGTGAATCTTCCTGCTATAAATTGAATTAAATCTCTTGGAAGACTCATCCTCTCTTGTTCTGCCTTTTTTTGAAGAATAGCTGTCCTCGTCTCAAGGTCAGGTGGTTGAATATCTGCGGTCATACCCATTGAGAACCTAGAAATTAATCTCTCTTGAATTCCCGATAATTGATTTGGTGGTCTGTCACTTGCAATAACTATTTGACTTCCTGATTCGTGAAGTGCGTTAAATGTATGAAAGAATTCTTCCTGTGTATACTCTTTGCCTTCTAAGAACTGTATATCGTCTATTAAAATCAAATCTACATTTCTATATTTATCTCGAATAGCTGTCATTCCATCTCTTCGAATACCACTAATAACATCATTTGTAAAAGTCTCTGTAGATACATATTTAACTTTTGCCTCTGGATCTATTTCTACTCGATAATGACCTATTGCTTGCATTAAATGAGTCTTACCAAGACCTACTCCTCCACAAATAAATAATGGATTGAATTCTCTCCCAGGAGATTCGGCAACGGCCAAAGCTGCGGCATGAGCCAACCTACTATTTGGACCTACAACAAATCTTTTAAATACGTAGCGTAAATTTAAACCATTAGGATTTTTGAATTGATTTTTTGAAGAATTATTTAGGTTATTACTAGAAAAAGATCTTGTTTTATGATTAATGTTCTGTTCATTAGGTTTTTCTTCATTTGTTAAATCGCTGCTGGTATTCGTTTCAGATTTAAAAACAACTTTTACATCATGACCGCAGATTTCCTTTGCCGCTTTTTCAATAGTTTCACAATAATTTTTTCTCAACCAATCACTAGAAAATGTATTTGGGGCGATTAAAGTTAATAAGCCATTTTCAAAACAATTAAATTTAGCAGGCCTTATCCATGTCTCAAATGAAGGCTTACTTAAAGTTTTTTGGAGTGATTGTTGAACTTCCGCCCAAATAGGATTAGTTGCTTGCAAAATTTTATTCTCTAGATTATTAATCTAGTTGGAATTTAATAATTGGCCATTATCAAATCACAAGATCACGACAAATTTAAAATTATTTAACAAAGTATCGACTAAATTTATAAAAATAAATTTGATGTTTTTTAATAGGCATATAATTATTTTAATTTTCACATAAATATTGGATAAAGCATTACTTATTATCATGACGAAATGGCATGGTTTTGGAAGATGCAAAACAAGATTATCAAAAGATATAGGTAAAATTAATTCGGCGAAAGTACAAAGTGTAATGACCAAACACACAATTTCAGTCGCAAAATATCTTCAAGAAAAAAAACTGCTTGATATTTCTATTGCCATAACTGGTTTGGGAGTAAAAAATTGTAGAAAATGGTCTAGAGAATTAGGCATCAAAAAATTTAATTTGCAGGGGAAAGGCTGCTTGGGGGAAAAAATGAAACGGCAAATAATTATCAACAAAAAATTTTGTGCAAGACATAAGATCAAAAATATTATTTTTATTGGTACTGACCTTCCAGATTTATGCCATCAAGATTTATTGAATACTCTAAATCAGCTTCAACATAATGATCTTATTTTAGGACCATCTAATGATGGAGGATATTGGCTTATCGGTTTATCAGAAAAAATAATATCATCGCATATGTACTTACCTTTTATAGACATAAAGTGGGGGACAGAAAATGTTCTTCAAAATACAATTGATAATTTTGCTTCCACAAAATTAAAATATAAATTTTTAGATAAAAAAATAGATATAGATACAATTATTGATATTGAAAATAGAAAGTAATCGACTTGTCTAAAATCTCAATTATCATTCCAACTATTAATGAAGCAAATAATTTACCATTGTTGCTTTCGGACTTATCAAGTATTCAGAAAAATGGGGAAATTATAATTGTTGATTGCGGAAGTGAAGATAAAACTATTGATATAGCAAATATTTATGGAGCAAAAGTATGTATATCCAAAGAAAGAAATCGAGGTTTACAATTAGATATGGGAGCTAAAAATTCAAAAGGAGACTGGCTCATATTTTTGCATGCAGATACAAGATTAAATCATGATTGGTTTAGCAAAACAAATTCATTTTTAAAGAGAAACAAGAATACTATTTACTATTTTAAATTTAAAATTAATCACAAAAAGATAACTTATAGATTACTCGAAATTCTTGTAAATTTTAGAAGTAAATTTTTAAAGCAACCCTATGGTGATCAAGGTTTAATAATTCATAGAACGACCTATTTTAAGAATAATGGTTTCAGTAAGATACCTTTGATGGAAGATGTAGATTTTTTAAGGAGATTAAACAATAAAATAGGCATAAAACAATTAAATTCATCCATCTTTATAAGTTCAAGAAAATGGGAAAGAACTAATATATTTATCCAAGCAATTAAGAATTGGCACTTTAGAAGAAGATGGTTAAAAGGCGAATCATTAAAATCTATATATTCTGACTACTACAAAAATGATTAATTTGCATACCAAAAAGCACATTTAGATCCTCTTGGTTCTAATATCCAACCTTGTCTTTTGTAAAATGTAACCACTTCAGCATCAGCAAAAAGGGTTACTTTAGAAATTCCAATATTTTTTAATTCTTGTAGGACATATTTCATTAACTCTTTTCCTAATCCAAGGCCTTGATATACAGGGTTAATAGCCACGTCCCAAACTGTTGCTTCTAGAATTCCATCGCCAGTGCATCTTGCAAATCCTACTAGTCTGGGGAATTTATAATCATGACGCCATAGCCCAACCACCAAAATACTAAAATCTAAAGCTCTTTTCACTCTCCTTATAGGTCTTCTGCTCCAACCAACAGTTTGCAAAAGTTGATCTAGTTCTATTAGATCTAGATCTTTATTTTTACTACATACAAATATTTCTTCTTTATTTGTTTGGGTGAACTCATAAGAATTTAAACCATAGAGATTTATAAGCTCATCTCTCGATATGCTATTTGATTTTTTTATTAACGATCCCCGGTTTCTAAAAATCATTAAAAATTCGCAAATCCTTTTTGTTGAAGCTCAGAGAGCTGAAAATATAAACCCTTTTTCAGTCTCAATTCACTATGCGTTCCCTCTTCAACTAATGCGCCCCCTTTTAGGACTAAAATTTTATCAGAACTTTCAATAGTTGCTAATCTGTGAGCTATTACTAATGCTGTTCTTTTTGACAAAATTCTCTCAAGATCTTTCTGCAAAGTAGCCTCTGTAGAGGGATCCATAAACGCTGTTGCTTCGTCCATTATTAAAACGACAGGATTTCTAATCGCTACTCGAGCTACTGAAAGAAGTTGTCTCTCACCAGAAGAGAGATTTCCCCCTCTTTCTCTTAGTAAGGTATTCAAACCCTCAGGTAATTTTTTCAACAAATTATCTAACCCTAATTCGTTACAAAGATTTTCTAATTCAAGATTGTCTACATTAGAATTTAGTTTCAAATTGTCTGCGACATTTCCACTAAAAATAAAGGTATCTTGCAAAACTACTCCCAACATATTTCTAAGAGTTGCAATAGGAATATCTTTTATATCTATATCATCGATTAAAATTTGACCTGATTGAGGTTCATACAATCTACATAATAATCTTATTATGGTAGTCTTACCTGAACCAGTTGGCCCTACAAAAGCCACATGCTCTCCTGGATTGATCATGAAAGATAAATTCTTTATGATATGTTCGCCCTCGTTATAGAAAAAATTAACATTCTTGAACTCAATTTTCCCCTTAAATTTCTTATTTAAATTTTTAGAATTTTCTAAAAAATGTTTTGCAGAAATAGAGTCTTTAATTTGTATTTCTTCATCCAATAATTCATTTATTCTCTCTACAGCTGTTAAACCTCCTTGTATCTGAGTAAATCTTTCTGCAAGTTGCCTTAAAGGTTCAAAAAGTCTCTGGGAATACAAAATAAAAGTTGTTAATGTTCCTAAACCAATATTTCCAGAAGTAACAAGATATCCTCCAACTGCCAAAACCAAGGAAACCGCGGCAAGAGAAATCCATTCTATAAAAGCCGAAATACTACTGTCATAAAATATTGTTCCATTTACTGCTTTCTTATAGGCAACTCCAGTATTTGAAAATTTTTTACTATTGAAAGCTTCTCTCCTGAACATCTGAACAACTTCTAAACCTTGAAGATTCTCTTGAAAGTCAGAGTTGAGTTGAGACAATTCTTCTCTTACTTGATAATTGGCTCTTCTATAACGTTTTTGAAGCCAAATAATAAAATATGAAACTGGGATTTGAGTCAAAAGTAATAAAATGGCAAGCCCTCGATCAATTGACAGCATTGTCAAAGAAATTACTATCAGACTGACGAAGTCAGCAATTACTCCAACTGCCCCACTACCAAACACCTCGGCTAAAGCATCAACATCATTTGTTAATCTCGTTAATAATTTCCCTACCGGCATTTTATCGTGATACTTAAGAGATAAAGATATTGAATGATCAAAAAGTTCTCTTCTAATTCTTGCTGTCAAACGTTGTCCCACTGCTTGGATATTGTATGTTTGGTATCCCTGTAGAACTAATCGGAATAATACAGTTATAAATAAAGTTAGGATTATGGCATTTATTGATTGCCCAAAGAAAGTCTTACTTAGCCAAACATCTGTAGTTTCGTTCTTTAGAATAGTAATTGCTTGACCAACTAATAATGGTTGAATAGCTCCAGAGAAAGAAACAGGTAACAAAACTATTAAAATCAAATAAATTGTTTTTTTATCTTTAGTTAAATATTTACCTAACTTTTTAACCCTTCTAAAATCTTTAAAAAACATTTAACTAATCTTCTATAAAGCATTAGTTGATTCTATTGATAAAATAGTATCTCTGAGGTAATTATCATCTAACCTCATAGATAAAGGATTTCCAATTAGTCTTGCGGTCGAGTAATAAAGGTCATCTATTTTTATTAAACCATTCTCTTTAAGAGTCTTTCCTGTTGCCACCAAATCAACTATTGCCTCTGCCATACCTGTAATAGGGCCAAGCTCGACAGATCCTGTCAAATGAACTATTTCTGCAGGAATATTTAATTCATCAAAATAAGATCTTGCTGTTTTTATAAATTTACTCGCTACTTTACAATTCGCCGGAAGATCAGTTGGTTTTGAGTAATTGCTATTTTTCTTAACCGCCAACGACATATGACAACCACCAAATCCTAAATCTAACAACTTTGCAACTTTTAATTCAGATTCTCGTAAAACGTCATACCCAACAATACCCAAATCAGCCTGACCATAACTTACATAAACAGGCACATCTCCATTTCTTACTAATAAAGCTTTTGCCCGTTTACAATTTGATTCAAAGGTTAATGATCTATTATTTTCGTTCAACGCATCTGAGAAATCTAATCCAGCTCTTTTAAAAGTTGAAATTGAATCTTTTAACAGAGCTCCTTTTGGTAAAGCTATAGTAAACATAGATCAATTTCTTCCAAGGATTCTTCATTCTAAGTTAACAATGGAATTTAATAAAGCTCGAAATATTACCGGACTTAGAGTTTTAAGTGATAACGTCATTTGGTTGTTGGTAAAAGATAAATCCGTTGTGGTTGTAGATCCATCTGTTCACGAACCGGTTATCAAATATATAAATGAAAACAATTTTCATTTAGAAGCAATTTTGCAAACTCATCATCATTCAGATCATATTGGAGGGACGAAGTCTCTTATTGAAAGATGGCCAAATGTAAAGGTGATTGCTTCCTCCAAAGAAAAAAGTCGAATACCTTTTCAAAATGTATCTGTAGAGGATGGAGAAACTTTGAATATTTTAGGTGAAGAAGTAAAAATAATTGAAGTATTAGGACATACAAGCTCACATATTTCCTTCTTTTTGAATGGGGAAAATCCTGTTCTTTTTATTGGTGACACATTATTTTCTGGAGGCTGTGGAAGAATTTTTGAGGGAACTTATCAACAAATGTATTCTTCACTAGAAAGAATCAAATCGTTACCAAAAAATACCCTCATATATTGTGCACATGAATATACAAAGGCAAATATATTGTGGGCATTGAATCTCAAGCCAGAAGATCAAGATATAAAAAATAAACTTTTGGAAGTTGAAAAAAAACTTTCTCTTAATGAGTTGACAATTCCATTTTTACTTGATGAAGAGATGAAAATAAACCTTTTCTTAAGAGCAAAAAATTTAGAAGAATTTACGTTTTTAAGAGCAAATAAAGATTTATGGGTTTAAATAGATAAGTATCTTCTTAAAAAAATGTCCCCCAAACAAGTAATTAAAACATCAAAGGCTCCAGATCCGGTAGGACCTTATAATCAAGCAATAAAAGCTGGGGATTTTATCTATTGTTCTGGTCAAATTGCTATAGACCCAGCTTTAAATGAAATAACATGTTTAGGCGATATAGAGAAGGAAACTATTCAAGTTTTAAAAAATCTCGCAGAAGTTCTTAAAGCTGGTGGAGCAAAAATAGAGGATGTAATAAAAACAACTATTTACTTAACGGACTTAAGTAATTTTCAAATTGTCAACAAAATATATAATGATTTTTTTGATATTGAGAGTCCTCCAGCAAGGGCCTGTGTGGAAGTTTCATCTCTACCAAAAGGAGTTTTAGTTGAAATAGATTGCGTCGCATTTCTAGATTAATTTCTAATTATTGAGAAATTTAAAATATGAACCAATTGTGGACCATAGTTGTATAGATTATTAGTTGATAATTCATCTTTGATCTATGACAGCAGCAAAGCTTAATATAGATGAACTAGAAGCAGGTTATCCTTTATTTTGCAAAGCTCTTAGACTATTAATTTTAAAAGGAAACTCAGTTAAAGATATAGAAAAGACAGTGTGTTGGAGTCATCTTGAAACTTTAAATAGATGTCTACCTGGTAGATATAAAGCACCGACATATTTAATGGCTTTGATCAAAAGAGATATTGCAAAGCCAAATAATTATTAAAAAGGACTAATCTTCTAAATAAAATTTATCAATATTAATTGAAAAGTCTTTTTCCTTGTCTGATATTTCTTTATTGTTTAAAAAAATTGAAAGACTTATAAAATTCTTACCGAAGCTGATATTTGGATAGATATCACTTTCTTTACATAATTGCTCAATTTTCCCCATAAATTTACTTATTTTTGAGTATTGATCAAATTCAAATCTTTTTTCAATCCTCAAAGGTGATTCTCTTTCTTTCCACATTACATTCTTTATTACAAACTAATTACACTATACCTTCAACAAAGTTTCTATATAAATTTTTGAAGTTAAAATTTTAAGAACTCTCCCAAAAATCAATAATACCGGCAATTGTTAAATCGGTTTGAACTTCTGGATTAGGGCATGCAAATCTTGCGGCAGAGCCACTAGCAGTAAAAACCCAGTTTCCTTCTCTAGCTCCAACAGGATCAACAGCAACTAATTTCTTTCCTTTATTATTTTCTAAAATTCGTAAATTCATATGACCTAAGCCAGCGACTCTTTGAGTGCATACCATCCTTCCTAATACCTTCATAACTTCCACAATTAATATTCTCCTTTTTTATGACTTGTCAGGATCCCAATGATCAATAATTCCAACAATCGTTAAATCGCTAGGATAAGATTTACTGCCCGCAGCTTCTCTAGCAGCAGAACTTCCAACACAAATTACCCAATCTCCTGGCTTACAGCCAACAGCATCAACTGCAACTTTATTAGAGGAACCATCTAATACAACTTGCAGATGTTTATGTTCAAAACCTGGAATCCTATTTGTGGAAACAAGTGGTTTTACAACCTTGCAAATTAACATAATTAGTGAGCCTCCTCTGTTTTTTTATCTAAAGACATTCCAATAATTTGAGCGGAATGAATGTTGTCCCTATCTCTAATAGTAGAGCAAGTATGCAACAAACCTTGATCAACTAAATTTTTATATCTAATTGATATCGCATTATTAACTCTTTCACAATCATTTATTGCCCTCTCTTTTGCGCCGGGTACTTTTCCAGAGTAATCAAATCTTATTACTACCGGAATTGGTAGATCTTGAGAAACATTTAATCCAGTAAAAATCTTCACTCCAACATCTAAATCTGGAGCCCCTTCTTCGACTGTATCTAAATGAGCAAAATAAGTTAAATTTCTGAGATGTACTTCTTTGAAACCAATACCTACTCCAATAAACCTCTCTGCATGTCCAATATCTTCATAAGAACCATTATGAAAACTTTTAACATAATCAATTTGAGAAATATTATTGACAATTAATTTATACGTAAATTTTCCCAGTCCACTGAGTTTATCTTTTGAAGATTGCTTAGAAATTATCTGGCAAATTTCTCTTTCCGCATCCTCTTTTGAAAAATTTATAGTTGAATTATAAATATCTAATGTAGAAATAGTTTTTTCTAAATCTATACCGCCATCGCTAGTTGATAAATGTATTTTCAATGAATCAGTGTCTGTATCAAGTCCAATTAACATTAAATCCACAGAAGCTCCGCAGCAAAAGCTATTCTCTACAGCCTCTTTGAAAGCATATAATTTATTTCTACCTTCTGCTGCAGCTAACTCGTCATTACTCCCATGTGCTGCGCATCCCTGATGCAAAGGATCTACTGAACTAAAATGATAAGTTACAACTTTTAAGTACCTGGTATCTTTATGAGCTTCATTAGGAACATTCTCTCTATATCTTTTATGTTCAGTTTTAACCCATCGATTAACGGTATTTTCAATATCAAACAATGCTCCAGCATGGGATCTTCTTCTTACTGAACTAAAAGGTATTCTCATTACATAAGCAACTGAATGAGCTAATCTTCCATCTGAACAAGGAGTTATATCAAGTAAATGTATTCCACAAGCTAAAAGAAATTTTTCAAAGTCTTCCGCATCCCTACTTCCAGCAGCACCTTCAAGTGGATCATTATTAAAAAAATTGTCGCTAAGTTTCTCATGCTGTTTGAAAGCACACCATGCATATAAAGCCCTCATATCAAGAGGTTTAACCCAGGATTTATCTAATACATCTAGGGGTAAATCTATTCCCAAATTTTTTCTTGATATTTTCTGAGCCTTATTTATAAAATCTTCGTGATGTTGAATTCGGGCAATTTCCTTGAGAGTTGGAACAATTTCGTCAAAATCACTTTTTATTTTACTTTCATACCTAAATAGATTTTCATTTTGAATATTATTAGTTAATTTATGAGACTTCCCAGAATCGCTTAAATTATTTGATTCTTTAGTTTGTATATGGATATTTTCAGTAAAAGTTTTCATTGGAGCGGTCGGCCCCAATGTGAAGTTCTTGGCTTTAGCCAGTCCTCTTAAAGGCATTATTTACTTAACCTCTTGCACCACCTGAAAAGGTAACAAGTTGCCCTTCACGAGTATTACCACTAGATCCAGTTATCAAGAAATCTGGTTTTTCTGTTTCCTCATTTCTTTTAACTTCCATAGGGGGCATTGCGCTCATGAATCCTGCTCTTGATGGATTTCGCTTTCTAGAAGAAGCTCCCTCTGTGCCTGTTACCTTATCACCGCGATCCCAATCATCACCAGTTACGTTTCCCACTGATTGTCCTTCACCAGTAATCCTCGATGCGACTCTTTTTTCTGGCGTCTTTGCAGCACGGTCTGCCTCTTCAATTTCCATTTTTTGTTTATAAGTAATATTTTTATTCGGTTCAAATCTAAATTTTTCAGTACCAGTTACCTTATCAACTGCCATATCAAAAGGTCCTGTTACCTTTGAACCATTTTCATATTCATTACCAGTAACACCTTGAGTATTTTTTTCAGAATATTTATCTCTTGATGGTGACTTAACAGAGAATTCATTCCAAGAGTTACCTGCTGACTTTTCCGGATTCGCATAAGCAGTATCATGAGGAGGATTATCACAACTTTGTGAGAACTGATCTCCACCAACATAAGGAGTACCTGTTAGGTTTTTACAAGCACCTTTCTTAGCACCTGTCATTACTCCGCCAATTCCTGGTTGTTGTCCTGTTAGTCTGGCATTTGAATTATTTCCAGAATTAACTGTTGCTCGTGATTTCATATCTTCAGAAGCTTCATTATTACAATTCTCATTAATCTGATCTAAGCCTGCGTATGGTGTTCCTGTTAGCACTTTGCATGAACCTGGTTCATCTCCAGTTACTATTTTTGATCTTCCTGTCATAGTACCGCTTATTAAATTTGACTTTGAAGAAAGGCTTAAACCTACTTTTCTAGCTTCTGGTTTTGGTTTTGAACCGCAAAACTTCTCATATTGTTGAGATCCTATATACTCATCACCAGTTACATTCTTGCAACTCCCATGTTCATTACCTGTCATATGGTCTGATCTTCCTACACCTGTACCAGTTACATTATTCCCATTAAGAGTGTTGTAACTGCCTACTTTTTCAAATGCTTTACCTTTTGGATTTGGCTCTGAGCCAAGATATTGATCTCCAGTTAACTGATGTCCAGAACCTGATTCATCTCCAGTAACCAGAGTTGATCTACCTGGAAGTGATCCAGATACTTTTAATCCATCAGTTGTAGTACTATGTTTAACCTTTGAAGGATTTTTTGGAACATCACCACAATACTTCTGTAATTGATTAGAAGATACATATTCAGTACCTGTAAGGTTTTTACAAGTCCCTGGCTCATCGCCTGTGACCCTTTCAGATCTACCGACTTCATTTCCAGTTACTTTATTACCTGATGAAGTAGAGGTAACTGTAGATCTAAGTGGTTGTTTATAACTTGGTCTATCTTGACAAAATTGGTCAATAACTTCTGCTCCCATATATTGAGTACCAGTGACAGTTCTGCATGTGCTTGCTTCATTACCTGTAGTTTTTACAGATCTATTAGCTTGCGTTCCAGTAACTATTTGACCTGAATCAGTTTCACTTTTACCAACTTTCCAGCTTGCATCAGCAATATTTTTTTTGGCTCCATTTTTATTTGGACCACATGGTCTACATTTACCATTACCTTTTTTTCCTGTGGCACCAGTTTTACTTCTTAGCTCTCTCACTCTCTGAGAAATCTCTCTACTACTTAAATCTGGGTCTCCCCTTCTAGCTAAAGAAGCTGCACTGGTATTTTGTTTAGTTGCAGATTTACCATGCTTAGATTGAGCTTCTCTTCTCGCTAAAACAATATCTCTACTAGTGTTAGTAATAGGCTTTCTCTTCTGATTAATTCTTCTTTTAACGTTTGTTTTTGAAGTTTTAATTTCTGTATTATGAGAATTTTGAACTTCTTGATTTTTGCTTGTGGTAGTTTTGACTGTGTTTACAGGGCTTTCCTTTTTAACATCAGTACGAGTTCTATCAGATGAAGCTATAGCTGATTTCCCATGGGTAGACATTGCTTTTCTTCTCTCTATTACTAACTCTTTACTAGATAAATTTGTGGGAGAAGATTTTCTATTTACCTGAGTTTTTGGAATATGTTTTGTAGCTGGTTTAGAAAAATTTTGATTATTAGGTGAAGACTGAGTCCCAGAGATCTGCATATCTTGAGAAGATCGAACTCTATCTTTAGTTGTTGAAGAATAAGCAGCAGCTTTTTTACCGCTATCACTCATAGCCTTTCTTCTTTCTAGTGCAATCTCTCTACTTGTTTTTTTTGACATAATCTTCAAATGTGAAACTCTTTTGAAAAACTTTCCCCAAAAAATATTTTGGAGAAAGATATTTACTACATAAAGTAGATTTAACGTCCTTGGAAAACTACAAAAGCTGTTCCTTGGCTTTGAGTGTAAGCATCGTATCCGATTATTCTTACGTGGTGATCAGGGTATGCTCTATGACATGCCTCTAATTCACTTACAACCAAGTTAAGATCTTTTTCCCCAAAGAATGGGAGTTTCCAATAAGACCAATAAGTTTGCATACTTCCACTAGGATGAACATGCTCAATAACAGGACTCCAGCCTTGAGCAATTATGTATGCAATTTGATCGTATATTTCTTCCTGGGTCATCGGTGGTAAGAAACCGAATGTTTCCAGGGTTGCAACTGTTTGATAGTCGCCTACTGTGCTCTGGAAAGGCATAATTAAATTTAAATGTGAATGAAATTACTCGTAATAGAACGAGATTTGTGGAAGTTTGAGGAGAAGAAGAATCTCCTCAATTTTGAAATCTGGTTTAACCTTGAACGTCTAGTTTGTCGACAGTATCAAATTCAAACTTAATTTCCTTCCAAGTTTCAAGAGCAATAGCTAATTCAGGACTGTGTTTAGCAGCTTCCATAAGAATGTCTCTACTCTCTTTTTCAATTTCGCGACCAGCATTACGTGCTTTTACACAAGCTTCTAAAGCGACTCTGTTGGCTGCAGCTCCAGCAGCTGAACCCCATGGATGACCATGTGTTCCTCCACCGAACTGAAGACAAGAATCATCTCCAAAAATTGCTAAGAGTGCAGGCATATGCCATACGTGAATACCACCTGATGCGACGGCAAATACTCCTGGCATTGAACCCCAATCTTGATCAAAGAAGTTACCTCTTGATCTATCTTCAGGAACAAATGACTCTCTTAAGTTATCAATGTAACCAAGAGTTGTTTGACGATCACCTTCTAGTTTTCCAACAACTGTTCCAGTATGTAATTGATCTCCTCCGGAGAGTCTCAAACATTTTGCTAGAACTCTGAAATGGATACCATGTTTTGGATGTCTATCAATAACAGCATGCATAGCTCTATGAATATGTAGAAGCATGCCATTTTTACGACACCAGTTTGCTAATCCAGTATTTGCAGTAAAACCGCCAGTTATATAATCATGCATGATGATTGGCATATCTAGCTCTTTAGCAAATTCAGCTCTTTCGTAGAGTTCTTCAGGAGTGTTAGCAGTACAGTTTAAGTAGTGACCTTTAACTTCTCCAGTTTCTTGCTGAGCAAGCTTAACTGCTTCTGCAACAAACTCAAATCTTTCTCTCCAACGCTGGAATGGTTGAGAATTTATGTTCTCGTCATCCTTCGTTAAATCAAGACCACCTCTAAGGCACTCATATACAACTCGACCATAGTTTTTACCAGATAATCCTAATTTAGGTTTAATGGTACAACCAAGAAGAGGCCTTCCATATTTGTTTAAACGATCTCTTTCAACTACGATTCCATTTGGTGGACCACCGCAAGTTTTGATGAAAGCGATTGGGAATCTAATATCTTCTAGACGTAAGTGTCTTAGAGCTTTAAATCCAAAAACGTTTCCGACTAGAGATGTTAATACGTTTGTAATAGAACCTTCTTCAAAAAGATCTAAAGGATATGCAATAAAAGCATAAAAAGCTTCAGGATCTCCTGGAACGTCTTCTATTCGATAACAACGTCCTTTATAAAATTCTAAATCTGTAAGTAGCTCGGACCAAACTGTTGACCAAGTACCTGTTGAAGATTCAGCGGCAACAGCTGCTGCAACCTCTTCTCTTGGAACACCTTCCTGACCTGTACATTTGAAACAGGCTAGTAAATCGGTGTCTAGGGGTACATATTCTGGAGTCCAGTAGGTGTCTCTGTACTCCTTTACCCCTGCATCATACTTCTTACTCATAAGGATAAATTTAGGTCTGTGTAGGGAAAATAATTATTGTGCAAAATTTATGAATCTTGCTTTACTTAATTAGTCCTTTTGACCAAGAAATTCACCGTTACCTAGAGCAGGTTCAACCTCTCTGTGAGGACGAGCAATAATGTGAGCTGCAACTAAACCGTCACCAACTCTTTCACAAGCATCAGCGCCAGCTCTTACAGCTGCGTTAACTGCGCCTGTTTCGCCTCTAACTAATACTGTGACATAACCGCCGCCAACGAATTCACGACCAATAAGGCGAACTTCTGCTGCCTTTGTCATTGCGTCTGCTGCTTCGATTGCAGGTACAAGTCCGCGTGTCTCGATCATGCCGAGAGCGATACCCATTGTTTCTGTAGCCATTGTCTACTAAATACTAAATGTGGAATGTTCAATCCGAAGAATGCTTCATTAAGTACTTATAAGTCAAGCGTTTTCGATAAAAACTCCATTAATGTTTTTTCTATCATTCATAAGTTAAACTTATCACCCTTGGTACTATTGATATGTCAATACTTATGCGAATTAGTTAGTGCATCAAAACATACTGTTGTGTTAAGAAAAAATTTACATTATGTTATTTCCGTACGAGGCAGGCCCTGTCTACACAGGTGTGGAATGTTCAACCTTTCCTGTCTCCGTATCTAGCTTTGAAGTAAGATAATATTCACAATAATTTTATTTGTTATTTTGAACCTTCCAGTTCTAACTATTGCAAGCGGCAACGAAACAAAAGTTTCTGAAATTTCAGAAATGCTAGATGTTTTGTCTTTAAAGGTTCAGAAGCAACCAGAAAATTTAAATGTAGAAGAGACTGGAAATACATATTTTGAGAATGCACTTTTAAAAGCAAAAGCAGCTGCACTAGAGACAAATACTTGGGCATTAGCTGACGACTCAGGTCTTGAAGTAGATGTTTTAGATGGTCGTCCAGGCATATATTCTGCTCGATATGCCAAAAACAACACTGAAAAAATTAAAAAATTAATTAATGAACTTTCTGACAATCCTTACAGAAGCGCAAGATTTATAAGTTGTATGGTTTTATGTGATCCCTCGGGAAACTTAGTGAGGGATACTACTGGAATATGCTGGGGGGAAATTCTTAAGAAACCAAAATATCCAAATGGAGAATTCGAATCTATTTTTTGGGTAAAAGAAGCTAACTGTGTTTACGGCGAGCTTTCACAATCACAACTAAGTAAGTTAGGCAGCAGGGGTAAAGCTGCCAAAATTATGTCTCCATACCTAAAAAAAGAAATTGGGTTAAATTAAAAAATCCTCAATAATTTGAAATTTCTTCAATTGCTCTTATAGCTGCAGCTGCTGCTTCTTCTACATCTCCTTCTTTACCTGCGAGAGTTAATCTACCAAAAGCACCAACTGCCTTTACATCAACAACAGTTATATTAGATGCTTTTTCTGCTTCATTTGCTGCTTTTAAAACATAACCAGCCGGTTCGGTTTCTAATATGAACATACTCATTCCAGATTGAATCATTGATCCACTTCTATTTTGTCTATTTATTAAAACTGCATGATCTGGAGTAATTGCTCGAATAACTTCAGTCCAACTCGTTGAAGGTTTTGTTCTTTTTCTAACTTCACTCCCAATAGCATCTAGAACAACATCTCCAGAATGCAAAACCGTGCTTTGATCTTTATGGTAAAGAGCAAGAGATCCAAATGCTCTTTCAACAATCATCTGCCCAAGCCTTACATTACTTGCTTTTAAGGCAATATCAGTGACTCTATGAACTGCCATCCCAGGTGAAACTTCCATCCAAAGACATGAATCACCAGGAATAGGTAAAAAACCTCTACTAACAGTTCCCATATATGCGGCTAGTTGAGGTTGCAGAGAATCTAAAAAAACATATGTTCTTAATTCAATTTGCTCAACTTGACTTGCTTGTCTGGATACCAGAGACTTTTCTGAATCAGTAGTAATAAAACAGCTAGCACCACTGGCCTGAGATTGTACCTCAGATCCTGTGACTAGAGAACTCCCTTTTTTTCGTTCCCCTCTGTTTAAGCTAGAAGTTGGTTCCATTGAGGCGACTATAACGGATAATGGTTCATTTTTTCTATTAAATTTACTTGCATGCTTACCACAAAACGATAACTTCAAGTAAAAGATACGCATTTTTATGGGAACTTCTCAAAAAAAAGAACCAAATGTTTCTAGTACTGAAAAAGAATTAACTCCAGATCAAACTCTTGGATTAGTTAGCCTAAGCTTGATGCAAAAACTATCTCAGAAAGACCCATCTTTTACTTGGTTAGAAGAAGATAAAATTGAGAAAGTAAATCTTAAGAACCTTAGAGATAGATTGGAATTAACCCAATTAGCTATAAGTACTGGGGCACCTTTAACCACATCAGAAGTTACAGCTTTAATTGGAGCTAAGCCAGGAAAATCTAAGTTAGAAAGAGCAGGATTATTAGCTACGAAAATAGCTAGAAATGTATGGAAGCTTTCAAAAACTAGTCAAGGAAACTCCTTCTACAGAAATTAAAAAATAGCCTAAAAATAGTTTTCATAATTCTCATTTAAGTATTTAAACATTCATATAAGTTTTTTAAATGTGTTCATTTTGTAAGAGAACTTATAATTTACTTTCTTAAATTAAAAAGTTTATGCAAGCTTGAAATATAAGCTTTTGAAAATTTTTAATGAGTAAAGTTGAATTTAATAAGGAAACTGGGCCCAGAGAAGTTTTTTGTGGTTTAACTTCAATAGTTTGGCTCCACAGAAGAATGCCGGATGCGTTTTTTCTGGTAGTAGGCTCAAGGACATGTGCTCATTTAATTCAAAGCGCTGCTGGAGTAATGATTTTTGCTGAGCCGAGATTTGGGACAGCTATTCTTGAAGAAAAAGATCTTGCTGGTCTTGCTGACGCTCATGAAGAATTAGATCGAGTAGTTAATGATCTTATTGCGAGAAGACCAGAAATAAAAACTCTTTTTCTAGTTGGATCTTGTCCGAGCGAAGTAATCAAACTAGATCTTGCAACTGTCGCTGAGAAATTAAATAAAAGATTTTTAGGTAAAGTAAGGTTCGTTAATTACTCCGGCAGTGGTATAGAAACAACTTTTACCCAAGGGGAGGATGGCGCTTTAAAAGCTTTAATTCCATTGATGGAAACCTCAAATGAGGAAAAATTATTATTAGTAGGTACTCTTGCAAATAATGTAGAGGATAGGTTTAAAAAGATCTTTAGAAATTTGGGAATTTCAAATGTTGAGAGCTTTCCACCACGACAATCAACAGAACTACCAAAAATTGGTAAAAATACAAAAGTATTACTAACTCAGCCTTACTTAAGTGATACGGTTCGAGACCTTAAACATCGTGGTTGTGAAATAATTTCAGCTCCATTTCCTCTAGGGATCGAGGGAAGTACTAAATGGTTTATTGCTGCTGCCAAAGCTTTCAAAATTAGCGAACTTAAAGTTCATGAAATTACTTCGCCTTTAATCAATCGAGCAAAACTTGCTATTGAACCTCACAAAGAAATACTTAAGGGGAAAAGATTATTTCTTCTTCCTGAATCGCAACTGGAGATATCTTTGGCAAGATTTTTGCATAATGAATGCGAAATGGATCTTATAGAGGTTGGCACTCCTTACCTAAATAAAGACTTAATGGAAAAGGAGATTAATTTATTACCGGACAATACAAAAATTGTTGAAGGACAACATGTAGAAAAGCAACTAGATCGAGTAAGGGGATCTAATCCAGATTTAGTGGTTTGTGGGATGGGTTTAGCTAATCCACTTGAGGCGGAGGGAATTAGTACTAAGTGGTCGATAGAAATGGTATTCAGTCCAATTCATGGTATTGATCAAGCAGCAGATTTGGCAGCTCTCTTTTCTAAACCTTTAAGAAGGAATCAAATACTAACTTCAAAAACTTTAGTGACGCATTAAAAACTATGGAATTAACTCTTTGGACATATGAAGGACCACCACATGTTGGTGCGATGAGAATTGCTTCTTCAATGAAAGATATACATTATGTGCTTCATGCCCCTCAAGGAGATACATATGCAGATCTTCTCTTTACAATGATTGAGAGGAGGGGGCAAAGGCCACCAGTGACTTATACAACTTTCCAGGCCAGAGATCTTGGAGGAGATACAGCTGAATTAGTGAAGAAAAATATTAAGGAAGCAGTAGATCGATTTAAACCAAAAACTCTTTTAGTTGGAGAAAGTTGTACAGCTGAACTAATCCAAGACCAACCTGGAGCGCTAGCAAAAGGAATGGGATTAGATATGCCAATTGTAAATCTTGAATTACCTGCTTATAGCAAGAAAGAAAATTGGGGGGCTTCAGAAACCTTTTATCAATTAACAAGAACCCTTTTAAAAGATAAAGTAAGTTCTTCAGAAAAAATAAGTCCTATAAGGTGGAAAGAATTAGGTAGAAGACCAAAAGTTAATATACTTGGACCTTCATTGCTGGGATTTAGATGTAGGGATGATGTTATAGAAATCCAACGTATACTTTCAGAACAAGGAATAGATACAAACGTTGTTGCTCCATTAGGTGCTAGCCCAGAAGATATTGAAAGATTAATTGATGCTGAAGTAAATATTTGTCTTTATCAAGAAATTGCTGAAGCATCATGTGAATGGCTTAGACGGAACTTTGGAATGGAATATACTAATACTATTCCAATTGGAATAAGAAATACAATTGAATTTATAAATGAAGTTCATAAGAAATTAGATCTTCCTTTGACGAATAAAAAAGAATTAGAAAACAAATCAAAACTTCCTTGGTACTCAAAATCAGTTGACTCAAATTATCTAACTGGCAAAAGAGTTTTTATTTTTGGCGATGGAACACATGCAATTGCAGCAGCCAAAATTGCTAAGGAAGAATTGGGTTTTGAAGTAGTGGGTCTTGGAACATACAGCAGGGAAATGGCGAGGCAAGTAAGAGCTACTGCAAAAGATCTAAATATAGAAGCTCTGATAACTAACAATTACCTAGAAGTGGAAGATGCCATGAAAAAAGCGGCTCCTGAACTAGTTTTAGGGACCCAAATGGAAAGGCATAGTGCAAAAAGACTCGGCATTCCATGCTCAGTAATTAGTACTCCAATGCATGTTCAAGATGTTCCTGCAAGATATAGCCCTCAAATGGGATGGGAAGGAGCAAATGTGATTTTTGATGACTGGGTACATCCCTTAATGATGGGCCTAGAAGAACATCTTATTGATATGTTCAAACATGACTTTGAGTTTGTTGATGGTCATCAAAGCCATTTAGGACATACAGCGACAAACACAAAGGACGTTTTAAATTCTGACGAAAAAAAAGAAAAGAATAGTAAAGAAGGAATTATCTGGACTGAATCTGGTAGAGCTGAATTAACAAAAGTTCCATTTTTTGTAAGAGGTAAAGTTAAAACAAATACTGAAAAATACGCAATCTTGAGAGGAATTCTAGAGATAAGCGATGAAACTCTTTACGATGCAAAAGCATATTTCAGTTAATTTTTACTAATAAACTATAATTAAGTCATGAGTATTTTCACTCATAATCTAAAAGATTTAATCCTAAAAATTCAGTTATAAGAACATATTTTCATTTTTTAATACAATTAAATACATATTTGTGTAGAAACATATTTCATGTGTATTTGCGCTGCAAGAATATAAATAATAATGTGTTTTAAGCTTTAAATGACAAGTACTATAAATAGACCTCTTGATGGAGAAGGAAGTGTTCAAGTAAAGCAAGATCCAAAAATAAATATTGAGGAAGGGGCTTTAGTTATTGCCGTGTATGGGAAGGGTGGCATCGGAAAATCAACTACATCATCAAACCTTTCTGCAGCATTCTCAAAATTAGGTAAAAAGGTTCTACAAATTGGATGTGATCCAAAACACGATAGCACTTTCACTTTGACACATAAAATGGTTCCTACAGTTATCGATATTCTCGAAGAGGTAGATTTTCATAGCGAAGAATTAAGGCCAACCGATTTCATGTTTGAAGGTTTTAATGGCGTAATGTGCGTTGAAAGTGGAGGCCCTCCTGCTGGGACAGGGTGCGGGGGATATGTAACCGGTCAGACAGTTAAACTATTAAAAGAACATCATTTATTAGAAGATACTGACGTTGTTATTTTTGATGTCCTTGGAGACGTTGTTTGCGGAGGATTTGCAGCTCCATTGCAACATGCAAATTATTGTCTAATTGTTACTGCTAATGACTTCGATTCGATATTCGCTATGAATAGAATTGTCTCTGCAATTAAAGCAAAAGCAAAAAATTATAAAGTCAGATTAGGTGGGGTAGTCGCAAATAGATCAAAAGACACAGATCAAATTGATAAATTCAATGAAAGAACAGGTTTAAAAACCATGGCCCACTTTAAAGATGTCGACGCCATTAGAAGATCAAGACTAAAAAAATGCACTATTTTTGAAATGGAACCAACTGAAGATGTTATTGAAGTTCAAAATGAATATTTATCTCTTGCCAAAAATATGCTTGAAAACGTAGAACCTCTGGAAGGTAATCCACTTAAAGATAGAGAAATTTTTGATTTATTAGGATTTGATTAGTCTAAATTAATCTAATCCAACCAATTGGCCTGTTAAATCATAAGTTTGTTGAGAGGTCTTGGTATCAATTATTCTTTTTGACAACTTTTGAGAAAAAGCTTTTCTGCCAGTTTTCTGACGATTTCCCCAGCTCCAATGGACTGATGGTTTAGCGAATTCTTTATAAGTTGCCACTTGAGCGACCCTCTCTCCTGCAAGTCTTTGTGAAACATATCCTTTTGTTATAAATTTTTGAAATATCGGGAAAAGGAATCTAAATAACCAAGGAGTATCTCTAAAAAGTTTTGTATCAGCAACACATCCAGGATATAGAGAATTTACAATAATCTTCTCAGCAGGATATCTTTTTGATAATTCCTGAACGGTCACCATATTGCAAAGTTTACTATCCTTATAAGCCTTACCAGGTTTAAATTTCTTTCCATTCGCCATACTTATTGGAGATAAAAAACCATTTTTGAATCCAGATAAATCCCCCAAATCAGCTGGAGCAGGAATGGGGATCCTTCCTCCAAGCTCTGAATAATTAGCCGTAACAGTCCCTAATACTGTAATTCTTGGCTTGAATACAGTTGATTTGCCATTTAAAACAATTTCTCTTTCAGAAGATAAAATATTTTCCATAAGTAGATTTATCATAAGAAAATGCCCAAAATGATTTACTGCCATTGAGTTTTCAAACCCCTGAGCAGACCTTTCAGGTCTCTTTAGTCTCGGTTTATAAACTGCTGCATTACAAATAAGAGAATTTATTGGCTTCTTAAATCTTTCTAATATTTCATCGCAACCTTTTCTCACATCATCCAAGTTAGAAAGATCTATTTCTATAAAGTGAACATTTCTAAATTCCTCTTTTGTTAAGAATTCCTCAGCTATTTTTATAGCTCTCTTATTTGATCGATTAACTGCTATAACCTCCCATCCAAATCTTAATAGAGGTTTTAGAGTATTTAATCCAACTCCTGAAGTTGTTCCTGTTATTAGGACTAAACCCTTAATGTTCTTACTCACTAGCAAAAAAGTTAATTGAAAAATGAAAAGTAGAATGATTCAAGATCATCCTTATCAACGCCATATTACTCTGATAATGTCCCTAGAAATTATTTGATCCTGATCCTTCATAAATCTTTGCTCACCTTCAGAAGAGAATAAATCATCAAACTTATCTGTTAAAAAATTAAATCTATATTTTTCGTATAAAAATGATTCTTCAATTTCCCTTAATCTGGTCAACCTTACTTTAGAACTATAGCCAAGCTTAATCAGGCTTATTATAGCTAAAAGGGAAAAGCTAATTTTGATAATTAGAAAAATCAATGATACAAAATTATCCTGTTTCAGTTGTCTTTTTATGAATACAGATCTTGAATATTTTTTGTGGAAAATACTATTTTTATAAAAAGATTTTGACAAATTAAGTACTTGATTTTTTTACTGAATAAACCAATTCAGCTTTACTTTATTATTACCTTAAATATTTGAAATTTTCTAATAGACTTTAGTTTCTACCTAAACTAATTCCTAGTCTTAATGCTAAAACTCCTGCATGCATAGCAACTATGAGGCTTAATGCAATAAGATTTATTGTTTGAGTTGGCTCCATGGTAAAAAAATTATTTTCTATATTCTCCACCGAAAAGAGAAGATTTGAAACACTATTACAAAATGATGTTACGTAATTAACAAATTGAAAGAAAAAATTCATTGAAAATTATTATAAAAAAACCTACAAAGTTAATTTTGGGAATTGAAAATCAGGCTTTAATTTTTTCAACAAATAATTTGCCTGGATTTGATCAAATGGCTTTAGATTTAAATTCTTTAGATCAGACAATTTCGAATCCTGAAATAATTCTCACATTGAGGTTCTACTATTGGACTGGGGATTGGCTTTCTATTGGCTATCACCAAAAGGAAATTCCTCTTCATTGGAAAAATTTATTATCAAGTGGCGAAATTAATATTGTTAGACGTCCCTCTGGAGGAGGCGCTGTTCTGCATTCAGGAGGCATAACATATGCATTAACATTTAAAAAAACTTACTATAAATTCTTAAGTTATGAAATGGTTAATAATTGGTTAATTAAAAGTTTTAGAGAATTAGGTCTAAACTTACAATATGGTAATCTTCGAAAATCAAGCATTAAAACAAATTGCTTTGGGACTTCATTAATTTCCGATTTAGTTGACCAGGATGGTTTTAAGAGAATAGGTAGTGCTCAGTTTCGTAAAAAAGGCGCATTCCTTCAACATGGAGAAATTCAAACAAATCCTTCAAGAGATTTGTGGTTCAAATTATTCAAAGAGGAAGCGCCACCAAAAGTAAATTTAAAACTAACAAATGATGAAATAGTTCAACATTTGAGAAATTCATTCGTGAAAAACAAATCAAATATAAATTTCAAAAATATTGACATATATAACAAAAAATAGAAAATTTTAATCGCAAGAATTCTTAAAGATCTCCTTTCTGCTTCATTGAATTAATTATTCTTGGCAATTCAATTCCTAAGGGATAATTATTTTTAAAGTTTAATTTGTTAACGATATCTGAAGGCAAATTAAAACCTAATTTATTCAATACAAAGTTTCCAATTTTTAACCTATCAATTATCCCCAAAGGGATATCTGCAGCATTAAGAACCAGTAAAAAACCTTCATTTGTTTCTTCAATTCTTTCTATAGTTCTCCATAATTTATCGTTATAAGATACACTTTCAAAACTATCAATTGGTTTCATAAAATCTCCAACAAAGTTCCGTTCCCATTTTTTTAAGGAAACAGTTTTTAAAATATTCTCATCGATAAAACCGGTCCATCTACCATTATTGGTAACAAAAAAATATTTATCCGATGCATCCTTCTTATTTTTTATTAATTTATTAAATTCTGAGAAATTTGAATCGTATTCAATTTTCCTCAAAGGCTTTAGTTTAATCTCAGAAACTTTACTAAATTTTAGTATGTTTTCAATTTTAAAAAATTGACTTTCAGATTTTGAAGAATTAACTCCAAACAAGCCCAAAAAAGAAAGAATAAAACCAAAGTAAAAGTTAAATCTAAATAAACAAATTATCCCAAAAAATAAAACAAAAAAAGATAATAATAAATTAACTTTATTGAGGAAATTTCTTCCTTTATTTTTACTCCCTGAGAAATGCCAAATAATACTTTTTAATAAATTTCCCCCATCTAAAGAACCAATTGGAATCAAATTTAAGAAGCCTAAGAATAAATTAAATATACCTACTCTCGAAATTACATTAACTGCTATTTGTTCTTGAGATACACTGTTATTACTAATTAAAAGTAGGATAGATGCTGTAGCGAAACACAAAAGAGGTCTAACAATTGCAATTTTTATATTACCTAAAGCAGTTTGACAATACTTATCTATTTGTAAAATTGCTCCTAAAAAATAAAAAGTAATTTTTTTTATTTTTACACCCTGATTAAGCGAAACAAAAGTATGAAAAACCTCATGTAAAATAATTGAAGATAATAAGAAAAAAGAAGTTAAAAACCCTATAATCCAAGCTTCTTTATTATTGTAGATATCGCCAGAAGATAAATTGACCTGATTACTTATACTCCATGAGAATAAAAAGAGAATAACAAACCAATAGGGATGAACTTTAAAGGGAATTCCCCATATTTTAAAAATTTGCCAACTTCTCAAAAATAATCTCCGCTATATTTAGCAATAATATTAATCTTACATGCAGGATAATGATATGCCCAAGACTAATCCTTTAGTTAAAATTTGTGGACTAACTTCTGAAGAACAAGCTCTTCAAGTTGCTAAATTAGGAGCGAATGCTATTGGCATTATTTCGGTTGAAGAATCTCCAAGGTATATATCAGCTGAAATTAAGAAAAAAATATTTAAAACCGTAGAAAATTTTTATCCAAAAATAGAGAGGGTATCAGTTGTACAAAATTGTCCAATAGACTTAATTATTAAAAATTTCTTAGGAAACCCCACTGAAACTATCATTCAATTACATGGAGATGAAGATATTGATTATTGCAAAAAAATAAGGGAAAAAATTCCCAATATTAGACTATGGAAGGCTTTCAGAATAAAAACTGAAAAGGACATAGATAAAATAAAACCTTTTGAGGATTTTGTAGATGCGATACTACTTGATTCATGGAATAAAGAAACTTATGGAGGTTCAGGGAAAAAAATAAATTCTATTTATTTAAAGGATTTGCAATTTAGCAAACCATGGTGGTTGGCAGGTGGAATATCAATTGAATGGATTGATGAAATCCTCACTGATTTCAAACCAGATGGATTAGATATTTCAAGTAGTATTGAAATATCTCCAGGTGTAAAGGATATTAAAAAAACAGAGGCTCTTTTTAAGTTTTTAAAAAGAAATTAATAATTATTAGTAGCGGACTGCTGTTTTACAAGCTCAAAAAATTCTTGTTTTAAACTTAAATCGTGTCTAAAATCACCTCTAACCACAGAATTAATCATACTTGTGTTTGGTTCTTTGACTCCCCTCCACTTCATACAATAATGTTGGGCCTTTACAATAATGCCTAAACCTTTAGGTTCACACAGTTTTTCAATTTCATCTGCAAGGATCATCACAGCTTCTTCCTGAATATGAGGTCTTGAAAAAACCCAATCAGCAACTCTCGCAAATTTTGAAAGTCCTATGACTTTATTTCCAGGTTTAATACCTATCCAACAGTCTCCAAGAATTGGAACTAAGTGATGTGAACATGCAGATCTGACCGAAATTGGACCAACTGTATAAATTTCATCAAGATTCTTATCATTAGGGAAACTTGTAACTTTAGGTTGTTCATGATATCTCCCTTTAAAAACTTCATTTAAATACATTTTTGAAACCCGTTCAGCAGTTTCTTGAGTATTATGATCATTTTCAACATCTATTACGAGGGACTTTAATAAGTCTTTAACTCTTGAGGCTACCTCTTTTTCTAAAATTTCTAATTCACCAGGATTTATAAAATCAGAAATATTATCGTTAGCACTAAATCTTGTTCCAGAATTCTTAATTCTGTCTCTTATAATTTCAGAAATTAATTTATTAGTAATCTGGTCATCAAAGTTTCTAATATTATCGTTGGGTAATGTAGAGGTCATAAAATTCTTAACAGAAAATTGTATGCAACTTAATTAACTGTATCTTCCAAAAGCTTAATTGCTCATATACTATATCACATTCTCTTGTTCAATCGGGTTCAAATAGCACTAAAAAAAATCACTGTTTTAAGATTAGACAGATAAACAGAATGTTTAAAAGGCTCCACCAGAAGGCATCAAAGTCAAGTCTTCGATCAATTGTGATTCAGGTTTTTGAGCCATGTAGAGAATAGTTTCTGATACATCATCTGAGGAGAGCATAGAAGTTCTATCAAAATCAGAATTGATTGATTCGGAATCCCAAAGAGGAGTATTTACTGAACCAAGAGTTATTGTGCATGCTCTTATTGAATTAGATCTCTCCTCCTCCCTCAAGCATTTAGTAAACATAGCTAGTGCAGATTTTGAAACACAATAAGCTCCCCATGTGGGGAATGCATTATAAGAGGCATGACTACTAACATTAATAACTAAACCACCATTTTTTCTCATTTGAGGAATTATTGAACTGCAAATTTGAAAAACACTTGTGAGGTTTGTTTGAATAATTTGTTCCCATTGACCTAATTCCATTTCAACTAAAGGGCCATTAAATGCGCATCCGGCATTATTTATCAATACTGAAGGACACCCATACTTCTCAATTGCTTCTTTAACACAATGTTCTATTTCTATAGGGTTAGATAAATCGCATTTTACTAGGTTAATTTTTGATTTAGTGATCAACAGTTCGCTCTTCAGTTTCTCCATTAGATCCATATTCCTGGAGAGTAAAATCAAATCCCAGCCAGCATTAGCGAAAGTAATTGCGGTAGATCTACCAATACCTTTCGTAGCACCCGTTATAAAAGCTAGTTTCAATTTATTCAGTTGTTTGGGGGATTTCACTATAAATTTCTTCAATATTATTCGCTTCGATAAATTTTCCTAAAACCCTAAACTTTTTGTATCTTTCCTCAATTAATTCGTCTTCATGCATTTGTAGTAAAGAATTAAGATGTTTCTCAATAGCCTCTTTTAATGTATTACCAGCATCTAAAGGAGCCCAATTATTCCCACCAGAAGGTTCTGGTAATACCTCATCTATTATTCCTAATTTAAGTAGATCTTTACCTGTTATTTTAAGTGCTGATGCAGCTTCTGGTGCCTTCGCAGCATCTCTCCATAAAATTGATGCACATGCTTCCGGACTAGCAACTGTGTAAACACTGTGTTCAAACATTAGTAACCTATCGGCAACACCTATTCCAAGCGCACCTCCTGAACCTCCTTCTCCAATGACAGTAGCGATAATTGGAACTTTCAATCCAAACATCTCTCGAAGGTTTCTAGCAATCGCCTCACCTTGACCTTGTTCTTCAGCTTTTAAACCAGCATAAGCTCCAGGAGTATCAATAAATGTAAGAATTGGCAAAGAGAATCTATTTGCATGCTGCATTAATCTAAGAGCTTTTCTGTAACCTCCTGGTTTTGCCATCCCAAAATTTCTTACTACATTTTCTTTTGTGTCCCTTCCTTTCTGATGCCCTAACATTAACACTGGTCTATTATTTATCGAACCTATCCCCCCAATTAGTGCCATATCATCGCCACCGTTTCTGTCTCCATGTAATTCTATCCAGTCATCACAAAACATTTGAACAAAGTCCAAAGTACTTGGTCTTTGAGGATGTCTAGCTACCTGAATCTTTTGAGCAGGAGTTAAAGATTTAAATATTTCTTCTCTTCTCCTAGCAGCTAAGGTTTCAAGCTGTAGAAGCTGTTGACTAACATCTACCTCTGAATCTCGAGCTAATTCTTTAATTTGCTCTATCTGCTTCTCAAGTTCAACAAGAGGCTTTTCAAAATCAAGAAGGTAACGTTTAGCCATAATTTAGACAGTTAGTACTTTAGGCTGCTTATCAAGTCCAATAGCGGAAAAACCATGCTTTAAAGAAGCTGCTCCAATAAATTCCATCTTTTCAAGGGAAATGTTATTTCTTCCCCAACTAAAGTTTGTATGACACTTTTCAAACTCTAAAATCATAGCTTCTGCAAAACAAGCAAACATCTCTCGCTGAGGGTTTTGCATTTCTGCAAGTTCCATCATATTCCAACCAATATCATTGAAAAACTCTACTATACCTCCTTTTAAAACATGAATATTTTCACCCTGAAATTTCTCATCAAGATTTTTGGGGTATCCACCATCAATCATTAAACATGGTTTTTTTAAGTTGTCAGTATCAATTTCAATAGTTTTAGGCATACTTGCAACCCATACAACAATATCCGCCTGAGGCAATGCCTCATCTAAAGTTGTTATGGTGCCACCATCTAATTCTTTTTGTAACAGCTCTAGTGGTTCTTGTTGTCTTGCTACCATAAGAAGTTCTGAAATCCCAGTTTTATTGATAAGCCATCTACAAACAGCACTACCAATATCACCTGTAGCACCAATTACAGCAACAGTTGCTTTTTTAAGGTCTATCCCAATGCGAGGCGCATTTATTTCTAGTTGCTTACAAATAACCCAGGCGGTATGAGTATTGCCAGTAGTAAACCTTTCCCAATCTAATGAAGTATTTCTAATTTGTTTATGCTGTAGAAGATTAAAATTCTCAAAAATAATAGAAGTAAATCCTCCTAAAGCGGTAATGTTAATACCTTTTTTCTGAGCTAGTTCCATAGCATTTAGTACTTTTCTTCTAGCCG
>QCER01000012.1 GCA_003280515.1 Prochlorococcus sp. AG-355-P18
CAGTATCTATAGTTTCTCTTTCAATTAGCATTTGAGCCATTTCGTCAAGAACAGTTCTATTATCTGTTAAAACTTTTGTAGCTCTCTTGTAGGCAATATCAACAAGTTCTGAAACCTCGACATCAATTGTTGCGGCTGTGTCTTCAGAGAAGTCTCTTGTAGAACTCATATCTCTTCCGAGAAACATTCCACCTTGAGATTGGCCTAGAGCGACTGGACCTATTTTGTCACTCATACCGAATTTAGTGATCATCTGTCTTGCTACATTGGCAACTTGTTGTAAATCATTTGAAGCTCCGGTTGTTACCTCTTCTTCGCCATAAACTATTTCTTCAGCAACTCTTCCACCAAGAGCTACAGCCATTTGATTTTGAAGATAAGAACGAGAATAAAGACCAGATTCCATTCTTTCCTCACTTGGAGTAAAGAAGGTTAGACCACCAGCTTGGCCTCTTGGAATAATTGAAACTTTTGCTACTGGATCATAATCAGGCATTAATGCTCCAACGAGTGCATGACCAGCTTCGTGATAAGCAACTAATTCTTTTTTCTTATCACTGATGACTCTATCTTTCTTTTCTGGGCCAGCCATAACTCTTTCGATGGCATCACCGACTTCATCATTACTTACTTTATCTAAATCTTTTCTAGCAGCTAGTATTGCTGCTTCATTTAAAAGGTTAGCTAAATCTGCACCAGTAAATCCTGGAGTTCTTCTAGCAACTTTATCTAAATCAACGTCTTTTGAAAGAGTTTTATCTTTCGCATGCACATTTAATATTTGCAATCTTCCTGCATAATCTGGTCTATCTACCGTTACCTGCCTATCAAATCTTCCAGGGCGCATTAAAGCTGAGTCTAAAACATCTGGTCTATTGGTGGCAGCAACTATTATTATTCCTGAATTTCCTTCAAAACCATCCATTTCTGTTAGGAGTTGATTTAATGTTTGTTCTCTTTCATCATTGCCTCCCCCCATACCAGCACCTCTTTGTCTTCCAACTGCATCAATTTCGTCAATAAACACAATGCAAGGAGCATTCTTTTTGGCTTGTTCAAAAAGATCTCTAACTCTGCTAGCTCCAACACCAACAAACATTTCTACAAATTCTGAACCAGATATTGAGAAAAAAGGTACACCTGCTTCTCCAGCTACTGCTTTTGCTAACAATGTTTTCCCTGTACCAGGGGGGCCAACAAGAAGAACTCCTTTTGGAATTTTTGCTCCTACTGCAGTAAATCTATCTGGGCTCTTAAGAAAATCTACAACTTCTGTGAGTTCCAATTTTGCACCTTCAACACCAGCAACATCTGAAAAGGTTACTTGTGTGGATGGTTCCATTTGTAGTCTTGCTTTGCTCTTGCCAAAACTCATGGCAGGATTACCACCTCCAGCATTACCGCTTTGGGATCTTCTGAAAAGAAAAAATAGCCCTCCAATCAAAAGGACTGGGAAAATTAAGCTACTTAAAGCCTGTTGCCATGGATTGGCTAATTTTGTAGGAGTTACAGCTATATCTACATTATTCTCAGTCAGTATTTTTAATAAATCTTTGTCAGGGGCTAAATTGACCTCAGATCTGCTCCCATCATTTTCAACAACTTGAGCTGTGGCATTATCTGGAGATATTAGGACTCTACTGATTTCTTTATCTTGTACTGCCTCTATAAAATCACTATATCTCAAGGTCTTTGTAGAACTTTCAGTACTAGGTTTATCAAAAACTGAAGTACCAATGAAAATTACAGTAATAACAGCTAGGACATAGAGTCCTACGTTTCTCCAACGTTTGTTCACGATAAAAAATCTTTAATAAATCTATAATACTAATAATAAAACAATATTAAGAGCGTCTTAGAACATCTACTACACTTTTGAATGCAAACCATTCAGGAATTGGTTCGCCATTCCTCAATTTCTTTCTAAATTCAGTACCACTAAGTTTCATAATTTCATAATTAAATTCTTTGGCTTCTTCAGCTGTTATGTATCCTTTTTCCTTTGTGTAGACTAAATTTTTTGAAGGAACAGTTTGCATCATTAATTCATCTGCACACTTATTAGCAAAATTTTGGGCGTCATATGGACCATAAAAATCTTCACCAGTTGATGACGACTTACAACCAGCCATATCTCTACCAATAATAAAGTGGGTGCAGCCATAATTTCTTCTGATTATCATATGTTGAAGAGCTTCTCTTGGCCCTGCCATATGCATTGAATAAGGTAAAAAAGCCCATTTTATTCTTTCATCAGATATTTCCTCTTCTAATTCTTTGTAGGTCAAATATCTAACTTTTCCAGGGATATCATCTTGTTGAGTTGGCCCACAAGTTGGATGAACTAAAACAACTGAGTTAGAGGAGACATTATCTGAAAGTAAGGCATTAGTAAATAATTCATAATGTGCTCTATGAATTGGATTTCTGCATTGAAATGCAACTACATCATGATTTGATGGCAGTGTAGATCTAACTTCTTCTGGAGTTTTACAGGGGAATTCTCTAATTGGCAGTTCGAAACCATAAACTCTTCCGCCTATATAAAATCTCCCTCTCTCGTTAAAAATCATCTTAACAGCAGGATGGTCTAAAGAATTAGTACCATAACAAAGTTCAGCCTCTAAGGATTTGTCTGGCTCCCATTTTGAGCTAACTTCTAAAACTGCTATTTTTTGTTTTTTATAGGTAAGCAATATTGTCTCTCCAGCTTTTACTTTTTCATTATTTGAATCAAATACAATAGGCAAGCCAAAAAGCAATCCGTTTTTATTTCTATTATTTTTAATTACCGAATTGTAGTTATTTTCATCCATAAAACCTTCCAATGGGGAAAAAGCTCCAACTATCAAAAGTTCTACATCGCATGCATTTCTCTCGCTACATTCAAACTCATAAGTAGCTTTAGAGATAAGATCATTTTTAAGGTTTTTATCTTTGATAATTAAATTTTTTAATTCCCCTCCATAAGGGGGTATTAGTCCATTAGCATCTGTTTTAGTTTTTTGCTGTAATTCCATTTTTTAAATTGATAAAGAAAAATTTTGAAAAAAAAAAAGGGGTTTAACCCCCTTTTTCTCTTGAGTAGGATTTATGCCTTTCTTCCGTAAAGCTCCCCAATTATTTTTACATCAAGTGGATCCTTTGAACCCATATCTGTATCAGAAGGTTGGATAGCTTCAAAAGTACCAGCAAATTCGTCTGTATCAGAATCTACATTGTTGATTGAAAGAGTAATAACTCCAGTACCATTTACATCAACTTTAATATTTTCTTTTGCAAGTTCTTCGTCATCTCCTCCTAGTGCAACTAAACCTTGAGCATATTCAACACCAGTATTTTTAGCTCTTGCCTTAGGATCTAGAAAGTCACCAGTTCTGTAGTTAGGTGTAAATGTTGAACCACTAACCTCAGTTCCTGGCTCAAAAGATGAAGGTAAATCAGCTGTAAGATCTTTTGCTGAGAATGCAAATGGCACCTCTAAACCACCAGGAGTTAATACAGTAATTAGTTGAAAATCAATACCACCCTTTTCAGTAAAAGTTCCTGAATCTATATCTCCATAAACTTCTGTCACTGTGGTGTTATTTCTAGGACTAATAATTTTAGTAGAAACAAATTCTGCAGCTTTTCGTTTTGTCCCTGGAACTTTGACATAAACTTCTGTTGGATGCATGCATATTCCTTTAAGGGTATCTCCATTCCCTAGAGATATTGATCCGACAAGAGATGAGTCTAATGTAGGGCAATCATTAGCTTTTCCTGTGTTAACAACATCTGTGAATTGTGCATTTCCTCTTTCAGAAAAAGCAAATGTTTTAACAGGGACGAAAGCAAAAGTTATACAAATTGAAATAACAAAAGCTAAGAAAGAACGAATTCTCATAATTAAAGTTGCAGTAAATTTCTGTGACGATAGATTAAAGGTCATCTAATAAGTTCAGTACGGATATTACAAGGGAAAGGACCATAAAAGATAGGACTATTAAATCCTCGAAACAACCCGTAGCTTTTTTGATTTTAAAAAACTGGAATTATTGTAAGCTATCACATTATTTTTAATGATTAAGATTACAAAAAAATACAAATAAAACATTTTTTTTTATTTTTTTTATGAAATAATTTGGGTTATTAATTTATTTGCTAAATCAATTTTTGATGTTTTGTTAATATAGTGTTCCATATTGTTAGTATCGAATAGCCAACCTTCATTTTGTGCCAAAAAGCCAAATCCTTGGCCGTCTAGATCAATTGGATTTGCAAATAGATAATCACAACCCTTTTGGATCATCTTTTCTTTAATTATCAATCGGGCTTCTTCGATAGAGCCTGTAAATGCACAAAAGCCTACAAAAATTTGGTTATCTTTTTTTGATTTACTAATTGTTTTTAAAATATCTGGTACTAGCTCAAAGTTTTGATTCAAATGAGCATTAATTTGATTTTTTGGAATTTTAGCTGAAGTATCAGAGATTATCTTGAAATCAGATACTGCTGCATTCATGAAAAAATAATCGCAATTCGATATTTCATTATTAAGTGCCCTAATTAAATCAACACTAGTTTCAATTTCATATCTTTTTATTCCATCAGTAATATTCTTATCAATTTTCAGAGGTCCATGAACATATTTTACTTGCGCTCCTCTGAACCTTGCTACTTGAGAAAGAAGTAAGCCCATAGCTCCAGAACTTTTGTTAGTAATGTGTCTAGCCGCGTCAATTTTCTCTGAGGTACACCCTCCAGTTATTAAAATTTCTTTATTAAGTAAATCTTTGCGATATTCATTTTGTTTATGTGAGGCTATAAAATCAAGAGCTAATTGGATTAGATCATTTGGAGGTATCTTTCCGATGCCAATAGCATCACATGCTAAGAGACCCTCACTTGGTTGCAAAGACAAAACATTTTCGTAATTCTGTAAATTCTCATAATTTTTTTGCACAGCTTTATTTAGCCACATTTGTGTATTCATTGCTGGTGCAACAATAATTGGCTTTATGTTTGCAATTAAGATGCTTGGGATCAACCCCTCAGCATTTCCAGTTACCCATTTTGCTAATGTTGTGGCTGTTAAAGGGGCGATGATTAAAATATCAGCCCAATTACCAAGTTCTATGTGAAGAGGTGTTGATTGCCTATCAGACCATTGATCATTTTCTAAGATGCACGGGTTTCTACTTAAAATTGAAAGAGAAAGCGGCTTTATTAATTTTTCTGCATTTTTTGATAAAACGCATCTTATTTCATAATTTTCTTTTGCTAATTGGCTAACTAATAATGGAATTTTTACAGCTGCAATACTTCCAGTTATTAGTAAAAGAACCTTTATTTTGGAGTCCTTAGTTTTAATTTTCATCAAAAGGCTCCTGATCGAGGAGATGGGTATAATTAGTTGTTAATTCAGGCCTATTGATTGCAAGAGCCCTCAGTAAGTGCCAGTCTTTTAAACCATCAAATGGAGTATTATAGTTATCTTCCTCTAGTCTTTTAGCGAGCTCAAGGGTCATTTTTTCATCAAAAGAATTTACTAGTTCCTCACTTATTTTATTTTCAGAAATGAATTTCATATTGATTAAGGTCAATATACTCTAATAATAAAGCCTTAAGTAATTATTTAAATTGATATGAGAATTAAGTACATATTTCAAGGACATGATAATTTTCAATTTTCATAATCTTTACAAATTGTTGTTAGGTCATTTATCTTGATTCTCAGTCAAAAATATGCAAACTCTCCTTTTCAAAAATATTCTTTCTTAAAATGGCTTTGTAACAATTAATATCATGTCGCAAACCAAAAGAGAGCAAGTCATTAGTCACATACGTTATTT
The DNA here is from genome assembly GCA_003280515.1 of Prochlorococcus sp. AG-355-P18. Classification (GTDB taxonomy): domain Bacteria; phylum Cyanobacteriota; class Cyanobacteriia; order PCC-6307; family Cyanobiaceae; genus Prochlorococcus_A. The sequence goes on from QCER01000012.1 coordinate 5,835, forward strand.
AAGGCAAGAGCTCAGAGAAATGCATTTAGGAATAAAAGAAGATGACCTTTTCCCTGAACCAGGCGAATTAAGGGGATTAATGGCTCAGTTCGAAGCATTACTTGAATTAATAGAAGGAAATACTAAAATTCAATCAAATTCTGAAGCGGCTTAGTTTAATGCAAAATGGTTGTTAAACCTCAAAAGACAAAATTTCAGCTAAAAATTGTGGAAAATATTCAGACATTAAGTAATTGGGCTAATAATCCATGGCGAAGATATTCAATATCATTGATTACTCTTTTAGTCGGCTACTTTTTTGGAAGTTCTCTTGGTATGGTAAGTGCCGTTGTGGAACTCATGGATCCAGTAGCCGCTTTTTTAGCAGTAGTTTTTATTGAGTTTTTAATAGTTCTAAGAAGAAATTTTAGATTTGAAAGGAAAAAGAAATTTTTAGTACTTTTATTAGATTCTTTAAGATTGGGATTATTTTATGGTTTCTTTACTGAAAGTCTTAAGTTGCTATAAATTTACTTATTGTGTTTTTGTAATAGATAAAGCAAAGCCATTCTTATCGGGATACCATTTGCAACTTGATTATTAATTAAGCAATTAGGATATCGATCTACCACTTTGCTACTTATTTCAATATCTCTATTAATGGGACCAGGATGTAGTATTGGAATTTCTTTATTATTTAAAGATAATTTCTCTGGGGTTAATCCATAATCCAAACTATATGAATCAATGCTACTTAGTAAATTTTCCACCATTCTCTCTTTCTGGAGTCTTAAAACAATAATCGCATCTGCAATTTTTATTGATTCTTCCAATGATCTAGAAATTGTTATGGAACCTCTTGATTTAACAGGATCTTCTGTTTGATTTGGAGCAGGGGTTTTTAAAAAATTGATAAATTCATCAGGTATTAATGTCTTAGGACCACATAAGATTATATCGGCGCCGAAAGCACTCAAAGCCCAAAGATTTGACCTGGCAACCCTTGAATGATTAACGTCTCCAATAATTAAAATTTTTTTGGAATTTAAAACCTCTGGATTTAGTGTTTTTTGGGAAAAGAATTTTATCAATGTATAGATGTCAAGCAATCCTTGGCTGGGGTGACTATGTAATCCATCTCCCGCATTAAGAACCGAAGTCTTGGAATTTATTGCATCAAGTTTTTTTGCGATCTCAAAGGTGATGTAACTTGATGAATGTCTGATAACTAATGTATCCGCCCCCATAGCAGAATAAGTTATGGCTGTATCAATTATTGTTTCGCCTTTTGTTAAAGAGCTGGAGGATGGCGCAAACGTTTGGACATCAGCAGAAAGTCTTTTTGCTGCAAGCTCAAAACTATTTTTTGTTCTTGTACTAGCTTCAAAAAATAAAGACGTTACTAAAGTCCCTTGTAAGGCCGGTATCTTTTTTGTCCCTGCATTCTTTAGTGCATCAAATCTATTAGCTAATTCAAATACTGACTCATAATCTTTAATTGAAAAATTAGCTAGTGTGTGGATATGTTTATGAGGCCAAATTTGCATTACGCTTTAAAAGATAAATGATTATTGAAATTTAGGTGTTTTATCACCTTTTAATCTTTTACTTACACTCCTACTATTTTTTAGATACCAACGCCATTTTATATTTTTTGCATTTGATATGCCAATTCTCGTAGTTTGAATAAGATTTTTTTCTTCTAGAGTGGTGTCACGTGGAGAAATCCATAAAGATTTGTTATTAAGAACTTCAAGTGAGTTAAATGAAATGTCTACATTAAATGTTTTAGTTACTAGGCCAGGGCCAGAAGCTAATCTTTCATTCTTATTAGGGATAAAAACTGATCTTATTAAAACACCACTCGCAAAGTTTTCTTTATCAGTAACTATGTTTAAACAATGATGAATGCCATAAGATTTGTAAATATAAAATGTGCCAGGTTTGCCAAATAATGATTTGTTTGATTCAGTCATTTTGCGGTAGCCATGACAGGCCTCTTCTTCTTGTGAATAAGCTTCAGTTTCAACAATAACCCCTTTAACTTGATCTTTCTCATTATTTTTTTTTATGAGGTGACAGCCTATTAAATCAGGAGCGACAAGTTTAGAGTGCCGACAAAAAAAATTTTTTGGAAATAATTCTTCTATTTTTCAATATCTATCTAATAACATATTTAGCCGAGAAAAATAATTAAGGCTATTAATTGATATTGATTTTCAAAAAGATGTGATTTTTTTAAATTATTTGAAATTCAAAGGATATGTAAATAAGTTGTTCTTAATAAACTATTATTTAATAAGAAAGATATTATTGAATGACAAAAATAACTAAAGAGGAAGTTAAAAAAGTTGCTCATTTAGCGAGATTAGAACTTAACGAGAATGAAATTAGTAATCATGCAGAACAACTAGAAAAGATATTGGATTATATAAAACAACTTGAAAAAATTGATACAGATGATGTCCCCTGTACAACAAGAGCTATTGAGGTTGTAAATGTATTTAGAAAAGACGAAAAGAAAAATTCTGATTGCAATGAAGAACTTTTAGAATTGGGTCCATCGAGAGAGGACAAATTTTTTAAAGTACCAAAAATTATTAATGAATGAGTAAGTTAGTTGCTCCCAATAAATGTTTTGTTGACTATCTTTAATAAGAACTTTTTTATTTTAAAGCCTGGATATAAATTTATGATTTTTCGTATTTTCCCCCTCTTTTTGCTATGACTTCTTACACCTATTAATAAATCATAAATAAAGTTAAAAATGTCTTCTTTACTTTCGAATATCCCAACCCTTTGAGGGGAGCCTTTTTTATCCAATAAAGGCTTAGTTTTTTCGTAAGCTATCTTGTATTCAAACCAAGGAATAGAGGGCCAAAGATGATGAATGAGATGGTAATTTTGTCCCATTATTAATAAATTCATAAATTTGCTTGGATAAACTCGAGAATTTATCCATTTATTTCTTGATCGAAATGGTCTATGAGGTAAATAATCAAAAAATATTCCTAAAGTAACCCCTACCATTAATGCTGGGCCGAACCATAAATTATAAATTAAATTCATAAAGTCAAATTTCAAACCCGCAAAGATAATTGTAATGAATATGGATCTTTCAATGCCCCATTGTAGTAATTCATATCTTCGCCAAAGTTTTCTTTGAAAGAAAAACACCTCATGATAAAAAAATCTTGGAGCAATTAGCCATATTGGACCAAAAGTACTGACAATATGATCTGGATCATTTTTTGGATGATTTACGTGAATATGATGTTGTAAATGAACTCTCGTAAAAACCGGGAAGCTAAACCCCAATAGAATAGCTGAGCCGTGGCCCATCGCTTGATTTATCCAAGGAACTGGATGAGCAGCTTTATGGCATGCATCATGAATAACAGTACCTTCAATATGTAAAGCTAAAAAAGCAGTGGCTACAAGTAAAGGTAAAGGCCAAACACCTCTATACCATTGCCATATGCTAAGAAAAGCGAGAATATAACCGCCAAAAAATAAACCTAATGTTGGATTCCAAAAACTTGGCGGATCTACGTAATTTTTAATCTCTTTTTGCCAATTAAATGTTTTGGAAGAATTAGTATTTTTAGTTGTATTTTTACTGGTTAAGTTTGAGATCGTTTCTTTTATTCTTTAAATAATATAACTAATTTTTTAGGATGATTGCATTCACAATCATAAAAAATTTCTTTTAAGAGATTTTTAATTTAATTTGAATGTGTCAAATTAATCATCTTAAGAAAAAAAATTTTTAAAATAAACCTCTTTCAATTATTATTTTATTTGAGCGGTCGTGGCGGAATTGGTAGACGCGCGAGTTTTAGGTACTCGTATCTTCGGGTGTGGGAGTTCAAGTCTCCCCGACCGCACTTAAGGAAATTATGATAGATAGTTTGTTTATTTATATCAACTCGTATAATTTTAATTAAATGCTTAATTTAATGAATAGTTTGATATTTTATTTGGGAATTTTTTATATATTAGTCGGGACAGTTTTTCTAGCTATACCGATAATTTATCTTGAGCTCGGTAAACCAAAAGACTTAATAAAAGCTTTTTTTAATTTATTAATAGGTTTGATATTAATAATTAAAAATAAAACACTAGATGAATCATTTTTTGTAATTTTCTTTTTTTTAACAGTACTAGTTATTTTTTATTTAATAGAGCTTTTTTTATCTAGATGGTACCAATTGACAGATAACGAAAAGAAAAAATTAATAACCTTTTTGGAGTTTAAAAATAACTTTTTGAAAATAATAGAATCCATAAATCTGGTATTTGGTGATTTCACGAAACCTTCAAATTTTTTTAATTTTGGTAGCAATAATAAAAATACAACCCAAAAAAAGTGGGTAAGAAATGATAAAAATGATAATATAAAAGTCTGAAATCAAGTAAATTAATTATTTGAAATATCCCAAAAAAACTACAGGTCAATTAAGAAAGAATATAATAAATTAGATTTATTTAAATAATTCTTTTGATCACCAATATTTCTTATAAAGTCGTATGAAATCTCAAAATAGTAAAGAACAAAAATCAGACTTTTCTTATAAAGAAACTTTAAATTTATTAAAAACTGACTTCTCAATGCGAGCTAATTCAGTTGTAAGAGAACCTGAGATTCAGAATTTTTGGGCTAACAATGATATTGATTTCCAATTAGGTTCAAGGAATTCAGGCGAAATATTTACATTACATGATGGTCCTCCTTATGCAAATGGAGCTCTTCATATGGGTCACGCCCTTAATAAAGTTTTAAAAGACATAATAAATAAGTACAAAACCTTAAAAGGATTTAGGGTTCATTTCGTACCTGGTTGGGACTGTCATGGATTACCTATTGAATTAAAAGTTCTTCAGAATTTAAAATCTGATGAAAGAAAAAATCTTGACACTCTAAACTTAAGAAAAAAAGCAACAGATTATGCCCATATCCAAATTAATAACCAGAAGGAGGGTTTTAAAAGGTGGGGCATATGGGGAGATTGGAATAACCCTTACTTAACTCTTAAGAAAAGTTATGAATCTGCCCAGATTGGAGTATTTGGGAAAATGTTTTTAAATGACTATATTTATCGCGGTCTTAAACCTGTGCATTGGAGTCCAAGTTCAAGGACTGCACTTGCAGAAGCAGAATTAGAATACCCTGATGAACATTATTCAAAAAGTATTTATGTTTCATTAAAAATCACTAAAATACCTGAAGAAATTTTATTAAATTTCATCCAAGAAAACCTTAATATCAAAAAAGATTTTTTTCAAAATAATTCTTTCATAACTATTTGGACTACTACTCCTTGGACAATACCTGCAAATGAAGCAGTTGCAGTAAATCCAAAAATAAAGTACGTTTTTGCTATCGATGAAGAGAAGAAAATTTACCTTTTTGCTGAGGATTTATCTTCTGAAATAAGTAAGAAATTTAATAAAGATTTCAAGGTACTTTTAGAGGTTAAAGGCTCCGAATTGGAAAATATTGAATATCAGCATCCCTCTAAGAATAAAAATTGCAGAATTGTAATTGGAGGGGACTATATTACTACGGAATCAGGGACTGGAATTGTTCATACTGCGCCCGGTCATGGGATAGATGATTTTAATGTGGGTCAAAAATATGATTTACCAATAACATGTGTCGTTGATGAAAAAGGGAACTTAAATGAATATTCTGGTCAATTCAAAGGATCAAATGTCCTGAAAGATGCAAATGATTTAATTATTGATTATTTAAAAGGAAATAATTTGCTTCTATTACAAGAAAATTATAAGCATAGATATCCGTATGATTGGAGAACCAAAAAACCAACTATTTTTAGAGCAACAGAACAATGGTTTGCATCTGTAAATGGCTTTAGATCATCTGCATTAAAGGCAATCGAAGATGTTGAATGGATGCCAGAGACTGGAAAGAAAAGAATTTATTCTATGGTTGTTGGTAGAGGAGATTGGTGTATTTCTAGACAAAGGTCATGGGGAGTACCTATTCCAGTTTTCTATAAAAAAAATGGTAATGAAATTCTCCTTAACAGAGAGATAATTAATCATATTCAACAACTTTTTAGTGAACATGGAGCAGATATTTGGTGGGATTGGGATGTTAAGAATCTTTTGCCAGAAAATTATGCAAAAGAATCTGATCTATGGACAAAAGGAACAGATACAATGGATGTCTGGTTTGATTCAGGATCTAGCTGGGCCGCAGTATGTGAACTAAGAAGTGAATTAAAGTATCCAGCAGATCTTTATTTAGAGGGCTCAGATCAACATCGAGGATGGTTTCAGTCTTCTTTGCTAACTTCTGTTGCAGTCAATAATAAACCTCCATATAAGAAAGTTTTAACTCATGGTTTTGCGCTTGATGAAAACGGAAGAAAAATGAGCAAATCTTTAGGAAATGTTGTGGATCCAAATATAATTATTAATGGAGGTAATAATAAAAAAACTGATCCTGCTTATGGTGCAGATGTTTTAAGGCTATGGGTAAGCTCTGTTGATTATTCAGTAGATGTTCCAATTGGTTCAAATATACTTAAGCAACTGTCAGATGTTTACAGAAAAGTTCGTAATACTGCAAGATATCTTCTAGGTAATATTCATGATTATGATCCTAAAATAGATAGTTTTGAAATTGATCAATTGCCTCTCTTAGATCAATGGATGTTAGGTAGATTAGTTGAGGTTACAGATCAAATATCAAATGCTTATGAAAATTATGAATTTTCAAAATTTTTCCAAATTTTGCAAAGTTTTTGCGTTGTAGATTTATCAAATTTTTATTTGGATATTGCGAAGGATAGGTTATATGTAAGTTCTAAATCACAATTTAGGAGAAGATCTTGTCAGTTCGTCATGTCAAAAGTTGTTGAAAATTTAGCCGTACTTATTTCTCCAGTGCTTTGTCATATGGCTGAAGATATTTGGCAAAATATTCCATATCCCACTGAAGAAAAATCTGTTTTTCAAAGAGGATGGCCAAGATTTTCGCAGTCATGGAAAAATCAAATACTTAATGAACACATTGCAAATTTAAGAAATTTGAGAGTTGAAATTAACAAGGCTATAGAAGGATGCAGGAACAAACAAATAATTGGAGCAGCTCTGGAAACTGAAGTTAATTATTTACCTGAAGATAAAGCCTTAAAAGATTCACTTACTTGGCTAAAAGAATTTGGCAATCCAGATGTAGATTTATTTAGAGATTGGCTTATAGTATCAAATTTCCAAGTGGTATCTGATTTGGTTGAGAATTCTCTGATTATTGATAACAATGCACTTGGTAAAATTCAAATAAATAAAGCTCAAGGTCAAAAATGTGATAGATGTTGGCATTATCAAAAAGAAACTTTTAATGGAATCCAAAATACAAGATTATGCAAAAGATGTTCAAATATTATTAATTTTGAAATTATTTAAATCCAGTTTTTTGGATTCAAAAAGAAAACTGAGTTTTGATTTTCTCTTATAAAATTTTTTTCGGGTTCTGTTAGCGGCGCTTTATAAAGTTTAAAGTTTGTAATCTTATACAAAAGTGTTATTACTTTTTTTTCTGAATCTATTTCAATTGGATGAGTTGTTGAGCTGCTGAAACCTCTGAAAATAATTATTTCTAGTTGCTCTTTTTGATTTTTTTTTAGAATGGATCCCTCTAGTTTGAGTATCCTATCCGGTATCTCGGAACTTATTTTTTCAAGACTACTTATTAAATCATTTTTTGCCATTTTCTGAGAAGCAGGAGTTCCTTCCATTTTTTGGTAATTTGATTATTGACCATTGAATAAGACCTAAAATATAGATTAATAATGAAAATAATCCTAAGAATTTTGATATTGGCTGGGTAAAGTTAGCTCCAAAGAAAAAATCAAATAAATTTTTTATAACAATATATAAATCTGAAGAAGGCTGAAGCCATATTTCACACTTATCTGAATTAATAAAAGAAAAGCAGTTGAAGTTTCGTAAACTCTGAATAAAGAAATTGAGAGATATAAAAGTTATCGCCCATCTCCATATTTTTGTCGTTGTGGTAAGGGAGTAAAAAAAATCATATTCACTTAATTCATCATTAATATCGTTCCAAAACCAAACTGAAACTGTCATTAATAATGTTGAAATATTTGTTACCACAAGAGCATAATTATACTTTCCTATTAAAAGTAGGAGGCTTATAAAAAATAAAAGAGATACTTTCCAATAAATTGATAGAAGTTTAATAACTGCTTTATTTTTTTTTTGAATTGACCAGAAGGATAGAGTAACAGGAATACCAATAAGGAAAATTATTGAAACTTGAAAGGATAGCCAAATAGAAAGTTGATTAAAAACGTTCAAAACTTTTTCTTTTTAAACACATAATAATTAAACATCAATCTGTTACTTTTGATATTACTATTGTCATAGTTATGAATATTATGCATCCTTATATTATTGCCTAGGAATATATTGATAATTGAATGAGACAGCATGTTAATCCCCTTAGTAGAAATTTTAATCAAATTGAGAGCATACCTTCTTTATGTGAAATGTTTGATGATTCTAAATCAAATCTTCATTTGGATATAGGTTGTGCTTCTGGTGAATTTCTATTTGATTTAGCTTTAGTTAATACTAGTTGGAATTATTTAGGAATTGAAATTCGTGAGAAATTAGTCAAAAATGCTAAATTAAAAGTTATTGAACGAGAAATCAATAATCTATATTTTATATTTGGTAATGCTAATAATATTTTGAATGATGTCCAAAATAAATTCATTATCAAAAATCTAAAAAGTATTTCTTTTAATTTCCCTGATCCTTGGTTTAAAAAGAGACATCATAAAAGGCGTTTAATTCAGCCAGAATTTATTGACACTCTCTCAAATACTTTGCAAAAAGGGACCTTAATGTTTATAAAAACGGATGTAAAGGATTTATTCGATCATATGGATTACACCATAACAAATAATTTTTATTTTAAAACAATAGATAAAAAAGATTTTAATTATTCCGAAAGTTTTAATCCAAATGAAGTTAAAACTAATCGGGAAAAATATGTGATTGTTAACCAACTTGATATTTTCGAAAGAATTTATATGAAAATTTAATGCATCGTTAATTAATTATTTTATCAATTTCTAAAAAGAGTTTATTTGTTATTTCGCTTGATAAAGAGTCAACTTTCTTTTGATTTTTGGCCTCAACTAGAACTCTAAGAACGGGTTCTGTACCGCTTGGCCTTATATAAACTCTGCAATTATCCGAATATATTTTTTGATAAAAAGCTATAGTTTGATCAATCAAGATTTTGGTTTCTGGATTTAATTTATTAATATTAAAATTTAGATTTATATTTGTTAGTTTTTGAGGATACGGTTCAAAACTACTTTTCAGCCAATCATTTAAATTAATATTTTTCTTTTTACAAAATTTAGAAATTTGAAGTGCAGTAAATATCCCATCTCCAGAAAAGTTATTAATTTTTGAAAGTATATGGCCTGACTGCTCACCTCCTAAAACAGCTCCTTTTTCCTTGATTGCGTCATGCACATATTTATCTCCTACATCAGTTCTATATAAAGTTCCTCCAATTTTCTTCCAGGCCTTTTCAAAACCTAAGTTTGCCATGTGTGTTGATATGAGTAAGTTATTTGTGAGGATTTTTTGTTCCATAAGTTCTCTACCCCAAAGAAAAAGAATGTGATCCCCATCTAACACATTGCCTTTTGAATCTATTCCAATTACTCTATCGGCATCTCCATCGAAGCTAAAACCCATATCTGCATGGTTCTCTCTTAATGCTTTTTTTAATGGGGCGAGGTTAGTAGAACCACAATTCATATTAATTTTCAACCCATTTTTTGAGTCATTGATAACTCTTACATCAGCACCAAGAGACTGAAAAATTTTTTTTGCGCAAATTGTTGCTGATCCATAGCATGTGTCTAATATTATTTTTAACCCGCTTAGATTTTCTCCACCCATTGTTTGGATGAGGCTTTTAATATATTTATCAATAAGATCTTTATTTGTATTTAGGGGGATCAATTTCCCTGAAACTGATATATCGTGATTTGACTCTTTAACTAATGTTTGAATTTTATTTTCAAAATATTTGGAAATTTTTTGACCATTATGATCAAAAAATTTTATCCCATTATATTCTGGCGGATTATGACTTGCAGATATCATGACGCCACTGCTCAGATTCTCTTGTTTGATTAAAAAAGGTATAGCTGGGGTGGGGCAGATTCCAAGATTTATAAACTTTTTACCACTTTCATTTATGCCTTTTGTTATGGCCTGAAGAAGAATATCTCCACTAATTCTTGTATCTCTTCCAATCAATATTGGACTTTCCTTCTCTAGAGTTGAACCAAGAGCATACCCTACTTTGTAGGCTAGAGAATAAGTTATCTCTTCATTAAATCTTCCTCTTATTCCATCAGTTCCAAAGATTGATTGCATAATTAGATTTCAGGAATAAAAAAATTTGACAATTATTCTCTCATTATTTTATCAGTTGATTAAATGCTCATAGACTTAAGTTCTCTTTATTTGTTTCTCTTCTTTAAGATGTTTCTAGTTAGCAAAACCTTAATTGTGCAATCTGAGAGTCAAGAACCAATTCTAAAAAGAAATTTTAATCAAATACTTATTTTAGTTATTTCTATTGTTATTATTTCACTGCTTTTGTTTAGAAATATCTTTTTTAAATCAACTTATCTTCTTAAAAGTTTTGGAGAATCATCTGTTGACCCTCAAATAGCTTTCACTAATAATAAGCCTACATTTCTGGAATTTTATGCTGAGTGGTGTGAAGTATGCAAAGAAATGGCTCCAAAGGTTTCTGCTTTTAAAGATGAATACGAAAAAGATATTAATTTTGTTTTTTTAAATGTGGATAATCAAAAATGGGGTAATTACATCCAGAAGTTTGCCGTCAATGGGATTCCTCAAGTTAATCTGTTTGATAAGAAGGGAAATCTTATATCTACTTTCATTGGTAAACAAGATGAAATAAAAATAAAAGAATCTATTGAGAATTTAGAAACAAAAGATAAACCCTATGAGGAAATTATTAATGCCGAATTTTCAAAAATTCAAGAAAATAGAAATAATGAGGTTACTCCTCGGAGTCATGGATAATTTTTACCATTCTAAAGATTTTGATACAATCGGAAAACTTTGTTTAAAAATAGACTTGCAACTTTGGGCTATGGACTTGTGTTCTTTTTGAGTACCGTGCGCTGATCTTAAATGAATGTAATGGATCCATGATCTGCATGATCCAGACATATAGATTCTTGTTGGAGTTGCTAATGGTAAAACAAATCTCGCGCACTCTTTGGCTACCCCTTCAGCAAGTAAATCTTCATATAGTTTCGAGGCGGCCTTAAAATGTAAATCAATCTTTTCGTTAAATCTTTTTTTTAAATCATCAGGGAGGTCAGGAATCGAATTTTGTCTATTTTTAAAATCTTGACGCCTTAAATCTGGCAAGGGAATATTGCCCAATTGAGAACTATCTGCATATCTCTGTGAAAATTCTTGGAAAGTAAATGATCTATGTCTTAAAATTTGGGCAGCGATTCCTCTATTAGTTTCTATTTGTAAGGTCATAAATGACTGTTCAAAAACACTCCAATGTTCATTTTTAATGCAATAACTCAATAATTTCGAATAGTCCTCATTTTCCTGATTTTTTGGATTACTGACTCTCGCAATGTAAGCCATTGTTTTTTCAGCATCAGGAGTTAGTGAAATTAGTTCAACCTTACTCATTTTAGATCTTTGCAAGAGTCACTTTTTCTGGTTGGTTTTGATATTTACCTCTTCTATCTTCATAGGTTGTAGAGCATGGATCACCTTCAAAAAAAAGTAGTTGACAAATACCCTCTTCAGCATAAATTCTGCAATCTGCACCTGAACTATTGCTAAACTCTAAAGTCAGATGGCCTTCCCACCCTGCCTCTGCGGGCGTTGTATTAACAATAATTCCTAGCCGCGCGTAAGTACTTTTTCCAATGCAGATTACAGTGATATTTTCTGGTACTTTCATCTTTTCTAAAGCCACTCCTAAGCCATAGGAGTGAGCAGGAAGAATAAAAAAGTCTCCATCATTATCATGATGAAGAACAGTTTTTTCTAAATTATTAGGATTAAATTGTTTGGGATTCATCACAGTCCCAGGGATATGCCTGAAAATTAGGAATTCTTTTGATGATAGTCTTAAATCATAACCGTAAGATGAACATCCATAACTGAGAACTGGCTTTTTTTTATTATCAGGTTCGAGATGTCTCACCAAGTTTGATTGAAAGGGTTTTATCATTCCTTCCGAGGCTTTTTGATTTATCCAGAGATCATTTTTTAGCATTTTTTTATGAGCGAAGTTCGGTAATTTGGTTGGCCATTAATAATAAATCTTTAGGAATATCTGTACCAGTAAGGATTACATCTCCTGATATAAATCGGTTTTCAAGTGTTGAAATCAAGTCATCTTTATCGATAATTTTCATCTCAATAGCTAAAAAAATTTCATCAAGTATGATTTGGTCATTTTCGCCAGACCGTAGTTCTTTTTTGCAAAAATTCCATAATTCAATAGTAGATTCATGAATAGATTTTTTTAAATTTTGATTATTTTCAATTTCTTCAGAATTATATTGATCAGATGAATGTGATGATCTTACCCAGGTTAAATTACCGCATAGCTTTACTGCATTATCGACTCCTTGGTTGACTCCTCCTTTCATAAATTGTATTAAAAGTACTTTCCGACCAAGAGCAGCATTTCTTAGAGAGTCTCTAATGATAGATGAGTAGCTTCCTCGATATGAAGATTGATAGATTTGAATTTGTCCGTTTTGAGTAAATCTTTCTATGTTAGTTTTGCTAGCGGTATTTATATTTACAACGTCGAGATTACTTCTGGAATTAATATGAGAAAAACTAATTACCATTATTTAGATTCTTTCTACATGCAGTATAATTAGAAACTATTGACACTGCATATAGTGTAATTTTACTTAAAAAAGGGTTAAGGAATTTTAAACTTACTGTAAAAGACTTACTGTTAAACTAATAAGAATTGAAAATTGTTACTGTTGATACAAGATATTTTAGAGCGTCTCCTTAAATTTTTTAATAGTTAAGATACTTATGATACCTGCTTCACGAGGATTCAACAGCTTTAGTTCGCCACAGTCCGGACAAAGTAAAATTAATTCTGTTGGAGAACGTTTTCCAATAAATAGAACTTTAATGGAAGTTATTAAAGGTCTAGATGGTGCAAGCACTGAAATGGTTGAGCGATCTAAAACAATATTTTTCCCTGGGGACCCTGCTGAAAGGGTTTATCTTATAAGAAGGGGAGCAGTAAGACTGTCAAGAGTTTATGAGTCAGGTGAAGAGATAACTGTTGCTCTTTTAAGAGAGAATAGTCTCTTTGGTGTTTTATCTCTTCTCACAGGCCATAGATCTGATCGTTTTTACCATGCTATAGCCTTCACAAGAGTTGAAATGATAACAGCACCTGCAAATTCTGTTTTAAGAGCTATAGAGGAAGATGCATCAGTGGGGTTACTACTTTTACAGGGGCTTTCGAGTAGGATCTTACAAACTGAAACAATGATAGAAACTCTTACACATAGAGATATGTCTTCTCGTTTAGTAAGTTTTTTAATGGTTCTTTGTAGAGACTTTGGAGTTGCAGGTGAAAAAGGTATCACAATAGATCTAAGGCTTTCACATCAGTCAATTGCTGAAGCTATTGGTTCTACAAGAGTAACCATTACAAGATTATTGGGCGATTTAAAGGATTCAGGGCTTCTTAATATTGAAAGAAAAAAGATTACAGTGTTCGATCCAATTGCTCTTGCAAAAAGATTTAATTGATACATCATAAATTATGATGTACTGAGGATATGCAAAAGTGTGGCTTGGATTTTAATTGTTTTTTTAATACTACTAGGGGGATTAATTGCACCATTTGGGGATATTCTTGGAACAAAGATTGGTAAAGCAAGATTTAGTATCTTAAAATTAAGACCGAAAAAAACAGCCACTATAGTAACGATAATAACTGGTGGGTTTATTAGTTCAATATCGATAGGGTTATTGATTTTAGTTAGTGAAGAATTCAGACAAAGGCTTTTTGTTGATATACCTTTTTTGCAAAAAACTTTAGATGAAAGTAAAAAAGCCTTAATCCCTTTACAGGAAGAACGAAAGGAACTTGAAGGTAAGATCATTCAAAAAGAAAAGGAATTAAATCTTTTAAAAAATAATATTAAAGAATTTAGGAGAGGAAATATTGTTATTAAAAGAGGACAAACTTTATTTATTGCTGAGGTTAATTCCAGCTCAAATATAAAATTAGAATTAACAAAAATCTATAATGAAGCTGATAAATTTGTAAGGAAAATTGTTATCCCAACTAATAAAGAAGCAAAAAATATTCTTTTGTGGAGACCAAGTGATATTACAAAAATTGAAACAATTGCTGCTAGAGGAGGAAACTGGATTTTATTAATTAAATCTGCAACAAATGTTTTAAAAGGGGATAATTATGTTTTTGTATCTCCTGATCTACTAGAGAATAAGTTCATAGTCAAAAAAGGAGAAGTTATTACAAGTTCAATTTTGGGAGAAAGTGATTTAAATCTTAAATCTATAAATTTAAAAATTAAATCTTTGCTTAGAGAAACAAGAGATGAAATTAAGTCAAAAGGGTCACAAGTTAGTGAAATAAATACAAGTAGAAATTTTGTAAAAAAAATTAGAGACTTTCTTCAAGAAAATCAAAATATCAAATTTAAGTTAGAAGTAGTATCTTTAAGAGATAGTAAAACTGTAGAACCCATAGTCGTTGAAATTAATATTTTAAAGGTTGCATCTTAAATGCCTAAAGTTATAACTATTGATCCAGGAAAAAGTAAATGTGGCTTAGTCTTAGCTGAAATAAGTGAAAAGAAAGTTTATAAAGCGATCATTCTCAAAAGTGAATTAGTTGAGAATTATGTAAGAAATTTAATTACCGCCGAGGACATATCACAAATTATTATCGGTAATGGTACTACAAATAGAGACATTAGAGAAAAACTATATTTTTTTAAAAAAGAAATAATAATTTCTGAAGAAAAAAATACTACCTACAGGGCTAAAGCAAGGTATTTTGAACTTTTCCCAATTAGTGGTCTAAAGTTTTTAATCCCTAGAGAGGTTTTTATTCTCAATAAAAATCTTGATGCGATATCAGCTTTGATAATTTTAGAAGATTATTGCAAAATGAAGTTTACTTTGAATCAAAATATAGATTTTAAAACTTGGCTGAAATAGTGAACTTATATTCATTCCCTGCTTCTAGTTCATAATCTTTTTTCAATAAAAATCTCAATAACGCATCCTCAATTAATGCTCTTCCCAAAGGTGGATTAACCGTTAATAAACCTTTATTAAAGGACCATGTGAAAGTCCATTTAAATTGACTTGCTTCCACTACTCCCTGTATTTGCTTTTTAGAGAAGCAATATTCCTTAACACTTACATTGGCAATAGTTTCAGGTTTTGAACGCATTTCTTAAGGTTGGTTTTTATCAAAAGAATTTAATTCATTAATTATATATTCTTCTTTTTTAGTATTTAGTTGTTCGAGGGATTCTATTACTTTCATATACACTTTATCCAATATTGAATTTTCTTCTGGAGAAATATTTCCTAATACATGCGAAATGGTATTGAAATTATTTTTTCCTTCTATTAGAGGAGGTGAACCAATACCAATTCTTATTCGTTTAAAGTTTTGTGTTTGCAATTGTTCAATGATGCTTTTAAGTCCGTTATGTCCTCCTGAGCCTCCTTTTCTTCTGAATCTTATTTTTCCAAGGGGAAGATCTTTGTCGTCGACTATAATTAAAATCTGATCTAAATTTATTTTATACCAATCAACTATTGCTCGCACAGCATGACCACTGTTATTCATAAAAGTATTTGGTAAAAATAATCTGAAAGTAGAATCATTGATTTGAAATTCTGAGCAGGAACTTTTAAGTTTCTCTTTTAATAAAAAATTTGAATTAAATTTTTTCGAGAAATTTTCAAGTAGTAAAAAACCTATGTTGTGTCTACTTTTTGAGTACTTCTTACCAGGATTTCCTAATCCAATTAAAAATATTTCATTCATGATTAACTCTCAATCTCTTTTCATTGAGAATTATATATACAAGAAAATTATAACCTAGTGCATTAAAACAAAAGTTTTAAAAAAGGGTTATTTATTAATTAAATTATTGAGATAAATTTTTGATAGGGTTCTAGAATTTTAGTTTCCGTTCCAATCAACTGAGAAACCCTGTAATAAAAGTGATTGGTTATAAATTTGTAGAAGAATAACTAAAAAAACTAAAAGTAGTAAGCCAATTACTGTCATCACAGGAACTGCTCCCCAACCTGGTACAACTTTACCTTGACCTGAATTGCCAATTGCTTTTAAAAGACTTCCTAAGGCTGTTTTTTGACCCATGTTAAATTCACAAAATCTATTATTATTTCGCTATTGTATAAGAACTTATACATAAATTGTTTACAAACTTAGCAAAATTGATGCAAACTTTATCATCTGCTCCAGATCCTGCAGTTTCCATAGCTGTAACTATTCTGGCATTACTTCTAGCTTTGACTGGCTTTGGTCTCTGGACAGCCTTCGGACCTAAAGCTGCAAAGCTTACAGATCCTTGGGATGATCATGACGATTAACTTAACTTTAAAGTATTTCAAAATTTTCCAAAAATACAAAAAGTAAACTTTTAATCATAGTTTAATTATAAATTTAATAAGATATAAATCTGTCAGTACTAGTAAATCCATGCTCGCCCTAAAAATTTCTGTCTACACTATTGTCTTCTTCTTCGTTGGAATATTTTTATTTGGATTTTTAGCAAGCGATCCAACAAGAACTCCAAATAGAAAAGATCTAGAAAGTCCACAAGACTAATTTATTTATTTTAATTTATTTAAATTGATTTCTGGAATTTTTAAAAAGGTAATATTTTCTTCTTTTCTCTTTATTAATTTTATACAGCCATCAGAATCGGCTGAATTTCAAAAAATTAATAAGAATATCGATAATCGAAATGTAAAACTTCCTGTTCCTATATCATCTAGTGCAGAAACTTCATCAAGTACTATCAAAATTTTTTCTGATACTAAGCCCCAAGTAAATTTATCACAGAAAAATATCGATTCACTTTTAGTGGCTAAGTCCGAAAAAAAACAAGAGTTAATAATTCAATCTGATAAACAGTCTGAGATAAATGATGTTATTTATGCAGAGGGAAATGTCTCCGTTTCTTACAGAGGCAAACTCCTTAAGGCAGATACTTTAACTTACGATAAGTTAAATAAAAAAATTAGTGCTAAAGGAAATATATTTTTGGAATTAGGAGATCAATTCTTCAAAGTTTCTCAACTAGAGTACAGTTTTATTAGTGAAAAAGGATATTTATTAGATGTTGAGGGATCTATTAATACGAGTACATTGATGGGAGACTTATCGTCTAATTTCAGCTTATTAGACTCTTATAAGATAGAAAATATATTTGAATTAAAAAAAAAGGAAGTTTTAAATACTCCTAGCAAGGTTGAAAATTGGTATTTTTTTACAGATAAAATATCTATAGATGGCCAAACATGGGAGAGCAAGAAGACTTTATTCAGTAATGATTTGCTTGAATCGAAACAGGTCAAATTAGCCATTAATTCATTAAAAGTAATTTCTGAAGCAGAGAAATTACGATTTAAGTCATCACTAAACTATTTAATATTTGAAGAAAAAGTTTCAATTCCATTTTGGCTTGGCGATAGAACTTTAACAAAGTCTGGAGAATTCTTTGATTTTGAAAATAGGTGGAATTTAGGATATGAAAACTTAGATAAGGATGGGTATTTTATTGGTAGGAAATTAAACTCTATAGAAATTTCTGATGATTTTGTTCTTGATTTAGAGCCTCAATTACTAATTCAGAGGTCATTAAAGGGTTATACAAAAAGCTTTGTAAAGAAGGACGAATCAATCACTTCAGATAGGGTTAAGAGAAATTCAAGTTTTGAAGATTATTTTGCTCTAAAATCTCAGATAAAAGGCCCAATAAAAAATTGGAATTTGGAAATAGATAAGAATTTAAATTCTCTTGATTTGGATAAATTTTCAAATGCATTTAGATTTAAAACTGAATTGAGTAAGGAAATTGATTTATTAGATTCAAAATGGGAAAAAAGTTTTTATGGAATTTATAGAGAGAGGATCTGGAATGGTTCATTAGGTGAAGCAGAAATTTACTCAGGTTATGGTTCAAAATTGCAAAAAGAAAATACTTGGATTGTTGATGGCATTAAAAAGTCAGAATTTTTATCTTTAGGTTTGGCCAAAATAACAGCAGAGGCTTTAAATACTAAAAATTTGGTAACTAACCTAAAAGGGAATTTGTTTTATTCTCTTGATCAGAAATTTCCAATTAGCATTGTAGAACCTGAAAAGAAATCTATTGATATTACATATAAGTACATACCCGAACCAATCACAAAAGGCTTAAGTCTTAATACAAGATTGGAAGCATCATATTCTTTTTATGAAAATGGAGATCATCAAGAATATATAGGTCTAGGTATTGGCCCAGAATTAATATTTGGTAATTTTAAAAATAAAACTTTTGACTATACCCGTATAAGTTTTTTACCTTTCTATAAATTTGATAGTGGCGAAAGTGTTTTTAAGTTTGATCATAATTATGAGAACTTCACCTTAGATATTTCTTTTGATCAGCAATTATATGGACCAATCATTCTCAAAAGTTTTGGGATTTTGAATCTAACAAATGATTCAAATGATTATGGTGAATTTATAGATTCTAAAATTTCTCTAAATTGGAAGAAAAGATCCTATGAATTTGGTATTTTTTATCAGCCTCATAATCAAGCAGGAGGTATTTCTTTTAGTCTCTATGGATTTAAATAGCTATAAAAAATTAGTATTAAATTTTATATAGGGTAATTGGTTAAATTTATTTTCTATTAAATTTTTATTATCAAGTAGTGTTGAAGTAGCATCCCATTCTCCTGATAAAAACATTTTTCTTGAGCTCTCTTTGATCTCAAGATTGAAATTTAAATCTTTTGATTTTGCTAATGAATTTTTAAGATCAATTTCTAAAAGTAAAGATTGATTATTGCAATAGTAGTTTTGTATTTCTTCTATGGATTTTTTAGGTAGCGTAAAACATGGAATTCCTATCGCAATACAGTTACTGTAAAAAATGTCGGCGAAACTCTCGCCTATGATTGCTTTTATACCCCATCTCATAAGCGCTTGGGGGGCATGTTCTCTGCTGGAACCACATCCAAAATTGCTATTAACAACTAGTAATGAGGCATTTTTGTTTTCCTCTAGATCAAAAGGATGCTTTCCTTTTAAAGTTTTTCTATCGTCCTCAAAAACCGATTCACCCAATGAATCAAAGTTAACACACTTCAAAAAACGCGCTGGAATTATTCGATCTGTATCAATGTCATTTCCAATCAATGAGATACATTGCCCTTTAATATTTGAAATTTTTCCAATTGGCGGGGTAAAGTCTGATTCCATCAGTTGATAAATTCTCTAACGTCACTGACTTTGCCATTAATTGCAGCAGCAGCAACCATTGCTGGACTCATGAGCAGTGTTCTTCCACTGGGAGATCCTTGCCGACCTTTGAAATTTCTATTACTAGAACTAGCACTAACTTGATTACCTATTAGCTTATCTGAATTCATTGCTAAACACATTGAGCAGCCAGGCTCTCTCCATTGAAATCCAGAATCTTTAAATATCTGATCAAGACCTTCTTGTTTTGCTTCAGTGGCCACTTTTTCCGAACCTGGAACTGCAAATGCTTTGACATTCTTGGATACTTTTTTGCCTTTTAATACTTCAGCTGCAACTCTTAAGTCACTGATTCTTCCATTTGTGCAACTTCCTATGAAACAAACGTCTATAGGAGTATCTTTTATTAATTGTCCAGGCTTGAAACTCATATATTCATAAGCCTCTTCTGCAACTAATTTATCATTTGGGGATAATTCATCTAAAAGAGGGATTTGTTGATTAATGCTTATACTTTGGCCGGGAGTAATCCCCCAGGTTACAGTTGGTTCTACCTTAGAAGCATCTAATTTAATTACGTCATCATAAATTGAATTTTCATCGCTTTTTAATGATTCCCACCATCTAAGCGCTCTATCCCAATGCTCATTTTTTGGAGCATATAATTTATTTTTAACGTAACTAAAGGTCTTTTCATCAGGGTTGATGTAGCCGCATCTTGCTCCTCCTTCAATAGACATATTGCATATCGTCATTCTTTCTTCCATTGATAATTCATGTATCGCAGGTCCTGCGAATTCATATGCAAAACCTACTCCTGCCTTTACACCAAGTTTATTAATTATATGAAGTACTAAATCCTTAGCATAAACACCCTTAGATAATTTATTGTCACACCAAATCTGCCTCACTTTCAATTTGTTCATGGCTAAGGTTTGGGTAGCAAGAACATCTCTTACTTGACTTGTACCTATACCAAAAGCAATTGACCCAAAAGCTCCATGAGTTGAAGTATGAGAATCTCCGCAAGCGATTGTCATTCCTGGCTGAGTTAGGCCTAATTCCGGTGCGACTACATGAACTATTCCTTGATTACCACTACCAATATTAAAAAATCTTATTTTATGTTCTAAGCAATTCTTCTCCAGCGTTTCAATCATCTGTTCAGCTAGATTATCTTTGAAAGGCCTGCTCTGATTATCTGTTGGTACAATATGATCAACAGTAGCAACAGTTCTATCAGGGAATTTTACTTTTAATTTTTTGTCCTTTAAAGCACCAAATGCTTGAGGACTCGTCACTTCATGGATAAGGTGAAGACCAATAAATATTTGATCAGATCCTCCAGGAAGACTTGAAACCTTATGTAAATCCCAAACTTTATCAAATAGGGTATCTTGACTCAATTTGTAAAAATAGTTACTTACTATTCGATAATAGGATTAATCGGAGGCTGTTCAAACACACATTTACACTTAGTCTTTGAATTTCTATTCGATTTCGTGTTGAGTTAAATAGTTTTTTTATATTAGTTATGTGATTATTCGGTCCTGAAATTGAAATATAGACAAGTCCAACCGGTTTATCTTGACTGCCTCCGTTAGGACCAGCTATTCCACTAATTGCTATTGCCCAATCTGATCCTAATTTCTCTTTTACATTAATTGCCATGGCCTCACAAACTTCTTCAGAAACTGCTCCATATTTTGTAAGTTTTTCTTTAGAAATATTTAATAATGAATTTTTTAGTTCATTACTATAGGAAATAATACTACCTTGAAAAACTTGAGATGAGCCTGATATTGAAGTAAGTGATGAAGATAGAAGGCCTCCGGTGCAGGATTCAGCAAAAACAATAGTTTCGTTTCTCTTGGTTAATTCTTTTATTAAAACGCTAGGAAGAGTATCATGGTCCTCTCCAAAAATAAATTTTGAAAAATCTTTTTTTAATTTTTCTTTAATAGGTTTAATTATATTTTTTGCTTCTAGGTCGTTCTTGGCTCGCGCGGTGATTCTGAGTTTAACCTCTCCTAAGTTTGCATATGGAGCAACGGTAGGGTTTTTAAGATTTAATAGATCATTAATTTTTTCAGCAACGCTTGATTCTCCAATACCCGCAAATTTAAGAGTGTTTGAAAAAAAGGAATAATTATCTGAGAATTTAGTTTTAATGAAATCATACGCCGTCTCTTCCCACATAGTTTTCATTTCACTGGGTACTCCTGGGAAAGTAAGGATAGTAAAGTCTCTTACTGGTTCCCAAATCATTCCTGGAGCAGTGCCCCTAGGGTTATTAATAATTTGAGCATTTTCTGGGAAGAAACATTGTTTCCTTAAGCTGGAGGAATCGTCCTTGAGCTTTGAGTTTGAAAGTTTTTGTTTAATTTCATCCCATAAGACCGGTCTTTCAAAAAGAGATACATTAAAAGATTTGGCTATTGCTTCAGTAGTTAAGTCATCTGGGGTGGGTCCTAAGCCACCAGTTGTAATTAGAAGATTACTTCTTTTCGATATTTCTTGAATTACTTTTATAATTCGATCACAATTATCACCGACAGTTGATTGCCTAAAGTGATTTAAGCCTAATTGAGATAACTGTTCAGAAATCCATTGAGCATTTGTATTGATAATATTTCCTAAGAGTAACTCTGTTCCAATAGAAAGAATTTCAACTCCCTTGGAGTTAGGACTCATTTAATTGATGCTTCAAGTTTGCCTTCATAAAGAGGAAAACGATTACATAAGGTTAATACTCTTTCTTTACATTGACTTTCAATCAGTGAATCGTCTGGGTTAAGTAATCTATCAGCAATAATTTCGCCAACTTCAGCAAAAGCATCTTCATTAAAGCCTCTAGTAGTTAAAGCAGCAGTTCCCAACCTTAGTCCGCTGGTTACAAAAGGGGATTCAGGGTCAAATGGAACAGTATTTTTATTTGCTGTGATATTCACTTCACTTACAAGTAAGTCAGCAATCTTACCAGTCATATTGATACTTCTTAAATCGAGTAAAACAATATGGTTATCAGTGCCTCCACTAACGATATTAATACCTCTATTTATTAAAGTTGAAGCTAGAACTTTTGCATTTTTTATTACTTGTTGGGAATAATTAACGAAATCTGGCTGCAAAGCTTCTCCAAATGCAACTGCTTTAGCTGCAATTATATGTTCGAGCGGCCCACCCTGAGTTCCAGGGAAAACAGATTTATCAAATTTCTTTCCAAATTCTGCATCTTTACACAAGATAAGTCCCCCTCTAGGTCCTCTTAATGTTTTATGAGTAGTTGTGGTTACTACATCACAATATGGTATTGGATTTGGGTGAAGTTTACTTGCTACAAGACCGGCAATGTGTGCAATATCAGCCATTAAGAATGCACCAACTTCATCTGCAATATTTCTAAATGACTCAAAATCGATTGTTCTTGGATAAGCAGAATATCCACATATGATTAACTTTGGTTTTGTTTCAAGTGCTATCTCTCTTATTTCCCCAAAATTTAATTCACTAGTTTCTTTATTTACACCATAGTGAACTGCATTGAACCATTTACCACTCATATTTACTGGAGACCCATGAGTTAGGTGTCCACCATGAGATAAATCCATCCCCATGATTGTGTCGCCAGGTTTAAGTAGACTTAGGAAAACAGCAGCATTTGCCTGCGCACCACTATGGGGTTGAACATTAGCCCAATTTGCATTAAATAATTTTTTCGCTCTCTGAATAGCTAATTCTTCGATTTCATCAACAAATTCACATCCTCCATAATATCTTTTTTGGGGTAATCCCTCGGCGTATTTATTTGTAAGTACGGAACCTTGAGCCTGCATAACGGCAATTGATGCGAAATTTTCGCTTGCTATTAACTCAAGATGAGTTTCCTGCCTATTTTTTTCAGAGTTAATAAAATTCGATATTACTGGATCACTTTCTTTAAGATTTTGAAGGATATTCATTGAATTTGATAAGTAATACCCATAATATAGACGATATTTTTTAGAAAAATATAAAAAGAATATTTCAGAATTTTAAACGCGCCTGGAGAGATTCGAACTCCCGACACCCTGATCCGTAGTCAGGTGCTCTAATCCACTGAGCTACAGGCGCATAATTATGTAATATCTCTGTTTCAGGGTCTCTTAGTCAACTAGATTTCGGGTAAAATGTCTATTATTAACAATCTAATTATTAATATGCCTATAAAGTGGTACGGAAATGGTGACTCAGAAGATCCTATCTATAAACATTTTTCTCGAATAGTAAATTTTGTTATTCACTGCATGATATTTACTGCGATTGTAAGTGGCACGTGGCTTCTAAAAGAGATTAAATATGAAATCGGCTATTTTAATAATTTTGCAATTGTCTGGTCAGTTCTTTTGGCCTCCCATTTACTTTTCGTAATTATAAAAAAACCTAAAGATACTTCAAAACAATCAACTTAAATTAATTTCTATTTATGGACTCTCAGATAAGTATAAGTGATCTAGAAAATGTTGTTTCCGAAAAGGTTTTTATAAAAATAGAAAAGTGGAATTTGTATCTTGGAGACGCTGGACTAGCTAGGCATCTTGCTATTGAATGTATCAGCAATAAAGATCAAGGCCCATTGGAGGCTGCAAAATTAAGTCTGAAAGCAATAAATGTAAAAGTAGGGGATGGTGTTAATAGTATTCCACTGATTAATTTAATCACTAACGCACAAATTCTAGAATTAGAAGAGATTTTGGAAAGTTTTTTTTAAAAATTAAATCTCTTTTTTTGAAACTTTAAATTTATTTACTTTCAAGAATTTTGTAAGTAAAAAATAAATCACAAAAAAAGTTAGAGTTCCAAATATTAATAATAAAAATTCTGCAAAATTTGAATTGAAGTTATTCGTAGTTTGTAGAATAGTAAAACAAAGTGTGCTGTCTATAAATGCTGCTAATGACATGAGGCTAATTTTGCTCAATAAATCCAAGTTTGGTAAATGGATATCTTCATTTCGCAGATTAAAAGAAAGCAAAATACAGACTATAAGGTTGACTATTACTGAAGATAAAATTATTCCCACAACTCCGAAATTATATGGAGAAAGATTCCCAAAATTCTTAATTGGGGCACCAATTAAAAACCAATCAAAAAAAATATTAAATATTATCCCTGCAAATGAAGACTTAAAAGGGAAGCTTGTTCTTTCTATTGAATAGTAAGTTCTTACTAATAAATCTCTATAAAGATAAAATGGTATGCCAACTGCATAAGCAATTAATATATTTTTTACTTTTAAAGTTGCTAAATAATCAAAAGATCCTCTTTGAAAAACTAATTGTACGATTTGATTATTGAATGTTATGAAAAATCCGCTTAAAAAAATAGCTGTCAAGAAACAGTACTCCACCCCAGATATCAATTTTTTTTGGAGACCTCTTTTGTCTTTTTCACTTCTTAATTTAGAAAATTTTGGAAGTAATGGCAGAATCAAAGAGTTAGATAAAATGCCTAAGGGGGCTTGTATAAGAAAGTTTCCGTAAGCTAGTCCAGATGCTGCGCCTTGAAAACTTGAAGCGAAAAACATATCGATAAAAACATTAATTTGACTTAAACCTGATGAGATAGATGCTGGAATTATTAGTTTGAAAATTCTCATCTCTTCATCTTTAAATAAATTGAAGGTTGAATCTAATCTCAAGAGACCAATTTTATTTATTTCCGAAATTTGAACAACAAACTGAATTAAAGTTCCTGTCAAAGTTGCAAAAGCTAGTAATCCCGCGTAATTAAAAAAATGAGAAGATGTATTTTCTTGGTAGAAAATCCAACTAAATAAAATAAAAAAGATAGTAGTTACGCTTGTAATTGCTGGACTTATACTTGATAAAAAGAATTTTCTTTGGGAATTTAAGGCGCCAAAGCTTAAACCTATGAAGCCGGATAAAGGGATACAAGGTGTAAGTATTTGTAATTGGTAAGTAGCAATAGATTTAGTTTCCGAACTTAAATTGGGAGCTAATAATTCTATAAAGTAACTGGAATTCGAGTAAAGCAATATAGCTAAAATGAGCAACAATATCGAAAGTTTTATGCTTACTTGAGTTAATATAATGCCTCCATTTTTTTTGTTAAGCGGAGTTAAAACAGCAACGACTGCGTTGTGTAAAGGACCATTAATTCCTCCAATAATTATCAGCAAAAAACCAGGAATTATATATGCATAATTAAACGCGTCGTATGTTATGCCAACCCCAAAAGCAGCAGCTATGAAAATTTGTCTTATAAGCCCAGCTAATTTACTTAGACTAGTACCAATTGAAATTGAAAAAACATTATTTTTAAAAAATGAATGCATTTTGATTTGTGTAAAATTTTCAAGAACTTTAAGTTTCAATTATATTTGATTTTTAACTAACGACTTGTTTATGAATGATCGGATAATTGAATTTGATCCACTAATTGAAGGGGTTTTAATTAAAAGGTATAAAAGGTTTCTTGCAGATATTAAATTAGAGAGTGGAGAGGTAGTAACTGCTCATTGTGCTAACACAGGCCCAATGAGGGGACTTTTGAGTGAGGGAGCAAAAGTAAGAATAAGTGTTTCTTCTTCTACAAAAAGAAAACTACCTTTTACTTGGGAACAGATATGTGTTTTTGATTCAAAAAACCAGGAGGTTTGGGTAGGTATTAATACTCTATTTGCAAATAAGTTAATTAAAAAGGTTATTGAGAAAAATCTGTTAAACGAAATAATAGGCGAAATAGAGACAATTAAATCTGAAGTTCCCTATGGAAAAGATAAAAAAAGCAGAATTGACTTTTTTTTAACTCCAAAATCTTCAAATCCTGATAAACGTAACATTTACATAGAGGTTAAAAATACGACTTGGATTAAAGAAAATGTAGCTCTATTCCCAGATACAGTAACGAAAAGAGGCCAAAAACACCTCATGGAATTAAAGGAATTAATTCCTGAAAGTAAAAGTGTCTTGGTGCTTTGTATTACTAGAAAAGACGCGAGTTTTTTTGCACCTGGAGATGATGCAGATCCCTTGTACGGCAGTCTTTTTAGAGAATCATTCAATGCAGGAATGATAACTATTCCATGTTGCTTTGAATTTCATAAAGACCACGTATCATGGAAAGGAATTAAACCTTTGAAATAAATAAAATCTTGATATTTCGTAATCCTTAAAAAAAAAATTTTTTAATTTAACAAATATAATTTTGGTATGCAACTATAAAATTGGTAACAAAGACTACTAGACACTAATAAGTTTTTTGAGCAAAATTGAATATGAAAGGAAACAGTACAAACTGTTTTTTTGCAGATCTAATTTTTTTTTATGACCACTGCTTTGCAAACGCCTCAAAGGCGCTCTAGGTCCAAATTACAAGATGCAAGTCTTGTCAATGGACCTATGCTCCTTTTGAGGAGTATTCGAGGATTTAGTTCAAACCGCTCTATGTTGTGGCTTGCAACTGTTCCTTTAGCTTTGTTTGGTTTAGGTATTTTTAATCTTTCAGCTCACGCAGCTGAATTACCTGAGTTGAATGCAGCTTTTCTTGCTAACAATTTATGGCTTTTGATCGCTACTATTTTAGTGATCTTTATGAACGCTGGTTTCGCTATGGTTGAGGCTGGTATGTGTCGTTCTAAGAACGCAGTAAACATACTTGCTAAAAACTTATTCGTATTTGCTCTAGCTGTAACCTCTTATTGGTTTATCGGCTATTCATTAATGTACGGAGGTAGTGTCGCTGACGGATGGCTTTATTTTGGAGGCTTATTTTTTGATCCAACAGTTACTGCAGATATGGTAACTGATGCTGGATTAGTCCCAACAGTTGATTTCTTGTTCCAGTCTGCATTCGCAGGAACTGCGGCAACTATCGTTTCCGGTCTTGTTGCTGAAAGAGTTAAATTTGGAGAATTTGTTGTTTTTGCTGTTGTATTAACTGCATTTATATATCCAATTGCTGGTAGCTGGAAATGGAATGGTGGTTGGCTTGATTCTTTAGGTTTTGTAGACTTTGCTGGTTCTTCAATTGTTCACTCAGTTGGAGCATGGGCAGGTCTTGTAGGAGCTATGCTTCTTGGACCAAGAATTGGCAAGTACTCTGATGGGAAACCACAGGCTATGCCAGGACACAATATGGCTATAGCTACTCTAGGTGCACTAGTTCTATGGATAGGTTGGTACGGTTTTAACCCCGGTTCTCAACTTGCTATGGATCAATGGGTTCCATATGTTGCAGTAACAACTACTTTGGCAGCAGCAGCTGGAGCTATTGGTGCAACAATTGTTTCAACATTAACTTCTGGTAAGCCTGATCTTACAATGATAATTAACGGAATCCTCGCAGGTTTGGTTAGTATCACTGCTGGTTGTGGTGATATGACTCTTGCTGGAGCCTGGTTCGCAGGTCTAGTAGGTGGAATAATCGTTGTATTTTCTGTTGCAGCACTTGATGCCGCTGAGATCGATGATCCTGTAGGTGCATTCTCTGTTCACGGAGTTTGTGGTGTATGGGGTACTGTAGTTATCGGTCTTTGGGGTACAGCTGTACAAGGTGACGGAGCAGGTATGGGATTGTTCAATGGTGGAGGTATTACTCTGCTTCTAGTTCAAGCTCTTGGTGCCGCAGCTTATGCTATCTGGACACTAGTTACTTGCTGGATTGCCTGGTCTGTTATTGGAGGATTATTCGGTGGAATCCGAGTATCTGAAGAGGAAGAGACTCAAGGCTTAGATATAGGAGAGCATGGAATGGAAGCATATCCAGACTTTGCATCTGCTAAATAATCTAACTTAAACTTGATTTAAGAAACCTGACTTATGTCAGGTTTCTTTTTTTTTCGAAAAATTATTTAAAACGTTGTAATATAAAAAGATGGATACTCAAGCTTTTAGAAGATCACTTCACCATTCTGATAGATATAATAGAAGGGGTTTCGATTCTCCAACAAAAAGAGCCCAAGCTTTAGAAGAAGCTTATCAAAGTGATTTGATAAGTTCTATTAGGGATAATGGTTTTACCTACACTAAAGGCAGACTTAATATTAAATTAGCCCAAGCCTTCGGTTTCTGTTGGGGAGTTGAAAGAGCTGTAGCAATGGCTTATGAAACTAGAAGACATTACCCAAATGAGAATATTTGGATAACAAACGAAATAATTCATAATCCCTCGGTTAATGATCATCTAAGAAAAATGAATGTAAAATTCATTTCAGCTAAAAATGGAATTAAAGATTTTTCTTCGGTTTCTAATGGAGATGTTGTTATACTCCCTGCTTTCGGAGCTACTGTTCAAGAAATGAAACTCTTGCATGAGAAAGGTTGTCATATCATTGATACTACTTGTCCATGGGTTTCTAAAGTTTGGCATACAGTTGAAAAACATAAAAAACATGTTTTTACATCTATTATTCACGGAAAATTTAAGCATGAAGAGACCCTTGCTACAAGTTCATTCGCAGGTAAATATTTAGTTGTACTTGATCTAGAAGAAGCAAACTACGTATCTGAATATATTTTGGGGAGAGGCAATAGAAATGAGTTTATGAACAAATTTTCTAAAGCTTGTTCTAATGGATTTGATCCTGATAAAGATTTAGATAGAGTGGGAGTTGCGAATCAAACAACTATGCTGAAGAGCGAGACCGAGGAAATTGGAAAGGTTTTTGAAAGGACTATGTTAAAAAAGTTTGGACCAGAAAATTTAAATAGTCACTTTTTAGCTTTTAATACTATTTGTGATGCAACTGAAGAAAGACAAGATGCGATGTTCTCTTTGGTTGATGAAGACCTGGATATTCTAGTAGTTATTGGAGGCTTCAATTCCTCCAATACTACTCATCTACAAGAAATAGCGATTACTAAAAACATTATTTCTTTTCACATTGATACGCCAGAGAGGATATCAGTTAAAGAAAACTCAATATTTCATAAGCCACTAGGATCAGAATTAAAACTTAAAAAAAATTTTCTACCTAGTGGAAAAATTAATGTTGGAATTACCTCCGGTGCATCCACTCCTGATAAGGTCGTTGCAGATGTTATTGAAAAGTTAATTGATATTGCTTCATGAATTTGTTATTTAACTGTAAATTTGCTTAGTTTTTTTAATTTATTAGTCAGATAATTCCAAAAGATATACTTTATTAACTAGAATAATGAAAAATTAAAGAAGTATGGAAGACAAAGCACAGACTAATCAAGTTCAAACTGCTAGTATGAATAGATCTAAAGCGCCCCAAAAAGTTGAAGTTGTAGTTGCAAATTCATCTTCAGGGTCAGAAGTAAATATCCTTGGAGAACTATCGATTTTTGTTTTAAGAATAGGTTTTTGTGCTCTAATGATTCATCATGGCCTCGAGAAACTTCAGGATCCGCAGGGTTTTGCTGAGTTTGTAGTTGGTAAGTACTTCCCATTTTTGCCAGGTGATCCTGTTATTTGGACTTTTGGAGCAGCAATTACTCAATTGGTATGCCCATTAGGATTGGCTTTGGGGATTTTTGCGAGGCTTTCTTCTCTTGGTTTATTCTCTACCATGGCTTTTGCAGTTTATTTTCATCTCCTTGACACGGGACTAGAAGGTTTTCCTCTAGCAGTGGTTGAAGGTCATAATTATGCTTTCGAATTGTCATTTATATATGGGGCTATTTCTCTTTACTTTCTATGTGCTGGTCCAGGCAGGCTATCTTTATTTAGAAAAACTAACAAGATTACATATTATCCAAAATCAACATAACTTAATGTAAAAAGTGCCTTTTTTGCGTAAATACCATTGAGATTCCCTTCAAATTACACATATCAATACTTTCCTGATCTCTTAAACTTCCTCCAGGTTGAATAATAGCTTTTATTCCATAATCATTCGCTAGTTCTACAGTATCCGCAAATGGGAAAAACCCATCACTTGCTAGGACAGCATCAGAACATAGTCTTCCAGCTGCTTTTAGTGCAATTTTTGCAGCTCCAACTCTATTCATTTGTCCAGCTCCAATACCGATAGTTTTTTGGCCTTTTGCAATAACAATGGCATTAGATTTCACGTGTTTACAAATTTTCCATGCAAAATTTAGATCTAAGTTATTGTGATTACTTGGATTTTTGTTAGTTACTGAAATCCAATTTTCAGTTTTTTCTTCACTATCGTCAGTATCTTGAACTAGTAATCCTCCCATTATTGATTTAGTAGAATTTTGATTCTTTTTTGGAAGTTGATCTTTTGAAAACTTTAAAATTCTTAAATTCTTTTTAACTTTTAAAATTTCTAAAGCTTCCTCATCAAAAGATGGAGCGACGACACATTCTAAGAAAATATCTTTGAGGTGAATTGCGGTCTCACTATCAACATTTGAATTAAAAGCAACTATTCCTCCAAATGCACTAACAGAGTCGCATTCCAAAGCATTCAAAAATGCTTTAGAAGTTGAATTACTTATGGAGGCACCACAAGGATTATTGTGTTTTAAAATAACACAGGCAAACATATCGGTTGTGAGCTCATCTTTTTCCGAATAGCCAAACTCTAAAACTGTTGAAAGTGCCGACTCTAGATCTAATAGATTGTTATAACTTAAGTCTTTTCCTTGTAATTGTTCTGCTGAGTTCCATCCAATGTTATTTAAACCATACCAGAAAGCTTTTTGATGTGGGTTCTCCCCATATCTTAAAGTTTTGATTAGTGGATAAGATTCAATATATTTGGAAGATTGTAAATCTCTTTCTTTTCTTATCCAATTAGATATTGCAGTGTCATAGTCTGCTGTATGTTGAAAAGCTTCAAGGGCTAATTTTGCTTTATATGATTCTTTCAAATCACCTTTTTTACTTTCCTCAAGAAAATTTTGATACTGACTAGGATCTACTAAAACGGAAACATCTTTATGATTTTTAGCTGCAGAACGAATCATGGATGGCCCTCCGATATCGATGTTTTCAATAGCATCTTCCCATTTAGCTCCTTGATCTATAGTTTTTTTAAAAGGATATAAATTGACAACTACTAAGTCAATTAACTCAATATTGTTAGCCACAATATCTTTTTTATGTTCTTCGTCAGTTCTTTTAGCTAGTATTCCCCCGTGTATTTTTGGATGTAAAGTTTTAACTCTTCCCCCTAGTATTTCTGGAGAATTAATAAAATCTGCAATCCTAATAACTGGAATATTTGCTTCTATAAGATGCTTCGCAGTGCCTCCACTTGATAAAATTTTATAATTAAATCGTTCTACCAATTCCTTGCAAAATGGGATTATATTTTTTTTATCAGAGACACTTACTAAAGCTAATGGTGACATTATGGGAAAGTTTACTTACTTAAGAATATAAACATGAAATATGCTATCAATCATGAATTTGTTTCGATTAGCTCTCAAACTGCAACTCATAGAATTATTTTGATGCATGGTTGGGGAGCTGATTCAGATGACCTTTTATCATTTGGGAAGGAGATGACTGAAAAAATAAATCTTGATTTTGAGGTAATTTCTTTGAGGGCCCCTGGATTACATCCAAGTGGTAACGGAAGGCAATGGTATGGATTATACCCACATGATTGGAATGGAGCTAAGGTTGAAGTAAATAAACTCTTAGTGACATTAAAAAAATTTGATACTGATCAGATTCCACTAAGAAAAACAATTTTGCTTGGGTTTTCTCAGGGAGCGGCGATGGCAATTGATGCAGGATTTAAATTAAATTTTGGATTAATTGTTGCTTGTAGTGGTTATCCTCACCCCAATTGGGCTCCGGGAGAAAAATGCTCGCCATTGATTATTAGTCATGGCTTATTTGATGATGTCGTTCCTATAGATGCTTCTAGAACTATTTATGAAAAAGTTAAGAGTAAGTCTTCTAACTTTTGTGAATTATTAGAATTCGATGGATTTCATCAAATTGATTCAAATTTAATTAATTTTATAAATTCAAATATAAGTAATGTTTTTTAAACAAAAGCATATTCGTATTCTTCAATCTCTTCCCAATCATCTGCAGTAAGTTCTAGGCCCTCAAATATTTTTTCTTCACCAATTCCTTCAACTACAACTTTTAGTGATGGGAATAGAAAATGATTTTCTTCAGCATATTGGGCACTAAATAAGCCTTTTTCACCCCAAAAAAACCTATCAGTGGTATGTTCATTTCTTCTGACATTGAAAACTGAAGGTGCTGAGAGACCGTTTTCAGCTATGAATCTTCTTGCTGCTGTAACTGGTTTATGTTTGCCAGTTTCGATATGATAAATAGGCACATGTGCCATTACTCTTTGGCCAGCCAATCTTCTTCTACTGATTCTTTTCCTTTTTTTTGACATTGATTGGTACTCCTGAAATTATTAATGAGATTAGTCTTATTTATTTTTACTAATCTTATATATGTGATTTTAAATTCACTTCAAATTACATAGAGGACCCATCAACCCCTGATGTAGCTTAAAATATGATTAAATATTCATATTTAAGGCTGGCTTTAGTCAGACCTCTTTATATATCTTAATACTTTTTTCATATTTTACAAGCCCTTTTTCAAGTTTTTTTAAAAAAAATTTCTCAAAATTTCATTAATTATGAATCTATCAAAAAAATTTGAAGAATTGATCATAAAACAGCTAGAAAGTTTTGGTTGCTCAATGGGCGTGACTAATTTAGTTATGTATCTTGCATCAGCTAAGCAAGGAACTAAAGCATCTTTTGAAATGATTGGTCAATGGCCACAAATTGATAAGCTACTCACATCAATAGAAGATGATCCTTCACTAAAAGTTTCATCGCCTAATAGACGATGGTATCCACTTCAAGAAAACGATATTCTACTTGGTGTCCTTAGAGTAGAAACTGATTTGAAAGGGGGGAATTGGCCAGTATCTCTTGATTCTAGATTAAAAGCCCTTTCAATATCTTTAGCTAAATGCGTCTCTATCGAATTAGAACGTCAAAATAAAAATGAAGAAATCATATATTTAAAAAATCAGGTGAATGTCATTATCCATCAATTAAGAAATCCATTGGCTGCTATTAGGACATACGCAAAATTACTTATAAAAAGACTTGGTTCAGATAATGATTCTATTGAAATAGTCGAAAGGATGATAAAAGAGCAAAAACAAATTAATCAATATATGGATTCTTTTGCACAATTAAATTCACCTATTCAACTGCCTATAGAAATTGGAGAGGAAAGATTATTATTACCACCAAATTTAGATAATAAAAAGTTAATAACTGTTCAGAGTTTATTGAGGCCAATATTAGAAAGGGGTAAAGCTAATGCCAACTTAGAGGCTAGAGCTTGGACTGAACCTTCTCTTTGGCCAGACTGGACTGTATCGCCATTAAAGGCAAAATATGCTGTAATTGCCGAGATTGTGGCAAATTTATTAGAAAATGCGTTTAAATATGCTCAAAAAGATTCTGAAATTGGACTCGTAATTACGAGTAATGGAATTTGTATATTTGATGATGGTAAAAAAATAACTAAAAATGAAAAAGAGAAAATTTTTGAAAAAGGTTTTAGAGGATCTGCCGCTAAGAAGAAGGACGGCACTGGTGTGGGACTTTTTTTGGCGAGAAAATTAGCAAAACAAATTGGAGGGGAATTGAGATTGCTGGAAAATGACTCAATTAAAAATACTGAGAAATTAAAAACTCTTAAGAAGAAAAATATTTTTTATTTAGAACTACCTATAAAAGAATTGCATGCATAAACAACATTGCAGTTTCAACTAATACAACACTTGCACCACAGGCATCTCCATTGAAACCTCCAATTTTATTACCCAGTATGTTTGGGATAGAATAGCTTAGAAAAATACCAATTAAAATAAGAATTAAAAATTTAATTAGTATTGCTTGGGATGTAATTGAAATTAATTGGTATGGAATGAAAATTAAAAGAAAAAAAATGGAGATCAAAGATTCTTTTTTAAATCCATTCCAAAACTTTTTATGACTAATAGATTTTTTCTTATAACTCATATATTTAAACTTTTCTATAAAAAATAAATTTGAAAATCTTCCCCAAAATAAGCATATAGGTAAAACAAAAATTATTAGGTTTTGAATTTTGAGCATGCAAGCAATTTGAATTAAGGTTATAAAAACTAAAGCTTGAACGCCAAAGGACCCAACTTTACTGTCTTTCATGGCTTTTAAACGTTTCTTTTTACCCGCAAAAATACCATCGAAAGTATCCATTAAACCATCAATGTGTAGACCACCAGTAATTAAATATCCTGAAGCCAAACAAATTAATGTAGATGCATAAATTGACCAAGAGTTTGTTCTAAAAAAAAGAAAGATATAACTCTGTATTGTTCCAATCAAAAATCCTAAAAGCGGGGCAAATTGTGCAATATTTTTAAATTCGGGATTAATTAAGGGTATCTTTGGAAATGTCGTATAAAAAATCCAAGATCCGGCCAAATTTTTTATTAAATTTTTTTTGATGAGATAAAAATAGATTCAATATTAAATAATAGGGTAGATTAATGAAAAAGGATCAAAAAATTTTATAAATTATCGTGTTTGAATTTGAAATTAAATCGAATTGCAGTAGAACAGGGGCAAGAACTGGTATATTTCATACACCTAATGGTCAGGTAAACACACCAAAATTTATGCCTGTGGGTACCTTGGCTACGGTTAAAGGAATTTCATCTAAGCAGTTAACCTCCACAGGATCAGAAATGATTCTCTCAAATACCTTTCATCTTCATTTACAACCTGGAGAAAAACTAGTTAAAGAATCTGGTGGAATACATAAGTTCATGAATTGGCCTAAGCCTATTCTGACTGATTCAGGAGGATATCAAGTTTTTAGTTTGGCCAAATTAAATAATATTTCTGATAAAGGAGTGGAATTTAAAAATCCAAGAGATGGTAGTCATGTATTTTTATCTCCTGAAAAAGTAATACAGATTCAAATGGATCTTGGATCGGATGTTGCGATGGCTTTTGATCATTGTCCTCCACATACAGCTAACGAAAATGATGTTGAGGATTCTTTACGAAGAACTCATTTATGGTTGCAAAAATGTGTAGAGACTCATCAGAAATCCAATCAGGCATTATTCGGTATTGTTCAAGGTGGTAAGTATCCGAAATTAAGAGAATATAGCGCAAAATATACAACTTCTTTTGATCTTCCTGGAATAGCAGTGGGAGGTGTAAGTGTTGGAGAGGCAGTCGAACAAATACATGATGTAATTAATTACGTGCCGAAATTCTTACCAATAAATAAACCAAGATATTTAATGGGAATTGGCTCTTTAAGAGAAATTTCTTTAGCTGTTGCTAATGGATTCGATATATTTGACTGTGTTTTGCCTACAAGACTAGGAAGACATGGGACTGCATTTTTTAATGATGAAAGATTGAATTTACGAAATGCTCGATTTAAAAATGACTTTTCTCCGATTGATAAAACTTGTAAATGCGAAACCTGTAAGTCTTATTCTCGTGCATATTTACATCATCTAATTAGAAATGATGAAATATTAGGTCTCACACTAATAAGTTTGCATAATATTGCTCATTTAATAAGATTTACCAATGCAATTTCTGCTGCAATTAAAGATAATTGTTTTACAAATGATTTCGCTCCTTGGAAAACATCCTCTATTGCTCACCATACGTGGTAACGTCTTATCATAATTAATTAAATTATCAAAAAAGGTGCTCATTCTACTTAATACATTCGCTGAATTGCCTGAGGCTTATAAGGCCTTTGCTCCAACTGTTGATGTTCTTCCACTTATTCCTTTATTTTTCTTTTTGTTGGTATTTGTTTGGCAAGCTGCAGTTGGATTTAAATAAAATTATTTTAGTTTAGATTGTCAGTATTAGAAAGGATTTTCAAGTAAAATCGCATCTCCAGAATTTTCTACAGCACACTCTATAAAATCAGCAATTTTTAAAGCTCTTGAGGCTTGCTCACCATCTACCTCAGGAATTTCTTTGCCTTGAACACATTTAAGAAAATGCTCCAGTTCCGCATAAAGCGGTTCAATAGAGGTTGTGCTAACTTCTTCGACATATCCATCATTTCTATAAACTAATTCGCCATGTTCTGCAGTATATGATTCATGAGACTTTCGATGGATTTGTAAAGAGTGATTTAGGAAATCAGTTTCTACTAAACCATTTTGACAGTGAGCACTTAAACTTCTTATTTTTTTGTGACTCATTTTGCTGGCAGTTAAGCTTGCAATAACATTATTTTTAAAAACTAAAGTAGCATTCACATAATCTATTAATCCTTCGCTATTTCTGCCTCCAACAGCTGCTAATTTTTGTATTTTTGAGTTTACAAGCTCTAAAACAAGGTCAATGTCATGAATCATTAAATCCATTACTACAGATACATCATTTGCTCTGTCTGCATGAGGACTATGCCTCCTTGCTTCTAAAACAACAATTTCTTCATTATGTACTATTTTATTTAATTCCCTAAAAGCAGGATTAAATCTCTCAATATGCCCAACTTGTAATAGACAGTTGCTTAAATTAGCTGCCTCTATTAAGGATTTTGCTTCTAACTCGTTAGCTGCAATTGGTTTTTCAATGAGTACGTTAGTTCCTCCATTAAGACAATCTAGTCCTACTTTTTGATGAAGTAGTGTAGGCACAGCGATGCAGATTGCATCAACTTTTGGAATTAAGTCCTTATAATCTTTGAACCATTCACATTGAAATTGTTCAATAGCTAATTTACCTCTCTCTTCATTTGGATCTGCCACTCCAATGAGATTTGCATCTTTGAGTAAACTTAGTACTCGAGCATGATGCCAGCCCATATTCCCTATACCTATGACTCCAACCTTTACGGGTGATGAGGTTGGTTGCATAATTTCAAATCCATTTATTTATTATCATTATCCTCCATCAGGAGCCACATTTAGCTTTTGGGAAGAATTATTTTAACACGATCAATTTTTGGACCTGACATAGAAATAACTTCAAATTTAATGTTACTAAAATCTAAAACATCGCCAATCTTTGGAACCATTTGAAATTTTTCTAACATAAATCCAGCAAGAGTATAATAATCTGCTCCTTCTGGGATGGAACATCCTAACTTTTTATTGATATCGATAATT
>QCER01000013.1 GCA_003280515.1 Prochlorococcus sp. AG-355-P18
ACAGATTTAGGAATGGAGAACTACTTGAGAGAGATGAATGGGAGTATGAATATGATGAAGATGAGGATATTGAAGGTGGTGTTGTATATGAATATCTCAAAATTTATTTAAAAAATAACGATACAGGTGAAACAGTTTGTTTGAACGAAAGTAAGACTTTTGAAGAACTGGGAATTAAAGTTCTGGGGTTAGAAAACTGTCTTGAAGAAATGGATAAAGAGAATGAAAAAGTTACTGAAAGAGTTGATGACAGTCAATTAAAAGATGAGGATTATTTCTTGGTGAAAACTGAAAATTTAAAAGGTGTTTGGGGTAATGTTGATTTCTATAAGGGGGATGAATTTGATATTGAACTTATAACCATCACTGTTAATCGTGATGGTGACGAGAATCTCTGTGAAATTGAATATGATGGTGAAGATTTATACCCTTGGGATTTAAATGGTGGTGGTGTTACTGAGGAAATTCGACCTTTTTGATAGGAAGAAGTCTTAGATAAAGAACACAGGTATATTTTTATTGATATTTTTTTTGTTATTTCCCACCATTATTGATGATTTCTTGGGGTTTCATATTAGAAACTCTTCCACATCTCTGTTTCGGTTCTTTGAATGTTTGTTTTGCAATATTAGTTCCAACCCAAATCAAGATGAGTTGTTTTAAAAAATCTTTGTCGAAAATATCTCTCATTTTTTCTCCCTCATAAATTCATTTACATCTTCATCTTCTTTATAAACATATAAACTAATCAGTTCCTGAGATAATACTTTTTCGTCATCCTTATAATCCTTTTCCAAGTAGTGAGTAATCATTTGTTGTTGAGTGTGATTACATCTCAACATATATTTCAAGACGTTCTCAAGAATGAACTTTTCTTTCTTCTGGAGGACAACACTTTCACCAATGTATCGACAGTAATTTATACGATTTGCGAATTCAGTATCATCATATCCCGCAACTTTGTTTCTACTTTTAATCACATCTTTCCAAAGTCTATTGTTATCTTCAACAGATTTAAAAGGGATTCTTTTATTACCATCTTTTTCCCATTGGTCTTGATATGGTTGATTGAGATTTAATAAAGATACTTTTTTTGTTCCAGATTTAATTGATTGAGTAGGTAATAACAAAACCATCCCAATCCCAACTGAGAGAATGGATTTCAACATTTTAATTTTGTGTAGGAGTCTAATTATTCCGTTAAATGTTAGAAATGGCGATATCTTCCTGAAAAAAGTTTCATAAATAGTAATGGATATGTAGAAACATCCACTTTTGATAATAAGAAAAGACTTAGGATTTACTGATTTTCTCCTAAGTCTTTTTTTTATTTTCGATATGATTCATCTAACAAGACTGAAACAAGAGAAACAAGTTGATACTTATTTAATGTTTCTCCTCTACGTCTAAAGGAATCCTCAACCATACGTCTGAAGTAATTTAATCTACGAAAATACTCTTTATCTCTTTTCATCACATTAGAAGATTATCGGTTTTACTCTACGTTTTTCACTCTCCTCATAGTAGTTAAGTAAGTAACTTATAACTCCTGTTCTACTACGTCTGAGAGACTTTGTGAGAGTATCTAACTTACGTTTATCCTCATAGTGTCTCTCACCAAAATATATTGTTATAGATTCGTTTTTCGGTGTCTGAGTAAAGTTTTTCATTGGAAAAATATGGGAATTAAGTCTGAGTTTGTTTCATCAAATAATGAATTTCCAATAGATAATTTCTTTGGAGAATCCAC
Organism: Prochlorococcus sp. AG-355-P18; assembly: GCA_003280515.1. Taxonomy (GTDB): domain Bacteria; phylum Cyanobacteriota; class Cyanobacteriia; order PCC-6307; family Cyanobiaceae; genus Prochlorococcus_A. The sequence continues at coordinate 1,751 of QCER01000013.1, forward strand.
ACAGTATGAACGGTGATATTCGGGTTCGTAGTATTTAACTGAATCTTCTTTCACCCAACTTTTCACCATTCTTGTTTTTTTATATTTCCTTCTTCTGTAAGGAGATTTTTCTTTATATAAAGTATTCAAGAATTCTCTGAAATGTTCTTTATCACGAAAATAATTATTTGTATTAGAGATATAAGTATGAGTGTGATAAACCAATTTTTGTCTAGGTAATCCACTCTTACTCTTAATTGTCATTGGATTAACTTCGTGAAAGTGTTGAACCATTATCCTCTGTGTAATTGGAGGAACTTTCACACTTCTGGAGACTCCGTGAAACTTACGAAACAAGACATTATTGAAGTGATGAATATGTTCTTTCACTCTTTCAATCTTTGTTGGTAAGTCTTTGTAGTGAATAGTTATAAAGAACTCTGGAGGGAAATTATCCCAAGTGTTATCCAACCATTTCTGAATCTCAGTTCTTACTTTTCTATCATTCATTTAATAACAGTTCTATTTGTTGATATTTGATTAATGGATATATGTAGTCACTAAAGGTTTCCCCCTTTCACAGTGAAATTGGGATAAACCTTAATCCAGACTCCTTACATCCGAAGGGGGATTCTTCTCAATATTTTTTCTATTTACTTATCTATATAGGAACTATGGAGTTTTCAGACTGGTTGAAGTTCGTTTTTGACTATTCGTTGAACCATTGAACGTGTCATTCCTAGGGATTTCCCAATAGTTCCTAATCCTTGTCCTTGAGATTTTCTTAGAATTACTTCTTCAACTTGAAATTGAGTGTAGTTTCTCTTTCTTCCAAATTTGACTCCTCTAGACATACTGACTTGTCTTCCTTCAGAACATCTAGATTTGATTTGAGATAATTCTTGTTCAGAACAATATCCCATAATCCCTACGATTAACTTCACGATTGACTTATCCATAGTTGTTGTATCAAGTCTTTTATCAAGAGTTTTAATTTTTACTCCTCTATTAATTAACTTTTCTACCTCAACTAACATTGTTGTCATTGTTCTTCCGAGTCTTGATAGTTCAGAGAGGATGAGTAAATCACCCTCTTTGATTACCTCCAGAAGTTTTGAAAGTTCCTGTCTATCTCCGTAATTTGAAGTTCCTGTGATTTTGTCACCATAAAGAACTTCACATCCAGAATCCATCAATGAACGGATTTGTCTCTCTTCATCCTGTTGTCCAGTTGAACATCTCCAATATCCGTAAATTGTAGTCATTTGAATCCGAAAATCTATATTCTGATTATAGACATTCCGATACAGTATTTCAATACACTCAAACACCAATGTTTGTGGTTCTTAACAGTGTGTATCGTATGTTTTAATTTACGATACACCTATTCATCTATCTTCGGATACATTTTAAAAACCTCATCTACTATTTTTGGAAGATGTTTTTCAACCAAAGTGTCATAACTGTTATTCATATCATTCTTAAATTCATTAAAGTTTTTACGAAAAATGTTACGAACTTCGTGACGAATTATTAGTTCCAATTCAGACTTTTTCATTAGTTTTCCTCCTTTTTGTTTGGGTTGTGGGGTGAAAAATATGGATGACTTTTTACTTTTTCATCAATTTCATCAAAATGATTTTCTAGAAAAAATTCTCCGTAGAGATTATTCATCCTTGTCTGTTCAAGTTGTTCTTCCAAGACTGTGAGTTGTGATTTGTAAATTGGATTTAGAAAACAACTCATAACTCTCTCTTCCATATGGAATCGTGTGTCTTCATCTTTAATAAGATTCAATCTTTCTTGATACCAATTCCATTCGGGGGATTCTTTTATTTTTTGGATTCTTTCGTGTTTTCTCACTGGTTTTCCTCCTCTAGTCTTGAGATGACTTCTTCAATATTCAATTCCATAAAGTCTTTTAGACTTTTTAAGAAACAACCACTGTGAAACTCAACTCCTTGTAATCCATAATTACTAACTTCGGGTCGGAACCCCCATAATCCAACTCTGTGATACTCACCAATATCTTTAACTGGTTTTACTAAATTTCTAACTTCCTCCCATATCTCCTTTCTGTATTCATCTTTCTTCTTTCCCCTAGATAATTCCTCTAAGAGTGAATTATAAAAATTCAAGGGGTTGTAATCTGTCATTCCAAGTCTTATTTCTTCTCTTTTTTTGGAATACTTCAACAACATATCTTTATCGTTGGGTTTCCATTTTTTAATAAGTTTGATTCCTTCATCAACGTCTTCCAATTCAAGACAATAAGGGTGATAAGAATTATTCTTAAAAAAAGAATTTTCGTTATAAAAAGTTTCCTGTCTTTCTAATAGTGAAGTTAATCCACAATTGTTTAAGAGGGTGATTTGTTTATCAACCTCTCTTAAGGTTTCAATAAAATTTTGGTTGAGTTTCATAATAAAAATAAAAATTGGGTATATGAATCCACGTTCTTCTTAGTAATAAGAAGGGGGTTTATAAGGACAGTCGTGGTTGTCCTGAGTATTAAATTTTTAATCCGTTATTAATTAATTTCAGACTCCACTTATTAATAAATTCTCTTCTTTCTGGTAAGAATTCAGTGTTGTCGTAGTGTCCAGATGTTCCTTGTTTGTGTTCAGTATGACCGATTTGTCTAAGGATGATATCTAAGGGAAATTTCAATTCCTCTTGTCCAGATGTCACAATTACATCTCTCCATCCGTGAGAAGTAAGTCTTCCTTTATAACCAAGATTAGTAATGTGATTATTGATAGTTTCCCGATTTAAGTAAGGATGATTCTTCCCATTCTGACTATAAAAAACATATTCATAACATCCGTTTATCTCAAACAATTCATTCATCAACATTCTCATCTCTGGAGAAACAGGAAGTAAGTGTTCTTCCCCCTCTCCCATCTTTCTTTTTAATCCAGATGTTTCGGGAGGAATTCTCCAAAGATTCTCTTCAGAGTCAAACCAATCCCACTTGAGTGAAACTAAAGTTCCCACTCTTAAACAAGAAAGTAAATAAAACTTAGTTGATAAATCTGTGAGGATTGAACCATCACAAGGATTCTCCGAAACAACTTTTAAGAAATCAGGAACTTCTTTCCAATTCAGTGTTGGATTACTTCTTTTCTTTCTTTTGATTGTTTCTTCATCAGTTTTTCTGGAAGAAGGATTTTGACCGTATTCCATCCAACCTCTATCCTCACAATGATTAAAGACTTGTCCGAGTAATCTTCTACATCTAGAAGACTGTTCAACTGAACCACGTTTCACCATTGGTTTAATCATTTCAATAACAAGTTGTCTTCCTCCATTTCTCAACTCAAAATCAGATAATTTTTTATTTTTTCCGAAAAAATCCAACATCTGATTAAGACGATTCAGAGTAACTTCCCAAGTAACCTTCTTAGTTTTTTGTTTATGAATTTCCATATAGGAATCAAAAACTTCAGAGAGAGTTTTATCTATATTTTTCTTATCGTTTCTACTTTTATATTCTTGAGGATTACGATTATTAAACCTACTCCATCTTTTGATTTTCTCTGAGTCGTGAATAACCTGTTGAACTGTGGTTATATCTTTTCCCCAAGAACCAAGAGGAACATCTACTAATCTTCCATCTTTATTGAATGGAAATCTCATTCTTAAGATGAATCTCTTCGAGTTAAGTGGAAGAGGTTCAGTTATCAAATAACATCCAGAACCTTCTTGAACTGATTCAACAGTTCTTTTACTGGAAGGTTGTTTTTTTCTTATCTGAACTGTAGAGAGAGTCACTTCACACCTCCTACCCATTTCTTCAAGTCACTTGTTCTAAATCCAACTCTGTTAGGAGTTAATTGAACAGTTTGAGGGAACGAACCTACTTTCATCATTCTGTAAATTGTCGAACGAGAAAGATTAACCACATCACACGTTTGGTTAAGGGATAGAAAATACACCTTATCCAAACTCACCATTGAGTTTTTCATTGTATTTAATAATAAATTGAGAATTAAATCGAACTAGAAAAATATCACTTACACATCTAACTTTTTATCTACTTGGAAGATTCCCTGACAGGATTTTTATACTTCCTTTTGATACTACTATTATAGTCTAAAAGTCAGTCACCGTCAAGTATTAGGGGGAATTTTAACACTCTCTTAATCTCTATATTTAAGGGTGTAATTACCTCCACTAAGTAATAAGAATTAGATGATGTTGGTGATAATGTTGGTGATTCGTATATAATTAAAGTTGGATACTGTGTCAGTTCAGTTCATATCAGTTCATTCTGTTTAGACTCTACTTCCACCCCCTCCGTTCAAATAAAAAGAACCGAATAAAATAAACGCCCTTTTGAAACGTTCTTGTTAGTATAATTTTTATTTAGATTATGAGTAAAGGTTTTGCCACAGATAATTTAATAACCAAAAAGTCCAAAAATAAAGTTATTTCAAATGAACCGCAAGGCAGATTAATATCTTGGTCTCCTTGGCCACCTGCTAATTTCCAAACACGATATCCTGCTTTCCCTTTTGTTCTTACAATATTGATTATAGTAATAGGGCAATGGTACCTTTCTCTACTCAGGTGACCCGAAACTGATTTTTTATTTAAATTAGGATGAATTAGGTTTGAGAATTTATTTTGTTTTTTTCAATTTTATTATTTGCCCACTTTCAAGCGGCAATCATCCCAATACTATTAGGTATTAGATCGATCAATAAATTCAAACATATAAGTAAGAACAAATTGATACCTTTCGGTTTTGTTTTTTTAGGATTGGCATCGATTTCTGAAATGATAGATCATACTCAAACGTCTTGGATTTATGTAGATCACTCCTCTTTATTTAATTGGTTATTTTATTCTTTCCTATCTTTAGGTCTAACATGTTTATCAATATCAGTTATAAAAAATAAGTTTATTCAAAAAACTAATTTTTGCATTTCTTTATGTTCAATAATCTCATATTTTTTATTTGATAAAACTATTGCTCTCCTTTTTCAAGTAATAATAAGTATCCTGCTAATTATAAATTGGCAAAGAGTTTTTAAAGATTGGCTTTTTATTCTTTACCCAATATTTGGTATTTTTTTTACGACTTTCTTTGGCTCAAGGCTCTCAATTAGTGGCGATCAATTTTGGCATGTTTTAATAGGCCCATCTGGAACAATTAGCGTTCTTACCTTTTATTTAGTATTAAAGAGATCGGACAAAAAATTTACTTAAGATTTTTATGAAAATATTTGTATTTGTAAGTTTTATAGTGTGCTTAGTCACAATAATCTCTCCAGTTGAAATCTTTGCTGATACAGCACTTGATGTTTACATGAATGATTTTTATTCTAAATCGAATGAAGCTAGCCAGATTCTTAAAGAAGTCGAAAATAGTTTAAAAGAGGGATCAAGAAAAAAAGTATGCTCTAGGCAAAGAGAGGCAGCAAGATTAGGTCTACTAGCTAATAAATCATTAATTAAAGCCTTTGAAATAGAGGGAGCTAATCCACCAATGCAAGCAATAAAGGCAAGTCAACAAAGATGGGAGTCTATTCTGAATGAGTGCTGAAGAAAGTCAGTAAATCTATAAATCTTTTTAAATTTGCATTCTTACAGATTTACTAATTAAGGGAATTTCAGGTTCAACTCCATAAATACATTGAGAAATTGAATAAATAAAAATACAAAGTGTAAATATAAAAATTATTGAGCCTAATTCAACTATGGGAATTATTCTCAAGAGATATGAAATTATTATCAAAGCAATATCAATTAATAAAGCTTGGCATGCGTTATATCTAACGAAATAGGGAACATTTGGATTTCTTACTAATCCAGCAAACAAAATTATAAATAATAAAAAACTACCAAAAGGCAAAGATTTTTCAATTATTGCTATCGGAAAAATTAGTAATAATAGTATTTTTAAAAAAGAATATTTATAGAACAAAAAATATCCAAAAGGTATTGATGCCTTTAATGGCAAAGTATACAAAAATACTGATGAGAGTCTTTGGAATATCTGATTCAATACATTATTGAAATGTCGTATTTATATTTTAACCTAATTTTTTGACATTATAAAAAGACTTACTTTCGAAAATATCAACTTTGGCAGATGGTTATTAAATATTAGATAATTGATTCAGGTTCATAATTCAAAATGCGTATCCTACATACAATGTTGAGGGTTGGAGATTTAGATAAATCCATTGATTTCTACGTCAATAGATTAGGAATGAATTTATTGCGAAAAAAGGATTATCCTCATGGAAAATTCACTTTGGCATTTGTTGGTTATGGCTCAGAAAAAGAAAACTCAGTAATTGAATTAACTTATAACTGGGACAAAAAGTCTGAAGACTATGAGCTTGGGGATAAATATGGTCATATAGCTATTGGAGTAAAAGATATTCATCTAATTTGCCAAGGATTAGAAAAAAATGGTTGTAAAATAACAACCAAACCTAAAAAAATGAAAAACAGTACTACTGTCTTGGCTTTTGTTGAGGATCCTGATGGTTATAAAATTGAACTTATTGAAAGAGATTAAAAGCTCAGAAGTTTTTAATTAAATAAACAAAAAACTAAAATTTAAAAAGATTGAATTATCAAATATATCGTTTTCAATTGGCGAAAAAATACCTCTAAGATCACATTGAATGAATTCTGCAGTTTCAACTATTCTAAAAGATTATTTCTAAGACGAGGAAATATTTAAAATAAAATTTAAACAATCTATATTAAATCTATATAGATTGCATAGACAATTCATATAGATTTATATATCATAGAATTATCTTATAAAGCTTATGCCTAGTAATTGGTCAAAAATAAGAGATGAATGGCTTGATAGAACCGCAGTTGCGAAAGATGATGCAAAATGGGCATTAGAAGCTTTAATTAATTCAGAAGAAGAGTTATTTGAAATAGAACAAAAAATAAAGAATAAAGAGGACACTATAAGTCAAGTAAAATTTTTGAAGAAAAAGGTTAAAGAAACTATTTCCTCTAAAGAAATTAGTCTCGATGATATTGCATTAAATACTTCAAATTCAAACAAAGTACAGATCTCAGTACCATCAAATCTTACTTATCTTTTAAAAGTTTGGGCTGCAGCAGAAGGAAGAGATCTATCAAGTGTTGCTTTTCAATGTTTAGAAACTGGTATAAGAGAAATGAAAAGCAAAGGTTCAATACCTTCAATAGCAGTAAATAGATATGACTCCGCCTGTCAAAAGAGGATTGCACTAGCAGAAGTAAATAATCTATTAGAGAAATACGAATTAGCTCAGGATGAAATCAAATAATTATGAACAACAGAAAAATCATTAAAGGATACAAAACATTAATATCATCAAGATTTAACGTAGATACTTCTATAGATAAATCTAAAGATGGAATAATTTATACTCTTTATTCTGATGCATTTAATTCACTTAAAGTTGGTTTTGCTGAAAATGATAAGGTACTAGAAAAAAAAATATCAAGTGAAGCATTGATATTATTGGATATTAAAAAAGGCAAAAAGAAAGATCTATGTTTATTAATAACCACTCTAAATGAACTTGGCATCAGATATTCAGACAATTTTTATTTCAAATACTCAGGTTCTTTAATGAAACATTTATCTACTTTAGGTTGGCCTGTTGGAAGATCACTTTATAAACAAAGAAAGATTAAAAAAGAACTTGTATGTGCATAAATTTAAATGTAATCGCACTCTAAAGTTTCTCTGGTTTCTCTATTTGTAATTGGATTAGTTCCAGAAGCACTTTCACAAAATTTCCTAATAATATCTTTTGGCAAAAAAACATTTGTGAAGTCTGCACCTTGTATTTTTACATTTTCAAACTGGGTACTATAAGCAAAAGAATCCTCCAAGTTAGTATTTGATAAATCTGTTCCATCTAAAACAGCCGAGTCTAAAGTTACTTCTCTTAAGTTGGAGTTACTTAAATTAGTATCTTTCAATTTTGCTCCATAAAGAGTCGCATTTTGGAGCTCACAACCTGACAAATTTGCGTCTTGTAAATCAGTCAAATAGAAAGTAGCTCCTTTTAAATCTGATCCAGAAAAATCAGCCCCTACCAAAGATTGTTTACCATAATCCAAAGCAGCAAAGCTTCTAGAAGGGAGGGTTAAAACAACTATTAAAAAAGTTAAAATTATAAATCTCATTTGTTTGAGTAGTATTTCAATAAATTCTAACTTCTTAAGCTGAAATCTAAAAATCAATTATTTACTGAATGCTATATTTATTGAAATAGCAAATCACAAAATAGGTTTTGGATATAAGTCCTTATGATGCAATTGTTGTTGGTTCTGGAGCAACAGGAGGAATAGCAGCACTTACATTGGCAGAACAAGGGATCAAAGTTTTAGTAATAGAAGCAGGGCCTCAAGTTAAAAGGGATGAAGCTAGTAATCATGAGCCAAAAAGTACGCTAAAAAGATTCTCAGGAGTCCTAACAAAAAAACATGCCAATCAGTGTCAACATCCTGGTTATTGGAAAAATAATCCTGACTTATATTCAAATGAATTGAAGCATCCTTATGACTTCCCAAAAAAAAAGCCATTTCTTTGGACACAAGGTAAACAATATGGGGGGAGATCATTAACTTGGGGAGGCATAACATTAAGACTTTCCTCAGAAGACTTTCATCCGGCTAAAAAAGACGGATTCGGGCCAAACTGGCCTATTTCATACGAAGAGATTTCCCCGCACTACGATTTTATTGAAAATTTCTGCGGCATTTATGGACGAAAAGATGATATCAAGGAGGTCCCAAACGGTAAATATATTGGTGAAATTCCTCTTACAGAAAACGAAAATGTTTTTGGCAGCAAAGTTAAATCAAAATTAAACTATCCATTTATCCAATCAAGAGGATTTGACCGTAACTCATCTGTAAAAGAAAAAAATTGGCCTAATTCCTCTAGCGTAGGAAGCTCTTTAAAAAAAGCTTTAGATACTGGCAATGTACAAATAATCTCTAATTACCTAGTGGAGTCTTTTGAGATAAACAAGATAACAGAGCTTGCCTCAAAACTAACGATTATAAACTTAGAAAATGGACACAAAGAAGTATTGGATTGTGATTTGATTCTTCTTTGCGCATCAACAATTTCAACACTGAGAATACTACTGAACTCAGAATACAAATCAAATTCCTCAGGGTTTAAAGATAATTCTGGGAAATTAGGTAAATACCTAATGGATCACATATCTATTTGTAGATTTTTTTCAGTCCCAAAAGCAAAAAACTCAGATAATTCACTAGAAAATCCACCCGATCTTTCTGGAGCAGGCAGCTTCTTTATTCCTTTTGGTTCAAATTTACCAGAAATTGACGACATAAATTTCCATAGAGGTTATGGAATCTGGGGGGCAATTGATAGATTAGGGATACCTAAATTTTTACAAAAAGACGCAAACAAATCCATTGGCTTTCTTATCGCCCATGGTGAAGTACTTCCTAGAGAGAAAAACTCAGTTTCTCTCTCAAGAAAAACAGATGAATGGGGAATACCAATTCCCTACATTGAATTCGAATGGAGCGAGAATGAGTTAAATATGGCAAAACATATGGAAAAAACAATACAAAAATCAGTCAAAGCTGCAAATGGGAAAATAAAAAATATTGATGAACTAATGAATATTCCATTAGGGAGTTTATTTACAAAAAATTTGATAGCACTTTCAGATAGTCCTCCTCCTCCTGGATATTATATTCATGAGGTAGGGGGGGCACCAATGGGGTTAAATGAAGAAACTAGCGTAGTTGATAAAGTTAACAGATTGTGGAGATGTAAGAATGTACTGGTACTAGATGGAGCATGCTGGCCCACATCATCTTGGCAAAGCCCCACACTTACAATGATGGCCTTGAGTAGAAGAGCCTGTTTAAATATTAAAAAGACTTAGAGGGTGTAAATAATTGATTTAAATAAATTTCTGAGACGGAATTATCTGTACAACCGTTTTGAACGAGAAAAGTAGCTAATGCTGAGTTTATAAGCTTATATTGATCCCAAGTCGGGTTACTTAATACGAAATCTTTCATAGTGTTATAAAGAGTTTCTGAAAGCTCTGTTTCTAATGAGACTTTATTTGAAGAGCACTCTACGAGTTTCTTATCAGTTAAATTTGTTTGGTTGATTTGATCCATAAATTTATTTTTTTCTACATCAACAATAATGATATTTTTCTCTAAAAATATCAAGAAAAATCTTCTGGTAAACTTTTCAAATTATCAAATAAGACTCATGTTATATATAGGTTTTTAAAAAACTTCTTTTTCAAATAAGGAAATTGAATAGATCTTAAAAAAAAGTCAACAATAATGTTGAAGTCCTGTTTTTTTTGAAAAATACTGCCATTCCTAATCCAGTGTGGATTTGGACGTGGAAAACAACCTGCAAATTGTGGAAAATCTAGCTCAAAATACTTTCACGATTTTATATTAAGAATACTTATATGCACTGAGTCTATTAAGACTAAGTCGAGAAAGAGACAGGTGATTCATTGATTTCAACGGATTTTCTTAAGATTTAGTCTTTATTAGGCAAGCGAAGCGTGACAGGTCCTAAAGGATGTTTTGAATTTGGATAAATACTATGGTGATGGTGATGGTGATTATGTTCATGTTGATGAGCCTCTTCATGTTCATGTTCTAAGTAATCACTTCCTCCTGTGTCTGATTTTTCTTGATTATGAGTTGGTATTTGATTTTGTATTTCACAAGCACCATTACACTCAGGATCACATAAATCACAGCTGATACCCAAGCCCTCTACATGGTCATGATGACTTTCTTGGACCATTCCAACTTCTTTTTCAAAGCCAAATAAATTTGATCTATATTTACAGGTTGAGCAATTCATAAAATTATTACCTTCGTTATTAAGAATCTCTTCAATCCTTTCTACAAAAGTGTCCACCACATAAGACTGTGATGAAAGATATTTTGCATGTATAAATGAAATATTTGGATTATTAATCGCAACTAAATCACTTTGCCTTTTTATTCTTGTAACAAGGACACCTGAGAAAAGGAAATAAGGGAAAACAATTATATTTTTATAACCAAGTCTCACAACATTCTTCAAGCCAGATTCAACAAGAGGGAAAGTTACTCCAGAAAAAACTGTTTCCCCCCACCCTAAACCAATACCCTCTACGATCATTCTCGTAATTTTTGAAACATTGGAATTCGCATCTGGGTCAGAAGAGCCTCTACCCACAACAACTAATAATGATTCTTCAGGTTTGAGATTATTATTTTGTTTAAATACATCTTTTACTCTTTCACAAGCTGCACTAATCATTAAATTATTAATACCTAATTCTCTTCCATAAATTATTTCAATTCCTGTTTTACTTGAATAATTCATAAGCAGGCTAGGTATATCATTTTTTACATGGCCAGCAGCGAAAAGCATTGCAGGTATTGCAATTACTTTTTTTATAGAAAGATCTTTTAACTTGTCTAAAGCATCAACAATCGAAGGTTTAGCAAATTCCAAGAAACCATATTTAACTAAAAAGTTTGGATATCTTTTTTGGATGAAATTAGTTAATTCTTGAAATTCAGTAATGGCTAGTTTATTTCTACTCCCATGTCCACAGATAAGTATTGCGACTTGATTATTTAACTTCAAATCTAAATTATCCAAATTCAACTAATTATTTATACCATAATAGTAAAGAACAATATCATGTAGTGAAAAATAATAAAAACTTGCTTGAAGTTCCAAATATCAACTCAAAGGATGCAAGATTAAAGAAATTAATTTATGACGTGGATGAAGCCTTATTTAATGTGGGTAACTATTCTTACGAAAAATTCGAGCACCTTTGCGTGTGTAGTGGAGGTACAACTTCTAGCTGTGCAAAAAATGGTTTTACAACACTTGATCTAAGAAAAAATCACAGCAAAATTCATCTAGATAGAAAAACCAATTTAGTAACAATTGGAGGTGGTGTAATAATGGGGAATCTATTAAATCATTTACAAAAATATAATCGAAGTTTTCCAATCGGACTTTCTAAACTTCCTGGAGCAGGCTATATACTTACTGGTGGAGTAAGCCCGCTCAGTAGAACCTACGGATTAGCAATTGATAATATTGAATCAATAAAAGGTTTCTTGGGTAATGGCACATTTATTTCTTTAAAAAAAAATCAAATAAATCCAGAAGAACAATTGATTTGGGAAGCAATTAAAGGCGCAGCACCCTTCTTTTCAATTATTACCGAAATAGAACTTAAGACTATCCAATCTAATTCAATTAAGGTTATTGAAGGATTTGTAAATCTAAATGAACTTACAGAAATAATAAAACTATCAGAGGAATTTCCAGAAAATATTAGTCTTCAATGGATTTATGCCCAAAAGATTTATATATATGTAGTTGCTGAACTCAAAAATAATTTAGAGGATAAAAGAACAGAAGAATGCCTAATGCTTCTAGAAAAATTCCCTACTCTAGAAAAACAATTTTATGAAAACTTTAACAAAATAAATTTCTTCCCTAAGGAATTGAATTTATATGAGCTGAATGCAAATAACCATTCTGAGGTAATTAGTCTTCTTGGAGAAGATTTAAAAAATGATATTCCAATTTTCATAAAATGTTTGGATGAAATAATGGATAATAAACCTAATAATTCCTGTTACATTGCTTCTCAACAATTAGGTTGGAAAACTAAAAAATTAAATCACGGCTCAAGCTTTTTTATTCATAGAAAAAGCACTTGGAAACCATGGATATATGCATCATGGAAAAAAAATGATCTTCAAGAAAAAGAAGTCGCTTTGGACTGGATTTATAAATCTTGGAGCAAGCTAAAAAAGTTTTATCCAAATATTCACTTAGCACAATTACATAATCATTTGAATTCTCATGATGAAGAAATCACATTAGCCTTTGGAGATAGAATGAATGAATTAAAAACTTTAAAGAATATTTTTGACCCACAAGGTATTTTGCCTCCTTTATGAGCTAACTTCTTAACTATAAAGAAACTTAAAATGTCAAATTTCTCAAGATATTTATCTAAAAATTGGTTAGATGATCCAAAGTCAAATATTCTCTCAGGCTTAGTTGTTGCTTTTGCAATGATTCCAGAAGCCATTGCATTTTCAGGTATAGCTGGTGTAGATCCTAAAGTTGGCCTTTTTGGTGCATTTTGCTTATCTATAACAATTGCGATTGTTGGAGGAAGAAGGGGGATGATCACTTCAGCTACAGGTTCAACAGCTCTTTTAATGACTGGACTTGTTGCTTATGGAGAATCACAAGCCCCTGGATTAGGAGTCCCATATCTTATCGCAGCTGGAATATTAACTGGAATATTCCAAATTCTTTGGGGATATTTAAGACTTGCCTACCAAATGAGATTCGTGCCAACAGGAGTATTGAGTGGATTTGTAAATGCACTAGCACTTTTAATTTTTCAAGCACAACTCCCTCAGTTAGGAATTGGCATTAAAAAATCAAAAGAATTAGTTGAACAAACTATAAGTCAATATCCAGTCAACTCTCAGATTCCAGTAGTTTGGATTCTTGTAATCCTAGGATTAGTAATTATCTATGGGCTTCCAAAAATCACAAAAGTAGTCCCATCTCAACTTATTGCAATAGTAGTAATTACTCTTATAAGCATATTCTTTAATCTAGATGTCCCAACTGTTAGCGATTTAGGTAAATTACCTGATGGATTACCAAGTATTTCTCTTCCTTTTGGATCAATAGAAAATGGGAAAGTCCCTTTTAGTCTTGAAACATTAGGAGTAATTTTACCGACCTCACTTGCGATATCTCTCGTAGGTTTAATGGAAACTTTTTTAACTCAAGACATTTTAGACGATGTAACTGATACAAGTTCTAATAAAAATAAAGAAGCAAGAGGACAGGGAATCGCAAATATTGTGGCATCTTTATTTGGTGGAATGGCAGGATGCGCCTTAGTTGGGCAATCTGTTATGAATACTGAGAATGGTGGTAAATCTAGATTATCAACCCTCTCCTCAGGAATATCTTTACTAATTATGATTATCCTCTTGAAGTCTTGGATTGGAGCAATACCAATGGCTGCTTTAGTAGCAATCATGATAACGATCGCAATAAGTACAGCAGATATAAATGGATTAAAAAATATTAGAAAGATACCTAAAAGTGATACTGCAGTAATGCTTATGACTTTTGCTGTTACTATGCTCACAAAACCTCATAATCTTGCACTTGGAGTTATTGCAGGAGTTGCATTAGCGGCAATTCTATTCAGCAGAAAAGTCGCGAAAGTTATAACTGTCTCGAGAGCGAAAGAAAATAATTTGACTACCTACAAAGTAAAAGGACAATTATTTTTTGTAAGCAAAATTTATTTTTTACAAGGATTTGATATTCATGAACATCCAGAAAATATTGTAATTGATATGTCTTCAGCCCATATTTGGGATCAAAGTGGCGTTGTTGCCCTTGAGCAAATTATTAGAAAATTCCAGAATGGTGGTTCTAAAGTTGAGATTGTAGGGTTAAATAAAGAAAGTCTTAACTTATTTGAGAGACTAGGTGGTTTAGAAAGCGCTCATTGAAAAGTTAATTAAGACTAACTTGTTGATAACAAAACCAAAGCCATTGCTGAAAAAGCAAATTTCTATGAGATCTCCAAGCGGTTTTTGAACTATTTAGATCAAAATTCTCAGGAGGAGGAACATCTCCCTTTTCTTTATCTCTTTCAATTTCACTAATAATTCTATGCACCGTATATTCAGGATGACCTAAATGCATTAGTTGTTTTTGATCTTTAGATTCAAATATTGTATATCCGACGTTTTCTCCATAAGCCAACAAATTCAATTTTCCTTCTTTTTGTGCCTTCTCCATCTCCAAATCTGGTAATCCTGCAAATCTACTTTGAGGACAAATAAATTCATCATCTTGTGTTCCCATCAAAGGATGTCCAGGAACTAAACTTTTTAAAGGGAATACCCCAAATAACTTCCTGTCAAAAACTTTCTTATCAACCCCTGCCAAATAAGCCAGCGCAAAGCCAGCCCAACATAATCCAAGAGTACTCGCACAAGAATTTTTGGCTTCATCTACAATTTTCACAAATTCATCCCAATACTTAACATCCTCAAATGCTAGGTGTTCAATAGGTGCTCCGGTAATAATAATTCCATCTAATGGTTCTGGATTATTTGCTTCTTCCCAAGTTATATATAGATTATTTAGATGATTAAGATCCCATGTTTTATAAGAATGAGTTTTGAGCTTTATCCAAACTGGCTCAATTTGAAGAGGAGATAAACCAAGTGGATGTAGTAAGTTAAATTCATACTGCTTACCAAGAGGCATGATATTCAAAATACCAATCCTAAGAGGACGTATATCCTGTCTTTTTGCCAATTCTGGTTCGATCCAAGATATATGATTTTTCTCAACATCACTAATCTTGTGATAGTTACTAGGAATTATTAAAGCCAATAAATCTCCTTTTCTAAGTGATTTGTGAAAGTGCTTGCTCGAAATCTGCTTTTATATCATCAATATGCTCAATTCCTACGGAAACTCTTACCATTGTGGGAGTAACACCCGCAGATAATTGTTCTTCTTCAGATAATTGCTGATGAGTAGTTGAAGCCGGATGAATTACTAATGTTTTTGAATCACCCACGTTAGCAAGGTGGCTAGCTAATTTTAAGGAATCAATAAATTTTACTGCATTTTCATAACCCCCATTAAGAGAGAACATGAGCATGCAACCCATTCCCCTTCCAGTTGTATATTTTTTGGCACTTGAGTAATATGGATCAGATTCTAGCCCAGGGTAATTAACGCTACTTACATTAGAATTTGAATCTAACCATTTTGCCAATTCTAGAGCATTAGAAGTTTGTCTTTCTATTCTCAGACTTAGAGTTTCTAATCCCTGCAATAGCAAGAATGAATTAAAAGGACTTTGAGCTGATCCCCAGTCTCTCAGGCATTCTAGTCTTGCTCTTAACGCAAAAGCTATATTTCTATTATCAGGTACCCCCAAAGATTTGCAGATATCACTACCGAAACCAAAAGCGGCCCAATGAACGAGACCATGATAAGCAGCGCTTGGCTCACTCATTAGTGGAAATTTACCATTTCCCCAATCAAAGGTTCCGGCATCAACAATAACCCCTCCAATACTTGTTCCATGTCCACCGATCCATTTTGTTGCACTTTCTACAACAACATCGGCTCCAAAATCAATTGGTCTTATTAAAGCACCACCCGCACCAAGGGTATTATCAACTATTAAAGGAATTCCATTTTCCTTAGCCAAAGCAGACAGTCCCTCAAAATCTGGGATATTGAATCGAGGATTTCCCATTGATTCGACATATATTGCTTTGGTTTTATCATCAATTTTATTTCTAAAACTATCGATACTATCGCCATCAGCAAATTTAACTTCTATTCCTAATCTGGGAAATTGTACTTTAAATTGATTGTAGGTGCCACCATATAGAAAAGAAGTAGAGACAAAATTATCCCCTGCTGTCATGCAGTTCACGATTGCCAAGAATTGAGCAGCTTGACCTGAGGATGTTGCAAGTGCTGCCATACCTCCCTCCAAAGCTGCCATCCTTTTTTCGAAGACATCTGTGGTGGGGTTCATAAGTCGAGTGTAAATATTTCCAAATTCTTTTAATCCAAAAAGATTTGCACCATGCTCGGCATTATCAAAGACATATGAACTAGTTTGATAAATAGGTACTGCTCTAGAATTTGTAGTTGGATCAGGCACCTGACCTGCATGTAACTGAAGAGTCTCGAACTTTTGGTTGCTCAAAATTTTTAAATAATCCTATTATCTATTTAACTTAAAAAAGTCCCAAAAAAAAACAAAAAAAAGATAAATATTTATAAATCCTTTTTTAATGAAGGGTAATTATCCTTCATATATAAACTCAAATCCTCTTTTATCGCAGATCTGAATTCCTCAATATTTGCAAAATCTATTACAGGAAAAGTTTTATTAGCTTCTGGATCTTTTTCAGCAATTGATTTCCAATTCTTGCCAACATTTTTTTCAGAGTTGTTTAGAACATTATCGAAATTGAAAACATGGTCGCTGTTTTCAGCTTCAAATTCGCTAAAAGCTTTATTTATGAGCTCTATTCTTTTTTCAAATAGATTTTTGGCTTTTATAGTATCTGGAAGACCCATAACTGGTTGTAATTCCTTAAGAAGTTTTATTTCCTCTTCAATTAAGAGTGTCCAAACACCATATTTATTTTTTTGAAGATTAGAATTACTAAAAATATTAATTTCATCGAGGTAAAATTTTAACCATAAGTAATATGATTTTTCTTCAATAGTTTTTTTAACTGATATCTTTTTATTTTGGATCTTTGGAAGTAACTTTTCTGCCTTCTTTAAAAACTGCCTGTCTTCTCTTTCTAAATTTATTAATCCCCATCTTTGACTGTAGTCCCATAAATCTTCGTATCTTGTTAAATCTTCTTGATTCCAACCAAGAGCTTTCAGTTCATGAGAACGATGTGATAATTCCTTTTTCAAAAAAACCTTTTAAAACCATAATAATTCTAACCCCGCAATCAAGATTAGTAAATAAATGAAGAACTTAACTTTTTAGTAAATTAAATAAAAGATCAATTATTAAAATAATTATTGATAATTTTCAAAACATTGATATAACTTGGATAATTCTTAGAAATTTGATTACTATATTCATTTTTTTTAATATCATTTTCCTCTTTTTTAATAAACAATTTCTTGTAAAGGTTTTCAATATCATTAAAAAGATAATCTCCTTTTAATTTTTCATTTAGTTCTAGAGATAATTCAGATTTCACAGATTCTTGACAAAAATTAGTGATCTCCTCTGAACTAATTAAAACCTTATAAATTTCTTTTTTTTCTTCTGAATTTGCATTAAAGCATAAATAAATCAGATTTATCATAGAACAATTATTATTCTTGATTTTGAATTCTTTATAAATGTCTGGCCAAAATTTTAAAGATTTTAGACCTTCTAAACCTCCTTGACTGAGAGAGTATTTGTCACACCAATCTACGAATTCTGATACATCTTTTGGACATCTGTTGAGTTGCAAGAGCATATCTGATAAAACTTGTCCTGCTTGAAAATTCCGTGTTGGTTTTCCTTCAGTTGGGAGAGTCATGCTCCCTAAGACATCAGCCTTAACAGCATTTAATTGAGAAAAAGTATAATCTCCTTTTTCACAAAATTTATCATTAATTATTTCCTTTGCACTAATTACTTCTTCACCATAACCAAGTTCTTTTAATGAAAGATATTTGTTATCTAATTTATTTTCTTTTCTGACTTGTAATGATACTGACGCTGCCTGATCTAAACATTGAGTTAACAAAATCGTATTAATGGTAGGTAGCATTCCTGGCTTATCGAAATGAAAGTTATTTACAAAACCTGCGAATATGGATGAGATGTTTTTTATTGATTTTATATATTGACATTCAATATTATGCACTCCAGGAGAAACTTGAATTTTCGGCGACAATTCATTTAAAACGCGCGCTCCTATTAAAGCAGTTAAGGCATCAGGATGACAGAAATTTGCAGTAAAACTATCATTAGGATTTCGTAAAGCTCCATGACGATGAAATCCCGTAAAAAAAGCTAAATTTGGATATTTATTACAGAGAATAAAAGGGTTTTTACTTTTATTATCAACGCAAAAAGAACCGACAAGACAGCCAAGAACAACATTTTCTCTTTTTAAAGTTTTTCTGAGTTCTAAAGCATATTTAACATCATCTTGTATGTGATTACTGTTTGAAGAAAGAATAACTATCTCACATTTCAAAAGAAGATCTTCTAGATCAAAAGACTTTCTTTTCCCCTTTAAAGAATAATGTCCCATTCTCTTAATCTTTTCAATAATCTCATTATCCATATCAGAAAGAACATCTTTTGAGAAAGCACCTAACAAATCTCTATCTTTCCTAGGCGCTAAGAGAATATTATTTACTTTTCCATGCATGGCACAATTGTATGCTAATGATGCAGGATATAGGCCAACACTGTAGAACCCAACTTTGATCGTCTCCATATCTTTAATTAATGAATAAAAATATTTTTCATCATTTATGTTTTCTATGAAATTATTCTGCATTTTAAAATTCTTTATAATTTTTTTAATTTCTTACCAATACCAACATTTTTCTACATTAAAGCAATTTTTGACCATAGCAAATTATTTATTATAAATATTGAATTTTTTACTT
This sequence comes from Prochlorococcus sp. AG-355-P18, assembly GCA_003280515.1. GTDB lineage: Bacteria > Cyanobacteriota > Cyanobacteriia > PCC-6307 > Cyanobiaceae > Prochlorococcus_A. The sequence continues at coordinate 20,997 of QCER01000013.1, forward strand.
TATAATTTTTATCAGTATAGAAATTAAAAAAAAGGGAAATAATTTTAGAAATGAAATATATGGCAAGTAATTCAAAAGTACAAAAAAAATTAATTTCTTCTAAAAATATCTTATTTATTCAAGACATCGATGGAGTTTGTATCCCTTTAGTTAAGGATCCAATGACTAGAGAATTAGAATCAAAATATATTTATGCAGTAAAAGAATTTGCCGAGGAATTCTTTGTATTAACTTGTGGGGAACATGAAGGTCCAAGAGGAGTTAACAGAATAATAGAGAGGAGTTTAGGGAGTACTGCTGTGCCTAAAAACAAAAAACTATATTTAAGAGGTTTAGCTGCCTGTGGAGTAGAGTATCAAGACAATGATGGTGAAATAAGCTTTGAAGGAGTTTCAGAAAAAGAACTAAAATTTTTATCTAAAGTACCTAGTTTAATAAGACCAAAATTTAATTTTATAGTTAAGAATATTTTCCCCGAACTTAACCAAGAAGATATCAATTTTCACGCAGTAAAATCAATATGTAAAACACGCTTCTCCCCAACAATTAATTTCAATAGTCTATTTGATTTAGTTCACAAAGATTCTGATAAAAGAAAGCTTATTCAAATTAGTTTTGAAAAAATGATGAATGAAATCATCTTAAAAGCTGAATCCGAAGGCCTCAAAAACTCATTTTTCCTTCATATTTCACCAAATTTAGGTAATAAAAATGGTAGAGAAACAATTAAACTTTCTTCTCAAGATGATATAGGATCAACAGACATACAATTACTTATTAAAGGAGCAGTAAAAGATTCTGGAGTTTTATTTCTTCTAAATAAATTTATTGAGTATAAAACTGGTAAAGCTCCTTTTGGAAGAAATTTTAATTTTAGAAACTCTCCAAATTCTGTTACGGAAAAAATTGATTTATGCAAAAGAACTATTCCAAAAGGAGATATGCCTTTGATTGTAGGAGTTGGTGACACAGTCACATCAAAAAAAATTAATGATGAAAAAAGTTATTTAAGAGGAGGAAGTGACAGGTCTTTTCTAGAATTAATACAAATATTAGGTAATGAATTTGGAATTAAGAATAAAATAATTTTTGTAGATAGTAGTTCTGGTGAAGTTGAAAGGCCTTCTACAAAAAAAACTGGTTTAACTGGGATCAGCGATCTTTATGACAACTTAAAGTTTGACTTAGTTTTTCAAAATGGGCCCAAAGAATATATAAGTTGGTTTATTGAACTTGCTAATAAGAGATCAAACTTAAAAAAAGTTGACTTTTGAATTTTCAAATGACATTTTATAAATAATAGATTTATGAAAGCGAAATTCCCCTCAATACATAAAGAACCTATAGAAACATTGCAAATCAATATAGGTTATAAATGTAATCAGGCTTGTAAGCATTGTCATGTCAATTCAAGTCCTCTAAGGACTGAAAAGATGTCCAATGAAATAATATCTCTCATTCCAAAAATAATTGATAAGTATAAAATCAAGACTTTAGATATAACAGGTGGAGCGCCAGAACTTCACCCAGAATTTAAAAACCTGATAACTAGTTTAAGCACAAAAAAAGTTGATATTATTGATAGATGCAATCTAACAATTTTCTTTGAAGAAGGTTATGAAGATCTTCCTCAATTTCTTGCAAAGAATAAAGTAATAGTTACTGCCTCGCTACCGTGTTATGAAAAAAATAATGTTGATTTTCAAAGGGGTTTTGGGGTTTTTGAAAAAAGTATTAATGCTATAAAAATTCTTAATGATTTAGGCTATGGGAAAAAAGAAAATGGATTACAATTAAACCTTGTTTACAATCCTGTAAGCCCAATTCTTCCTCCTTCTCAGGAAATATTGGAGAAGGATTATAAAAAAATTCTATTTGAAAAATACAATATCGTTTTTAATAATTTATACACAATAACTAATATGCCAATAAGTAGATATGAAGAATCTCTTAGAAGAGAGGGAAAACTAAATACTTATTACAAATTACTAAAAGAAAATTTTAATGAAAAAAATTTAGAAAATCTTATGTGTAAAAAGACTATTAGCGTAAATTGGCTAGGAGAAATTTATGATTGTGACTTTAACCAACAGATAAATTTCCGAGAGAATAAAGGACCAAAGACACTTTTTGAACTATTAGATGAATCATTTACTTTTGACTACGGGGTGGCGGTAAAAGAACATTGTTTTGCTTGCACTGCAGGTGCAGGGTCAAGTTGTGGAGGTACTTTAAGTTAAAATCTGCTAAATGCAATTAGGACAAATAGCTCTTACATTTAAAGAGGATTCAATTAGTTTAAAACCATTAAGTTTTGCTGCAACTTTGCCTGCCTCTAAAACTTCGTCATTTTCGAATTCTTCTGTTCTACCACACCTAATACAAATCAAATGATGATGGTCAGGTGTGTCGTTACTAAGCAATTCATATCTGTGTCCACCCTCACTGAGTTCTAATTCATGAAGCAAACCCATTTGTACTAAAAGTCTTAAAGTTCTATAAATTGTTGCTAGCGAAACTTTGGAGCTTGTTTTAACTAACTTTTCATGAACCTCTTCAGCACTAAGATGCTTTCCAGAGCCAATATTTTCAAATAAATTAAGAACCTTTAGCCTCTGAGGAGTTAACCTCTTCCCATCTTTATGTAAACCATCCCCAAGAGGAGATGTAATGACTTTGTATTGCGAGGATAATGACAAAAATTAACCCATTTCTATTCTCAATAATAACTCTTGATGAGAGTAAAACAACTTTTTGATTTAGAATATTTACTAAAGTTCTTCAAAATATTATGTTAAATGTATCTTTATATGAAAATGATGAATGATCAAACAATCTATTCTGAAAAATTATCATCGAAAGTAAACGCATTGCTAATTATTGATATTCAAGAAAAAATAATAAGACCAATTTTTAATAAGGATTCAATAACCAAAAACAGTAAAAAGCTAATAAATGCTTACCAAATTTTAGAAGAAAACATATTTATATCTGAACAGAACCCACTCAAATTGGGAGTAACGATACCTGAGTTATCACCCATAGCAGAATTTAGAAAATTTAAAAAAATGGAATTCAGCCTAGCTAAATTAGAAGATTTTTTAAAAGAACTTAAAGATAAGAAAATTACTAATTTGATAGTTTGTGGGATCGAAACGCATATTTGTATTCAACAAACAGTCTTAGATTGTTTACAAAAAGGTTTTGAAGTTATTCTCATATCAGATGCCATGGGAAGTCGAAATAGGGTAGATCATGAAATAGCATTGCAAAGGATGACTCAGAGCGGGGCGATCTTAACAACAACTGAATCAATAATTTTTGAATTATGCAAAACCGCCGATAGAAAAGAATTTAAAGAAATTAGAAATATAATAATTAGTTAAAGAAAAATAAAGACTGGTTTGTTGTTTAGAGATAATTTAAAATTTTATTAGAGATAAATTTTAAGGGTTTATTTGAATATGAAATTAGTTACTGAAAACTTCCTTCTAGCAATATCTATTTTTTTTATAGGAGCTTTATTGTCGATAATAATTTCTAAACTTTCAAAAATATTTTTTAAAAAGATTTCCAAAAGAACAAAAACGAATTTCGATGATTTTATTTTTGAGGTGATTTCTGGAATTATAAAGCCTATAGGTTTCCTCCTCTCATTTTATTTTTCAATTGACTATTTTTTTGCTGATGAAATAACTTTCATCTCTGTCTTATTGAATATTTTGAAATTATTTATATTAATAATCATCATAAAAGCTCTAAACAAAGTTTTAATAAGATCTTTAACAGTATCGACCTCAAAAATTAATGATTCCTCAATTATTTCAATGGTATCTTCACTAACTCCATTGATAAAAGCATTAACATGGACTATTGGCTCAATATTTTTCTTACAAAATATAGGTGTTCAAATGACTGCTATTTGGGCTTTACTAAGTGCAGGAGGTATTGGAGCAGGATTAGCTTTAAAAGATCCAGTTCAGGAGTTTTTTGAATATATAACAATTTTGCTTGATAAACCTTTTCAAAAAGGTGAGTTTATAAAATCTGATGGAGTCCTCGGAATGGTTGAGAGAGTGGGAGTAAGATCCTCAAGGATAAGAAGTATTAATGGAGAAGTGATAGTAATGAGCAACAGCGCCCTAACAAATGGAATAATTTCAAATTACGCACAAATGGAAAAAAGGAGGCTAGTGCATAAATTGGGAGTTGTTTATGAAACCTCTCCAAAACTTATGAAATTGATTCCAATAATAATTAAAAAAATAGTTGAAGAAACAAAAGATGCGTCTTTTGATAGATGTCATTTCACAGATTTCGGCGACTTCAGTCTTAATTTCGAACTTGTTTATTACATCCCAACAAATAATTATCTCGCTGCAATGGAAGCTCAACAATCTATAAATTTAAGAATTATTGAGGAATTTGCGATTAATAATATAGAGTTTGCATTCCCAACACAAACTTTAAATATTGAAAGTAATAAAGCCAAATGATCTACAAATTTCTTCACTTAAAATCCAGAGTTTTGAAGCCAACTCAGAATTATTTGCCTCATCACTAACCTTACTTTCAACTAATTTATGTTTTTTAAAAGATATAAGTTTATTACTTAAATGAACGTAACCAATATTATTTAGATTTGAATCAAGGACAATCTGAGAAAGAATCTTTCCAGCATTTTCTATACTTTCAGAAATTCCTAAAATATTTTTAGCGGCTTTAGAAAAAATTAAATATCCAAAGAGATTAAAACGTTTACTATATCTAAAAAAACCGGAATCATCATTTGGTATTACTAGACCAGGAGCCCAAGTAATTACAGAAATTTTATTAGAGGACATTTTTAATTTTTTTTCAAGTTCTTTAGCAAACAAAATATTACATAACTTACTATTTTTATAAGCTTCATCAGCATTAAAATTTAAAAATTGCCCAGTTACTTTTTTTCTAAAATCAACGAGGTTATTAAGTCCCGCTTTCTTTCCTATATTGCCACCTGAACTTTTGGGGTCGTGAACATCTGATGATGTAATGATTATTCTAGATTCTTCTTCATCTCTAACAAAATCTTTTAGGATATTTACCAAGTAAAAATGTGCAAGATGATTTACCGCAAAAGTTAGTTCTATGCATTGTTTTGATACTTTAGGGTAAAAGGAGCCTGTATATTGTAATCCTGCATTTAAAACAACTACATCTAAAAAAATCTTTTTACTAGTAAAATAATCTTTAATTTTTTTAATATTCTCTAAATCTGAAAGATCACAATTTTCAATAATATTTAAATATTTACTGAGGTAATTTTGATCAAAATATTTCTCAATTCTTTTGAGAAATTCATTCTTTCTTAATTCAGATTTTAATACAACGTATAAATGATTTTTCGTCTTCAGTAAATTAATGACGGCAAAAAGTCCTATGCCCGAATTACCTCCAGTAATTAAAATATTTTTATTTTTAATCATTTAATTTGCTATGTATTAATTTTTTATAATAAAAAAAATTATAAGTTTTTTTAATTTTGTAATCTTATAAATTATTGTTAAAACACTGAAAACTTAGTCACTAGTGATTGAGTAATTTGATTATTATTAACCTACTCTCATTACAAGTATTGGATGAAATATATAATCCTAAGCGTAGAAGTAATAATTTGTTCCAGAAATTTCCTTAATCATAAGATTTATATTTAATGTCAAAAGAAAACATGCCAGATGTTCTTGTTTTGGGTGCAGGGCCTGCAGGTATGGCAATTGCCTCAGCTTTAGGGAAGGAAAAATTAGATGTTGAAGTGCTTTCTCCAAATGGACCAGATGAACCTTGGCCAAACACCTATGGCATTTGGGGGAAAGAAGTTGATCAGCTTGGTCTCCAGGATTTACTTGAATATAGATGGAAGAACACTGTAAGTTTTTTTGGGCATGGAGCTTTAGAAGAACAGGACGATGAGAATAAAGCCACAGAACATTCATTAGATTATGGACTATTTGATAAAAAGAAACTCCACAATTATTGGTTTAATGAATGCAATGAGTCTCTCATTAAATGGCATCAAGGCTTTGCAAAAAAAATACATTTTGAAAAATACAAAAGTACAGTAACTACAAAAGATGGCAAAACATACTCTGCAAGATTAGTAGTAGATGCAACAGGATATGATCCTGTTTTTCTTAAATTAAAATCTTGTGGTCCCTTAGCAGTCCAAACTTGTTATGGGATAGTAGGGAATTTTAGTAAACCTCCACTTAAGAAAGGGCAGTTTGTATTAATGGACTATAGAAATGACCATCTTAACGATGAACAAAAAAAAGAACCGCCAACTTTTCTTTATGCCATGGATATGGGGGATGGGAAATATTTTCTTGAAGAGACATCTCTTGGTCTAGTAAATCCTCTAACAATGGAAAATTTAAAAGAGAGACTAGAGAAGAGGCTTTCTTATAGAGATATATCAATCACAAGCATGCAACATGAAGAGCTTGGCTTATTTCTCCCAATGAATATGCCAATCCCAGATTTCAAACAACAAATACTTGGATATGGTGGTGCTGCTTCAATGGTACATCCTGCATCGGGATATTTAATTGGTAATGTTTTAAGAAGAGCTCCACTTGTCGCTAAAGCAGTCTCAGAAGCAATTAAAAACAAAAATCTAAGTACCTATCATATTGCTAGAAAAGGTTGGGAAACTTTATGGTCAAAAGAATTAATTAGGAAGAAATCACTTTACCAATTTGGATTAGAAAAACTCATGAGGTTCGACGAGAAACTATTGAGAGAATTTTTTGGCAGTTTTTTCCAACTACCTAAAAATCAATGGTATGGTTTTCTAACTGATACTCTTTCCTTAAGAGAGATTGTATATGCGATGTGTGTAATGTTTATAAAGGCTCCATGGACTGTAAAGAAAGGTCTTATGATTATGCATGGTAGGGAATTTAAAATGTTACTAAGGATAATATTCCCAAATATATAGTCTAAAAATGAGAACCATACTAATAAGTGGAGCCAATAGAGGTATTGGATTAAATATTGCACATAAAGAATTAAAAGAAGGCAACAGAATTAGTGTTGGCATTAGAAATCTAGAATCACTAAAGGGAAGTGTTATTGATCCAAATAAATGGCCAGAAGGGAGTATTATAATAAATCACTATGATGCATTAAAAAAAATTACTGCCGAAAATTGGGTAAAAAATACTCTAGATAAATTTGGAGAATTTGATTCAGTAATAAATTGTTCTGGAGTTTTATCGAAAGTTCCTTTCTTATATAAAGATGGTGATGAAGAAGATATTTTAAATACATTAAATATCAATTTTTTGGCAATTTGGAATTTATGTAGGCTTTCTTGGGATCATTTATGTACTTCGGGCAGAGGCAGAATTATTGTTTTAGTTTCAATGAGTGGGAAAAGATCTAAAGGCGATTTAGCCGCTTATTCTTCTTCAAAGTTTGCTCTGATGGGATTATGCCAAACGATGAAAAATAATGGGTGGGATAAAAATATAAGAGTTTCAGCAATTTGCCCAAGCTGGGTTAATACAAAAATGGCCCAAAACATCTCTTCCTTAGACAAATCAAGCATGACACAACCTGAAGATATTGCTGAAATATGCTCAACTATTCTGAAGTTACCTAATCAATCAGTTCCATTTGAAATTGCCTTAAATTGTAATTATGAAATTTAACCTAAATTGAAAATTAAATAAGCCATTGAAAGCATTGCAATTGCAATAAATAAACCTTTTATTCGATTAGTTAACAATGAAAAGAGAGATAAATCTTCAGAAAAGTATCCGCCAAAACTACCTGTAATAAATAATATAACCATAGGTAGAGATGCCATTCCAAAAGAATAAGATATAGATTTTACAAATCCAAAATTTAAATAATTTAAAATAAAGGAACTTAATGAAAACATTAAAAAAGATGCAAATAGAGTTATGGAAACTTCAGCATCTAAAGTGTGAGGTAAGCTACCCTTTAATTCAAATTGCTTTTTACATTCTCTAATTTGTCTTTTAGAAAGCTTTAAATAACCAGTTTCTGGAATTCTTTGCGACTTATATTTTCTTAGTAATCTTGCTTCAAGAGTTTCTGGCTCCTTTGTCATAATTGAAGTTAATAATTCATCTGGCTTTAATTTTTTAATTTTCTTTTCAAGATTATCCGTTTTCCCAATCCTATACAGATCTCCTACTCTAATAAGGTAAACATATCCCGACATTTGCGTTGTAAAATTAATACTGTTCCTAACTAGATAATACTAAAAGAATTAGGGAAATTAAAAGTTTTTACAATATGAAAAACGATATTTTATATTCATTTCGAAGATGTCCATATGCAATTCGTGCAAGATGGGCCTTATTAATTTGTGAAATAAAAGTAGAAATAAGAGAAATTGATTTAAAAAATAAACCTCTAGATTTTTTAAATCATTCAAAGACAAAAACGGTTCCAATACTCATAAAAAAAAATAGTGAAGTTATTGAAGAAAGTCTTGAAATCATCCTGTGGGCTCTCTCAGAGTCAAAAAAGGAAAACATCAACTTAATTTATTTTCCTGAGAACAAAAAGGAAGATATTTTTGAAATAATTAATGAAAACGATAACGAATTCAAATATCATTTAGATCGATTTAAATACGCCACAAGATATCAGAATAGTGATGAAGAATTTCATTTCACAAATGCGATTAAATTTATAAAGAGATGGAACGAACTTCTTACAGAAAACAAATACTTTTTTGGAGATAGCCCCACAATCGCTGACTGGTCTATTTGGCCTTTTGTAAGACAATTTAGAATCGCTTGTGAAAGTCAAAAAAGAACAAATTATTTTGAATCCTCAATAAAAAACTGGTTAGATTCTTTTGAGAACAATAGAGAATTTAAATCCTTAATGTATAAGTACGAATTATGGGAACCAAATTCTAAAAAGAATTATTTCCCAATTAATTAACTTTCTAACAACTTCCTTTTCTCAATTATTCTTGCTAACTCCAAAAAATATCCTGCAGTCCTAAATTTGCCCATATTTTTTTCCTTAAAATCAAGATCGCTTCTGATTTCTGCAGTCTCAGCCATAAGCAAATCTAAATCATTTGATCCAAGACTATACAATTCACCAAGTTCGATTTCTCTTCCGAGTAAATGACTCCTAAACCACTTCCCTTTATTTTCTTGAGGTGGAATATCGTAGGAAGTAAATGACATTAAAATAAAATTAGATTTTTTACCATTCTAGGACTATAGTTGAAACTTTTTCATCTCTACTTTATTAAAAATCAATGCAATAAAAAGAATTCCGAATGTAATTAGAGCACAAATTTCTGTCCAATAATCTAGCCCAATTTTAGAAATCATTAATGGTGCAAGAACTGTGAAGAGTCCCCCAGAAAGAATTAACTGAGCGAACAGCTGTTTTGACGTAAAAATTGGTAAAGTCTTAGAAATATTTTTAGGATCTGCAAGCCTTAAAAGAAGCAACCCAGAAGCTACTACACCTGTAGAATTTCCAAACTCTATCAAACTTTTTTCAAACCAATAATCATCAAAAATAAAGTATGCAAAATAAGCAATACAGATTAAATTCCAAAATAAACCGAAAATAGTAAACACTAAAATAAGTATCCAATTATCAAAAACAACTGCAATATCTAAACTCGCCATAGCTGTAAAAATCAATAAATCTGTGGATAAAATACCAATCTCCCTTTGCAGAATATTTGAAATAAATTCTGTATTGTTGGTTTTCTCTAAAATATATCTAATAAGTAGCGAACCTATTAGGATAAAAGGGAATACTGGTAGTGAGAAAATAATTTCCTTAGAAAAATCACCAAAAGAAATTGAAATATACCTTAAAAATTTAAGCAGCAAGACCCCAAAAGAAATTGCCAAACCGGAAAATCCGAGATTTATAATAAAAATTCTTAAATCTCCAAAAATTCCTATTTTATTTTCTCCCCTTGGAGTATCTTTTTGTTCAAGAATTTCCTTAGTATCTGAAAGACCTAAATTCCTACCAAGAAAGATAAATATACTACCCAATATTGAAGAGGACAAAAGACCCATCGTTGCCATAGCCAAACCAAGATCTAAACCATTTGGGAAACCAAGTTTATTAAAACTTTCACCGATTATTGATGCGGCTCCATGACCACCCTCAAAACCAACCTCTATTAAACAACCCATTAGAGGATTTGCCTCCATAGATGGAGGCAGAAAATATTTAACAACTAGACCTCCAACAAAAAATTGTCCGAAACCTAGGGAAAGAGCTAGTAGAAATTGATTAAAAATTGGTTTAACTAAACCATTTATATTAGGGATAGGTCTTCCCATCATTAAAGTTGCGAAGACTAATGATAAAAGAGGAGTAGGAAAATTACTCCAAACATTGATTGTTTCTTTTGGTAAAAAGTGTATCGCACCAAATGGACCTATAGATATACCTAAAATTCCTGATATAACTGCGATCGGCAATCCAAATCTCTCAAGTTGAACAGCTAATTTAAATTTCCTTCCAAAAATCAAGAAAAAAAATATAATTAATAATCCCAAAAAACTTATTAGGAGAGAATTTGAAAAAATATCTTTATTCTGTAGAGAAAAAATATTCAATGATTTCAAAAACATATAATTATCAATCTAAATTAATAAACAAAATTTTTCAAATAAAAAAGGCCCTTTAGAGGGCCTTTAATGTTAATGATTAACTTTAGAATTTAATCCTTTAGGGTAATTGTTGCACTATCAATATTACTAATAGCATTAGTAACTCTCTTGAAATCAAAGCCTAATGCTCTTAGAGCATGCCAAAGGTGACCTTGAATAAAGAAGAAACCAAAGTAGTAGTGAACATTTGCTAACCATGCCCTTGATGTAAACTCACCATCAGGAAGATCAACAGTGTCAATCCAATATGGAGAAATACTAAACTTCAACTCTAGTGGTTCACCAAAATATTCAACTGGATAAACAGTTGTATTTGCTGCGCTCCAGAAAGCTGCAATAATAGCCATCCAGCCTATACCTGCTAAAGACCAGGATAGAACAGCTTCAGCTGATAGAAGACCTTTACCTTTGAACTTAGTAAATTCTCCTACCTGCTTAGTAGCAATATGCCAAGCACCACCAGTTATCTCTACAAAAGCTAAGAATGCATGACCACCCATAACTTCTTCCAGACTGTCGATAGTCAAAAAGTCTGCTTGATGATTCCAAATTTTTGCTAAGTTTAATTCGTATTCAACTTGTCTTACAGCACCAATAGCTGGATCATAAATCCCATGGACTCTGGCCCATTCAACGAATGCAATAACTGCAAAGCCTAAGAAGAGGAGATGATGCCCAAGAATAAATGTCAATTTGTCTGGATTATCCCATTCAATATTGAATTTTCTTGCTCTAGCAATATCTGAATCTTCTAAATTTCCTGGAAGGAGTAAAGAATGTAAAAGTCCTCCAGCAGCTAAAACCATAGAAGAAACTAAGTGTACGATTGCTATTGCAAGTACAGGTTTAGTATCTCCCATAGCAACGCCATTAGCATCAAACCCTATCCCTAGAGTTGCTAAGTGTGGAAGAACAATTAAAGGTTGATGACCCATAGGAACACTTGGATCAAATCGTGAAAGTTCAAAAAGGGTGAAAGCACCAGCCCAGAAAACAATTAATCCTGCATGAGCTACATGAGCAGCGATAAATTTTCCTGAGCGATTAGCTACACCTGAATTTCCAGCCCACCACCCGTAAGTAGTATCTGGATTGCCGTAGGTTTGCATTTAGGAAATGATTAGCTTAAACGTTTTGAGAATACTTTAATTTTCATCAAACAGTTGAATTCACAACAAAATTGTAAAAATTAGTAATCCTAAGAAAAAAAAATTAATTGATCTACAAAAACGATAAAAAATAAAAAAGTTAGATTTCAACAGTAAAGTTATTGCAAGAGAATAGATTAGATATCAAATAAAAAGGGAGTGAACTTTAATTTTTTTTTTAAAAATTTCTTTTTGCTGACATAAAATGATGTTTTGTTTCATTAAACCATCCTATTTATTGCCTCATTCTCAAACAATTATTAAATATGGGATAAGACATCTAATATTATGACTACTTCTCAAGATTCTTCTAGAAAATTTTCACTAGAAATGAAATCGGAAGTTCATTACAAAAAAGCTGCAAAATCATATAGAAAATCAAAACAATACATAAATATGATTAACTTATATCCAACTTTGCAAAACACTCTAATTGAGTGTAAGGATGAGAATCTAATAGAATAAAGATCTTATATATTTTTTTTTAGGCTGCAATATTATATTCTTCTTCAGTATGAGGTTGATTAATTATTTTTCTGCACATTTTTATATTGTAAAGCGCTTTGGGTTTCCAAGGTTTGTTTTGTCCGAGTGGAGAACTTTTCCAATGAATCCCAGGCTTGAGTATGCCATTTTCACGTAAAAATGAAAGTTTAAATTCACTTATTCCTAGTTTTTCCGCTGTCAACTCAGATGAGCTCCATATATTCCCTAACATTGAATTAAGTAAATATTATTAATCCTTGATAACGTTAATTTTATTTTTTTGAAAGGGGTAAAACTTTTAAATAATTATTAATTATTTAAAAACCTAGTATTTACAATGAGAGAGAGATTTGAAAGATTAATATCAAATTAAGAAATATTAAATAAAGAATCTTTTTTAATGAATATCTTATCGATACCCTTTCCTTCATTGATGGATTTAAAGTTAACGTATTCTTCTGTGATGGATTGATGCTTTGAAAGATTGATCCAACCCTTGTGCCAATTTCCACTATTTATTAATTCTTCGTATGTAGTTTTTAGGTTGATTTCAGAATCAAGGACTGAAACCATTAAAAAACTAATATTTCCTTTTTCTCTAGTCTCATTTACTAAAACAAAATGTCTCAATCCATTAATGGTTTTATTAGAAGTCCAGTAATTTTCCATAATTATTTTTTCTTAATATTCCCCTCAGGATTTTGTCTAGATATTCTCTTATATTCATTTCTAATTTCCTCTAATAAAAGTTTTCTTCTATCCATATAGTTAACAGAATCTTGTTTAGATAAATTATATCTTTCTTTTTTTGTTAAATTCATCCAGTTATTGAGGTTCTTTTTATTGAAAGTTGTTAATTTTTTAGCCTTCAAAATTTTTTGTTTTCTATTTAATTTAAGAAAAATCCTTAAATAAAAAAAAATAAATATAAAAAGAAAAATTATCACAAACTTTAAGAGCATCACTTTGCAAGTAAATTGTTATTTATCCACTTTCCCAATTCAAAATCATTCTCAACAGATATAACCTCTTCTTCATTCCCATTATCTGATTGATCAAAGAGCCTTATTATAAATTCACCTTTAACTGCCTCATCATCACCAATTACAATAATACTTTTAGATTTTAGTTTATTGGCCTTTTTAAATTGTTTAGAAAATGAGGCTCCACTTAAATCCAACTCAACTATCAAATCATAATTTCTTAACTTTCTAGATAAATCCAAAGCTAAGGATTCAGCAATTAAGCCTTGATTGATGATATAAATATCAGTATTTCTTGGAACTTCAAGATCTTTTCCTGCTAGTAGAATTAATCTTTCTAGACCAATAGCAAATCCAATTGCCGGAGTTTTTGGCCCTCCCATTTGTTTTATTAAATCATCATATCTTCCTCCCCCAAACCACTAATAAACAAAAATATTGAAGTATTAATACTTGGATGTAGTCACTATCCTTTAATTTATGACTTTTTTAGAAAAAAATTAGATTCAAATATAAAAATTATTGATCCATCAATAGCATTGGTAAAAAAATTTAATGAATCTTTTGCTATCCCAAAAATTGCCAGTTATGAGAGTCTTTCTTATGAAAATGTAGAATTCTTTGTTACTTCAGAAAAAGATGTATTTTTCAAAAAAGTAAAATTTTGGTTTGAAATTAATAAAGAAATTAGTTTAGTTAACCTCCGAAGCAATGTTTGATTCCTTAATATATATAAGAGGTCAATCATGAATACAGTAACAGAACTACTACAACCAGTTGAAAATGATCTTGATGATCTTATTCTTGAACTGAAAAATTTAATTGGAGCTGGTCATCCAATTCTTCAAGCTGCAGCAGAACATCTTTTTAGTGCTGGGGGTAAAAGACTGAGACCAGGTATCGTTTTATTAATTTCAAAAGCAATATCACCTGAATTTATCCTAACAAGTAAACATAAAAGGCTTGCTGAGATAACTGAAATGATTCATACAGCATCATTAGTTCATGATGATGTTGTTGATGAGGCTTCTACAAGAAGAGGCGTAGATACAGTACATAGTAGGTTTAATACCAGAGTAGCCGTTTTGGCAGGTGATTTCTTATTTGCTCAAGCAAGTTGGCACCTTGCAAATCTTGATAATGTAAATGTAGTGAAATTACTTAGTAGGGTAATAATGGATTTAGCAGAAGGTGAAATTAAACAAAATCTAAATAGATTCGACTCTGCTCAATCTTTTTCAAAATATATTAATAAAAGCTATTGTAAAACTGCATCATTAATAGCAAATAGCTCTAAAGCAGCAGGTGTTTTAAGTGGTCTCAATGATGATAACTTAACCTCTTTGTACGATTTTGGCAAAAATATTGGCTTGGCTTTTCAAGTTGTAGATGACATACTCGACTTTACTGGAAATGATAAACAACTTGGAAAACCTGCAGTAACCGATCTTGCAAGTGGTTATCTTACAGCACCAGTTTTATATGCCTTAGAAGAAAATAAGAAATTGTCTGTTCTTATAAACAGAGAACTTTCTGAAAAAGACGATTTAGATGATGCCCTAAATATCATTATGAATTCAAAAGCTATCGAAAGTTCTAGAAAACTAGCTGAAGATTTTGCAATTCTTTCAAAAGAAGCTTTAGTTTGGCTCCCTGATTCAGAATATAAAAGGGCTTTAATGGCTCTTCCAGAATTTGTTCTAAGCCGTATTTATTAGATCTTTTGAAAATAAATTATTCGAGCTAAATTAATATTAAAATTTTTGAAAACCATAAATTTTTCGAGTAAATTTATTAAATATAGATTTATTTAATGTCATTAGATAAAGAAAATTCAATCAATAACATACTTGAAGAAAAGAGAATTTTCCCTCCATCAAAAAAATTTGCAAAAAACTCAAATATTAGTACTCAAGAAGAATTATTGAGTCTGAAAAAACAGGCATCAGATAATCCTATTCAATTTTGGGAATCTTTTGCAAAATCTGAATTAGATTGGTTTGAGCCATTTCAAACTGTATTAGATAACGAAAATGCTCCCTTTTTTAAATGGTTTAAAGAAGGGAAACTCAATATTACATATAACTGCTTAGATAGACACATTAAGAGAGGTTTTGGAGGAAAGACTGCACTTATATGGGAAGGCGAACCAGGAGATAGCAAAAAATATACTTACGAAGAACTTCTAAAGGAGGTATGTAAAGCAGCTAATGCATTAAAAGAAATTGGTGTAAAAAAAGGAGATTTGGTATGTATATATATGCCGATGATTCCTGAAGCGATGTTTGCGATGTTAGCTTGTGCAAGAATTGGAGCGCCTCATTCAGTTGTCTTTGGAGGATTTTCTTCAGAAGCTTTAAAAGATAGGTTAATTGATGGAAACGCAAGATTTGTTGTTACTGCTGATGGTGGCTTTAGAAAAGATAAGGTTATTGAACTTAAGAAAGCAGTTGATGCAGCTATTGAAAGTGGGGCAGATAAAGTTGTTGAAAAAGTAGTTGTTGTTAAACGATCCCAAAAAAATATTTCGATGGTTGATGATAGGGATTTTTGGTGGCACGAATTATTAAAAGATCAAAAAGATCATTGTGAGCCAGAAATAATGAATAGTGAAGATAGACTTTTTATTCTTTATACTTCAGGCTCTACTGGAAAGCCCAAAGGTGTAGTTCACACTGTAGGTGGTTACAATCTTTGGTCCCATTTGACATTTAAATGGATTTTTGACTTAAAAGATGAGGATATTTACTGGTGTACTGCTGATGTTGGTTGGATTACAGGTCATAGTTACATAGTTTATGGGCCTTTATCTAATGGTGCTACAACCTTAATGTATGAGGGAGTGCCAAGACCCTCAAATTTAGGAGCTTTTTGGGAAATTGTTCAAAAATATAAGGTTTCTATTTTTTATACTGCACCAACTGCAATAAGGGCGTTTATGAAGTCTGGGCGTGAAATACCTGATAAATATAATTTGGAGAGTCTTAGACTTTTGGGCACAGTTGGTGAACCAATTAATCCTGAAGCATGGATGTGGTACAAGGATGTTATTGGTAAAGATAAATGCCCTATTGTTGATACTTGGTGGCAAACTGAGACTGGTGGTGTGATGATAAGTCCTTTGCCTGGAGTCGTTGCTACAAAGCCAGGTTCAGCTACTTTCCCTCTGCCAGGAATCGAAGTTGAAATTGTTGACAAGAATGGAGATAAGGTTAAGGAGAACGAGGGTGGCTATTTAATTATTAAGAAACCTTGGCCAGGAATGATGAGAACAATTCACGGAAATCCAGAGAGATATTTGGAGAGTTATTGGGAATATATTTCCTTTAAAGGAGAAAAAAATGTTTATTTTGCTGGAGATGGAGCACGCATTGATGAAGATGGATATATATGGATTATGGGAAGAGTTGATGATGTTATAAGTGTTTCAGGACATCGGTTAGGAACAATGGAAATAGAATCTGCTTTGGTAAGTCATAAATCAGTTGCAGAGTCTGCAGTAGTTGGCAAAAAAGATGATTTAAAAGGTGAAGTTATAGTTGCTTTTGTATCTTTAGAGAAAGACGTGAACGTTTCTTCAGAATTAGTAGAGGATCTAAAGAAACATGTTGTTAATGAAATTGGAATCATCGCAAAGCCTGAAAAGATTATAATTTCTGACTCTCTTCCTAAAACACGTAGTGGAAAAATTATGAGGCGAATTTTAAGATCTTTGGCTGCTGGAGAAAAAATTAGCGGTGATATAAGCACTCTTGAAGATAGTTCTGTTTTGGAAAAGCTGAAAGAATTATCCTAATCAGATTCATCAATTAAATTGGAAATTTTTTTTATAGTATTTCTTTTGAATTCATCATCGGCCCAGTCTCCTAAAAAATTTTCTCTTAATCCTGCGCTTGCAATTATAGTATGTGTACCTTTTAACATTACCCCCTTAGAATTATCTTCTTTTCTTGCTTTCAGACAAGAAAATAATTTATCTGTTTGATCTAATTCGTCTGAGTTGAATTTTATTAAGAAGTTATTTTTTTGATTATATGTTTTTTCAATTAATCGCAAAGTTCTTTCAGGGCTTGGGCTGAATTCACTGTTGAATTCTAATTTTTGAGAAATTTGTTTCAATAATGGAATAGATTTGTTAGCACTGAAGTTATTAAAACTTATTGATATGAATTTTTCGCAATTCCTTCCACCATCAGGGGAAATTAGATGAAGTTTGCAGCCTAGACTGTGCCCAATTCTTATGGATGGAATTGATGTTCCTATTCTCTTTGATAAAGATATTCGGCAATTCTTGAAATCCCTCCATGCTTTTATAGCAAGTTGTTGGTGATCAAATTGTGGAGTGTATTTATATGCATGCACTGCATAGTTTTTATTAATTAAACTCTCAATGAATCTTCTATAGGTTAAATTTGGTTTAGAAGCTAGATAACTTCCACCAATAAATTCCACAATTTTTTTTGGATTTGAGGGCCAATAACAATAATTATTAAATTGATATTTTGTAAAAGTCATCTTTCATAAACTAAGAATGTTCGAAAAATTATTTTCTAATTATGTTTCTTAATTTATATTAATTTAAGAGAAATTTTTTTTAAATGCGTCAAGATAAATGAAAGTGTGTTTCAGCTAATTGGAATTATCTAACAAAAAAGAATTAAATCAATTGGATATCCTTCAAGATCAAGTTATCAGTTATCCATCTGAAGATATTGTTGCTAATCAGAATAAAAAAATTGAAAAAATTTTAATTCTTGATACTGAAACAACAGGTTTAGATGAAAATAAAGATGAAGTGATAGAGATAGGTTGTATTTTGTTTGATGTATCTTTTAAATGTGTACTTTCACAGGTCTCATTCTTATTCCCGGTTAATAACAATGAAGCAGAATATGTTAATGGCATATCTGCAGAAGTAACTAATATATCTCAACCATGGGAAGATGGATTGAATTTCTTTTTAAAACTTGTTGATTATTCGGATTTCATTGTCGCGCATAATGTAGAGTTTGATAAGAAGTGGTTTGGGAAAGGAAGATTACCTAAACTTAATAAAAAATGGATATGCAGTTTAGAAGATATTAATTGGTCATTTCAAAAATCACTAAAAAATAGACCCTCAGTAACTGATCTAGCTTTATCTTTTTCAATACCAGTTTGGAATTTACATAGAGCTTTATCTGATTGCTTCTACATATCTGAGGTCTTCAAAAAATGTGATAATTTAGAGGAACTTTTAATTAAAGCTACTGAACCGAGGTTTTTATATAAGGCACTAATTAGTTACGAAGATAGGTCTTTAGCTAAAAACGCTGGGTTCAGATGGAATAGTCCAGTGCAAGGAGCTTGGTCAAGAAAATTAACTACTGATGAGGCAAAAAATCTTGATTTTAGAGTAGAGATTTTGAATTAATATTTAATTAATTTTTGACTAAGAAAATATTTAGTGCATCTTACAAGGCATCCATTTATTACCCATTTTATGTGCTCCTACACATCCGTATTTTGAGGCAGCTTCTTCAGCCTCTTGTTTAGTGTTAAATTGATCTGACATCATATTTTCCTTATTTGAATTTGAAATTTGTTTGGAATGATTATGATTATTGTTATTAGAATTAGGTGAATACTCCCATATCCCCATAGTAGTTACACCGGCAGAGATGATTCCCATCCCAACTACTGATAAATTTACTATTCCCATTGCTACTGCACCAAAAGAAAATACACCCATTGGGACTACCCCAATACTTATTACTCCCATTGGCACTATGCCTATTGAAACGATACCAAGGGGTGCTATTCCAAAAGCAATTTTTTTTGGCTTTGTACCGCAATGCTGATTCTCTTTACTTTTATTAATTCCCAATAGTTTTTCTAAATGTTAAATTAAAATTGTCTCACAGAATAACTAATCAAAGATTAATTTCTAGATGAATTAAAAATTTTGAATTATTTTTTAGAACATTGAATAACTTAAAAAATCTAAGAGGAACAGTAGACTTATTTCCTGATCAATTAATAAAGTGGCAAAATGTTGAGAAAATTGTATTGGAACAGCTTTCAAGAGCCTCCATCAAAGAAATAAGAACTCCAATACTGGAAATGACCGAGTTATTTATAAGAGGAATTGGTGAAGGAACAGATGTTGTCAGTAAGGAAATGTATACATTTCTTGATAGGGGGGAGAGATCCTGTACTCTAAGACCCGAAGGAACAGCCTCAGTTGCTCGAGCGTTAATACAAAATGGAATATCGTCTAATCCTTTTCAAAAACTTTGGTACATGGGTCCTATGTTTCGATACGAAAGACCTCAAGCGGGAAGGCAAAGACAGTTTCATCAGTTAGGTGTTGAGTTTATAGGGCATGATTCAGTTAGAAGTGATATTGAAATTATTGCTTTAGCTTGGGATATCTTAGGAAAATTAGGAATAAAAGAACTCAATCTTGAAATAAATACTTTAGGTGATACAAATGACAGATCAATTTTTCAAAAATCCTTTTTAAAATGGCTAGAAATAAATAAAGATTCTCTAGATTTAGATTCTAAGAATAGGATTACTAAAAACCCTTTGAGGATTTTGGACTCAAAGAATATTCAAACAAAAAAAGCTCTTGAAAATGCACCAAGATTAGTTGATTTTTTGTCTGAAAAAAGTCATAACAGATATTTAGAATTAAAAAAACAATTAGAAATTTTAAAAATACCTTATGTGGAAAATTTTAATTTAGTAAGAGGTTTAGATTATTACACCCATACTGCTTTTGAAATCACTAGTGGTTCTTTAGGTTCCCAAGCTACAGTCTGCGGGGGAGGAAGATATGATGATTTAATAAAACAAATGGGAGGGCCAAAAACTCCGGCAATTGGATTTTTATCCAAGGTGGTAGAGAAACTTAATCCACATGGTTATTTAATAACTTATTCTTCTTCAGCAGCGGTAAGAAAGACATTAAGAAATCTTGGATTAGAAATTTTTACCATCAAACCATGTTTTAATGAAAAAACTTTTTGGAGTCAGGGTACTGTTGCAATCAGAAAATTATATAAGAACAAATTGGAACCTAATTTCAACTTTGAAAAGTTATCTGTCATGGAAGAAGAACATCTTTTAACTAAAGCGAGTACTCCCTATAGAGATCATGATTTGAACTCAAGTAAAGACGATATCATTAAGAATAGATTAAATGAGCAATTATCATCTAATCTATTATCTACAAAAAAATGGAGAAAGAAATGGGGAATGACGAAGTCGTCCTTTAAGAGTTAGATTTGTATATATATTCAAAAAAAATATGTTAAGTGTTGCGATATTGGCTGCAGGTAAGGGCACTAGGATGGAAAGCTCATTGCCAAAAGTTTTGCATAAAATTTCAGGTAAAAGCCTTTTGCAAAGGGTAATTGATTCATGTATTGAATTAAATGCTGATCAAATTTTCGTAATTACTGGACACAAATCAAAAGAAGTACAAGAGTCAATAATAGATAATAAAAAGATCCAATTTGTTATCCAAGATCCCCAAGCAGGAACTGGTCATGCTATCCAGGTACTTTGTAAAGCAATTAAAAATAATGAAGGGAAACTTTTAGTACTTAATGGGGATGTACCTCTCATAAAGCCTGAGACTCTAAATAAGCTTCTAAATTTACATGATTCAAAAAATGCAGATGTTTCTTTAATAACCACTAAGAAAAAAAATCCTTATGGGTATGGCAGAGTCTTTTTGAAGGGGGATTTCATAGAGAGAATTGTTGAAGAAAAAGATTGCAATGATCTAGAAAGAGCAAATCCATTAATAAATGCAGGTGTTTACTGTTTTAACTGGGGTAACTTGTCAGAAATAATTAATAGCCTGCAAAGCAACAATAATCAAAAAGAGATTTACTTAACAGATACAATATCTTTGCTAAAAAATTCCTTAAGCTTTGAGATAGAAGACAATGGAGAGCTTCAAGGAATCAATAACAGAATTCAACTATCAGAGTGCGAGGAAAGTATTCAGAATGCAATTAAAGAAAAGCATATGCTTAATGGTGTAACTTTTATAAATAAAGCAAGTTGTTCAATTAGTGAAGAAGCTAAAATTGGTAAGGATGTGATCATAGAGGCTAATACACATATAAGAGGAAATACGAAAATAAATAGTCATTGTATTATTGGACCAAATACTTTTATTGAGAATTCTAATGTGGGATTACATTGTGAAATCTCAAATTCCACAGTTTATGATTCCCAAATAATAGATCATATAAAGATTGGTCCCTACAGTCATATAAGACCTAATTCCAAAATATCTTCCTACAGCAAAATAGGTAATTTTGTTGAAATCAAAAATAGCCAACTAGAGGAACAAACTAAAGTAAACCATTTAAGTTATATTGGCGATTCTATTATTGGAAGATCTACAAATATTGGAGCAGGTACTATTACTGCAAATTTTGATGGTCAGAAAAAACATCAAACAAAAATTGGTAAAAATTCCAGTATTGGGGCAAATACAGTTTTTGTAGCGCCAATAAATCTCGGAGAATCAGTTACAACAGGAGCTGGTTCAGTGATCACAAAAGACTCAAAAGATAATTCATTAGCAATCTCAAGAACTAAACAAGTAAATATAGAAAATTGGGAAAGAAAGAAATCCTAATCTAGTTAATTAAT
>QCER01000014.1 GCA_003280515.1 Prochlorococcus sp. AG-355-P18
CGTGGCAAAATACTTTTAATGTAAGTATTCACGGCAGAGATTCTACAAAGTTAGTTGAGGCTCTTAAAGCAAGGCCTTCAAGTTTGTCTATTATTACAGATTCAAATAATAAATCTTTAGAAATAATAAAAGAAAACTTATCAGAATTAAATCTGATTGATTTCTATGATTTTTGGCTCTGTGAAGAAATAGGCTTCGACAAAGAAAATATAAGAAAATTAAATCTTAATGAATCATTACCCTCTGATATATCGAGTTTAAACATTGTTGTTCTTACAAAAACTAAGAAAAATTACTCAAATCATAATCTCCCTCTCTTCGGAATCAGTGACCATATTTTTAAGACTTTTGATGACAGACCAAACTTATTAACTAAAAGGCAGGTTCGCGTTCAAATCTTGGCTGATCTAGAGCTCCCTAAAAATGGGGTCATCTGGGATATTGGAGCAGGTAGTGGGTCAATTGGTTTAGAGGCATTAAAATTAAGGCCTAATTTAGATTTGTTTTGTTTCGATAAAAGGATAGGTTCAAAGTCATTAATATTAGAAAACTCAAAAAGGCTTAGCGTTAAACCAAAATTCATTTTTGAAGGAGATATAAATAATATATTGAATACGAGAAATTTAAGTTCTTTTGAAAAACCTAATAGATTAATAATTGGAGGATGTGATAAAAAAACCAAACTTCAAATTATAAAAAAACTGGCTATTGATATGAATATTGGAGATATTATCGTTATCCCAATAATTGACATCCAAACTATTAAAGAATTAAAAGAGGAATTAGAAGATAAAAATTTCAAAACAAATTTAAATTTAATTCAAACCTATAAAAGCTTAAGTATCGCTGAGGGTGTCAGATTAGATCCAAATAATCCTGTTTTTCTATTAAAAGGGAAAAAATAAATTTAAATAATTTTTATTTGTTAGGTTTAGCCACATGGGGCAACCCCCAGCCTAGTTTATTTCTTAAAACTTGGAAAAATTCATGATCTTCAAGCCTAATAAACTTCACTGAGTGTTTACTTTTTCTTATTAAAACTCTATCTTCAGGCCAAACATAACAACCTGCATTTCCGTCAACAACCATTACCAATCTTTCGGGAGTTGCAGGGAAAACAGTTACTGGCTCTGAATCATTAAAAACTAATGCCCTAGATGCCAATGAATGTGGTGCAATTGGAGTTAATTGTACGACTGGGCAATCAGGGGTAATTACTGGTCCTCCAGCACTCAACGAATATGCAGTAGAGCCAGTTGGAGTGGATAAAATTACTCCATCAGCTGAGATATCCACAGGAGCATGTCGCCCAATAGAAATCTCAAAATGACACATACTTGTAAGAGGTTCTCTATGAAGTGCCATCTCATTAAGACAGAGAGACTCCCATCTCCTCTGATCATTTCTCATTACACTAACAATAAAGCAAGTTCTTTCTTCAATATCCCAATTTCCAGTAATTATTTTATCTATAGCCACATCTAGGTTAGATAAATAAGCTTCCGCAAGAAATCCTAAATGACCAGTATTTATTGTAAGAATGGGAATTTTAGCGGGTGCCGTTTGCCTTGCAGCGGAAAGAACAGTCCCATCTCCTCCAAGAACAATTGCAAATTCCATTGATGAATCAAATCCCTCGGGAACACAATTCGTATATCCCAAAGGACGAACATGTTGATCAGGATTTGCGAAACCAACCATCCCTCCAGAACTACTAACTCTTAAAACTTCAAAATTAGATTTTTCCAATTTTTTTTGAACAGAAGTTGCAGTTTGAACAGCTAGTTCTTTTCCATCATTAACTATTAGTCCTGCTTTACGTACCAATCAAAAATCTAAAACTATCACTATCTTAAACTAATTTGCTAGACAATCCTAATTTAAGAATTAAATACTATTTAGAACTGTTCTAAGAATCTAAGATCATTTGTATAAAATTTTCTGATGTCGTCTATCTGATGTCTCACCATACAAAATCTCTCAACTCCTAATCCTGCTGCAAAACCAGTCCATTTCTCAGAATCTATTCCTAATTTTTCTAAGACTTTTGGATCTACCATTCCGCAGCCCATTACTTCTAACCATTTACCTTTCCACTGGACGTCAACTTCTGCTGAAGGTTCAGTAAATGGGAAATAACTAGCTCTAAATCTTACAGGAATATCTCCAAAAAAGGTCTTTAAAAATGTAAGAACTGTTCCTCTTAAATGACTAAAATTAATGTCTTCATCAATACATAAAACTTCAACCTGATTAAATACAGGTGAATGAGTAGCATCTACTGCATCTCTCCTATAAACTCTCCCAGGGGCAATGATCCTAACTGGGGGAGGGGTTTTCTCCAAGTATCTTATCTGAACAGGAGAAGTATGGGTCCTTAAAAGTCGATTTTCATCTAAGTAAAAAGTATCCTGCATATCTCTCGCCGGATGATTTTTGGGTATATTCAGAGACTCAAAATTATAAAAATCAGTTTCAATTTCAGGGCCACTCTCAACTGAGTATCCTAAACCACAAAAAATATCTATTATTTCATCTTGAGTTGAAATTAAAGGATGTTTATTTCCAGGGGGTGTTCCAATTGAAGGTATAGTTACATCAATTTTTTCTTCTTTGATCTTTTTGTCTAAGGCTTCACTATTTAGTTGATTTTTTCTTTCAGTTATTAATTCCTGCAAATTTATTTTTATTAAATTTGCCTTCTGGCCAACAATTGGTCTATCAGTAGCAGATAATTGACTCATTGTTTTCAAGATAATTGATAAATCACCTTTTTTCCCTAGCAAGGAAACTCTTAACTGATCCAGTTCTTCATGAGTACTAGCATTGCTTATATTATTTTTTGCTTTTAGAGAGAGATTATTTAGTTTTTCCTCAATTTGACTTAATGATTCAATCTGACTCACTGATATAGTAAAAATAAGTATTTCTTTATCTTACTTAAATATCGTCCATAAATAAAATTTATTGATTAATGAAACCGTTAAATATATTAATTAGCAATGATGATGGTGTTTTTGCAGCCGGGATAAGAGCTCTAGCAAAATCAGCGCAAAAAAGAGGTCATAAGGTAAAAGTAGTTTGTCCTGACCAAGAAAGATCAGCTACAGGTCATGGTCTTACTTTACAATCTCCATTAAGAGTGGAAAAAGCTGACGAATTATTTGGGGAAGGAATTGAAGCTTGGGGATGTTCTGGCACACCTGCTGATTGCGTCAAATTAGCACTATCTGAACTCTTGGATCATAAACCTGATCTAGTACTATCTGGAATAAATCACGGGCCAAACTTAGGGACAGATATTTTCTGTTCAGGCACAGTCGCTGCAGCTATGGAAGGCACTTTAGAAAATGTTCCCTCCATGGCAATTAGCGTTGCTAGTTTTAAGTGGAAGAATTTTGAATTTGCTGGAGAAATTGCAATGAATATTGCAGAACAAGCAATTAACGATAGTTGGCCAACTTCACTTCTATTAAACTTGAATATACCCCCTTGCGAAAAAGGAAAAATAAAAGAATTATCATGGACAAGATTATCAGTAAGAAAATATAAAAATCAATTTTCCAAAAGAGAAGACCCAAGGGGTGATGATTATTATTGGCTCGCCGGTGAGGTTGTTTTAGATCTTAAATCAAAAGGTTATGGTCCAAAGAAATGGCCAAGTGACGTATCGCAAATACAAGAAAATAAAATATCTCTTACACCCGTTGAACCAGATTTATTTTGGAGGGGTAATTTAGACAAATTACCTAAAATTAATAATTCATTTATAAATCCTTCTTAAAAGCCACAACGAAAAGCAAAGCCCAAAAAAATGAGCAGCAATAACTTGTGTGTTACTGAGAACTGATAATATTTCAAGTCCAGTAATAGGGATATCAGATGTCGCTGTTATCAATTGTCCAGTTGTTTGAGAAGATGCTTGGATAAATAAGGCACCCATAAGAGCTTGATATCCAATTAATCCAAACAGAATGCCTAATAAATCAACTATTAGTCCTCGTTTTATCAATCTACTTGTTTGTCCCCTGGAGGGTCTTGCATTACTTGCGATTGCTCTTCCAGTTCTAACTATTAACCAACCTTGCCAAAGACTAAAAAGTAGTAAAATCAAGGACATTGTTGTAAGTGATAGACCAGGCGCCAAGCCAAGCTGCCCTTCGTTATTATTTACAACATTTGAAAAAAGCAAAACAGCTGCAACAACAACGCCTAAAATGGATTGAACCCAAAAGCGAATCCATCCAATGCGTCGCATTCCAAATGAAAGGGACTGAAAATCAATTTTGTCAGACATTCATTTGATTGAGTAAAATATAATCTATTCAAATTTGCCATCAAAATCATAAAATTGCACGTAATCTTTTGATCTCTTTAATATCGCCATCTGAAGTTAAGAATCCTACATCAATAGCTATTGGAAGTTTTGATGGCCTACATGCTGGCCATAGGAAATTAATTAAAAGTGTAGTTGAAGAGACTCAATATACCCCAACAATTGCGAGCTTCTGGCCTCATCCCAGAGAAGTTTTATACAAAGAGACACGTCTTAGGCTTGATCTCCCTTATGAAAAACTACCTATCCTTAAAGATCTTGGAATTGAACAATTAGTTCTGATTCCTTTTGATAAGGAACTATCCAAATTAAGTGCAGAAAGATTCGTAAGAGATATTTTGATAAATCAATTACAAGCAAAAAATATTTCTGTAGGTGCGAATTTTAAATTTGGTTTTAGAAGAAGTGGAGACACAAATACAATAAAAAATATAATTAAGGAAACTGATATTAAACTAAAAATTACGCCAATTTTAGAAGACAAGGAAGGTAGAATCAGCAGCAGCAGAATAAGGGATCTATTAGAGAAAAGTGATCTGAAAAATGCTTTCAAAATTCTTAATAGGCCTTATAGTTTTAATGGAAAGGTTGTTAAAGGTAAAGGAATTGGAAAAAGTATAGGATGGCCTACCGCAAATCTTGAAATAGATGGCAGAAAATTTTTACCTGGAGAAGGAGTTTACGCATCTTGGACAATAATAGAAAATTCCAACCAAAAAATTGAATCTGTTATGAATCTTGGCTCTCAACCAACAATAAATCCTTTATTGCCATCTTCAGTTGAAGTTCATTTAATAAATAAAGATATCGATCTATATGGTTTAAATCTATCTGTAGAACCAGTTGAGAAACTTAGATCGCAAATCAAGTTCAAAAATATAGATCAACTTTCTAATCAAATTAAAAAAGATAGAGATAACGCTCTAAAAATTTTAAAAGCTACAAAAAATAAATTATAAATGCTGAATTCCAATACTAAAGACGCTGAAGATTTAAGAATTTATCAAATTATTGACGCTAATCTTGATAGAGCTAGAGAGGGACTAAGAGTATTAGAGGATTGGGCTAGATTTGGTCTGGGCAAAGAAAAATATGTTGAAAAGATTAAAAATTTTAGACAAATTTTAGGGAAAAATCATTTAGAAGTTTATAAACAATCTAGAAATCACATTGAGGATAAATGTAAAGGATTAACTCATCACGAGCAAATCAACAGAAAAACTTCGGAGCAAATTATAAGTTCTAATTCAGCACGAGTTCAAGAAGCATTACGAGTAATAGAGGAATTCTCAAGGCTACAGAATCACGAGCTTTCGAAAATCGCTTCAGAAATTAGATATGAAATATACACTATAGAAATTGACTTATTAAGTTTAAGTAGGTGTAAGAAGTCTGAGGAAATATTAAAAGAAAATGACTTATATGTTATCACAGATCAAAAAGACAATTTATTAGAAATTATAGAAGAAATTTTAATTGCGGGAGTAAGAATCATTCAACATAGATTTAAAACGGGAACTGATAAAGATCATCTTCAAGAAGCAATCAAGATTAAAAATCTATGTAAAAGATATAATTCTTTATTCATCGTTAACGACAGACTTGACATAGCTCTTGCATCTAATGCAGATGGAATTCATCTTGGACAAGATGATTTGGACTTAAAAACTGCAAGGAAATTATTAGGATATTCAAAAATTATTGGTATAAGTGCAAATAATGAAATTGATATTTCAAATGCTTATAAGGAAGGTTGTGATTACATAGGAATTGGACCAGTATTTGAAACTGAAACAAAAAAGAACAAAAAACCTATAGGTATTGAAAAGATTAAAACATTAACAAAAGATTTAAATATTCCTTGGTTTGCTATTGGAGGAATCAAGACAAATAATATTTCATATTTGAAAAGAAATGGGTTTAAAAAAATTGCCTTAGTCTCACAATTAATGAATTCTGAAGATCCTAAAGAAGACGCTATTATGATTTTAAAAGAATTAGAATTAACAAATGAAAATTAAAGTAAATGGAGAAGAAAAAAAAATAGAACTTGATCAAGAAAATGCTCAACTATCAACAGCTCTAAATTTAATGGGATATAAACCCAACACAATTGTCGTAGAATTAAATAATTTAATTATTAATTCAATTAAATGGGAAAAAGTTAAACTTAAAGATGGGGATAATTTAGAAATCGTTTCAATAGTTGGTGGTGGTTAAAAATAAAATTTTTGTATATTAAAATCTTCATAATTTTTTAAGTTTAGACTTGAAACAATAACCAAAATTTTCCTGTTTTCGTTTTATATTCTTAGTACTTAAATAAAACAATGAAAGAAAAAAATGATCATAACTCAAGGTCCTTGAAATGGGAGCAAAATGGGGAGCTCGCTCAAAAAGATCTTTCTGAGTTAATTGAAAGATTAAAAAATGTAGAAAGTGAAAATACTTCATCTGAGCTGTCTAGATTAGGTACAAAATCAAACATAAAAGATTAAATTTGTTACTTAGATCTTGTCTTTATCAAAATTTGTACCAAATTAAAGTTACTGAATTTAAAAATAAATGCCAAAAAGGTTTCCAGAGTGGGTAAACACAGAAGTCGTTATAAAGGCAATCAAAATGAGAGAAGAAGGAATGCTTTCAAAACAACTTAATTTATGGATAGAAAACCTATTAGAAATAGAAAAAAAGTAATTATTTAGGAAATACTTTTAATAATTCTCAGAGCCGCCATTGCTGCTCCGTAACCATTATCTATATTCATTACCGTAATACCTGGAGAACAGCTAGACAACATACTATTTAAAGCAGTTTCTCCATCCTTGCTAACGCCGTAGCCAACTGAGACAGGCACTGCGATTATCGGTTGTGCCAACAATCCACCCACAACCGTTGCCAAAGCTCCTTCCATACCAGCACAAACTATTAATACATCATATTTATTAATTTCTTCTAATTTACTCATCAATCGATGAAGTCCAGCCACTCCAACATCTATAAAAGATTGACAATCGACTCCATAAATTTCAAGCGCTAATTGTGCTTCAAGTGTTACAGCTAAATCGCTTGTGCCGCCTGAAATTATGGCAACTTTTTTATTTGTATTTAATTTATTCAAATTCTTCCCTATTGTTAGGCAATTTGCTTCTTCATAGAATCGTGCATCATCGTACAAACCTTTAAGATAATTTGCCTTTTCACTATTAATCCTAGTAATGAAAACAACCTCATTTTTACTTAATACATTTTTAGATAATCTCTCTAATTGGTCGATACTCTTATCTTGACCCCAAATAGCCTCAATGAGTCCAAGCCTATCTCTTCTTTCAAAATCAAACTTGATATCAAAATTCATCTTTGCTTATCCAATTCTCCCGCATAAATTAATTCAAAAGGATTTTCGCCTACATTTAGAGCTGCTTTAACATTATCTTCAAATTTTTGTTGAACTACATTTACTTCTGACATTGGTATACTTTTCCATAATTTCTTACTTTTCCAATTTACTAATATTAAAGCTTCTTCTTTTTCTTTATCCCAAAATAATTGTCTTCCCAAAAAACCATCTTGAGAAGATAACCATGGCTCCCATATTTCTTTTTCAGCATTTAACCAAGCTGCTTTTACATCGGCAGGTACTTTAAGTCTTAATTCCTCAATGACCATTTCACTTTGATAATTATCCATTGTAAGGGCTTTTAAATTGGGAATATCAGTTTGGAAAATTAAAACTAGTAAGCAAATTAATAATAAACAAAAACTTTGAATTTTTTTTTTCAAATTTAAATTAAATCTCATTTTTTCTCAAGTAGAACTACTGAATGGCAACTTATACCCTCTTCTCTCCCTTCTGGTCCCAACTTTTCATTTGTAGTTGCTTTAATCCCAATTAAATTCTGATCAATATTTAAGATCTCAGAAATATTTTTTTTCATTGATTTGACATATGGCATGATTTTTGGCTTTTCAACAACAAGAACACTATCAATATTATTTATTTCCCAACCATCTTTTCTTATTAGTTCAATTACTTTTGATAACAAAAACAAGCTATCCGCACCTCTCCATTTTTCATCAGTTGGCGGGAAGTACTTTCCAATATCTCCCAGAGAAAGTGCTCCCAATAATGCATCCATAATTGAGTGAATTAAAACATCAGCATCACTATGACCATCCAATCCTAAATTATCAGGATGATGTAAATTCACACCTCCAATAATTAAATCCCTATCTTTTACTAATCTATGAATGTCGTATCCATTGCCAATTCGGAACTGTGGAGAACTTCTTCTTGTCATAGTAAGCAATTAAGATTATCTAGAAACAATTCATAACCTTTATGTAATTGCATATGGACATTCAACTTAATAATTTCTTACATTTTTAGATTATTTGAATTATACCTTACCAAATAAACAGAAATAATATTAAACAATCATTTAAAGTATTTTCTACTTTTTAGTTACTGAAACCCTCTATTAACTGTTGGGTTGAATAAATCCCTAAGAAAGGTGCTGTGAATTCTCTAATAATGCCAGCAGATTTACCATACAAACTATTCTTTACTGATATTAAATCATTTTCCTTTAAATAAGGATTTCTTTTAGAGCCTCTTTTTGCTCCTGCATTATAAGCAATATTCATCTTTAAAACTGTGCCATCATTTTCATACCTTATTAAGACAATTTTTCCAGAAAGAGGTTTTATCGGTCCAGAGAGATCAATCGCATCAGATAAAGTTGCTTCGAGAGGAAGTTTTAAAACTCCAGGACTTTCAACTCTGCCAAAAAGATTTATTGATATAAATTTTGGGGAAATCCCAGATAAAATTGATTTAGGAATTTGATTTGGATTGGATTTACCTAGTTTTGGAAAGAATAAAATATCTCCATCAAATATACGTACATCTTTAGAAGTATCTGAATTTTCCACATAAGCATTAAAATCAATAATTGCTATTTTTTTGCCTCCCCCTTTTCCAAGAGGAACATCTCTTATAATTTCCACTCGAGATAAATCAGTTTTAGCTGTTATGCCACCAGCTTTTCTAATAACATCAGAGATAGTAGTTAGATTTTCACTTGATTTTTTGACAATTATATCTTTCGTAGACTCATTATTTGAATTCAGATTTTGAACAATTTCTAATTGCTCATTATTAATTCCTCTAAATGAATCTAATTCAGAATTATCAATTTTCCTTAATTCAGTAAATGAGCCAGATGAATAGGCAGGGAATTTGTAAAAACCTGGAGTTCTTAACTCTCCTCTTGCTAATACCCTAATACTTTTAAATACCACAACCCTTACTTTAATTTCTGGATCAATAAGGAATTCAGAGTATCTTTTTTTCAATAAATTTTTTAATTCAGACTTTGTTAAGCCTCTTACAAAAATCTCATCTAACCTTGGTAAAACTAATTCGCCTTCTTCATTAACAGGAAAAACCCCGCTTAATTCTTCAGCAGGAAAAAATTCTATATAAATTGAATCTCCGCTATCAACCATATAATCTTCTAATTCATTTTTAGGGTTTAAATAAGAGGAAGGTATTGATTCGTCCTTTACTAAAAGAGGTGAATTTATTTCTGATTTTAAAACCTCAACAAAAAACAAGGAACTAAAAAAAATTATAATTTGAAGAAACTTAGAAAAACTTTTAGGCAAGAAAAACTTAATCATATCTATTACTATATTACATTCGCTTATTAATTTTTTATCCTAAGAGGAATTTTAAGGCAATAATTATCAAAAAACTTAGTTCATAAATTAATTTTTATCATCTTCCTCAAAATCAAACTTTTTGAGTTCATCACTTTTCATGAGATCTCTCCTTCTTTTATAGGTTCTTTTTAACTGCTGTTCTTTTCTCCAAAGTTCAATTTCTTTATGATCACCACTAATAAGAACTTCAGGGACTTTCATATGCTTAAAAACTTGAGGTCTTGTATACTGTGGATATTCTAATAAGGGCGAGTTATGACTCTCATCTACTAATGAGTCTGGATCACCAAGAGTTCCTGGCAATAATCTAGTCAAACCGTTAATTATTGATAAAGCAGGTATTTCACCTCCAGAAAGGACATAATCACCTATAGATATCTCTTCATCAGCTAAAAATCTAACCCTTTCGTCGAAACCTTCATATTGACCACAAATAATTATTACTTGATCCAAAGTGGACCATCTCACTAGATCATTTTGCTTTAAGACTTTACCCTGCGGGGTCATCAACAAAGTTTTTCTTTTAGGTGATTTTCTAATTGAGTCATATGCCTTATAAATAGGTTCAGGTTTTAATACCATACCTGCTCCTCCTCCATAAGGCTTATCGTCTACTTGTCTGTAAGAACCTTCTCCATATTCTCTTAAATCATGTAAATTTACATCGATCAAATTCTTATCTAGAGCTTTTGTTATAACCCCTAAATTATTTATTAATTCAAAAGCTTTAGGGAACAATGTAATTACATCAAAATTAAAACCACTCATCTAGAAATCTTCCTCATAACCAAACTCAATCAACCTTGATTCTTTTTTCCTCCAATTTGGAACAACTTTCACAAACAACTCTAGATGAACTGGACCATCAATTAATTTTGACATATTTGCTCTTGCTGACTGACCAATCATTTTTAACATTGAACCTTTCTTTCCAATAAGGATGGCTTTTTGAGTTGATCTTTCAACAATAATAGTAGCCAAAATAGCTGTAAAAACTTTGCCATTTTTTCTTTTCATTTCCTCTCTCTTTTCTATCTTTACAGCGACACTATGAGGTACCTCTTCTCTTGTATTAATTAATACCTGCTCTCTTACTAAATCGCATAATAAGTTATCTAATGGTTGATCGCAAATAGTGTTTTCATCATAAAGTTTTGGTCCCTCTGGAAGAAAATTAAGTGCCATATCGACTAGTTCAGAACATCCTTCTCCTTGAGAAGCACATACAATTTGAAAGCTTCTATTAATACCAAAAAATCTTCTATATTGATCTAATCTTAAATTCCTAAATTCTTTATTAACCAAATCCCACTTATTTAATGCCACAATAAACTCAGTTTTATTTGCGATTAGAAAGTTCAAAATATATTCATCACCTCTACCAGGTTCTTCACTTGAATCAATTACAAAAATTACAATGTCTACTCCATTAATTGCAGATTTTGCGTTTTTTACTAATATCTCTCCAAGTCGATGATGAGGTTTATGAACGCCTGGAGTATCAACAAAAATTATTTGCCCATTATCTGTAGTAAGTATTCCTTTTAATTTATTTCTAGTAGTTTGCGCTATTGGAGAAGTAATTGTTATTTTTTCTCCAATCAATTTATTTATTAAAGTAGATTTACCGACATTTGGCCTTCCTAGTAAAGTTACGAACCCAGATCTATAATTGGCCAAAGACTTTTATGCATCAATAATAAAATTCTGATCAAAAATGAAAAAAAAAACCATAAATTTAAAAGAAGCTTCTTTCGCGCAAGCAATAAACATATCTGCACAATGGTGCAAAGAGTGGGGTGAAGAATTACTCAGCGAAGAGGTTTTAGCAGATAGAATCGCAGAGCTAACTAAAACAAGAAATGGACTCAGAGGATTTTTTGCATACGCCTTATCAGATAAAGATTGTTTTTTGTTAGATAAACTTCCTTTTTCACTAATTTACAAACTGAACGAAGGTGGTGATTCAGTAACAGAAATAGTAGTAAAAAATTTAATAATGAGTTCCGCACAAATTATTATTCATCGAAGAGATAATAATCATGAATATGAGATAACATCGCAAAACATTTCAGATAGATGTAAGGCTATTTTAAGACTACTAGAAACCAAGTCAGTTACAAAGTCTGTCAATCAAGTCCTTAGAGACTTAGATGATATGGGCAATAGTTTTGATAATTCAGTAAAGTATGACTCAGAGCAAAAGGAATTCATAAAAAAACAAATTCTTGATATCGCCCAATAAAAAAGCGTAGAGGCAAATCTACGCTTTGGGTAAGTTATATACGTTGTGTGTTTAGTCTCTTCTTCCACCGCCTTGGAGTGCAATCATTAATCTCAATATAAAAACAAAAAGATTTATATAAGTTAGATACATACCTAAAGCTCCTGCTAGGTACTGATCATCGTTATATCTTCTTGGCATTGTATAGAAATCAACGAAAGACATTGCAACAAATAAGACAGTTCCGAATCCTGCAATTATCAATTCGAGTCCTGAGCCTCCAAAAACTCCTGGAGCAAAGAATCCCCCAATTAATTGGACAAACATAGCTATAAGAAGGCCTATCAACCCAAGACCAACTACCCCACTTAGTGCTTGACCAACACTATCACTCATTCTTTGGCCAGTGTAAGAGGCGATAACAAAAGTTATACCAGTAGCTAAGGCAGCTGTTCCAACAGAACCAATGCCAATTGTTCCTATTGCCAAAGCAACTATTCCACTTAAGGTAAATCCGGTTAGCAAACTAAATCCGGTTAGTAAAGGTAAGGCTTTTGCATTATTTGCATTATTTGCAGCGCTTGTGGCTATGAAAAACAAAATCAATTCTGCAATTAAAGCAACTATTGAAAGAGGCTGGAAAAGACCGGGATTTGTTGCTATGAGTGAGACACCTGCTAAAACGCCTAAAGAAGTTAGAACCATACCTCCACCTACATAAGGTAAAGCCTTTTGAACAACATTAGGTCCAACAATTGAACTGGTTTGTGCTTCACGAATAGCTTGATTAAAATTACTACTTGCTGGCATTTTTTTTATTAAATATGAATATATTCTACTTGATTTTTAAAATTTCAGTGTACGGATCTCCAGAGTTATAAATTTATTGATAAGCCTCAATAATTTTCTGAACTAAAGGATGACGAACTACATCTTCAATATTTAAATAACAAAATTTTATACCTTCAGTTTCAGAGAAAATTCTCGATGCTTCAATGAGGCCGCTTTGCTGATCTTTCTTTAAATCAATTTGTGTAATATCTCCGTTTACAACCATTTTTGATCTCTCTCCTAATCTGGTCAAAAACATTCTCATTTGAGAGCAAGTAGTATTTTGTGCTTCATCCAAAATAATCAAAGAATTATCTAAGGTTCTTCCTCTCATAAATGCCAAAGGAGCAACTTCAATAATTCCCTTATCAATTAACGAATTTGTTCTATCAAACCCGAAAATACTATGTAAAGAATCAAATAAGGGTCTTAAATATGGATCTACTTTTTGTTGCAAATCACCAGGTAGAAATCCCAAACTTTCACCAGCTTCTACAGCTGGTCTGGTTAAAACAATTTTTTCAATTTTTTTCTCATTCAATAGCCTTGCCGCGCAAACAGTTGCTAAAAATGTCTTACCAGTTCCAGCTGGGCCAATTGCGAACGTAAGATCAAAGTTTTCAATTGATTCAACATATTCTTTTTGCCTTATAGTTCTTGGTCTTAAATATCTTCCTTCTTTGGAACGAGCAAGAATTTTTTTTCCAAGTTCAGCATGTGAAGACGATTCGCCCATATTTAAAGAACTTAAAGCCGCTTTAAGATCTACCTCTGGGACTTCTAAACCTTGTTCCCAAATTGGTCTTGTTAGTTCTACTAATGCTGAGGCTCTCTCAATTTTAGATATGACACCATTCATTTCAAGTTGTAAACCTCTTATAGTTAAAGAAACTCCTGTAAGAGACTCAAATTTTTTTAAGAAAGAATTACCTGGTCCGGATAATGCTGTAGCGGCATCAGAGCTTGGCAAATCTATTTTGAAGTGACCAGTTTTGGAAACTTCCTTCATCTAGTTTTTGAATAAGAATAAAGATTTATCAAATCACTAGCTTTCAGCTTCATTACTCTCGCTTTCAGCTTTACTACTATCATTTTCTTCATCTTTAGTTTTAGCCTTAGCTAATTTTTCCTTCTCTAACTTTGCTTTACCAATTGCAATAGAGGGCCTTTCTGTTTTTTCTAATAACCCTCCCTTTTCCAATAAAGTTCTTACAACATCTGTTGGCTGAGCACCCTGAGTAAGTCTTGTTCTTAAAGCTTCTGTGTCAAGCCTCGTTTCCTTAGTTCTTGGATTGTAAAAACCTAGTTCTTGTAGAGGTCTACCATCTCTTCTGGAAGTACTATTGCATGCAACAATTCTGAAACTTGCCTCTTTTTTCTTTCCAAAGCGCTTAAGGCGCAATTTAATCATCTTAAATTAATGCGTTTTTAATAATAATATCATTTAAAGGTGAAAAAAATAGCAATTATAAATCGGCAAAACCTTTTTTCTTTTTATTATTTTTTTGTTTTTTCATTGGCTTATTGCCACTCATCCCTCCCATTCCTGGCATCCCTCCCATTCCTGGCATCCCTCCCATTCCTGGCATCCCTCCGTTGGACATTTGTTTCATAAAACCTCTCATTCTTTGAAAATCAGCTAATACTTTATCTACATCTTTTGCCTCATAACCGCTACCCTGAGCGATCCTTTGTCTTCTTGAGGGTTGAGCTGCAAGAACTTCGGGTTTTTGTTTCTCCTCAAGAGTCATTGACGAGATCATAGATTCTATTTTCTTAAGTTGATCTTCTCCATCTTTTATCATCCCATCATCTATTTTATTCATTCCAGGAATTAATTTAATCAATCCACCTAGTGAACCCATTCTTTTAATTAATCTCATTTGCTTTACAAAATCATTAAAATCAAAAGTCGCTTCTTGAAGTTTCTTTTGCATCGCTTCTGCATCAGCAAGTTCAACTTCTTTTTGCGCTTTTTCAACAAGTGTCAATACATCGCCCATGCCTAAAATTCTGCTAGCCATTCTCTCTGGATGAAATGGTTGCAGTGCCTCTATTTTTTCACCTACACCTATAAATTTAATTGGTTTACCACTTATTTTTCTTATTGATAAAGCAGCTCCGCCTCTTGAGTCACCATCCAACTTAGTTAATATTGCACCTGTGATTCCTACTTTTTCATGAAATGACTTTGTTAAGTCTGCAGCTTCTTGCCCAATCATTGAATCAACAACAAGCAAAACTTCATCAGGATTAGAAACTTCTTTAATTCGAACCATTTCACTCATCATTGAATCATCAATTTGCAGTCTTCCTGCGGTATCAATAATTATCGAATTAAAATCATTTTCACTAGCAAAATTCAATGCTTCCTTTGCTATTTCTTCTGGTTTGCTATTTTTTTCTTTAGCTGAAAAAACTTCCAATTCATATTGACTTCCTAATGTTTTAAGCTGCTCTACAGCTGCTGGTCGATAAATATCTGCAGCCACCAAAAGAACTTTTTTATCTTTTTCCTTTAAATAAAGTCCTAATTTTCCTGTTGCAGTTGTTTTACCCGCACCCTGAAGTCCAGCCATCAAAATGACTGTAGGACTATTTTCATTTTCGCTTAATGGAGAATTTTCATTTCCCATAATATTAATTAATTCTTTATTTACAACTTCTATAAATTTTTGTCCTGGGTTTACACCCCTAACTACTTCTTCTCCAATAGCTTTATCTTTAACATCTGATATAAACTCTTTTACTACAGACAAACTAACATCTGCATCAAGGAGTGCTCTTTTTACCTCCTTCAAGGCATCGTTAATATTATTTTCACTAATTTTTGCTTCGCCTCTTAAACCCTTTACTGCGTCTTCAAAGCGTGATGAGAGTTCATCAAACATTATTAAAAAGTAATTTTAATTATTATAGATGATCTTGAAGTTTGTAATTACAAGCCACTCACGAAATCAACCAATTTCCATGACTTATTTGAAAAACCCAAAATATATTTAACTTTAAGGGGATTTAATGATGTTTCACTAATAAATTCTCCAGAATTCTTTAT
This sequence comes from Prochlorococcus sp. AG-355-P18, assembly GCA_003280515.1. GTDB lineage: Bacteria > Cyanobacteriota > Cyanobacteriia > PCC-6307 > Cyanobiaceae > Prochlorococcus_A. The sequence continues at coordinate 16,174 of QCER01000014.1, forward strand.
TATTCTCTCTAGATAATTCAATTCTACTAAAACAACTATACGGGATGAAGTTTGCGATTCCAAATCAATCTTACGTATTTGGGAATTAATTTCCTTATAGATTCCCTTCTTGATGTCGCTCTGTTTCTCTTCGATAGTTCGATCAATCAAACCTTTACTAACAATCTTAGAAAGATTAATTTCACTCTTCCCCGCCAAGTAATTACTTTTACTTAGAAGCCATCCATTAATTAAATTCCTGATATCTTCCAAAGAAGGTGAAGAGGAATTAAGTTCTTTGAATTCATAGGAAATAATTGAAGTAGATTTCTCAGGAATAGAATTCAATTCGCTTGAACGATTTTTTTTTATTTCTTGAATAATATCTTTCTCATTAATCTTTTTATTTTTATCTACGGAAATTAAAGTTTTTTCAGTATTAGCTTCATCCTGAATTGATTTTTTTAAATTATTACTTAAAAATCCAATACCAATACCAAATGCAAATAAAATCAAAAACGCATAAATATAGATTAAATAAGGTGATTCATTAATAATCTCTTTATTCTTTAAGAATTCCCCAAAACTAAACTTTAATTCGGCAATTTTTTCAATTAAAAAATTATAAAACTCTATTGGTTTTTTCTTAAAGTAATCCTCATTGAACTTGTTTTCTTTGATCTCAACCTTTTCATAATCTTGTTTTATACCACCAGGCCACGGAAGTCGCCTTTCGTCAATATTACCTAATACATTATCAAAGTCTTCATTAGTTTTTGTAAAGGATTCCTTCTCAATCTGTTGGTTCTGAAGATTTGACCTAATTGAAATTTTATTTGATTTCTTTTCTAATTTTTCAATAAATTGTTGAATTTCCCTATCTTCAAACCAAGAATCTAAATCCACCTCTTTTGAATTAATATCTCTATAACCAACTAAAACATCATTCTCTAACCAATTTTTACAGAAAATACATATCGCTTCTAACTTATTTCCAGTATAGCTATTAAGCCAATCTCGTAAATTCTCATCAGAACTACTTGAAAACCTTGCAGAGGCTTGGTCAATATCAGCTAAAAGCAAATCTAAACAACCAACTAAAGGCATTGAATCAAGACCAGAGAAATTTAGTTTCTTTAAAATTTTCCTCGCTTCAAATAATTTTTCTGGCTTTCTTCTCGAGAAACCAATAGCTGTTAAAGATAGAAAAGCTAAAAATCCTGCTTCTAATGATCCTCTTTTTTGTAATTCAAGAAACAAATCAATCTGTTCTTGCACTGTCAAAAATGGCTTAATTTGTTGAAAAAAAGCTTCAAACTCTTGCTGATTTAAAAAATCTTTATATTCAGATTTATTATTACCCTCTAAACCACCTCTTTTGATTATTAAGTTTTCCAACATACTTAAGCCTTTTTTATGAGACTCTTGATCATTTAGATCTCTACTAAGTAGATCTAGGATTCTGTAAGGAAGCAAAGCAACTAAATCTTCTTCAAGTTCTTTTCTTCTTTCTCCAAGCTTTCCCATTCTTTGTAGAAGTTGTATACCTTCATGTAAAAAGTCTGCCGCGTTTGAATAGGATCTAAGCTGTTGTTCTTGAATTGCAGAATCTCTTGCTGTTAAAGCAGCCAATAATGTCAAATCAGCTTCTCTACTACTTCCTAAAGCTGGAGTTTGTGGGGGTTGCAATGCTTTCCTCGTGATTTTAAAAGCTTCTTTTGGTGAACCCGACTCCCAAAGAAGTATTAATCCTGCCACCTCTCTATTTGAGGAAAAATCCAATCCAGAATTCCCATTTAATAACAAATTTTCGTACTCTCTTCTGCTTTCTGGATCTGTGAGTAGATCGGCAGTTTGACGAAGTAACTCAGATCTTTGGGTTAAAACTTCATAAGTAAAACCTTCGTTAGGTGTTTTATCTAACCGCAATTGAAACGCCCTTAATATTTCTTCAGAAGTTGCAGAGGGGCTTACGCCAATTAAACGAAAATGGTCTAAAGGAAGTTCCAAACAAATATCCTATTTAAAAATTTCTTAGACAAATTTTATCAAGTTAAAATTTTTTTTCACAAGGTCTTACAGAGTTTTTAAAAAAAATCATGAAAATCGCCCTTCACAGCTTAGAATGTTAACAAATCAAAACTTCGTTAAGGTATTTTCTTGGAAACACACGTAGAGAGAATCTCAAATCTTCAAGAGATAAAAAAAGCCGAATTAGATCGAGAAACCGGATTATTTCTTTATGAAGACATGACGCTTGGTCGTAGATTTGAAGATAAGTGTGCAGAAATGTATTACAGGGGAAAAATGTTTGGTTTCGTTCATCTATATAACGGTCAAGAGGCTATAAGCACGGGAGTAATTGGCGCCATGAAAAAGAAACATGATTGGTTTTGTAGTACTTATCGCGATCATGTTCATGCACTAAGTGCGGGGGTCCCCTCATTTGAAGTAATGAGTGAACTTTTTGGTAAGGCTACTGGTTGTAGCAAAGGCCGAGGTGGATCCATGCATTTATTTTCAAGAGAGCATCACTTACTCGGAGGATATGCATTTATTGGAGAAGGAATTCCAGTTGCTTTAGGGGCAGCCTTTTCAAGTAGGTACAAAAAGGAAGTTGCTGGTAATAGTAATAGTGATGCGGTAACTGCAGCATTCTTTGGAGATGGAACTTGCAATAATGGGCAGTTTTTTGAATGTTTAAATATGGCCCAGTTATGGAAATTACCCATAATTTTTGTTGTTGAAAATAATAAATGGGCTATTGGTATGGCTCACGATAGAGCTACTAGTAATCCTGAAATCTGGAGAAAAGCATCTGCTTTTGGTATGCACGGCGAGGAAGTTGATGGAATGGATGTATTAGCAGTTAGAGGAGCAGCACAAAGAGCGATTGAGCGAGCTAGAGCAGGAGAAGGTCCCACACTTTTAGAGTGTTTGACTTATAGATTTAGAGGTCATTCTCTCGCAGATCCAGATGAATTAAGGTCTGAAAAAGAGAAGGAGTTTTGGGGGAAAAGAGATCCCATCAAGAAATTAGCTAAAGAAATTATTGACGGTAAATTCGCAACGGAAGAAGAACTAAAAATTATTGAAAAGAAAATTGATGAAGAGATATCTGAGTCAGTTAAAAATGCTGTTGAAGCTCCCGAACCCCCTTCAGAAGAATTAACCAAATATATTTGGGCAGAAGATTAGATTAAATGCCGCTAGGTAATTTTCTGGTTAAATTCCTTAATTTTCTTAGTGCCTTGAGTTCAACTTGTCTTACTCTTTCTCTGGAAACTTCTAATAATCTTCCAATTTCAGCAAGTGTGTGTCTTTCATTTGCATCAAGTCCAAATCTTAATTTGAGAACATGTTGTTCTTGCTCGCTTAAATGACTTAACCACTTACCAAGTTGCTCTTGATGCATTTTTTGTTCAACTTGATCTAAAGGTTCTTCATTGTTACTATCAGCAATTAAATCACCTAAAAAGCTTCTGCCGTCATCGCCATTTACTGGAGCATCTAAACTACTTGTCGATAAGGCTTGTCTCAAAACTGAATCCAATTCCTCTACATCAATTTCCATCGCCTCTGCGATTTCAATCCTGCTTGGCATAGCCCCAAGTTTATGAGCCAAATCTCTACTAACTTTTCTAATAGAAGCTAACCTTTCACTTAAGTGAACAGGCAAACGGATTGTTCTTGATTGACATGCAATTGCTCTTGTCATACTCTGTCTAATCCACCAAAAAGCGTAAGTAGAAAACTTGTATCCCCTTGTTGGATCAAATTTTTCAACAGCCCTCTCCAACCCAAGAGAACCTTCCTGTACTAAATCAAGAAGTTCCAGGCCTTTACCTTGATATTTTTTTGCAACACTAACAACTAATCTTAAATTAGCTTTCATCATTCTTTCTTTAGCTCTTCGACCAATTTTTATTGTTCTTTTTTGCTGAGTTGTAAATTCATTAGTCTTTTCATTTAATTGTCCATCTTCTGTAAGAATCATCATCTTTTGGACTTGATTACCTAATTCAATCTCTTCGGCAGGTGTTAATAAAGGAACTCTACCAATATTCTGCAAATACCAGCTAATTGGATCATTACTTCTCCTTTTCGGAGGTTCTGCTTGTGTTTGTAATGATGAAACCATATTTTGACCTAATTTAGGTAATAAAACTCTCCTACACTTTTCAAGAAATAGCTAAATATTTAATGCGCGCTTCAGATTTGAAGTTATATTTGTACATTTATGTGTTTAAAACTATAAATAACTCTCTTAAATTGTTTCTTTCAAGATATTTGTCTCATTTTTATATTTCTCATTAATTTTGACAATTCGTCACCAATAGCAGAAGCATTTGACCCTTTTTTGCACTTTGATGCCGCAAATGAATGCAAAAGTACGTATTTAGCAAAAAAATCTGTTGTTATGTTTCTACAAAAGGTTAAATCAATCGCAGAACTACCCGCTATAAATCCAGATAAAAGATCACCCAATCCAGCTCGAGCTGTCTGTGAATCGGTTCCGAAAAGTTGCCAAACTCTTTTGCTATCAGCAACTATGCTGTTAGCTCCCTTAAATAAAATACTAATGTTGAATTCTTTTGCTGCATCAAGAGCCAGCCCTAAATTGGTAGCGGAATTGATACTAGGGAATAACCTTCGAAATTCTTTGCTATGAGGTGTGATCCATGTTTTAAATTTTCTCTCTAAAAAGAAATTTGACCCTAACTTAGATTCCGAAATTCTATTAAGTGCATCTGCATCCAAGATCAATAACCCCTCATAATCCATAAGATAGTCTTTTGTTTTTTGCCAATCATCATTATCAATTCCTATTCCTGGGCCGACAGCTACTGAATCAAATGCACTTAAATCAATATTTTTTAATGCGCTAAATAAAGATGCATTTCCATTTTGATTAGATTGCATAGTATCTTTTAAAACTATTTCTGGAGCAACTTGCCAAATAGATTCAGCAACTAACTCAGGCAGGACCGCCGAGATATAGCCTGCTCCACTTGATATCGCACCTTTTAATGCTAAGTATGCAGCGCCAGGATATTTCTCACTTCCAGCTATTAATAATGTTCTACCTCTTTTATATTTGTTGGAATTTCTTGGTAAAGAAGGTAAATCAATATTTTTTAAATCTCTATATGTAACCTTAAAAATCTTTTTATCAAATTTGGACAGTTTTTTAATAGGCACCCCAAGATCTATATGGTGCAATTCTCCAATAAAAGGTAATGCAGAATCTTGCGTTAACCCAATCTTATTAAGACCAATTGCCAAGGTATAGTTTGCCTTGACTGCATTATCTAAAAAAGGCTCTCCTTTATCAGGACATAATCCTGTTGGAATATCAATACTTATTACCTTGCCATATTTGTTGTTAAATTTTTGATTAAAAAGTTTAATTAATTTATTATCAACTTTTCTTGTTTGATTATTACCAAAAACTGCATCAATCCAAAGCTCTTTCCCGTTTGCATCAGGGGGATCTACCAATTTTTTGACACCAATAGATGTAAGATAATTAAGGTGGTCATTTGTTAATGTTTTTTTTATCGGGAATGGACACCATACCTGGACATAAAAACCTTTCAAAAAAAGCTCTCTAGCTATTACGGAACCATCACCACCATTATGCCCAGGACCAATAAAAACAGTTATTCCATGCTTTAGAAGAGGTTTCCTCTTTAAGAGCCATATACTAATTTTGATACCAGCTTTTTCCATCAATGCTTCTTCTGGCATTCCATCAGAAAACATTTCTTTCTCTAATATCAACATTTGCTTTGAATCAACAATTAAATGTTTAGAGTCAATTGTTGGCCATACAATTTCGTTCATAATTAGTGCAAAGCAATTGAAGTATTGTTCAAAATTTAAACTTCCATGTTAAAGACACAAAAGAATAAAAAATTAGAGAACTTATTTTCTTCTAATAATAAAACTAAAAAGAAGAAAAATATTATTGTAGGGCTTTCTGGTGGAGTAGATAGTTCCCTTTCAGCTGCTCTTCTTGTTGAAAGAGGCTGGAATGTTGAGGGACTAACTCTTTGGCTAATGAAAGGACAAGGCTCCTGTTGTTCTGAAGGATTAGTAGATGCTGCTGGCCTTTGTGAAGATTTGGGAATTAATCATAAAATAATAGACTCAAGAGAAATTTTCGAAAGAGAGGTAATTAAAAAAACTTCTGAAAGCTACGAGAAAGGATTCACTCCACTTCCATGTTCGATGTGCAACAAGAATGTGAAGTTTGAAGAGATGTTTAATTACGCAATAAGCAAAAAAGACTTTACCCATATTGCGACCGGACATTACGCAAGGATAAAAAAATCATCTTATGCTGAAAAACTTGATTGCAAGAGCTTTGTATTTAAGGACTTCCTTCTTCTCAGAGGTGCTGACGAAAACAAAGACCAAAGTTATTTTCTTTATTCTCTTTCTCAAGATGTACTAAGTAGATTAGAATTTCCTCTTGGTGAAATGAAAAAAGAAGAAACAAGAAAGGAAGCCCTCAGATTAGGCCTTAGAACTGCTCAAAAACCAGAAAGTCAAGATTTATGTTTAGTTGAGCATTATGGATCAATGCAGAGATTTATCGACAAACACATTGAACCCAAAGAAGGAGAAATTATTCATGTAAATGGGAAAGTTCTAGGCAAGCACAATGGTATTCAGCACTTTACAGTAGGGCAAAGAAAAGGTTTGGGCATTGCTTGGCCTGAACCATTATATGTAAAAAGTTTAGACAGGGTAAAAAACATAGTCTATGTAGCAGATAAAAGTGATCTATTTAATAATGAAGCAATAATTAGTAAGGTTAACTGGGTATCTATCGAAGAACCTAAACAAGAGATAGAAGTAGAAGCACAAATCAGATATAGAAGTCATCCAGTAAAAGGAACTTTAATACCTTTGAAAAATTTAGATAATCCAACTACAACATTTAAATTAATTTTTGAAGAAAGTCAAAGTTCGGTAACGCCCGGACAAGCTGCAGTTTTTTATAAGGGAGAAATTTTATTAGGTGGTGGATTAATTAGTTAATTTTCCAAAAGAAATTTAATCCCATAAATAATATAAACAAAAACAAAATAGGTTTATCTCCAAATTTTGTATAGAAAGTCTTTTCGGATGAAAAATTAGGGTACACTATTTCAATTTGCTCAACATCATAATCTAAAAGTTTAATTATTTTTCCATCATCTTGAATTAAGCCCGAAGGGCCGGTATTTGATACTAATAAATTATTTTTCTTATTTTCAATACTTCTTAATTTAGCCAAAGATAGGAATTGATTATAAAGCTTAGCTGGATATGGATCTAAATTTGCTGCAGTTATTATTAGTTTTGCACCGCTATTAATAGCCTTTCTTATTTCTAGTCCATCACTAATTTCGTAACATATAGCTACTGCTAGTGGGGGTGTAAATTTAGGATCAAAAAATCTTGAATCAGAGCCTGGTTGAATTCCTCCTACTGCAGATAATCCTCTTGAAAAACTATCAAGAAATCTAGGTATTTTTTCACCTATTGGAACAAGTCTATTTTTATCTATAAATGTGGTAAAAGATTTATTTCCAATTTGAAATCCTAGTAAAGAACTTCTTAACTCATTATTTGAATTTCTGAAACCTCCTAACAAGGAATTAACCTTAATGCCTTTAGAAAAATAAAAATTATTAGATAGAGTTCCTTCAGGAGCAACAAGAAGTTTCGCTTTGTTTGATAAAGCATATTTTTGAGCGATAGATAGCTTTTCTTCAATAAATTCATCATTTATTTTTAATTTTTCTCTTGTTGGAATATTAGTTTGCCAAATAGCTACTGGATATTCATAATTTATTTTTATTGAAGTTGTTAAACCTCCAAATAAATGTAAGAAAATAAAAACCAAAAGTCCTAAAAGAAATATTTTCTTAAAGTAAAGCTTTCTTTCCCATCTACCTTGAATATAAAAAATCCAAAATCCAATCAATATTTGTAATACGCATAAACCACTTGCACCAATCCATCTTGCTAAACCAGCAAGATAAATATCACCTGGGATAAGACTCTCTCCTAAACCTATCCAAAAAAAAGGTGTTTGAGAAAGTATCAATTCACCAATACCCCAAGTCAAAGATAAAAAAAATATTTTTACTGTTAAAGATAATATTTTCATTTTGAAAACATCCCCTTTCCAGAGAATAATTTCAACTAACAATCCCCATAAATAAACTAATATCCCACCCAAAAAAGCACAAAATAATAATATTAAAATGGCAATAATTAAACTTGCAAGCTTTGAAAACCCAAGCCATGTCAATGGATGAAGATCATAAAGCCAAGAATGACTTATCAAGATAAAGAAAAAACCCCAACAAAAATTTGCTATTCTCCTTCCACTTCCCTTCCATAAAATAAATAATGATATCGGCATAAAAATCAGCCAAAAATGAGTTGAAACTGAAATTCCTCCTAAAATCCCTCCTAAACAAGGGTAAAAATATTGTCTTAGACTTTTAATTTGAGTTAGGATTAACAATCTAAAATTAAGAAATTAAATTTATAATCACCCATTTATTGTACCTTCATTATGTAGACTAAGTTTCAGTAACTTTCAAAATTTAAGTGAAAGAAGTCTTTATTAGTTTTGCGGTTTTTGTTTTTTGTGTTTCATTAACTCTTTTCAGTCAATTTAATTCACCTCAAGTTGTTAATGCTGCTGAATCAGAAACTCAGTCAATTCAAAGAACACCTGTTGCAAAATCATCGAATGTCTCAAATAATAATTTGTTTGAACTAGACCCATCAGATCCAAATCCTATACTTTTCGCTATGGCAGAAGAAACACCATCAGACAACAATTCAAGGACAACAGAAAGTGGTCTAATTATTGCAGATATCGTAAACGGGGAAGGCGATGAGGCTAGTGCTGGGCAAACAGTTACTGTAAATTACACAGGAACACTAGAAGACGGGACACAATTTGATACCAGTATTGGCAGAGCTCCATTCAGCTTTCCTTTGGGTGCTGGACGAGTAATAAAAGGTTGGGACGAAGGTGTAGCAGGCATGAAAGTTGGAGGCAAAAGAAAATTAACAATACCTCCTGAACTTGGATACGGATCAAGAGGAGCTGGAAATGTAATACCTGCTAATGCGACTTTAATATTTGAAGTTGAATTATTAAAAGTCAATTAAATTAAGTAAGAATAATATTTAAGACTTTTCAATTTAGTTAATCTCCAAGTAATATATATACAACACCAAATATTTGAAATGTTAAGTAAATTCATCAATTCTTTTCTAGATAAAAAATCCCCAATCACAGTCCATGCTCACTGCGATGGTCCTTGTGGTGTTTACGACCCAGCATCTACGAGAGTTGCAGCTGAAGCAGTTTTATCAATGACAAAAAAACTTATTGCTTTAGAAGCCCCTTCTAGCACTGATTCAGCAGAGTGGGCTGCATACAGTAATACATTTTCTAGATATGTTGCAGTCAAAGAAGAACAAGCAAAAGAAACAAAGAAAGAGATTCTAATTTTGTGGACAGATTACTTTAAACCAGTTCACTTAGAAACTTATCCAGACTTACATGAAACCATCTGGAAGGCGGCAAAATTATGCAGTGCATGCAAAGTTAATATTGACTTAGCCCAAGCTGAAGAACTCATGAGTTATGTAGAAAAAATTCATAATATCTTCTGGGCTTCAAAAGGAAGATCAGACGCGTTTGTAAAAGCTAGTTAATCAGAATTATTTTCAAAAATTTTTTTGATTTTATTTTATTTTTTTTAGGATTAAGAAAAACCGCGATTATTAGTGGTGAATCAATGTTTCCTTACCTAAAAGAAGGAGACATCGTATTTTTTAAAAAATATAAAAAGAATAAATCAATACTTAAAAATCGACAAATAGTTATTTTTAATCATCCAATTAAAAATAAAAACCTAATAAAAAGGATAAATTCAGTAAATCAAAATAACGTTGAAGTTATTGGCGACAATAGTGAATTTAGCGAAGATAGTAATAAATTTGGATTAATCAATAACGAAAAAATAATTGGTATTGTCACCTCTAAATTGATTATTCCTAAATTAAAAAATTTTTTAATTCAAAAAAACAGAAGCACTTCTTTGAATCCAAAATAATCCCAAAGAAAAGGAAAGGCCTCCTGCTACAGCTATTAATCTTTTAATAAATTTTTGACTTGCTTTAAAGGTAGTAAAAGATATTAAACAAGTAAAAAGATTCATACTTATGATTGAACCAATCAAATATGAAATCAAATATAAGCAAGCGCTTGTTAAAGGTAGTGCTAAAGCAGGCAGAACTGCAAGAAAATGTGAACCTCCAGCTATACCGTGTAGCAAGCCTAAACCAGTCAAAGCATGTGAGTGCTTATTATTATTTTTTTGTTCCTTAACATGAAAGTGAAAGTGACGATGGGAAATTCCATTCTCATGCTTATGGGAATGCGAGTGGATACTTAATTGAAAAGAATTTTTTATAGCAAATACTCCAACAATTAGAAGTGAAATTCCAACTAGGAATTCGGCAATACTAGAAAATTTGTTTAATGGCGCAATATCCTTAATAAAAATTGCTAGAAAAGCTAACAAGAGGAATCCTGAAGAATGTCCCAAGCCCCATGAGAAACTATTTTTAAGAGCTTTTTGGGGATTATTAATCGCAGCTGGTGCCATTGCAATTAGATGATCAGCGCCACTAACTACATGCACAAATCCTGCGACTATACCTGTTAAAATTACAGTCTGCATATATATTCAGTACAACTCTGTTTATTCAATTTTATAGCACGATTTGAAGTCAATATTAAATTGAGTTAAATAATTTCTTGAACGATTGTTCAATTTCAGTTTCTCTCATAAAAGTTTCACCAATTAATACTCCCTTGATTCCAATAGATTTAAGCAATTCTAAATCTTCGGCACAATTAATTCCAGATTCACTTATGGGAATAATATTTTGTTTTAAAAATATATCTGCATATGTATGCATCAATTCTTTTGATGTTTTTAAATCCGTTTTAAAAGTCTTTAAGTCCCTATTATTTATTCCAATCAAATTAAAAGATTTTAACTTTAGAATCCTTTCTAATTCATTAGAGTTATGGACTTCAACAAGAACACTCATCTTTAAATTATCAGCTATTTTCTTTAAATAAATTAAATCATCATCACTTAAAATCGCAGCGATTAATAATATTGCATCAGCACCAGATACCCTTGCTTTATAAATCTGATAAGCAGAAATAATAAAATCTTTACAGAGTAGAGGGAGATTAGTTGATTTCCTTACAGTTTCGAGTATTTCATAACTACCTTGAAAAAACCTTTTATCAGTAAGTACTGAGATACATGATGCACCTAATCCTTCATAACAAATTGCTATGTTTTCAGGGTTAAAATCTTTTCTAATAACTCCTTTACTCGGACTAGCTTTTTTTATTTCAGCAATAACTCCTGGTTTTATTTTTGACTCCAATATATTTTTGTAAAAATCTTTGGGAGCAGGAAGTTTTTCAATTTTTTTGATGAGATCTTCTAAAGAGAGTATTTTTTTAAAATTCTTAATTTCAATATCCTTGTGCCATACAATTTCTTCCAGAATGTTTTTTGCTTGTGCTTCTCTATGAGGTACAGCATATTCTAAATTTTCTACCCTTACTGTTGGATTTGGTGGCCTGCGTCTTATCTCCATTAATTTTAGATATTATTTTATTTGAGAAGCCGCCTGTTTATATGCGACCTCAACTACTTCACTAAGAGTAGGATGAGTATGAACTTCTTTAGATAATTCAATTACATCTTGGTTCCTTGAAATAGCGTTCGAAATTTCTTGAATTAAATCAGCTGCATGTAACCCAAAAATATGAGCCCCTAATACCTTCCCATTATCTTTGTTGAAAATCAACTTTAACAATCCATCACTCTCTAATTCAGCCAATGCTTTTGAATTAGCCTTAAAGAAACTTTTGACAACTCCCAAAGTAAAATTTTCTTTTGTAGATATCTCTTTAGCCTCAACTTCAGAGAGACCAACTGAACTTATCTCTGGGTGAGTAAAGGTTGCAGCGGGGATACTTTTATAGTTAATTTCGACATTACCACCGCAAATATTATCAACAGCAATAGTACCCTGCGCTGCAGCTGTATGGGCAAGCATTAGTTTGCCCGTTACATCTCCAACAGCCCAAATGTTAGGTATTATTTCATCACCATTCTTAACTCTCATTTGATCATCTACAGGAATGAAACCTTTTACTGTTTCGATACCAACTGACTCAAGATTTAAGTTATTACTATTAGGACTTCTGCCAGTAGCAACTAGTACAGCGTCAACTTCTAAAGTTTCTACAACTTCCTTAGATTTTGCATCAGTCAGTTCTATTTTTACAGGGCATCCAGGTGTTATTTTTGTCGCAAAGACATTTGATTTTGTGTCTATATCTCTTGCTTGAATAAGGTTCTTCTTAGCTATTTTAGTGATGTCTGGATCAAATGTTGGCATAATATTCTCCAAAGCCTCGATCATGGTAACTTCACAACCAAGCGCGGTATAAACATCAGCAAATTCTAGACCTATATATCCGCTTCCAATAATTGCTATCCATCTTGGAAGCCACTCAAGTTTAACCGCATCATCGCTAGTAAATACGGTCCTATTATCCAAAGTTATTCCACGGGGCACAAAAGGAGAAGAGCCTGTTGCTATAACAATATTCTTACATGTGAAAATTTTATCAATTCCGTTTTTGTCTCTTACACCTACTTTTTGATTTCCTTCAATTCTTCCAATGCCCAAAATAATTTCAACTCCACTCCTTTTAAGAGTTTTTGTTAAATTTTCTCTAACATTTAAAACTAAATTATTTGCATGATCTGCAATTTTTGATCTCTCGAACCTTACTGGTGAAGCATGTATACCAAATTTAGCTAAATGTTCATAGTCAGCTATTTCTCTAACTTTTCCACTTGCAGCCAAAAGAGCTTTAGATGGAACACAACCCTTGTTAACACAAGTGCCTCCCATATCAGAAGATTCTACTATCGCGACTTTAAGTCCCTTACCAGCAGCATGTTTAGCGGCATCAAAACCTCCATATCCTGCTCCTATTACGATTAAATCAAAATCAAAACTTGAATCAGTCACTTTTTACTTATTTATTTAGAGGTGTATGCGACTCTTTTTCGTTCAAGTAATAAAGGAACTGCAACACAAGCCACATTTAATGATTCTACAATCTCGCTATGCGGAATTGTAATTGTTTCATTAAAAGCTTCTTGAATTTTTTTATGAATACCTTGACCTTCATTACCCAAAATTAATGCTGTACGTCTAGACCAATCAACTTCCCAGTAAGGTTTTGAAAGTTTTTTTGGACTCTCATTATGGCTACTAGTAGAAAAAATCTTAAATCCTACATTTGATAATTCAGACAAAGACTTAAGTAAAGAATTTAATATTTCTTCTTCAATGCCATCAAATCTTAAAAATGGCAAATGAAAAACTGCACCTGAGGATGCTCTTAATACCTTTTGGCCTAATGGGTGCGCACCTCCAGCTAAAAAAATTGCATTAACACCAGCAGCTAAAGCGGTTCTAAATAGATTACCCATATTCCCAGGATCTTGAATTCTGTCGAGAACAAGAACAAAATCATCTCTTCTATTAAATTGATAATTAGGTATTGCTGAAATCTCTACTAAAGCTGCTATCCCATCTGGATTAATTGTTGAAATTGCAGACGCCAAGACTTCCTCAGAGACAATATTTATTAATGACTCATCAAATTTTTTGCTTAGATTTTGATTCTTTATTAGCCATTTTTCGGTAACTAAAATCTTAGAGGGATTTTTTCCAGACTTCAACAATTCTTGAATGAGATGTGTACCCTCTATGCAAAAAAAGTCTTGATCTTTTGGAGATGATCCTCTTTTAAATGATCTAAATCTTTTAACTAGATTATTGTTTTTACTAGTTATTTTTAAAAAAGTATTTTCTATGAGTATTTTAAAAAATTTGTTATCAACTATATTTTAATTACATAAATATTTTGATCAATTATTTATTAATTTTTTTTTTACCCAGAAATCAAAAAATACATTTTCACTTTTAATTAATATTCATGACGTTACATAGGGTGGACTTAATATTATTAGTTTGTCATGATGAATCTAATAAATTAAGTCTTAATGATTTGCGGAAGCAAAACGAAGTCATATCTTAAATCTCAAAATTTAAAGATTCTTGGCCAAGGCAAGTTAAATGGAATAGTTGAAATAAGTGGTGCGAAGAATTCCGCCTTAGTTTTATTAGCCTCATCATTGCTAACTAATGAAAAAATAATTCTTGAAAATGTACCTTTTCTCACTGATATTGAAAAGATGGGAAATATCCTAAAGAATTTAGGAGTGAATTTAGTGCGCAAAAACAACCAACTAGAAATTGATCCAACAACTATTTCGATTAAAGAACTTCCATATGAACTTGTTAAAGGATTAAGAGCTAGTTTCTTTTGTATAGGTGCACTATTAACAAAATTTGGAGAAGCTCAAGTACCATTACCAGGTGGATGCAATATTGGTTCAAGGCCAATAGACGAGCACATTAATGGATTAATAGCACTAGGAGCAGACATTATTATTGAAGAGGGAATTGTAAAGGCAAAAACAAGGGGGAACAAAAATAGACTTCATGGCACTCATATTAAATTAAATTGTCCAAGTGTAGGTGCGACCGAAACTTTAATAATGGCAGCATCTTTAGCCCAAGGAAGAACTACTATTGAAAATGCTGCTAGAGAGCCTGAAGTTCAAGATTTATGCCAAATGCTTAATAAAATGGGGGCAAAAATTTATGACTCCGGTAAAGAAATAATTATTATTGATGGTGTTAATAAGCTTGGCGGATGTACCCATAAAGTAATTCCAGACCGAATAGAAGCCGGAACTTTTCTAATAGCTGCAGCTGCAACTGCCTCTTCAATAACAATTTCTCCAGTAATCCCTCATCATCTTGAAGCTGTTACTAATAAGCTTCAAGAGAGTGGGAGTAAAATTACGATTAAAGGTAATTCGATTTCTATCAAGAGTAAAGAGATTAAAGGAGTAGATATTGAAACAGCTCCTTTTCCAGGCTTTCCTACTGATTTGCAGGCACCATTTACAGCTCTAATGACAATCGCAAATGGTGAATCAAAGATAACTGAAACAATTTTCGAAAACAGAATGAATCACATTTATTTACTTAATGAAATGGGCGCACGTATAAAACTAAACAAAAATGTAGCTCATATCAAAGGTGTTAAATCAATTAATGGGATGACTCTAGTTGGCTCAGATTTAAGGTCATCAGCTGCATTAATAATTGCAGGAATCATCGCAAAAGGTAGTAGTAAGATCTATGGATTAGAACATTTAGATAGAGGTTATGAAAATTTTGAATTAAAACTAAAAAATTTAGGTGTAAAGATAATTAGAGAGTTCAGTAAAAATAGTTTTGAGGAGAATGGATATAAAATAGAACCTAAATCTGAGAATTTTTCAAAAGTCGAAGCAGCTTAGTCTTTTTCAAAAAATATTTAAAACTAAGAAAGTTGATTCAAACGTAAGCAATATTGATTAGTGAAATACAACCCAAAAATAATATAAACAAAACTAAAAAGCGATTAGACCAATTTTTATTTAAACCATTAAATTTAAATTCGTTCATGCCCAAGTTCCGCTATGAGATCCGTATGTTGTCAGTATAGTAACTGCAATAAAAAGATAAGGGACAAATTTAAAGGATAATTTTTTAGCTTGAATTTTCGACATTTGTTTTTTTATTAAATATAACACAATATTACTAATCATGAAGATATCTCCTTTAAAAAAGACTTTCAAGTGTATTTAATTACAAAAATGTATCATAAATGTTTAAAGTTTCCTTTTTTTGCTTTATTTTTTGTCAGCAAATGCAATAAATCATTCTATGTTTTTATCGAAAAGATTAACTATTAACAAACGTTATCTTGATAACTGTTCCTTGACCAAAACAATAGTCAATAAGTTGATTTTTGTTATAATAAAAAAGTTAATTTTTTCAAAAGCCTTGGGAGCGTGGTGGAATTGGTAGACGCACCGCACTCAAAATGCGGCACCTTCGGGTATGTCGGTTCAAGTCCGACCGCTCCCACTTTGATGAATACCTATAGTCGATTCGATATATCTTTCAAAAAAGGAAAAGGTTGTTGGCTATGGGACAAAACAGGTAAAAGATATCTTGATGCAGTCGCTGGTATAGCAACTTGTAGTCTTGGACATAGCGACAGAGTTTTAAGAAGAAAGTTATCAACTCAACTAAAAAAGATTCAGCACATTTCTAATCTCTACAACATTGAAGAACAAGAACAGTTAAGCAGAACTTTAACGAATATGAGCTGTGCTAAAAGCGTCTTCTTCTGCAATAGTGGTGCGGAAGCAAATGAATCAGCAATTAAATTAATTAAAAAATATGGTAACACAACAAATAAAGGTAAAGAATCAATTATTCTCGCAGCAGAATCCAGCTTTCATGGAAGGACGCTTGCAGCCTTGAGTGCCACTGGACAGCCCAAATATCAAAAAGGTTTCGAACCAATGATTCAAGGGGTCAAATTTTTTAAATTTAACAATTTTGATTCGGTAAAAAAATTATTTAAAGAGTGTGAAATTAATGATCAAAAAATTTCAGGCGTTTTAGTTGAACCAATTCAAGGAGAAGGCGGCGTAATTCCTGGAAGTAAAATATTTTTTAAAAGCCTGAGAGAAATATGTGATAAATATAATTCTCTTCTCATATTAGATGAGGTCCAAAGTGGAGTAGGTCGAACTGGGAAAATGTGGGGTTATGAGAATTTAGGAATTGAGCCTGATGGATTCACCCTTGCTAAAGGGTTAGGAGGAGGTCATGCAATTGGGGCATTATTGGTAAAAGAAAAAGCCAACATTTTTTCTCCAGGAGATCATGCAAGCACTTTTGGAGGGAACCCATTCGCCTGTAAAGCTGCCCTGACTGTATTAGAAGAAATAAATAGAAGAAATATTATCAATAATGTTTATCTAAGAGGGAAACAATTAAGTGCTGGGTTTGAAGAATTGTCAAAAAAATTTCCAAACATAATAAGCGGGAAAAGAGGTTTAGGTTTAATACAAGGTCTTGTGATCAATGATGATTATGCTGATGCAAAAAAAATTACATTAAAAGCTTTTGATAAAGGATTACTGGTAGTTCCTGCAGGAGGAAATGTTGTAAGGGTTGTCCCACCATTAGTTATATCTCGAAGAGAAATAAACATTCTTTTGGATAAGCTAAATTCAATTTTTGAAGAGTTATAGCAATTTAAATTTTGAAAAATGCAAATTTAAAAATTTTTGAATTATTATCTCCTAAATATGAAAGGGATAATATCAAGTTAGGTTTATCAAGAATTAAAAAAGCACTTCAAGAACTTGGTAATCCTTGTAAAAATATCCCTGCGATACATATTATTGGAACCAATGGGAAAGGATCAATCGCGGCATATTTAGAAAGTATACTTTTTGAAGCTAAAAGGAATTTCGGTGTAACGACGTCTCCTCATCTTTTGGATGTATGCGAGAGGATTAGAGTTAATAAAAAAAATATTAATAGAACTGATTTTGAAAAAATCTATAAATTAATAGAAAAAAAATTTTCAACATTTGAATTAACTCCTTTTGAAAAAATTATTTGCTGCGCACTAAACTTTTTTGACCATAAAAAAGTTGAATTAATCATTCTTGAAGCTGGCTTAGGGGGACGATTAGACGCGACAACAGCCCATAAATTTAGACCAATCATTGCTATTGGGAATATTGGCTTAGACCATAAAGAATTTCTTGGAGATACGATTGAAAAAATTGCCGAAGAAAAATTAGCAGTTATTGAAAAAAACTCAATTGTCATCTCTTGCAATCAAAATAGTCAAGTTGAAAATTTAATAACCAAAAAAGTTAAAGAGGTAGGAGCAGAAATTATTTGGAAAGATTCAATTTCAAACAGCTATGAGCTTGGATTAAAAGGAATTTTTCAAAAGCAAAATGCCTCGGTTGCTATTGGAGCAATTGAAGCGCTAAATAATTTGGGAATTAATATAAAAGAAAAAGACATTTCTGAAGGTCTTAAAAAGACAACTTGGAGAGGAAGGCTAGAAATAATAAATTATTTCAACAAAGAAATTCTTGTAGATTGTGCGCATAATTATCCTGCTGCAAAAGCACTCTCTAATGAGCGAAGCAATTGGAAAAATGAAGATAAAGGAATTTATTGGATTTTAGGTGTCCAAAGACAAAAAGATATTTACGCAATATTAAAAACACTTCTAAAGAAAAATGATCGATTATTACTTGTGCCAGTTCCAAGCCAACCTAGTTGGCAATTAAATGATCTCTCTCAGTTTAAAGAAATTGACTTTCAAAAAACAATTGAATTTAAAACATTTGAACTTGCCATTGAGTATTTATTTTCCCTAGAAAAATGGCCACCTAATCATCCTGTTCTAACAGGTTCTATTTTTTTAGTTGCTGAATTTATTAAATTTGCGAATAAAGAAAAAAGTTAAATTTTAAATTGTTCTTTTACTTCCCAACCTTCCAATTTTCCAGGATTCAATAGCCCTTTAGGATCAAATCTTAATTTCGCTTTTACTTGATCTGCATCCACAACTCCGAGACCTCCGCCTTCAACTGTTAAAACATGAGGATTAAAAATAAAAGCACCAAGTTTTTTGCAATCTTCCATTATTTCATTTAATTCTTCTGACCCATTCCATTTTAATACAGGCAAAGCCGCTAATCGCGGCGATCCTTGTTGAGAAACTGCCTCTAAATGCCAAAGAACTTTTTTACCCCATTTTTTTCTCAAAAAATTAATTAATTCTAGTTCATTATTAAGTGGCAAAAGCATTTGTAAATACGTCCAATTTTTATCCCTAGCCCTCATATGAAGAGTTGTATGATTCCATACGACTTCAGAAATTCCATTCGCGAGCTTTTCTTCTTCCCCAAGGAGGGTAGATTCAACTTTAAATTTTTTACAAATTAGCTCGATTGTTTTTATTCCTCCAAGAGTAGATTGAATTAATATCTTGTGACTTCTAGATTTACTTTTAAACCAATTTGGCATTTGATCTACAATTTCATCTTCAAGAATTGCTCCTAGTTTCAGATTAATGGCTGCGCAAGTAAGAGTTTTTAATATTTCTACTGTTTTTTCAAATTCAACACAGTCGATAACTAATGAGTACCACTTACGTTTGATATCAGTAGCAAGTAATAAAGAAGTAATTATTCCATTAGTCCCATAAGCATGATTTAGAGGTTCGGATTCTTCAGCATCAAATTTTAATAATGCAGGTTTTTCATTCATCGTTACTGCTTCTAAACCTATAAGATTTCCTGGATCTCTTAAAAATCCCCACTTAATGGAACCAATACCTCCTGATCCACCTGCAATAAAACCTCCAATTGTTGCAGTTTTCCAAGTACTAGGAAGCAACCTCAATTCCCTCCCATATTTCTCTAATTGTCTATTCAAATCTCCCATAACACAGCCAGACTGTACTTTTACAAAGCCTGTATCTGGATCAAATTCTTCTAACTTATTAAATTGACTCATCTGCATTACAATTCCTTTAAATAATGGGACAGCTTGTCCGTAATTACCTGTACCTGAACCCCTTAAAGTAAGTGGGATAGATAATTCCCAACAAATTTCTGCTACTTCTTTTACCGCTTTGTGATCACTAGGTCTTACCACCAAATCAGCAATACATTCGTCTAATTTTTCAGTAAGGATTGGAGAGTAGTTATAAAAATCTTTTGACAGTCTTTTTACATCAGATTTATTTTCAATGATCTCTAAATTTTTGACTTCTCTAAATTTGCCTATAAATTTAAGTTTTGAAATCATTATTAAAAATTTTTATACTTTGTATATAAATTAGCCAATTAGCAATATAAATCGCCGTTTATAAATACTTTTCTCTTTAAGTTGCTCGAAAAAACATCTGCCCATCTTTGTGCATCTAAAATCACAAAATCAGCAGGACAACCTTTTTTAATTAAACCATCCCATTTTAAATTTAATAATCTACTTGGAGCTAAAAAAATACAAGATAGAGTCATTCTCTCCCAGGGATTTAGTTGAAGCATAGGCATCGAGCAAGACAAAGTGTGAAAAGGGTCAAAATTACCAAATGGGTACCAAGGGTCTTGAACATTATCACTACCAAGAGATACATCCACATGTGATTTTTGTAATTGCTTTATTGGCGCAACTGGTCTTTTTAATGAATTAGTTTTATTGCTTCGATTGAGCAGCCAAAAATTTGTTAGGGGTAAGGCAATAACCTTAATTTTTTTCTCAGCCATTTTTTCCCCTAAGTTTAAAATCTCTCTATTACTTAGAGAAATAAGACTACTCAAATGACTACAAGTGATCGGAATACTATTAATATTTAAATTTTCAATTGTTTCTAATAAAACTTTTATTCCCGCTCCAGGTTCAATAATTGATTCATCTATATGCAAATCAATTTCTAATTTATATTTACTCGCAAGAAGAAGCATCTTTGATAGAAATTTGCTTATATCTTTTTTATTGAAAGGGGGTACAATAACTCCTCCTAAAATGCCTTTATTAGAGGAAAATATTTTTACCAAATCTTCTCCATCAGTTGTATCCCAGAATTCCAATGGAGCTAGAGCAACGTATTGTAAAGTCAACTCAGATGAAAATTTTTTTTGTAATTTAAAAAGTTCAATCCAAATATCAATAGATTGACCCTTGTATGTATCAATATGACTTCTAATTGCTCGGTATCCATTTTGTATGGCAAGTTTTAATGATTTCTCAACTCTTGCAAGAACCTTATCTGTAGTTCTAGTTTTATGTTCTTCAAGATTTACTGATAATGCTCCTCCATAGTTTGATTCCATATTAGGAAAGTCTGCCCATGTAAAAGATTTATCAAAATGCGAATGTGTTTCAACAAATCTTGGGAATAAAATATTTTTTGGTTTTGTAATTTTATTGTTTAAAGGCTTTAACTCAGAGACAAATCCATCCTCCCAGCTAATGGAAACTGAACAAAAATCCTCTACATCGATAATGAGGTTATCTATATCTTCTATTAAACAAAGGCTTCTCGGAATAAGAACCTCAGCTGTGCCGAAATTACTCAAATTTTTAAATTTTCTCTTATTTTAAATCATAAGAAAACTTTACTGAATTAGAAAATAATTCAAATTTCTCTAAAAGATAAAAATAACTATGAAAAATTACCCTTGAGTTGTTAAATTTATAAATGTGAGGCGGGCGTCGCCAAGTGGTTAAGGCAGCGGCTTGTGGCGCCGCTATTCGGGGGTTCGAATCCCCTCGCTCGCCCTCAAAAATATTGCAGCAAAATTATTTAACTTGTAATTTTGAATTAAATAATCATAAAAAATCCCTAGCAAAGTGCTAACAAAAACAAAATCAGACGAAAAAAAAACTCAAAAGAATTCAACTAATGGCAGTTATTGGATAACGACATTTGGATGCCAAATGAACAAGGCTGATTCTGAGAGAATGGCTGGGACATTAGAGAAAATGGGATACACCAGAGCAGATAATGAATTAAATGCCGATTTGGTCTTGTACAATACATGCACTATTAGAGATAACGCAGAGCAAAAAGTTTATAGCTTTCTAGGAAGACAAGCAAAAAGAAAGCACAAAACACCTAGCTTAAAACTTGTTGTTGCAGGTTGTCTTGCTCAGCAAGAGGGAGAATCCTTATTAAGAAGAGTCCCAGAACTTGACCTAGTAATGGGCCCTCAACATGTAAATAACCTTGAGAATCTTCTGGGGAAAGTTGATTTAGGAAATCAAGTTGCTGCTACAGAAGAAACCTTCATTTCTGAAGATATAACAAGTGCCAGAAGAGAAAGCTCTATTTGTGGCTGGGTTAATATCATCTATGGATGTAATGAAAGATGTTCTTATTGTGTAGTCCCCTCTGTCAGAGGGAAAGAGCAATCAAGATATCCAAATGCGATAAAAAGTGAGATCCAAAAATTAGCTGATGATAATTTTAAAGAAATTACCCTTTTGGGTCAAAACATCGATGCTTATGGTAGAGACCTTCCAGGAACTACAAAAGAGGGGAGAAAGGAGAATACCCTAACTGATCTTTTGTATTATATTCATGATGTTAAAGGAATTCAAAGAATAAGATTTGCCACAAGTCATCCAAGATATTTTTCAAAAAGGTTGATTCAAGCTTGTTATGAACTTGATAAAGTCTGTGAACATTTCCATATCCCCTTCCAAAGTGGAAATGATAAAATTTTAAAGCAAATGTCCAGAGGATATTCTATTAAAAAGTATAAAAATATTATCGAGAACATAAGGTCATTAATGCCAGATGCATCAATCACAGCTGACGCGATAGTTGCTTTCCCAGGAGAAACCGAGCAACAATATCAAGATACATTAAAGCTAATATCAGAAATTGGCTTTGATCAGGTGAATACAGCAGCATACTCTCCAAGACCAAATACGCCTGCAGCAGTTTGGACGAATCAACTTTCGGAAGAAGTAAAAAAAGCTAGATTAAAGGAAATTAATGATTTAGTCGAGAAAACTGCTAGGAATAGAAATCAAAGATATATCAATAATATCGAAAGCGTTTTGATTGAGGGTTTAAATCCAAAAAATTCCTCTCAAATTATGGGTAGAACTAGAACAAATAGATTAACTTTCGTAGAGATTCCCAAAAACATTAACTTTAATTTTTCGTTGGGAGATGAGATAAATGTCAGAATAAATGAAGCAAGACCTTTTTCTTTAACAGGAGAACTTTTTTTATAAATCTTTTTTAATGATCGGGGGAAAGAAAAAATGTATTGGGTTAATATTTGGCGGGCATTCCAATGAACATGAAGTATCGATATCCTCTGCAAAAACAGTTTTTCAAGCATTTAATGCACAAATAAATAAAGAACGCTTTACAGTTAAAGCCTTTTACATAAACAAATATGGAGATTGGCTTGATAGTGATATTTCAGAAAAAATCCTGGTTGGTGAAATTGAAAACTATAAAACAAAAAAACAAAAAATTTTTAATCAAGAAAAAATTAACTTCCTTGAGGGAATTGAATTTCAAAATATTGATGTTTGGTTTCCTCTTTTACATGGATTTAATGGTGAAGACGGATCAATTCATGGCTTAATTAGATTTACAAAGAAACCTTTAGTCGGGTGCGGAATTATTGGCTCTGCACTTGGAATGGATAAAATTTTGATGAAAACAATTTTCTCAAATCTTAAACTTCCACAAGTTAATTATCTAGTTTTTCAGAATGAAGATCTCAAAGATAAGCAAGTAAGAAATAAAATAATTAATGAAATTTTAAAAAAATTAAAATTTCCTGTTTTTGTTAAACCATCGAACTCTGGATCATCTCTTGGCATTTCAAAAGTCAAAAATAAATCAGAAATATTACTAGCATTAGAAAAGGCTCGGGAAATAGATTCAAGAATCTTAATAGAGGAAGGTTTAGAGGTAAGGGAGATTGAATGCGGAATAATTGGGAATTCAAAACTCTTAACCTCTGAGATAGGCGAGGTAAATTACGAAAGTGATTGGTATGATTACGATTCAAAATATCACTCAAATAATAAAATAATTATCCCAGCCGAAATAGATTCTAAAATCACAAAAGAAATTAAAGAAATTGCTATTAAAAGTTGTAGAGCACTAAATATTTTCGGTTTTGCAAGAGTAGATTTCTTTTTAGAAAAATCTTCAAATAAAATTTTACTAAATGAAATAAATACAATTCCTGGTTTTACAAAAAACAGTATGTTTCCAATGCTTTGGGAAGCTTCAGGTTTAAAAATTGAACAACTTGTGGCTAAACTGGTAGATATATCTTTAGATTTGTAATTTAAATCAAATGTTGCATGGACTACTTTGGTTACCATTACTTTTAATCTTCATTTTATTAACTGCACTTGGATGGTTAGAAAGAAGAAGGCAAAATCTTTTTAGAAGTTGGGCTAATGATTCTGAACTGTGCAAGTTGGATAGCTCAGGTGCAGCGTCTTTAAAAAATGGGGAGTTAAAGTGGAGCGCATTTGAAGCAGGTAAATTTGAAGAAAAAGATTGTTTTACGATCAAGAAACTTGAATTAGTTGAATTAATGGCACTAACTTCAGGCGAAGCTCCTCTAACAAGTGAATCTCAAGGTAAGTGCAGGTTGAGATTAGTAGGGGATGGGAAAGAGATGGATGTACCATTTTCAGATGCAGAGCAAGCGAGAGAATGGATGGACCAACTGATGGAAAAAGCTCGATGTGATTTGTGAAAAACAAAAAAGTAATCAAAAATAGAAGCTTTTTTTTTCTAATTTCATTTTTATTTTTAACAAGCTTATTAAGCATAAAAACACTCAAAAAAGTTAATACTCAGGACATTAGGATTTCTGGTAGTGAATTTTTTTCGCAGAATGATGTGATAAAAAATTCATCTTTAAATTTTCCTATTCGATTAATTTTTGTTGAAACTAATTTGCTAGAAAAAGAGTTAAAACAAAATTTATCTCTCAAGAATGTTTCGGTAAGCAGAGAACTATTTCCTTTTGGTTTGAAAGTTCATATTTATTCAAGAACTCCAATAGCTTACGGTGAGAGAATATTAAACGACGAAAAAATATTAGGCTTCATTGATAAAGATGGAATTTTTATAAATAAACAAAATGTGGATGAAAAAAAGTTGAATAAATTAACCATAAAAGTTTTTGGGTGGAGAGAAAAATTTAAAAAAATATTATCTGAAATTTTTATTGCTATAGATAATTATGAATTAGAGATAGTTAA
>QCER01000015.1 GCA_003280515.1 Prochlorococcus sp. AG-355-P18
TAGTTTATTGATTAAATCCCTAAAAGGCTTTTTATGAAATTATTGAAGGATAACTGCACATTTTGGTAAAAATTTTTAAAGCAGGATTATAAATTAATAAATTAATTATTATCTTTATTCGTTATCAAAGGGGTTAATGAATTACTCGTTTTTTTAAAAATACTTTTAGACCTTATTTAAAAAACAAAAAAAAGGCCTCACATATGTGGGGCCGGGTGATGGGGAACCTTATTTTTAAACCAATTTCTTAAAAAATGCAACCCCCTATCTGTAGCGCAAACACTCTTAGTTATATACACTACAGATAGTGCTTTAATGAGATTCTAATATGTAAATTTAAAAATTCTAAAAAAATTTTGTAATTTTTAAGTTCATGATCAAAAATTCTATCTTATGATTTCAAATGTTTTTGGGTAATTTTACTTGTTAAAAATGTCCTGCACAGTATCATTCGTAAGAACTTTGCTAGTAAAAAGCTTTAATGATTGAATTAACTTTACTAACTCTTTTAAATTATGTTGGGGATAATTTCTGTGAGTATAGAAATATCGGTCATGATAACTATAAATCTTTACTTCTTTCCTACAGTGATGCAAGTAATAAATTTGGACCATTAGAGGTTAAAAAGGTTATTGAGAAGTCAGAAAATTTTAAAGTTACGGCTGTTGCTATTGCTGCAATTAAGTGTCCTCAACATATAGTTAAGTAATGAAGTTTGAATTAAAAACTGAAAATGAAAATTCTTTAAAATCAATTTCTCAATTTTTCGGGATAGTTTTTTTTATTACTTTAATAATAATCTTTTGTGATATCGCACTCAAATTAGGAATCATATCTAGAAATCATAAAATCGAATACAATTGTAGGCTTTTATCTGTGGAGAAATCTAAACCTCATTTTAAGAAATTATCTAGGCTTTCTAATCTGAAAAGTAAACAACAAATTTGGGAATTTTGCAGGGAGTTTATTAAATAATAGTTAGCTAGATGCTGATGAATAGAACTTTAATGCAAATAACCAGAATTTTCTTGAAGTTATAAAAAATACTGAAGCAACAATAACTTCAAGCAATATTTCCCACAATTGAGAAAGTCCTAGAAAAACTTCAGAAGGAATTGTAGTTATAAAAGCAATAGGAATGAAAATACTAAAAAAAACTCTTAAAGAAAGTGAAAATGAATTTAGAGGAAATCTTCCAATATAAAGAAATGATCTTAATACTTCTATTGCATTCCAAGTCTTAACAAACCAAATAGTAGTAGTAGATATAAAAAACCAAAGGCTATATAAAATACAAATCGAACAGCTTATCGTTATCAAGGATAGGCTTAGAAAACTTAAACTTAAATTTATTTGATTGATTTTTATGCAAAAAAGCAATAAGAAAAATCCAAGCATAATTTCTAAAAATCCAGATGGATTTATTTTTTTTAATGAAATAAAAAATTGACTATCAATAGGTTTTAAAATTACAAAGTCTAATGTTCCTTCTCTTATATGTTTAACTATTTCTGTAAGATTAGGATTGAACCAGGTATTTGTTATGCCATTCAAAATTGTATAAATAGCTTGGATTATTAGTGCCTGTTCAAATTTCCACCCTCCAATATATCCATTGTTTTGAAAAAAAATAGATAAAAGAAAAATACTCCCTACTAAACTTAAAATTGCAGTAATTAAATCAACTAATATATTTGTCTTGTACTCCAATTCAGAAGCTAAAGAAGTATGTAAAAATTTTTTATAAACTTTTAAATATTTCCTTAAATTCATGATCCCATTGCTGTATATTTTTTCGTTCCTTCAGACCAGATTTTCTTAAATAATGGGAAAAGTAAAAAAATCCATAGAATTTGCATACTTAAGCCACCACTAATATTTGATTCATTACCTGACAGTAAGTTCGCGGGGAAATCAATTAGATATGGAAAAGGAGTCCAATAAATCCAAGATTTAACATATGCGGGGAATGAGACTACTGGTGCTAAAAGACCTGAGAGAAATAAAGTTGGAATAAATAACAATCTTTCTATTGATGATGCTTTCTCTGTCCAGAAACATAGACATGCAACTATTGACTGAATTAAAAATTGAATCATGAAGGATAAGAAAGTAGATAGCATCGATAAGAGTAAAATACCTAAATTTGGTATCCATAAACTTTCTGGATTAAAAATAAAAAAGAAAAATGCGATTATTAGTGCGAAAGGAAATCTTGTTATTTGTTCAGCAAGATGTTGAGCAAAATATCTGAAAAATGGATTTAAAGGTTGGATTAAATACGGAGATACTTTCCCCATAAGAGAATCTTCTTCAAAACTAAATACAACCCAAACTACAGAAAACTGTCTTACAAAAAAAGCACATAAGAAATACCTAGAAAGCATTACATCACTAATGTTTATGGATTCATTAAGATCATTGTTTGTCCAAATATTTAACATGAAAAAAGGAATAATCCCTGAAATTGCCCATAATGCAATTTCTACCCTATATTCCAACATGTTTGAATATTGGACCTTTAATAAGGTGAATATTTTACGGTTAATCAAATTAGATATCATAATCTTTTTTGATTAATACCTTCCCAATAACTTCATCTATTGGTGGTTCATTTATAAAAAGGTCTTCAATATCAAAATTATTTAGGATAGTTTTTAGTGAAGAGGTAATAGAGTTGTTTTCAATTTTTATAGTGATCTCATTCTTTATTTTATTTTTAACAGTAAAACCGGAATTTCCTAATTTAATTGCATCCTCTTCTGAGCGACAAATAATTAATATTTCTTTAACAGGAGAAAGTTTTTTTAATAATAGGTCAAGTTTCCCATCATATGATATCGCCCCTTCGTGTACACATATAACTCTCTTGCATAGCGATGTAATATCTTTCATGTAATGACTGGTTAGGCATATGGTTGCATTGTTTTCCTTATTATATTTTTGGAGGAATTTTCTTAAATTACTCTGGGCATTAATATCTAATCCAAGTGTCGGCTCGTCTAAAAATAGAATATTTGGTTCATGTATCAAAGCTGCCAGTAATTCTGATTTCATACGCTGACCTAGTGAAAGTTTTCTAACAGGTATGAATAGCTCTTCATCAATTTCTAGCATTTCTGATAGTTTTTTTATTCTCTTTTTAGCTTCGAACTTATCTAAGTCATATATTGATGCATTCAAATAGAATGATTCAATTGGTGGAAGATCCCAAATAAGCTGTTGCTTTTGTCCCATTATTAAGGTGATATTCTTTAGGAAATTTTCTTTTCTCCTAAAAGGTAAGTAGCCTGAAACCAAAATCGAACCCTCACTTGGATAAATTAAGCCACAAAGCATTTTTAATATTGTTGTTTTCCCAGCTCCATTAGCACCAAGAAAGCCTACTATTTCTCCTTCTTTAATTTCAAAATTTATATCTTTTATAACTTTTAAACTTTTTGTTTGTCTTTTGAAAAAATGTTTTATTGTTCCTTTTAATCCTGGTTCTTTAGAAGAGATATCAAATGACTTAGATAAATTTCTTACATCGATAATATTTTGTACCATTTAGAATTTTAAATTATTGAAATTTTATATTTAAATAAATTTTTAAATTATTTTTATTTTAGAAAATTTTTTAACCAATTAAAAAATATCTTTAAACGATACAAACAGCCAAATAAAAAAGTTAAATGGATTAAGTAACTCGCTTACCTTATTTTTATTTTCATAATTTAATCCTTTTAAAAAATCAAATATAAAATTACTATTTTCTGTTTTAATATTTATTTTTTTAATTACATTACCATTTTCGTCAAGGAGGTCAATTTCATCTTCAAAAAACCATTGCTCTTTCCCATTAGATAATTTCAATATAACCCCAATACCTTTACCGTCAGTTATTCTGAAATCACTTATCTTAGCTACTGAAGAAACATTTACAGCATCAATTACTTCTTTTGTAAGCCTATCTTTTGATAGTTCTAGGTTTATTTGAACAGAATTTCCTATTTTTGTCTTATCTAAGATTGACATTTTTTTAGGTTATTATACTTAGTGATATAAGGTTTATGTGATTAATGCAGGATTATTGATTTATTTAAATAATTATGATTTTTTGAAAAACGCTTCAAGGATTCTTTTTATTGAAATTGTTAATACTCTCAAGAATACAAAAAACAGTCCTAACCAGCCTATAATGATAGCTATTGATAACAAGCTTGAACCTAAATCACCCTGTAGCAAATTTTGCATATAGTTTTTCTAAATATATAAGTTATAACTCTACTTTATAAATTACTTATTCAAGATATAAATGGGTAAGATTCAAAATTATTTAAAATTTTTTGTTATTGGTATATTTAATAGACATGTTTTATGAGCTAAAATTTAGATAGAAAATTGCCTTAATATTTTGGATCTATCTTTGAGTTCATACATTGGAATATTTTTTATCATTATAGGAATAATAGTTAGAGTTGACTTGAAATTCTCTATACAAAAGGATATTAAATAATTTCTAATAAGCTTTTATGTACGATATTAAGACCCTCAGTTTTATTTTATTTTTTAATTGCTGTAGTAATTACAAAAATTAAAAAAACAGCCAATAGGCTGCTTCTGAATGGTGGCGGGGGGGAGATTTGAACTTCCGACCTTCGGGTTATGAGCCCGACGAGCTACCAGACTGCTCTACCCCGCGTCACATACATAGCATACATCTGAAAGGGTTATTTTTCCCGTTTTTTTAGGATTCTTGGAATTTTAATTTACCTTTAACTTCAAGTCGCACTCCTTCAGAAAAATTAAAAACCTTTTCTTCGATGTCTTGAATTCTTAAGTCAGAAATCCACTCTAACTGTTTTAGTAAGTGAAGACTAGCAGCGTGCTTCGCTCTTTTTGAACCGTCTTCTACTTTTAATGCTAGCCCTATCCCTTCATTTACTTTGCATAGACACTGTATTCCTTCGGCACCACCTTTGCCTATAACTTTTCCGTGAGAGGCTTTAATTATTTCTGTATCAAATTTATTATTGTCACTTATCATTATTGGGTTTATTGTCATAGCTCTACTAATTTGTTCTAATTCAGCATTTTCTGAACTGCTTAGAAGTGAATATAATCTTGACATTTCTAATAATTTTAAATAAAGAGTGGGGGCACCACAATCATCACGTTCTGCGTTTATTTCAGATGATGGGATCTCGAGTAATTCAGAAACAATTCTGAAAATTTCGATTTGAAGTGGATGATCCCCTTTTAAATAGCTATCCAATGGCCAATTCATTTTTTTGCAAGTAGCTAAAAAAGCTGCATGTTTTCCCGAACAATTATGTTCTAATGGACTTATCTTAGATTTCGGACATTTTAGATTATTTATATCAATGTCATATTCCCATAAAATTTTGAAGGCTTCTCTTGAATGAATTTTTGATCCACTATGAGACCCGCATGCCAACGCAATTGATTTTGATTCATTATTGATTTTTGATGCAGCTCCACTACTAACGAAAGGAATTGCTTGAAAGGGTTTTAGTGCTGATCTTACGAAACTTTTATATTCGGGATTTCCTGCACACATTAAAACTCTTCCTTTTTTATCAGTAATAACAGCATGAATTTTATGGATCGACTCAATATTTGATCCTCTTATTAAGGTTGCTTGTAAGGGAGGATTGTTAGAAGTGTAGAGGTTTTTAAAATTAGAACTCATTTAGAAATTATTATATTGAAAAATCAAAATCCCAGACAAAGCTAAGACTGAGATAATAGAAGAAATTTGAATTAAATTTTTTAAAATAGGTTTTACCTCAATTGAGGCAATAAGAGATTCTTTCTCTTTCAAAACTAATGGCTTTTCCCAAACTTGACCGTCATACCAGCCGGATTCCTCGTATTCAACTTTTTCAGATGTTAATCTTTTAAATATATGATTCCAACCTAGATATAACCTTATTAAAATTAAAATTGGTATTGATAAGCTGCTAAAAAAACTTAAAAGGATGTATTTTAAAAGAGATGTTTTGAAATATACGCTTCCTGAAGAGATTATAAGAAATAGAACAAATGATCCTACCCAGAATTTTATCAATATAAGTATTAGTGACTTTTTTGTTTTTGGCCAAGAAAAAATTTTGGATTTTGATAATTCTATGAATTCATTTGTGGGTTGTTGTTCCCTAGGGACAGGACATTTAGATTCGTTCATAAAAAAGATTATGGAAAAATAAGATTATCTCCATTACTCCAGAATGATTCAAGATCATAATATTTTCTTATTTCTGGTTGAAAAATATTTACTATCAAATTGCCATAATCAAGTAAAGCCCATTTTGCTTCGTTAACTCCTTCTTTTCTTAGAGGTTCAATTTTAGCCTTCTCTCTAAGCTCTCCTTCTACAGAATTAGTTATAGCCCTGACTTGTACATCAGATAATCCCTCTGCAATTAAAATCCATTCACTTATAAATGATACTTTATCAATTTTTATAAGTTTAATATCTTTTGCCTTTTTTTCATCACATGCTTTAGCAGCCATTAAAACCAAACTTTTATTGTCCATAAACATTTTCGCTTGAAACTGATTTTTCTGAACCCTCTTGCTGAGATAATTCTGATCTTGCTTTTTCTGCACTTTTTCTTAAGGCATCTAATCTATCTTCAAAGAAACTTCTTTTTTTCTTTTTTCGTGTCTTTTCTATTAACTCTTTTAATGCTCCTCCAAGGCTTTTATAAGCATTTGGAATACTGTACCCAAATCTGCAAGCAAGATCTATAGCTCTTTCATCTGCATAAATAGCATCTTGAAGTTTTTTTTCAGAATTGTTTTTTAAATATAATCTATAACCTGCAAAACTTGATAAACCAAGAGCAAGTAATAAAAGTAAACCATCTTGCACCCATAACTCTCCTATCGCCCCTCCGAGTCCTATGGCAAGAGCAGCCATTTCCCAACCATCTCTGGGAATTGTGTCATTTTGAATTTTCCCAACTTCGTGCCAGAATAATAGGTTTCTGTGGTCAATAGCAAAGTTATCCCATTCATCTAAATCTATTTGAATTTCTACTTCGTCACGACCGATTTCCTCAAGTGTTATTAAAGGTGGGTCTATTGCCGCAGCAGCTTCAACAAAAACCCAACTTTCATTCTCTGGAGGCAACAAACTTTTGAGTCTCTGAAGTTCGCTCATAAAAAATTAATTTCTTTCAATACTATAGAAACAAATGTTGCTTTTCAAGTAACTTGATTAACATCTGATGATTTATAACTAGCATGAAATAAACGAAGGTTTAAATTATGCCTCAAAGAGGTGATCTTAAAAAAATTCTTATTCTAGGTTCTGGACCGATTGTTATAGGACAAGCGTGCGAATTTGATTACTCTGGCACTCAAGCTTGCAAAGCTTTAAGAAATGCTGGTTATGAAATTGTCTTGATAAATTCAAATCCAGCATCAATAATGACTGATCCTGAGATTGCAAGTAAAACATATATTGAACCATTGACTCCTGAAATTGTTTCTCAGATCATTTTAAGTGAAAAACCTGATGCTATTCTTCCCACTATGGGAGGTCAAACAGCTTTGAATCTGGCAGTTAAATTATCAGAGTCAGAATTTTTAAAACAAAATAATGTTGAATTAATTGGTGCTGATCTAAGAGCTATTAATAAAGCTGAAGATAGGAAATTGTTTAAAGAGTCGATGGAAAAAATAAATGTAAATGTTTGTCCATCTGGTATTGCATCTAACTTAGATGAAGCTGTAAAGGTATCAAAAAAAATTAGTTCCTATCCTCTTATAATTAGACCTGCATTCACATTGGGTGGTGTAGGAGGTGGAATTGCTTTTAACCTTGAAGAATTTGTAGAGTTGTGTAAATCAGGTTTAGAGGAAAGTCCAAGCAATCAAATATTGATTGAACAATCACTTATTGGATGGAAGGAGTTCGAATTAGAAGTAATGCGGGATACTGCTGACAATGTAGTAATAGTTTGTAGTATTGAAAATTTAGACCCCATGGGTATCCACACTGGAGATTCGATTACTGTAGCTCCTGCACAGACCCTTACAGATAAGGAATATCAGAGATTGAGGGATTTGTCATTGAAAATCATTAGAGAGGTAGGAGTTGAAACAGGAGGGAGTAATATTCAATTTGCAATAAATCCATCTAATGGAGAGGTAATTGTCATAGAAATGAATCCACGTGTGAGTAGATCCTCTGCTTTGGCTAGTAAAGCAACTGGATTCCCAATAGCCAAGATTGCAGCTCTATTATCTGTTGGCTATACACTCGATGAGATTGTTAATGACATTACAAAAAAAACACCTGCATGTTTTGAGCCGTCAATTGATTACGTAGTTACTAAGATTCCAAGATTTGCCTTTGAAAAGTTTAAAGGCTCTTCTAATACTTTAAGCACTGCCATGAAATCCGTTGGTGAGTCAATGGCTATAGGCCGCTCTTTTGAAGAATCTTTTCAGAAAGCATTAAGGTCTTTAGAAGTAGGTATCTTCGGATGGGAGTGTGATTTGCTAGATGAATTCAAAAATGAAAGTCATATTAAAAATAGTTTAAGAAACCCTACATCTGAAAGAATTCTCTTAGTTAAAAAAGCTATGCAGTGTGGGAAAACTAATTCTTACATTCAAGAAGTTACAAATATAGATTTATGGTTTATCGAAAAATTACGGAATATCTTTAACTTTGAAAATGATTTTTTGAAAGATAAGGAACTTTATACTCTAGATAGGGATTTGATGTTACATGCTAAACAATTAGGATTTTCAGATCAACAAATAGCAAAGTTAACAAAATCTGAGTTTTTTGTAGTTAGAAGATATAGAAAAAAACTTAACATAATTCCAATCTATAAAACTGTGGATACTTGTTCCGCAGAATTCTCATCCTCAACACCTTATCATTATTCAACTTACGAAGAATTTTTTATTAATTCTAATTCTCAAATTTCTGATAGCGAGATTTTAGAAAATAGTAATTCAAAAAAAATTATGATATTAGGAGGAGGTCCAAACAGAATTGGTCAGGGAATAGAATTTGATTATTGTTGTTGTCATGCATCATATCAAGCCTCTAAAAATGGATATAAAACATTAATGGTCAATAGTAACCCTGAAACTGTATCAACAGATTATGATACTAGCGATATTCTATATTTTGAGCCTGTAACCTTGGAGGATGTGCTCAACATAATAGAATCTGAAAATCCTTATGGTTTGATTGTTCAATTTGGAGGTCAAACCCCACTCAAATTATCATTATCTTTATATGAATGGCTTAAATCTAGTGATGGGGTCAGAACTAGAACAAAAATTCTTGGGACTTCTCCAAAATCTATTGATTTGGCAGAAGACAGAGAGGAATTCACAAAAATACTTGAAGAATTAAGTATTAGACAACCTTTAAACGGTATTGCACATAATCAAAATGAAGCAGAAATAGTAGCAAAAAATATAGGTTTCCCCTTGGTTGTAAGACCTTCTTACGTTTTAGGAGGCAGGGCAATGGAAATTGTTAAAGATGAGAATGAATT
The DNA here is from genome assembly GCA_003280515.1 of Prochlorococcus sp. AG-355-P18. GTDB lineage: Bacteria > Cyanobacteriota > Cyanobacteriia > PCC-6307 > Cyanobiaceae > Prochlorococcus_A. Next base: position 9,537 of record QCER01000015.1, read on the forward strand.
ATCGAGGTACATCTCTGAAGCAGTTAAAGTATCGCCTGATCATCCAATCCTTCTTGATCAATATTTGAATAATGCAGTTGAGATTGATGTTGATGCTTTATGCGATTCTGAGGGTTCGGTTGTAATTGCAGGTCTAATGGAACATGTGGAACCTGCAGGAATTCATTCAGGAGATTCAGCTTGTTGTTTGCCATCCATTTCTCTTTCCAAAACCACAATAGAAAATGTAAGGAACTGGACTCAATTAATTGCACAAAAGTTAAATGTTATTGGTTTAATTAATTTGCAATTTGCAGTCACAAATTCAAATAACAAAGAAAATAAATTGTTTATACTTGAAGCAAATCCTAGAGCATCCAGGACAGTCCCATTTGTTTCAAAAGCAATAGGTAAACCAGTCGCAAAATTAGCTACCCAGTTGATGCTAGGTTTTACATTAGAAGATGTTAATTTCACACAAGAATTGACTCCAAAATATCAAGCAGTTAAAGAGGCTGTTTTACCTTTCAAAAGATTTCCTGGGTCAGATACATTACTAGGCCCTGAAATGAGATCTACTGGAGAAGTAATGGGTTTAGCTAAAGATTTTGGAATTGCTTATGCTAAGTCGGAATTGGCAGCAGGAAATGGTGTCCCTTTAGAAGGAGTAGCTTTTTTATCTACAAATGATTTAGATAAAAAAAATCTTGAGGAAGTTGCTAGAGAACTTTTGACTTTAGGATTTAAATTAATCGCAACAAAAGGTACTACTGAATATTTGGTGAATTTAGACATTCAAGTTGAAGAAGTGCTAAAAGTTCATGAAGGCAGACCAAATATTGAAGACCTAATTCGTTCGGGACTTGTTCAATTAATAATTAATACTCCAATCGGATCACAGGCTCTTCATGATGACGCTTATTTAAGACGTGCTGCTTTAGAGTATAATATTCCAACTTTTACAACTATTCCAGGAGCAAAGGCAGCTATTAGAGCCATCAAAGCTTTGCAATGTAATGAAATTGATACCTACTCTCTACAAGAAATCCATAATTATTAAAACTTTACTCTATGTTTTTTAGTTTTTCTCTTAATTGATTAGCTACCGAGTTTCGGCTAATTGTTAATAATCTGAGAGTATCTTGATGGATCTTTAGTTGTGTCTCAGCTATTTGTAATACTTTTAAAGACTCTTTTATTTCATTAGAAAGTTCATTAACAAAATATTTTTTGCCTTCAAAGGTTAAAACTGGATTTGCAGAATCATTTGTTTTTTCGCTCATTTACTGTACCTACTTTTTTAATAAATAAAATAGGTTTATAAGTTTTTAATCAATTGTTTTTCACATAATTCTTTATAAATTCCTGGTTTATTGATTAATTCAATATGCTTCCCAATTTCAATAATTTCGCCTTTATCGAAAACAACTATTTTATTTGCCTCTTGAGTAGTGGCTAATCTGTGTGCAATTACAATAACTGTTCTATTTTTCATGGCTCTATTAAGTCCTTCTTGGACTTCAGATTCTGATTCTGCATCTAACGCACTTGTGGCCTCATCCAAAAGAAGAATTGAAGGGTTCCCAAGTATTGCTCTTGCAATTGCAAGCCTCTGGATCTGACCTCCTGAGAAATTGGATCCTCTTTCAGTTATCTTAGTCTCATATTTCTCAGGAAGCTTTTGTATGAAGTTGTGAGCGTTTGCTTTTCTTGCTGATTCTATAACTTCTTCTTTGGTAAAACTTCTGCCCATTCTTATAACATCTATAATTTTTCCTGAAAACAAAAAAGGCTGTTGTTGTACTAAAGCAATGTTTTTTCTAATATCTTTTGTATTTAATAATTTTAGATTTTTATCATCAATAAAAATGTCTCCATTATTTGGAGTTATGAATTTTAATATCAAAGCCAACATTGTACTTTTGCCAGCCCCAGAAGCTCCAACGAATGCTGTGACTTCCCCTCTTTTAATATCTAAATTGATATTTTTAAGAGCTTTATTATCTTTATTGTAAGCGAAATTTACTTTTTTGAAACTTATTTTGCCCTCAAAATTTGATATCCTTTGTAAATTTTCTTTATTATCTTCGACAGGTTCTTGATTTATGTTTTTCAACCTTTTTATTGAGGCTTCTGCCTGTTTATAGTCATTAAAATTTGTACTTACATGGCTTATTGGATCAATAAGCATTAATATTGCTGCAAAAAAACTACTAAATTCTTCGCTTGTTAGAAGGCCTAGATTGATTCTCGCAGCACCCAAACCTAATATTGCCAATATTCCAAATGCTTCAACAAATCCTACAACTGGATGTTGAAATGCAAGTAGTTTTAATGTTTTATATTTTGCTTTTTTATTTGTACTTAATTTTTTATAAAATCTATTCTCAATCCAATTTTCTGCAGCAAAAGCTCTTATTGTGGACATTCCGTTTATAGATTCGCCTATTAATCCTGCTAAATTACTTGTTGATTCTTGACTTTTTTCGGATGCTATTAAAACTCTTCTTCCAAAACTATTAACTGAAAGAATAATCAATGGTGCTAAAACAAATGTTGATACTGTTAGTGACCAGTCTAAATAAAACATGTAGATTATTACCGCTAATAATTGTAAGATGCATGGAATAGTGTCTTGAGCTGTTTTATAAATAACTTCGCTTACCCTGTCGGCATCTTCTGTAAGTCTATATGTGATGTCCCCGGCTGAAATATTTTCAACAGAATTCATCTTTATTTTTTGAATTCTGCTAAATAAATTTCCTCTCATCACTTCACTAATTTCTAAAGATGGTTTTGCTATGAATACATCCTGTCCAAATTGAGCAGTTTTCTGAACTAAAAATACAAATAAAGACTTAATTATTATGCTAGAAACTTTTGAGAGATCACCTGACCCAATTGCTGGAATTAAGTTTCCAGCTAAATAAGCTAATAAAGGCCAACAAGTTACGTAAATAAGCATGCATATAAAACCCTTGATAAACCTATTTGAATATGGTCTTAATGGTGGTATTAGTCTCAAGATATTATATATAATTGTATATCCTACTTTATCAATATCTTTGGCTATAAAAAACAATGAAATTGGATCAATTCTTAAAATGGAAAAACTTGGTATCTTCAGGTGGCGAAGCAAAAATTTTTATTAAATCCGGTTCTGTTAAGATTAATGGTGTAATTGAAACTAGGAGAGGAAGAAAATTAAACAAGGGAGATAAAGTAATATTTCTAAAAAATGAATTAATTTTTGAATAGTTAGCTTATTCAACTCACTTTGTATTAGTATATTTTTCTTGGAGATAGTATTTTGAGAAAATCTGTAATTGCTGGTAATTGGAAAATGCACATGACTTGTGCTGAAGCTAAATCCTATTTAGAAGAGTTTATCCCTTTAATAAAAAACATTAAAGAAGATCGAAAAGTTATTATTGCTCCACCTTTCACAGCTATTTCAACCTTTTCTGATCATTCTGATTTTGATTATTTAGAAATTTCTAGTCAAAATATTCATTGGGAAGATCATGGAGCATTTACTGCAGAAATATCCCCCAAAATGCTTCTTGAACATGGTGTCTCATATGCAATCGTTGGACATAGTGAACCAAGGAAATATTTTAGTGAAAGTGATGAACAAATTAATAAAAGAGCAGTTTTTGCACAATCTAGTGGACTTACTCCAATAGTTTGTGTAGGAGAAACATTAGAACAGAGAGAGAGAGGAGAAGCTGATAGAGTTATTACTAGACAGGTTGAACAAGGATTAGAAAATACAGATCCATCTAATTTAATTGTTGCCTATGAACCAATATGGGCTATTGGAACTGGTAAAACATGTGAGGCAGAAGACGCTAATAATATATGTTCTTTGATTAGGAAATTAATAGGTTTTGATGATGTAATTATTCAATATGGAGGATCTGTTAAACCTAATAATATTGACGAAATCATGTCAATGAGTGATATTGATGGGGTGTTAGTTGGAGGGGCTTCATTAGATCCGTATAGTTTCGCGAGAATTGCAAATTATCAATAGGAAAAAACCATGGCCAAAAGGCTGGGGCCAAAAAACTTCAATCATGGGAGTCATTAATTTAACTCCTGATTCATTTAGTGATGGTGGGGAATTAAACTCTTCAAAAAAAGTTTTAGATCAAGTAAATCATTTCTTGAGCAATGGTGTTGATGTTATTGATCTTGGGGCTCAAAGTACGAGACCTGGGGCTGAAGAAGTTGGATCTAGTGCAGAAATAAAAAGATTGATCCCATATCTAAAATTAATAAAATCTGAATTTCCAGATGTTTTAATCTCAATTGATACTTTTAATTCTGAAGTGGCTTACGAAGCTCTTTTAAATGGTGCTAATTGGATAAATGATGTCACGGGAGGAAGAAGAGATATAAAAATATTGGATGTTGTATCAAAATTCAAATGTCCATTCGTAATAACCCATAGTCGCGGTAATAGTCAAAATATGAATCAACTCTCTAATTACCAGAATGTATTGAGTGATGTTAAGTCCTCGCTTGATAATTTAATAAAGAATGCTTTAGAAAAAAATATATCTGATAGAAATATAATAGTGGATCCCGGAATTGGTTTCTCAAAGGATATCATTCATAATTTGGAAATCTTGAGAAACCTAGATGTGTTTAAAAAATGGAATTTGCCAATTTTGATAGGTGCATCTAGGAAGAGATTTATAGGAGAAATTTTGAATGAGAAGAATCCAAAAGAAAGGGATATAGGAACACTTGCAATAAGTTGTCTTTGTTCCCAATTTAATATTGATATTGTGAGAGTTCACAACGTCAAACTAAATTATCAAATACTGAAGGTAGCAGATAGGATTTACAGAAAGTGATAAATTTATTATTCTTTAACTCCTTCGATTTTATCCTCTACCTCTTGGTATAGTTCTTTTAACTGTTCTATATTCTCATCTGAAGTTTCCCAATATCCTCTACCATTGACTTCTAGCAATGTTCCAACAATTCTTCTGAAACTATTAGGGTTAAGATCCATTAATCTTTTCCTCATCTCTTCGTCATTTATAAATGTTTCATTAGTTTCTTCATATACAAAATTATCTACTTGACCGCTTGTCGCACTCCAGCCAAGAGTGTAATTAAGTCTGTTAGAAAGTTCTCTAACTCCTTCGTAGCCGGATTTGAGCATACCTTCATACCACTTAGGATTTAAAAGTTTTGTTCTTGAGTCTAATCTGATGGTTTCTCCGAGTGTTCTAACTTGAGCATTAGAAGTGGTTGTATCCGCTATGTAGCTACTTGGTTCTTTTCCGTCATCTCTTAATGTCTTGATCAATTTTGTTGGATCCGAATCAAAATAATGACTTACATCTGTTAATGAAATCTCTGAAGAATCAAGGTTTTGAAATGTAACATCTGCTGTTTTCATTACTGACTCAAATACCTCTCTTTTTTGATTCATCTCACCTGGATTATCGGCATTAAAAGCATATGTTTTGCGAGATAAGTACATTTCTTGTAATTCATTTTCTTCCTCCCATGTTGAATTTTCTACGGCTAAATTAACATTTGAACTGTAACTTCCACTTGCATTAGAGAATACTCTCGCTGAAGCTTCTCTGATAGAAGTGCCTTCTTTTTCGGCTTGTTCTAGTGAATGTTTCCTTACAAAATTAGATTCCAACGGTTCATCAGCTTCAGCAGCTAATTTGACTGCCTGATCTATTAATGCCATTTGATTGATAAATAGATCTCTAAATACTCCTGAACAGTTAACTACTACATCTATTCTTGGCCTACCTAATTCTTCTAGAGGTATTAATTCTAGTTTGTTGATTCTTCCAACTGAATCTGGCTTTGGTTTTACCCCAACAAACCATAAGATTTGTGCCAGTGATTCTCCGTAAGTTTTGATATTATCAGTACCCCATAAAACACAAGCTATTGTTTCAGGCCAAGTTCCTTGCTCTTCTTTTTGTCTTTCAATTAATTTGTCAACAACTGACTTTGCTGCAGCTACTGCTGCTGTAGTTGGGATTGATTGTGGATCAAGTGCATGGATATTTTTACCACTGGGCAAAACACCTGGATTTCTTATGGGATCTCCTCCTGGTCCAGGTAAAACATAATTTCCATCTAGGGCTTTAATGAGGCTATCCATTTCTTTATCTGCGCAGACCTGTTCCAGGCAGAAAAGTAAGTAGTCAAATAATTTATTTAATTCCTTCTGATTAATTTGATTAAATCCATTTAATCTGCAGACTCTAAGCCAAGGGGTAGGAAGATTTAGACCAAAAACTTTAAGTAAATCGAAAAGTTTGGAAAGAAGTGATTTTTCTAAATAAACTCTGCCATCAACAATTTTTAAGGAGTTGACCATCGCAAAAATCGATTCTCTTGCTGTCTTTATGATTTTTTCATTTAACTCTACAAATTTAAGTTCACCTTTATTATTACCATCATAAATTTGTTCAATAGTTAGACTGATGGATTCTGCAAGTAATCCAGGAAGAGATCTTAATCCTTCTTGTTCTCTCTCTAAAGATGCAATATTTACAAGTGTAGCAACAGCTTCTTCTGCTGTTGGAGCTTCTCCAATAGTATGAAGACCGCAAGGTAATAATCTACTTTCAATTTCCATCAACTGTTTATAGACATTACCAACAAATAAATCTCTTTCATCTATTGAAAGTTCTTCTACGTCTTTTGAAGGAAGGTCTACATCTTTGTCAAGGTTACATTGTTTAGAAGTCTCAACTATTGCATTAACAATTTGAATACCCCTGCTATTCTCTCTTAATTGTTGATAAGAACCGACGAGTTCACTTAGTTCTTTAAGTCCTTTGTAGAGTCCTGCATTTTCCGCCGGAGGAGTCAGATAACTAATAGTTGAAGCATATCCTCTTCTCTTCGCAATTGTTGCTTCAGATGGGTTATTCGCAGCATAGTAATACAAATTAGGCAATGATCCAATGAGAGAATCCGGATAGCAAGTTTCACTCATACCCATCTGCTTCCCTGGCATAAATTCAAGTGAGCCGTGAGTTCCAAAATGAAGAACAGCATCAGCCCCCCAGATTTTTTCTACATACGTGTAATAAGCAGCAAAACCATGATGAGGGCTAGCACTTCTTGAATAGAGCAATCTCATGGGATCACCTTCATAGCCGAATGTAGGTTGAACCCCTATAAAAACATTTCCAAAATGTTTTCCATATATAAGAAGGTTTTGTCCGTCACTATTAAGGTTCCCAGGAGGTTTACCCCAGTTTTCTTCAAGTCTTTGTGAATATGGTGTGAACTCTTCGTATTCTTTTACAGACATCTTATGAGCAATATTTAACTCCGGAGATCCATCCATCGCTTCAGGGTTGTTAATTACTTTTTCCATTAATTCTTTTGAATTACTTGGAAGATCATCTATTTGATATCCTTTCGATTTCATTTCAAGAAGTACTCTATAAATTGAACCAAAAACATTCAAGTATGCTGCCGTTCCAACATTTCCTTTGTCTGGTGGAAAACTAAATACTGTAATGGCTAATTTTTTATTCTTTCTTTGTTTAACTCTTAAACTAGACCATTTTATTGCTCTTTCAGCTATTACATCAACTCGATCTTGGAGCGTATGGGCCTTACCTGTCGCATCATCACGACCTGAGAGAATAATAGGTTCAATAGCACCATCAAGCTCTGGAATTGCAATCTGAAGTGCTACCTGAACAGGGTGTAAACCTAGATCACTATCTTCCCATTCTTGTGTAGTTTGAAAGACTAATGGAAGTGCTACCATATAGGGTCTGTTTAACCTTTTTAGGGCTTCAATAGCTTTAGGATGATCTTGTCTAGCTGGCCCCCCAACTAGTGCAAATCCTGTTAAAGATACAACTCCATCAACAATAGGTTGATCCTTATTTATGGAATCATAATAAAATTCATTTACTGGTTTAGAAAAATCTAGACCTCCACAGAAGATAGGTAGTACTCTCGCACCTCTGTATTCCAATTCTTGAATAACAGCAACGTAATGAGCATCATCTCCTGTTACGATATGGCTCCTTTGAAGCACTAAGCCAATTGTTGGAGTTTTATCATCTTTAGGATTTATATCTTTCCTATTATTTTCCCAATTTTGATATTCTTTAAGACTTTCAAACATACAAGGAGCAAGAGGATGCCAAATCCCTAAATCTGGGAATGTTTCAGGGTCTTGAATTTTGAATTCTTCTATTTGTTCTTTTATGATCTCTGATACAGCGTACTTTTCAGAAATCATTAACAAGAAGTTTTTTAAGTTCTCAGTGGTACCACCTAACCAGTACTGAAAACTCAGAATAAATGTTCTAGCATCTTGGGCTTTTTCTACTGGTAGATATTTAAGTATTGAAGGAAGTGTATTTAATAACTTCAACATTGAATCTTGGAAACTTGCTCCATCAGATTCTTTTTTCTTTTTTATTAAATCTCCAATAATACTTTTAGATTGACCAAGTTGGGCCATACTAAATGAACCTAGCTTATTTAATCTCATCACCTCTGGCATGGAGGGGAAAATAATTGATGCTTTAAGTTTGTCTTTAAATGGAGATACTGCATCAACCACTTTTTGTGCGAGGTCTTCGATGAAAATTAGTGAAGCAACGAATATATCTGCATTAGCTATGTCTTCTTTAAAATCTTCAAAATTACTATCATTCCTAAGTTCTTCGATAAGATAGCCGCTAAGGTCTATACCTATTGGCCCATTCATCTTATTTATTGACTTTGCAGCTTCCGTTAAGGAATTTTGGTATTGTGGCTCAAGGACAACATAAACTGCTTTTATTACAACTTTGTGTTTGTTATCCTCAACAGGAGATACTCTGCGATTTGCTGAGCGGACCTGCGTAAACATTGATTTTCTTTAAGTATTTCTACCAGCCTACGAATGAAAAGACGTTATTGTGTGCAATATAAATAGCGTGTAACAACCTTTAAAAAAAAATTTTTTAAAAAAATGATTGAAAATTCTAAAAAACCCATACCAGTACTAGTATCTGGAGCTTTAGGCAGAATGGGTAGCGAAGTTGTTAATACTGTATTAAATTCTACAGATTGTGAACTTGTTGCAGCAATCGACATTAACGAAAAGAACAATGGCTCAAATATTTCTGAATTATTGAAGGTAAAAAATTGCGATATTTTTGTTTCAAATGATTTTGAAGGAACTTTATGTTCAGTTAGTCAAAATTATAGAAATGAAAATATCAAACCTGTGCTGGTTGATTTTACTCATCCTGATTCTGTATATGAAAATACCCGATCAGCTATTGCATATGGTGTATCACCAGTAGTAGGAACTACAGGTCTCAGCCCTTCGCAAATACAAGATTTGTCTGTTTTTGCTCAGAAAGCATCGGTTGGTTGTGCAATAATTCCTAATTTTTCAGTAGGTATGGTTCTTCTCCAGCAAGCGGCATCGGTAGCTGCAAGGTTTTATGACAATATTGAATTAATAGAGATGCATCATAATCAAAAAGCTGATTCTCCCAGTGGGACGTGTATAAAAACTGCAGAAATGATTGAAGAATATCCAAAGAAATTTAATCAGAATTTAGTAAAAGAGTCTGAGTCATTGAAAGGTGTACGGGGTGGGCTCAGAGATTCAGGAATTAATATACATTCTGTACGATTACCAGGATTACTCGCTCATCAGTTAGTAATTATGGGATCTCCAGGTGAAACTTACACAATTAAGCATGACACTATTGATAGAAAGGCTTATATGCCAGGAGTTTTACAGGCCATTAAAAAAATTGGAAATTATGAAATTTTAGTTTACGGACTTGAAAAATTGATTTTTTAAAATGTTAATTCCAATTAATTCAAGTCATATTTCAAAACTTATTCCTGCAGTTGGTACAGGAAGTCAATTTAAGAACGCATTGGGGAATCCCAGAAAAATTCTTCAAAGAGTAATAGTTTCTTCAATTGGTGGATTTATCTCTTTAATTATTAGTTCGACTGGAGATCAAACTAACAATTTCTGGTTATTCCTATGTGTAGGTTTCTTTTTGTATATCATTTGGGGCCCAATTCTTGAATCAAGTAGAAAAAATTTGCAATTTAGAAAATCTAAATTTTATTCTATATTTGATGGTTATGTATCAGATATCTATAAAACAGAAAGGGTTGAAAGTTCAAGAGAACAATCTAATAGGCAAGGTCGATTAGAAGTTATCGAAAACAAAAGGACTTGGCTAGTACTTGAATTAGAAGATGAAGATGGTTATTTAGAAAAATTAAGTTTCCCTATGGAAAATAAGCACAGTCAAATTAGGGTGGGTTCGAGTATTAGATGTTTAATATCATCTGATAACCGTAATTTTGACAGAGATTTTTATTTGACCGATGCTTGGCTTCCTGAAATTAACTTATGGGTTGGTGAGTACCCCTATTTATTAAGACCAGCATTTGAGGAAATTTGCTATATTTATTTGAATAGATAGTTGACGCTTATATATTTTATCTGATGAAAAATAAATTCAATTTTAAAATCATTGGATCAGGTCCCACAGGATTATTACTTTCGATTGCACTTTCAAAATTTGATTGCAATATTTTTTTAACTGATTTATTAACAAAGGATAGATTAATCGATAAAGATAAGACTTATGCAATTACTCACTCAACAAGAAAAATCTTATCTAAATTCAGACTTTGGGAAAAATTAGAACCATTTTTATTTGGCTTTGATACCCTTTCAATTTCAGATAGCTTAACTTCTGCTTTTGCTAATTTATCAACTTCTGACTTAGATGATGATATAAGTTCTGCTGAAAATATTGGATGGGTAGTTAAACATTCGGATCTCATGAACGTATTTTTTCAAGAGATAGATAATTATGAAAATATTTTTTTTATGACTCCACAAAGATTGTTGCGTAAGAAAATTTTATTTGATTATCAATTCTTTTCAACAGGAGCAAACTCACTTGATAAAAAATTCTTAGATTTTGTTGATATAAAAAAATCTTATAGTCAATCTTGTTTGACTTTTAAAGTACATATAAGAGGTCATCGAGAAAAGCGTGCTTATGAAATTTTTAGAAAAGAAGGCCCACTTGCATTATTACCTTTAGAGAAGAACTTATATCAAGTAATTTGGACTTCCAGTACATTAAAGGCAATTGAAAGGTTAAATTCTGACAAGAATTTTTTAATGGATAATTTATCAACAATCTTGCCAGATAAATTTAAGTTGGACCAAATAATTGGGGAATTTAATATTTTTCCTGTTTCATTATCCTTAAATTTACCAGTTTTAAATTTTAAAAAATGTGTTTTTGTTGGAGATGCATTTCATACATTTCATCCTGTTGGTGGTCAGGGTCTAAATACTTGTTGGAGAGATGTTAATACTATTTATGATCTTTTGAATAAAAATAATGATATTACTAAAATGCAATTGAAATTATTTAAATTCAAGTATTTTTCAAGCAGGATTTTAGATATTATCGTTACTATTTTTATAACTGACTCATTAATATCAATTTTTGCTAATAGAAATATTTTTTTATTTCCAATTAGGAAATTTTCATTTTTACTTTTAAATAAATTTCTTTTTACAAGAAAATTAGTCTTAAATCAAATGACTAAATCTCTAATTTACTCAAGTATTAAATAGAATTCATGAATAATTATTTATCTAGAGAAATGATAATTTATTTATTGAATGTATTAGGTTTAGATGAATCTACTATTGAACTTGGTATAAAATTATCTATAAAAGAAAACACTCCATTACCAATATTATTATGGAGTTATGGAATGCTAACTATTGAAGAACTAGATAAGTTATATTCATTTTTATTTCAAAAAATGGAATAAAAATTCTGTTATAATTTCCCCATAATTTAATCGAGAACAATTACATTTTTAACTAGAGCAAATCAGGTATCAAGAAAATCTATAGAGAAGCTTGATTTATTGTTATTAATACTAGAAACTATTGACTTAAATGGTATCCAGTCCCTTTACTCCTTATCAAATAGACTTAATCTAAATAATGTTTTACCAAATAAAGTGACTATTTGGAAATTAAGGAACAATAATCCATTGAGAAAATCTTATGTTACTAACAATATTAAACTAAAAGAATTCGATGCCTTAATTAGAATTACAGTTGAAATGTCTAAATATTTATATCCTTATATCAGAGAGATACTGAAATCTAAAGAAGATATTGAAGAGGATTCTGTTATTTGGAATGACTTTAATAAGAGATTTATTGAGTTGATTAACGAGAGATTTAATATAGATAGTATGAGAGTGAAAAAGCTTTTAAATCAAGCTGAAAATGAAGAGACCATCATAAAATCTTTGCTTATACTATCTTTTTGCATATCAAATCAGGGTTATCAAAAGTTGAAGAATTTTTTATATGATTTTTAATATGATGCAAAATAAATTGTCTTTTCATCAATCTTCTGCAAGTCTCGAAATAATCGGACTGCCAGATTATTCCAATAATGAAAATAATGATCAAATATCTATTATTTCTCAATGGAAATTAAACATAGTTGATAAACCACTTATTGAAGGAAAAATCGAACATTTAGGACCTATTATGGATGCTTTTTATATATATTCAAATCTTTTAATTAAAAACGAAATCCCAATATATGAGTCTAAATTAATCGATATAAAAGCCGATAACCTTAATATACACAATATTGTTCTCAAGAGCTCTAAACCAAATGTAAAGCCTTTAGTTTTAAAGATTGGTAATGCATTGCTTTCTGATACCATAAATTGTTTTGATCAGTTAAATGAATCGCCAAAGGTAAGAATAAAAAAAACTGATATAATTACTAAAAATTCTAAAAAATTAAGATTTGGGTTAAATAATAAAGTTAAACTTTTAAATTTCTTTATTCCACCGTTTATTGCAATTTGCTCTTTAATACTATTCTCTTCTTACTTTATTTATTTTAATAGTCCTTTTGAAAATATAGAAAAAAAAGAACTAAATAAATCCTGAATAAAGAGCAATTAGCATCTTAAATACAAACACGATACTATAGGTTAATTTCTTTTCAGAGTTATTCAAATTTATTCTTTCAGCTTTGATCTATGGCAGATTTAAACATCCCGAATTTGAATATTAAATCTGATAAATATATTTTTAAAAAAAAATTAAATTTAAGAAGAAAATCTAAAAGGAGACTATTTACAGAATCTTTCTTTTTGTTTATTTCGAGTGTTTTATTAGTTTACATAAATTATTTAATTCCTAATAAAAATTTGCTACTACAAAATCTACCTTCGACATTTAATAAAGCATTTTTATTATTAATTGATCTCTTTATATATCTCTATGAAATATTTTTAGTGGTTTTTATTTTTGCCTCTTCATTTACTGCTGTTATTTTAATTATAGGTTCTTTTTATAGGTTATTTAGAATCTCTAAGAGAAAGTCAAAACAAATTATTTATAAATAATTTTAAATAGGTTGCATTAGGCCACCACTGCCTGAATCAGAGTCATCATCATCATTTTCTGTTTCTTCTCCAAATAAAGCGAAAATGCCAAGTACAATTGATGAAAGAATAATTGATAGGGGTAAAATCGAGGTTTGGATTCCGACGTCTATATATTCACCCATAAAGAAAATAAATTTTTATAAACCTAACTGAAATCAAACTCAATCGCGGATTTTAAATAATTATTTAATAATTTATTCTTTTTTCATAAGAGGTTCTTTATCGAAATTCTTTATTTCTCTTTCAAAAGATCCAAACCATAACATTAGTTGATCAATTTGGTACTGAATTTCAGTTACTCCTAACCCCCTTATTGTTATTATTGATAATTGGTCTCCTTGTTCAAAATGAAATTTATTTTGAACACTACTTGCCAAAGAATTTTTAAGAATTTTAAAAGTAGAATTTTTTAATTTTGTTTCTATCAAGATGTTTGGCTTTTTGTGCTTTATCTTATTAAAACCACATTTTTTAGATAGTAATTTTAGTCTCATTATCATAATTAAGGACTCAACAGGTTTGGGTAAGTTTCCATATCTATTCACCCAGTCTTTAGCTAATTCATTTAATTCATCATTATTTGAACATTCAGTAGCAGATTTGTATGCCTCAAGCTTCTCTTCTTTGTTTAATATCCATGTTGCAGGTATAAATGCATTTATTGGTAGATCAATTTGAGTGTCGTTAACTTCGGGTATTTCTTGTCCACTGATTTCTGAAATAGCCTCATGGAGCATTTCTATATATAAATCATATCCAATAGCATTAACCTTTCCACTTTGTTCTTCTCCTAGTAAGCTACCAACACCTCTTATTTCCATATCTTTCATTGCAAGTTGGTATCCACTTCCTAGTTCTGAAAAATCTTTTATAGCTTTCAATCTTTGTTTTGCAGCGTCATTAATTTTATTTATATTTGGATAAAATAACCAAGCATGTGCTTGTATACCGCTTCTACCAACTCTTCCTCTAAGTTGATAAAGTTGTGAAAGGCCAAATTTGTGAGAATCTTCAATAATGATTGTATTTACTTTAGGAATGTCTAATCCACTTTCAATTATCGTTGTGCATATCATTAGATCTACTTCTCCATTATTAAAGGCAATCATTGCATTTTCAAGCTCTGTTTCGTTCATTTGCCCATGAGCAACAATAAATTTTAAGCTTGGAAACATATTTTTTAATTTGTTTACTGCTTGATCTATATCAGAAATTCTTGGAAGAACATAAAAAATTTGACCTCCCCTATCAAGTTCTTGGTTAATGGCAGTTCTTATAACATCCATATCTATTTCAGATAAATATGTTTTTATTGATCTTCTTGATGGAGGAGGAGTATTAAGTAAGCTCATTTGTCTTAGTCCAGATAAGCTCATATAAAGAGTTCTTGGAATTGGAGTTGCCGAGAGAGTTAAAACGTCTATGTTGGTTTTGATTTCTTTAATTTTCTCCTTTTGCCTTACTCCAAATCTTTGTTCTTCATCAATAACAAGTAGTCCTAAGTTTTTAATTTCTATTTCTTTTCCTAAAATTTGGTGCGTAGCTACAACTAAATCAATTTTGTTATTTTTTAAGCCTGCATAGATTTCCTTTCTTTCCTTAACGGTTTTGAATCTATTAAGTAATGATACTTTTATTGGGTAAGGTGAAAATCTATTGTTTATTGTTCTCCAATGTTGCTGAGCTAGGATTGTTGTGGGTGCTAGTAATATTACCTGTTTGCCTGATGTAATAGCCTTAAAAATAGCCCGAACAGCGACTTCTGTTTTGCCAAAGCCTACATCTCCACAAACTAGCCTGTCCATTGGCTTATCGCTTTCCATATCAGATTTTATTTCTTCTACAGCAGTAATTTGATCAGGTGTTGGTTGATAAGGGAATGATTCCTCTAATTCATCTTGCCAAGGACCATCTTCTGGGTAAGTGTACCCCTTTAATTTTTCTCTCTTTGCATAAAGTTTTAAAATATCGACAGCAACTTTTTTGATTTGTTTCTTATTTTTATCTTTTATTCTTTCCCATTCCGTCCCTCCTAATTTATTTATTTTTGGCTTTATTTTTCCGCTTGATCTATATCTGTTAACACTACCAAGTTGATCAGCGGCAACACTTATCTTTCCATCCTGATACTGAATGACTAAATAATCTCTTGAATCACCAGTAATATTTATTTTTTCTATTTTTAAAAATTTTCCTATTCCATGATTTTTATGAACTATAAAATCACCGGGACTAATCTTATTTACATTTATATTTGAATTTACACTTCTTTTTTTTCTTCTTATGAATACACTATTAAAAAGAGATTGTTGTGAATATAGTTCTTTATCTGTTATCAGGATAACTTTCCATATCGGAAGATAAAAACCCTCGATTTCATAATTATTCTTATTTTTTAAAATTAAAGGAGTTGAATTATTAATTGACTTAAATGCTTCATCAATATCATTAGGATTGTTTAAGAAGTTTGTATTACATTCGTGCTCAAAGAGTAAAGTCCTAGTTCTCAATGGCTG
>QCER01000016.1 GCA_003280515.1 Prochlorococcus sp. AG-355-P18
GATCTATCTACTTTAATAGCTCTACTGCTACAACAAGATTACCTAACAGACCATTCAAAATATTTAGCTGTTCTTTACTACCAAAGGCTATTAATACCTGACCTGGTTGAAGTATAAAGTTACCTCCAGGGTTGGTAAACAATTTTTCATTTTCTTTAATAGCTAAAATTTTTGCGCCACTCTTCTTACCTATTCCAAGTTCAGAAAGTGATCTTTTCTCTGCAGTTTCAAAAAGACTAATATCATTACTTAATTCAAATTCTTCAATTTCACATTCACTTCCTGCAAGCAGATCAAGAAAGTCAATGGCGATAGGTCTTAAAGCCATTGATGCCATAGCTCTTCCTGCAGCTATATAAGGGCTTACGACTATACTTGCTCCAGCTAATCTCAATTTACTTGCGGCTTCTTCAGTTCCAGCTCTTGCAATTACTCTTATAGAACTTCTTATCCCTTTAGCACTCAAAACTACATATAAATTAGCAGCATCATTAGGTAAGGTAACGACCAAACTTTTGCATTTTTCTAATCCTGCCAGTTTTAACGTCTCGTCAAGAGTTGCATCAGCACAAAGAACTTCTAAACCATTTTCTTCAGCAATCTTTTTTCTATCTTCGTCACTCTCAACAACGATAATTGGAATATTTTGCGTTTTTATTTGGTTAGATATTTCCTGACCTACCCTCCCATATCCGCACAAAATTACATGATTTTCCATTTTTCTGAGAAGTCTTTTAAAACGTAATTCGTTTACTCTTTGAAAATAGCCGGATTCGAATAATCTAACAGCTTTTTGAAAGGTAAATTGAATAAAGATCAATCCGCCAACGATTACTAAAACAGTTACGATCCTGCCTTCGGGACTTAAAGGTTGAACTTCTCCAAAACCAATTGTGGTTATTGTGATTAGAACCATCCATAAGCAATCACTCCATTCCCATCCCTCTGTTATTCGATAGCCAATTGCACCTAAAAAAAACAGAAAGAATAAAGAATAGATAAGACCAAACCAAGGTCTTAAATAGTCTTTAATAAAATAGAACTCAAATAATCTAAGCTTCATATCCCTTATTATCGTTAACTATTCAAAAATTTCAAAAAAATTTTCTATTATGTTCCTAAAACTATTTATTTGTTTAAGTGAAATACATATTAAGCAGAATAATAATATTTATTTTCGTAGCTCTATGCATTAAACAAATGATTACTGTCTCAGGTCTTATTTAATGCTTCATTAAAAGTTAATTTAAGGTTTTACTTGTACTGATTCAATAAGAAAATCTGAAGCTGCTTTTAACCAATCCGCGACTGTAAGACGGAGATCAGGTTGAGAATATACAAGCGCGACAATGATTCCAATTAAGATTATCTTTACCATGGCAATTCAAATATTCTTATGAATTAAAGCACAACTATTTAGTAAAAAGAACCTTAAATTTATAAAAAATAGATTAATTAAAACTTCTCTAATTGATTAAACAAGTATTCCACTCTTCTTAGATTAACGCCTAAATCAGATTGTCCTAATCTAGCTGCAGATCTTATCTGAATAATTCCTTTTGATCTATCTACATAACTTCTTACATCAAGCTTCAAAATTTCGAGATCGTCTGGAAATCTAAAAATTAAGCTTCTACAAACGCCTCTCCAATAATTTCTACCACTTTCAATAACTTCTGTACGAGGTAAACCTTCTGCTAGAGAAACAAGTTGAATAAACTTTTGATCAACATTTATTAGTTTCTTTTCTACTAAGACACTGTTTAATGGATTAGTTATTGGAGCAAGACCTTGAATGGAGGAAACCATATTTTTTAAAAACGATGTAGATGTTCTAACCGATTTCATACACAAAGTGAGAGTAAAAAGTAAATAATTTTTCTGATAAAAGTGATCTCTTTATAAAGATTCCTTATTTTTTGATCAAAATTCTAAAATTTGAGATTTTTAATTGTTTTTTTTGATAGAGATGGTTGTCTACCTTTATTACTAGTTAGTTTCCTAACCCATAAAAAAACTCCCACAAACAAAAAAATTTCAACAATAATTCCAACCTTTATTAGACTCATTTTTTATCCTCTTTTTTTCTTGTTGGTGCCCTCTATGTATGGCACAAGGATATTTAATAACCATTTTTTAAATGCACTTAACGGTTTCATAATCTATTTACTTGCCTTTTCTCCACATACTCCTCCCTTTAATAAGATCTTCTACATTTGGCCAAGCTGCTATTAATTCTTTAAGTGCCTTTCTATTAGGAGTATAGAAAACACATGACAATGCACTTATTACATAAAGTATGAACCATAACTTACTTTCTGAATAAGCTAAAAATAAAGAGAAAAGAAAACTTCCGATAAAGAAAAAGAAAAATGACCTATTTAATATTTCTATTGGAGTTCTTTTAAGTCTGTAAAATTTAATCTTTTTACTATCTTCTTCAGTATCTTTTTGAAATTTACTTTCGTACGAATTAATTATTTCTTCTTCTAGAACTTTTTCATACTCTAAATTATCAATTGGATCACTTTGATCCTTTTTATTTATCATTGGTATCTATATAGTACAAATATGGTAACTAATTAAAGATATTTTTAAAACTATCAAATTTTATCTGTTAAGTGGAGCTACACGAACAGATCATGGTTTTGAAAATACTTCAAGATTGTCTTATTTATAAAAGATAAATTAGTAAAAATATTCTTTTTAATTTTCCCAAATCTTTCGGTCATTTAAAACAATCACTTCTATAAACTTCATAGCATTAATTAAATTGGGAGGCAATATCTAAATCTAGAGTTAAAATGGTTTAGAGATTTTAATAATAATCATATATGCAAAGGTATTTGATTTCCTATGAATTTACTGATGGTGAGGATCAAGAAGAAGGGGCAGAAATGCTAATTAATTGGTATGAATCAGGTGGTCCCCAAAACAGACCTGAAAACTATGAGGTACATTCTTGGATTTTTATGGTTCAAAATGGTATTGGACATTCTGTAGTAAGTGCAGATTCTCTTGAGACAATCTGGAAGCAATGGCATCCCTGGAGAAGGTTAATGGATATAAGCATTCAGCCGTGTATGGATCTTGATGAGACAGTCGGATTATTCAAAAAACAAAAAATGAATACAAGGATAGTCTAAAAGTATTTGACTTCCAAATATAAATTTCTTTTTAGTAGCACCTAATACTACATAGATATTTCTCTGCGTTAAAAAGGATAAGATTAATTTTCCAAGATGAATGATTCTTATCACATTTACTTCAAAGGAGAAATTCTTTTCAAGAATTTAAGTAAAGATGAATTTGAATTTGTTTGGGGAAAACTTTATACATCTTATATAAATGCCCTAAATAAAGAGCTAACCTACGAATTAATTAGCGAAAACAATATTATGGAGCCAACCTTTAACCTTGAGCCATCTTACTAAATCAAGAACTAAATCCTACATTATGAATAAAACAAGAAAAGCTGTCTATCTTTTATTTTGAGGTACTCTTTCTCTTCTTTAGTTATATCTAAAGCAATTTTATTTGCCTCAATTTCGACATTCGAACTATAAGTTTCAAAGTTTTTCTCTCCTTTAAATAAGGCAACAATGCCAATATCTGTTATGAACCAAATAAAAAGATCAGTCTCTCCAATAGGCTCCTCTTTTAAAGAGTCAATAATCAAATCACAGGTTGAATCCATTTAATAGGTTTGTGGGGGATTTTAATTGCCCCCATTGCAATACCTTACCGCCTCAGAATTGGTACCACCATCTTCAATAATCTCGGCAACACATTTATTGAAAAGCTTAGACTCTTTTTTTACTGAACAGAATCCAAAAGCGATTGCAGCTAAAGCTATTGCAGAAACGAAACTAGAACCAAGTTGTATAAAACCATAGGCAAACATAATGTTTTTCTTTCCAGAACATTTTTTTGAATCCTTTTTTTCTTCTGTCATTAAATTTTTTTTAACTTATTCAACCCTATTTGATTAGTTTTAGGTTTGAGAAATATTTGCATAGAGAAAACCGAATTAAACGATTTATACTCAGCTATGACAAAAATAAAAAATTTCAAGTTTTGATTGATTTTTCTTCACTTTAATTTTCAATTTGATACATCATGAATAAAAAACTTTTTAAAATTTTTTATCAACATGAGCTTCTGGTATAGAAAAATTATCTTTTTTAAAAAGTAATGATCCCATAGTTATAACAAGAGATCTTGTTACTTTTTAAACTATATTTTATTTTTTTTGATGAAGTATTAATACTTAAAAATTTTCCCAGAAAAGCTTGTTTTGATAATGCTCCCGAAGAGTTATCCACTTTTTAAGCGTTTTTCAACAGGGTTTTCCACAATATGTTGATTAAATTTGAATTTCTATGTGCAAAATAAAATATTATCTTACTTTAAGAAAAAACTATCCACTAATTTTTTTGGGGATCACTATGATCTCAACTGCCTCTTAAATAATTTTAAGAACAAATCTTATGAATCTTAATGATACAAAAAAGGATTTGAATCCCGAAATCAGAAAAGAGTTGGAAAAATCCAAGCTCAAAGTTCTTACTAATGAAAATGATTTTTTAGTAAAAAATCTCAAAAAGGCTGGATGATTTAATAAAGCTAAAAAATAATTTTAAAAATTGAAATTTTCAAAAATACCTTTCTAGGTTGTAGTAATGATTTCTTGAATGATCACCCAAAATGTTTTTAATTTTTCAAATATAAAATTTCTATTAAATATACAAATAAATATTCCAGATACTAAACATACAAACCAAAACTTAGTTATATTATTTAAATCTCAATAAGAGATCTGAACAGAAATATAAACGGAAAATTCCTAGTTTTTTTAATTATATAAACAATTTTTTTCCCTGTATTTAATCCTTGTTTCTTACAAAAGATGAATATCCAAGAACTAAAAGTGAGTTATAAAAAGCTTTTAAATAAAGCTGCTCAAGCAAATGGTCGTAAAGAAACTGTTTCTTACTTAAACCGGGCTGCTAAAATCAAGTCAAAACTTTACTCAACTTCTAAAATAAATTGCTCTAGATGTAATGGAGCAGGTTTTCTAAGAATTTCATTAGATGAAACTAAAACCTGTTTATCTTGTTACGGGAAGGGATTCTTAATAAAAGAAAATCAGCATGTTTAAAAAATTTATTCTTCATGAAAGATCTCATACAAGCTCACAAAAAATTAATTAAGTCAGTAAAAGAACAAATGGGATTTTCTGATTATGGGATGTATTGGTTGGCTTTCCTGGAAGGGGGTTTAACTATATGGTTGCTTGATAGAATATTTTTCCACTGGTTAAAGTTTTAACTTTTATTTTTGTCAAAAAAATTCTGCCGGTATTAAATAAATTAATTTATCGAAATCATTTAAAAAGTTGTAGCATAGTAAAAAACCAATATGCAATTACTGGGATTAATTCTTCTTCTAGCGAGTAGCTGGTACCTATGGAAATTAACATCAAATTTTCTTGATGAACCAACAAAAAAAGAGCTAACAAATAGTTTTAATAAGCTCAAAAATAAATTATCTGAGGGGAAACAAAACTTTTCTAAAGCAAAAATAAATGAAGCTTGGGAAAAATACAAAGAAGAGGGTGGAGCTTTATCTAATAAAGAAAAAAGCTAGTGGACTTTTTTATTATTACAAGTTTCACTAAAGATATTTCTAGAGTTGATCTAATTGGTATTTTGATTGGTCATTTTATTTTTGGTGTTGCCTTGACACAGATTTTAGATTGGACGTGGTTAAAAAACCTCATGAGTGAAGAAGATAAAACAAGGGTGCTTAAAAGCTATACATGGAAAGACTTATTGGTAGATGCAGCAATAGTTACGGTAGCTCTAGGAATAATCTTTTTGATAATTAGCATTTTTCTATAAATGAACGTAACTAACATCCTTTTAGTTTTTTTAATGATGTCAATTGTGATTTTTACTCAAATAATCAATTCCTCCGATAAATCAAAATAAATGACAGAAGTAACAAGCAACTCCTCAACTGGGTGGTATTTAATTGCTTTGGTAAGCACTTTATCTTTTTTAGCCTTAATTTACTTTGGCCAAAAAAAATAGATTAAATTTTGAAAGACTATTTAAATTGATAAAAAAAAGCTCTGCAACTACTTGAGATACAGAGCTTTTGATTATTAAGTGATTGATTTATATAAATCTATTGATGATGAAACCTTTTTTCTTAATTAAAGAAAAAGAGACCGATAAATGTGATGAAGATACTGAATTCACGGTCCCTTTGATAACCGCATTTTTCGGTAGATACGACAATGAATCACCTCCTTTACTAATGTTTTTTTAAAGATAACTAAAAGAATCAAAGAAGGAAAGAAATATGGAAAAATTTAAAAGTTTTTTAACAAATTAACGATATAACTCTCTTAAAAATAAAAATATAGATATTACCAAGGCAAAACCTCTCCGTTGGCATGCCAAAACGTACCCGAGTTATTTTTATTTAAAGAATCTATACGTTTTAAAAGGCCATTTGCTGATTCTTCAGGACTAATTCCATTTCTTGTAAAGCCAGTCATTCTTGTACTCACTAACCCAGGATGCAAAATAGCTACATAAATATCTTCTCTTGATAAATCTATAGAAAGTGATTTTGCTGCCATCGACAAAGCGACTTTAGACATCCTGTAACCATAAGAACTTCCAGATGTATTATCTTCAATAGATCCCATTCTACTTGTGACAAAAGCAACTTTAGAAGATCTTTTTAAAAAATGTTTAAGTGATTGAGTCATACATATTGGGCTCAATGCATTGACTTCAAATTGCCGCAAAATACTTTTTTTATCTAAGTTTTCGAAGGAATTAAATTCATAAATTCCTGCATTATGAATTAGGCAATCTAAATTAACTCCAGATAATTTTTTACACAAATTTGATATCGACTCATCAGAAGAAATTTCTACATTCTCTTCAACTCTCACTCCTAAATCTCTAAGTTCTTTTGAAGCTTTCCTACACGTTGCAATTACATTATTTCCCCTCTTATGAATTTGTCTACATAATTCTAATCCAATACCCCTATTTGATCCTGTAATAAGATAAGTCGGCATCTTTAAACTAAAAATAAAAAATTAATATAAATCCAAAATATAAAAAAAACAAACCAGAAAAAGAAAAAATTTATAAAATTACTTATAAAATTTATTAGGTTATAATGATCAATAACTTACCAAAAAATTTATAAAGAAAGCAAAGATATTTTTATCATCAAATTTAATGTATGGAAATTTTCAATCAGGAATTTATACAAGAGATTATTAGGTTAACGTGGAGAAATCCTGCTTTCATGGCTATAGCTATTGCATTAGTCTGGCTTATCCCACAATTATTTATCAGAAAAATAATGGCAAAAAAATATGAACAAAGAAAAATAGAAATTCAGAAAAATAAAATTCAGAAGCTTTACCCAAGCAATACTCCAAAATAAGATTTTTTTATAAGGTGATCTAATGAATCAAATGAATACTTTTCGCATCTAAGTAAAATATGACCTACAAAATAATTAGAATTGATGGGGGAGATGACGAATTAACCGCTCAAAGTTTTGATAAGTATTCAGATGCATACGATTTGTTAGAGGAACTTTATGGAGATTTATGTTGTTCAGATGCTGATTATGGAGACATAACCTATTACGATATTGTGGAAAATAATTTAAAAAATATTAATGGAGAATAAAAAATGGGCTCCCTCCCAAGAAGAAAATTTAGGGTTAATAATGAGCGTATATAAATTAATTAAAGAAGAACTTTCAGAACTTCAAAAAGAAACTGGATGTCCCGATTCATTTATTTATGATTTTATTGGCAAAATTCAGAATGAATGGCATCCTGAATCTTGCCACTCCATAGTTAGAAATAAAAAAAGGAAAAATTAGAAAATATTAAATCTTCAACTCAAATTTATATAATTTCTCTAATATGATTTGAATTTAAAAATATTAAATCATGATTATTAGAATACTAGGAATCGTACTTATCCTTGGTACGGTTGCATATTATGGTTTAGTTTTAACTGGACAAAGTACCCTTTAGTTTTTTAACTTTTAAAAAGTTCTCATGAAATGGCCTCCTACTTTGTGTTGGACAGCACCAAAAACAATTAATGGTAATAGGCATTTTCAAGTTAAAGCTTATGGTGGAAAAAATGAAGATAGATGGGTTGATATTTTTCCTACCAAAAATAAAAAAGATATTAAAAGAATCTCATGGGCAAAACTAAAATCAGAATGGACTACTGGATGGTTAAGGCTCCCAAAAGATAAAGATTAATTTGTCTATGTAAACAAATATTATTAACCAGAAAACTGTAAAAAATAATACCTAACTCAAAAAAAATAACTTCTAAAATTTTTTTCAATTGCTGTTTAATATGAAGTCAGAACCAAAGAAAAAACTCCCTAATAAAAAAGTTACAAGTTCAGCAAAATTTGAGGCCAATGAACAATTCACAAAATCTGCATTAGAAAATTTAAAAACAGAAAATGAAAGGCTTGTTAATTCACTAAAAAAATCTGGGGAGATTAAAGAATCAAAAACAAAATAGACTTACAGTATTAAAAATTTTCTATTATTATTTAGGTTTATAGATTGAGAAATGATTGAAAAAATCTCACTAGCAAATTCTCATTTACCTCAACTTATTGGGTTTGTACTGATGTCAATTGGTTACACCTTAGGGAATAAATTCTACCTTCCGGAAATTAAACAAAAGTAATAATTTTTACATATTAAATTTATTCAGAGTAAATTATATTAAATATACTTTCCTAGTAAAAATTCAATACATCATATGCTTGGCTAAACAAAATTTTAAAGCTTTTTACGATTCAACTAAAGCTAGCTATAGGATGTAGCTGACACATTAGTGTTACACTTTAGTCTTGAAAAGTGTTAAATCCAAAGAAAAAGTAAGAATGCATACTAATTTTTTTTAAATATGTTACATTAATTAATAATTAAAGTTAAAATTCCCTCTGTATATAAAGCAGAAATAAGGAAATGTTTGAAACTTACAAATGTCATTTACTCTTTGGTTAACTGATTGATCTCATATGAAATATAAAAATGGATGCTCTTACTAGTTTTATAGTTGTTATCATCGCGATTACTATTCAATTCTCTTTATACGCCATAAAAAGGTTGCAGGAGCCTTTAGAACCAAATTATTTGATAGATAAAAATTCGAAAAAAATAAAAAACTATATGGGTAAATTTTGGAAAAATGCGGAAATAACAAACGGGAGATTAGCTATGATTGGTTTTATAGCTTTGATAATAAACTACGGTTTTTTTGGGTGGATAATACCTGGTTTTATTTAAAATATAAATAAACTAAATTCTTAAAGAAAATAAATCTCTCGTTCAAAACATACTCTCCTTTTTAAAAAAAAATTTTTATTATAAGTAAAAAAGCAATTGAGTAATTCTGATTTTGATAAAAATGGATTAGACAGCTATGGAATACATTGGCTTCAATACGCTGCTTTTGCTGTCTCTGGTTTTGCTATATTTACAACCTGGGCATTTTTTTTTGATGAAAGATTTCACAACTTTGTAATGAATATTTTTAGGGTTATTAACTGCAGCGGGTTTAACTGTAATGGTGCATTTTAAAATTCTATGGCTAATCCAGATCAAAAAACTATATTAATTGATAATGCTTATGAGGAAATTACAAAAATTTGTATAAATCTTCAAAAAGATACTGATGCTTCGAATTTAGAAGTTAAAAGTTTACTAAAACTAATTATGAATAAATGGGAAGAAAATGAAGAGCAAAAAACTGGTTTTGGATTCAGGTAAAATTAATCACTTTCTACAAGTGTCTTTTACATAAAGTCATTTTAATATGAACAGATTTTTTATTTTAAAATTTTAATGTTTATTATTTCGCATTTTTTTAGAAAGAAATTAAAAAGGAATGAATCTAAAAAAGAAGATTCATTCCAGATTTAGCATTAGTTTTATCTAGATTTAAATTTTATAATCTAATTCCTCTGGTGGACTGTCAATCATTAGATCCCTCCTATTCAACAAATTAAACTTACGCCTTACTTATAAAAAAAGTAAATCAGTAAAAATGCTGATTTATTATTTTCTAAAATGTTTGAATTAAAGTAGCCAATTCTGGTGCATCTAATAAAAGCGCAAAAAATGTAAGCACAACTAATAGAAATATTGAAAAGTAAAATTGAATCATAATTTTCAAATTACTTAAAAAGATTTTTTTAAGTTGTATAAAATAATGCTTTGTTTACATAATTAAATATCTTTATCTAGAAAAGTTTAATTGGATAATGATTAAGATCCTTCAGGAGAAAATATAGTCCTATTTTTTTGCCAATACTCACAACCTTTAAGTAAATGATCACCCTGTGGTATGCGTTTTTCGTATTTTGGACAGATCAAGATAGTAGCAAAAGTTTCTGTAGTGCTGTAGCGAAAGTGATTGCAAGTAATACAAATCTTTGTTCGTTTTCGTTTTAGGGTAGATTCTTTTAGATATTCCCATTTTGACGGATTTACCTTGATCATGATTACTGGAATTTATTAGTAACAATTTGCCAACCTCCTGAAATTAATTCATTCCATGTTTCAGAAGCACACTCAATAGAATGAAGTCTTGAATTTTTAATTTGGGCTGGTGCACCTAATTCATTTGCATAGAAAAGATGAGTATATACTTGTAAGTTATTAGATACAGGTTTCTTATAACTCTCAAAAAAAATTAATAAACCACTTTTTTTGTTAAATAACCAGCCAGTTGGGGGGTCAATAAGGCTGCCACGATAAAAATAAGTCCGAACATTAGCGACTCCTGAAGTCATGAAGATAATACAGTTGTACTATTAATATAAATGTACTACTCGTAGGCGTCAAGTATTCCTCTAGTAATTAATTAAAAACTAAAATTACTTTCCAGAAATAATCAGCCATAAACTTCTTATTTGGTAATAGTGAATACAAGTAACTCCTTGAAAAGGAAAATATCATTTAAAGAGTATCTCCAAAAGAATGCAATGTATCGAAATCCCTTCTACTTAGGATGGAACAAAGGTTGGTCTTTTTTACTTTTTTTAGAGGGTGGCATTGCAAAAATTGAAGCAAAAGGTTTTGGTATTTCTATTACAACAAAAGTTAAGAAAGGAGAATCACCCCTAGAATCTGCGGATAGATTAGTTTCGAAAGAGCAAAGGATTAGAAAATCAAGATATTATTCTTGGGTTAAATCTATTAATAAAAAAACAATAAATTAACCTATCCTTTAATTTCTAAAGTAATTTGTTGACAGTCAATTTAAAATAGAAAATAGTCATTAATTTTTCGTGTCCAATAAATTTTATGAATGGTGGAAAAACCATAGAAAATTTGTAACTTATGGGGCTTTTATCATCTTGTTTGGTTTTTATTTAACTCCTGTTGTCAAAGAAGCAAAATACAAAAACCAATGTATTAAGTACTCTACTAAAGGAGCTTTAACTAAATTTAATAAGGACGATATAGGAGAAACTTTACTAGAAGAAACAGGTTTGAATATTGAAGAACTAGCAAAGATTGAAGGTTATAAGAATTGCATTAATTAAAAAGTTCGCAAAAATTATGCTGAGTTTTTAAATGATTAAAGGTATCTTTAAACTTATTTTATTAATAATATTATTTGGATTTATATCAATAAGTCCAAAAACAAGATACTTGGTTGGCATAACTCTAAAAGAAATTTCTTCATTTCTTTTATGGACTGTTAAATTTGAAGATAGAGAAAAATGGATTATAGATAAACCAAGTTGGATACCTGACCAAAAACTTAAGCCATCTTATTAAATGAAGACTTATTTAGAAGAACGAATTGAATGGTATGACGATAATTATAGAAATGGGAATGCTTTAATCTCTGATAAGCAGTTCGACCAACTTGAAAAAAATTTATTAAAAATAAACCCTAATTGTGATTACTTTAAAAAGAAAAATAAATTAGTTTTACCTTCATTAGAAAAGGATTCAATAGATGAATTTTTGAAAGGATTATTAGTAGATACCAGATTATTAATTGAACCAAAAATTGATGGTTGTGCTGTTGCTTTGCAATATAGGGATGGAAACTTGGAGAAAGCAATTTCAAGAAAAGGGGCAGACGTTACTAGTAAACTTATTAAAGTCCAAGACATTCCCAATAATCTCCCTTTACGAGGAGTTCTTCAAGTTAGAGGTGAATTATATGCACCCAACCAAAGTCCAAATATCTCCCAGAGAATCGCTTCTGGATTTCTAAGAGCTAAAGAAGGATTTTCTGAAAGTCTTATCTTCTGCGCATTTCAAATACTTAATTCAACACTTAACCAATATGAGTCCAAAAAAAGTCTTTCAAAGCTTGGCTTCACGATCCCTCAGGATATTTCATGCAACTTTACGAGCCAAGTTGAAGTATTTAGAAAACAATGGCTAGAAGGGAAGCTTTTTAGTAAATATCCAACAGATGGAATAGTAGTAAAAATAAATTCTAGAAAATTACAATTGATTAGAGAAAAATCAAATTTAGATTATCCTTATTGGCAAGTGGCAATAAAACGTTAATGGAATTAATACACCAGATTTTTCCTACTTGGCATATTTACTTGGATATGTTTTTGGTTGGCTTTGCAACTTACGGTTTTCTGAGAATTAAGAAAAAAATAAAAACTAAATAAAGTTTTTAAATCATCCGTGGTCCTTAATCATGGATTTAAGTTGTTCGGTATCTAATTGTTCAAGATAATTTCTCATTGCCAACCAAGATCTTCTGCTTTCTAACTTTCCACTTTGTTTAAATAAATTTGCGGAAACTTGATCTATTAATTCTTTATGAGTCATATTTATATTCTTCATCAAGTTCAATGACAACACCATTAAAAAATTCTGCTAATAATTTTGATGGGTCTTGCATAGATATCTTTCTATCTACTTTTGATAATTTCTTTTTGATTGGATTTAAGTTAGTCATACAGATTCAGGTAATTCAAGTTCTTCAAAAGTCCAACCTTCTAATTGAAGGTCATGCCATTTATCCCAAGCATTATCCAAATACATTTGAGTGGATGATTTAATTGCCATTGGCTCACCAAGATCATTTGCATAATATGTATGAGCAAAAATTCTCATACTATTTCTTGGAGATTTTTTATTCCTTATAAATAAAATTAATCTGCTGCGGTCTGGGCTAAGCAACCAACCACTTGGGGACTCATTACGATAACCGTAAGAAAAATTAGTCCAAACATTAGCTCCTCCTAAAGTCATTACCTAGTAATACATGTGTACTATTAATATAAATACATTAGAAATGAATCGTCAAGTATTTTGGCAAATAAATTATTTACACTGATAGAGAATTAAAACAGCTCAGTTATTCCAAAAAAATAAAATACCTACCAAAAGCATGTTAAAGCAAGCATTTTGATAGGTAACACCGGATCCCCGTCAGTTCTCTGCTGCATCGACCTGGAAAAGCCAGAAGAGGATTCAAAGTGGGCTTTCGTTTCCGATTACAAGATCGGTTTACTACCGCATCACGACAGTCTCCTCACGTCGAAAGAAAGTCAGATCAGAGCACATAAAGAAGAACTTAACCAAAGATCCAGTAATCTAACTCTAACTTATTTTTTTATGCATTTGGAGATGGCCAAATGTCTCTTACCATAGTTAATAAAACTTGAGCTTCATCATATCTTTCTGAATGCGTTTTACCATTTAACAAAAATGTGATGTGAGCCATTTTTCTTCCCAGAATTTCGCGAGATTTGCCATAACAATGAATATTAGAACCCTCAATATCAGATAACATTTTAATTCTAGTTTCCATTGAGATTGGGAAATTCTTTTTTAATCCAAGTAGATTTATCATAATTGCCCCTTCACAGTTCATTTTAATTTCAGGTGGCATTATCCCAGAAGAAATGCAAACATATTGATCAAACTGACTTGAAGTACAAGCTTCAATAGAGAAATGAGCTGAGTTATGTGTTCTAGGAGCTATTTCATTAATTAAAAGACCATTATCGCCATAGAAGAATTCAATAGCTAAAACTCCAACGTAATTAAGTTCATTGACTATTGAAGAGAAAATATTTATTGCAAATAAGTTCAAATCATATTCATTTGTTCCAGGTGCAAGAACCCAATCACAAACATGGTTTGATTGGAATGTCTCAACTATTGGAAAGAATCTTATCTTACCGGTCCTATCTCTCGAACCAACTAGAGCCAGTTCTTTTTCATACTCTATCCATTCTTCTATTAACCATTCATCAGAATTATTCTCTGTTAAAAAAGAATCTAAATCTTCTTTTGTCTTTATTTTTCTATTCCCTTTGCCGTCATATCCACCTTTATTTGATTTTGCCATTAGAGGAAAAGTCCAATTATTGATTTCCTCATCCGAGAGATTTTTAAAATCTTCAATACTTATCCATTTTGGACAGGGAATATTCATTCTATCTATTAATTTTTTTTGAGAAAACCTATCTACTAATGGCTTAATTGCATTAAGGCTTGGAACAAAAATATCTTTATTGCCAATTAAATTTAATTTATCAATTTTTATCCATTCATTTTCAAAAATTATTTTTTCACACTCATTAATTAATGATTTATTACCTCTTATCTTTAAAGGATCAGCTTCTATGACATGATCTGCTTTTAAACCAGCAGGGTCATCACAAGATTTTGTTTGCACACATACTTCTAAATCTCTTTTTTTTGCTGCCTCGGTTAACATCAAAGCCAGTTGACCACCTCCAATTATTCCTAGGGAATAATTTTTCTTAATATCGTTTATATTTTTTTTAAAACTCATAGAATGATTTTATTACCATTTCTAATTCTTAACAACTGAATTTTTAAGGATCTAGAGCTTAGCTTTTGCTAATATATAAAGTATTTAATACCAAATATTTATAAATTTTAACTAGGTAATCAATTGTGAATAAGAAGAAAATATTAGTCCCATTAGGTGATAAGTCATACGAAGTAACTCTAGAAGCTGGGATACTGAATAATATCAGCGATGAACTTTTAAAAATTGGAATAACAAAGAATAGAAAAATACTTGTGATTTCAAATGAAGAAATATCAAATTTGTATGGAGAAAAATTTTTAAGAAATTTAAAAGATAATAAATTTCAGGCCCAAATGTTCCTTATCAAGGCTGGAGAATCATATAAAAACTTAAAAACCTTAAGTGAAATATATGATGTAGCATTTGAATTTGGCTTAGATAGAAATTCAATAATTATTGCCCTTGGAGGAGGAATTGTTGGAGATGTAAGTGGTTTTGCAGCTGCGACTTGGCTGAGAGGTATCGAATATATTCAGATTCCAACAACATTATTGTCAATGGTTGATTCATCTGTGGGAGGAAAAACAGGAGTAAATCATCCAAAAGGTAAGAATTTAATTGGAGCTTTCAATCAACCTAAAGCAGTTTTTATTGATCCAGAAACTTTAAAAAGTTTGCCCAAAAGAGAATTTAGTGCAGGCATGGCCGAAGTAATAAAATACGGAGTAATAAGAGATAAAGAACTTTTCGAATACTTAGAAATTGAAAAAAACAAGAATGAGCTTATAAATCTCAAGAATGAATATCTAATTAAAATAATTGATAGTTCAATAAAAACAAAGTCTAATGTTGTTTCTCAAGACGAACATGAAAATGGTGTTAGAGCAATATTGAATTATGGTCATTCTTTTGGTCACGTTATTGAAAATTTATGTGGATACGGCAAATTTCTACATGGTGAAGCAATATCAATTGGTATGAATATTGCGGGGAAAATAGCAATTGAAAAAGGGTTATGGTCTAAAGAAGAATTAGAGAGACAGCGAATTCTCTTAGAGAGTTATGATCTTCCTACCAAGATCCCCAAAATAAATAAAGAAGACGTTCTAACAATTCTTATGGGTGATAAAAAAGTTCGTGATGGCAAAATGAGATTTATATTACCGAAAGAAATTGGTGCTGTTGATATATATGATGACGTGGAAGATTCATTATTTTTAAAGTTTTTTTCTTAACGCAAACAGGTTGAATTTATATTCATTTTCTTCTCATTAAACTTTTTAAAAACAAACCACTTAAAATCACCTAAACAAACAGGATCTACGAGTCTAAGTAATGCCTCTCTTCTTAAAAGAGCATTTGATAAATTCTCCTTAAATTCTTTCTGAATCCCATAAAGTCTCTCAGCCAATCCAAGAGCCAATAAAGCCTCTCCTTGTTTTGTTATTCCAACAGTATCAAATCCAAGAGTCTCAGCATCATTAATTAATGTTTCTATGCACACATGAGATGTTAAATCGCAATTTCCAGGAGAATCTAGGACATTATTCTTCATTTTTTGATTTTCATATGAAACTATAGTCCCATCAGAATTCTTAGAGTTATAGTATTTTTTAGCTTCTTTAGCGTAATCAATTATCAATAAAATACCATTATTGATTTTCCCATAAATAGCTTCTAACCATTTTGAGTTATCTAAATGCCATTCTGTCGTCCATCCTTCAAGAGCATCTTCAGGCGGAATAATTATTCCCAACTCACTTTTAGCAAGTTCAAAACTTTTTTCCAATTCACGTGTAATTGGCATTTTATCAAAAAATAATTTATGAGATTTTTTGTCTATAGAAACTGCTTGTCGAATTAGTTTTCCCTTTGAGAAGGTTATTCTTTCTACTGGCAAAGCATCCAAAACTTCATTTGCTATAACTATTCCATTTATATTATTTTCCTCTACTTCATCCAAACCTTTCCATAAAATATCAATACCTAAGTTCAAAAATTCCTCCAATTTATTTTTTTGTTTTTCTACCATCCCTTCATTAGGTTCAATAATTACAAAAGAAATACCTTCTAAAAAATTCTTGCTGTTTTCTAAAAAGTATTTAATTAATCCACTCATAAAGCTTCCATCTCCAGCCCCAAATTCAGTTACAGATAATGTCTCATTAGATAAAAAACTACTTTTGAACTGAATCAACCAATCTTCTATTTGTTTACCAACTAAAAAAGCAAAATCATCAGATAAAGATGGTGATGTGACAAAATCTCCTCGAACGCCTAACTCAGCTTTACCGCTGCCGTAATAACCATTAAAAGGATCATTTAATGCAAAATTCATAAAGTCATAAAAACTTATAGTCCCACCCATTTTTATTATTTTTTTTACTAACCAATCTGGATTATTCACGGGTAAGCTATTCATCGGCGAAAATATAAAGAGACAAAACTTATTTATGCCTTCAAAGATTAACTATTTATTTGGAATATTTCTATCTATATTAGTTTTAATTTCAAATAAACCCGTTTTCGCTATAAATAATCCAAATCTCTTGCCAGAAGAAAAAACACCAGTAATTGATTTAGCTAAAACATTAAGCCCTAATCAGAAAAAATCTTTAGAGGAAAAGCTCAACAATCTAGAAATAGAAAGTGGGTGGAAAATTAAATATTTATCTCAGTTTGAAAGTTCTCCTGGTAGTGCAATAAAGGACTATTGGGATTTAGATGAGACAAGTTTGTTGATAGTTGCGGATCCTAGAGGGGGAAATTTGCTGAACTTTAACGTAGGAGAGGCTTATTTTAATTTTATGCCAAGGTTATTTTGGGTTGAACTTCAAACAAGATTTGGCAACCAATACTATGTTAAAGATCATGGTGAGGATGGTGCAGTATTAGATGCAATTAATTCCGTAAAGATTTGCCTCGAAAGAGGAGGATGCCAAGTTGTCCCTGGCCTACCCAAAGAGCAATATATATGGACTTTATGTACATCGATTCTTGGAGGTTTAGTAGCAGGTTTCGCATCTGCCCCAAGAAAAGAAGGTCAAGTCATATCAATTGGATTTTTAGCTCTTCTTTCTCCTTTATGGGGAATGTTATTTGGAATTTTTGGTTTAGCACCGATAATATCCAGAACAAATGATTTATTACCTTTATTTAAAAATGGTTTAGCTTTTACAGCTGCAGGAATTGCGGGTTATATCTTATCTCAAACATTATTTTCAAGATATGAAAAGCCCAAAAATACTTAAAATATAAACAAAAATATCAAATCCTAAAAAAATTTATCTTCTTCACGAATTACACCAGACTCTGAATACCATCGATGAGAAACATTCCTTAATTCCTTATTTTCAAACTCAATCCATGAAAAGTTAATTAGCAATTTTCCATCTTCATCAGTTTTATATCTTGGTACCACAGCAGTGTTGAAATAAATCGTTCCTTTGCAATCAATTTTAAACATCTCTCTTAAACCAAGATTTCTTTTAAGCCGGTTGTGCATATGACCAAAAATTACAAGATCAACTTTTCTTCTCTTTTGTATTTGAGAAATAGCAGCAGACAAATCTCTATCTCCCCAATCTAAAGAGGGTAATTTCCAGTCTTTCCCACAAATGCTTTTAGGCTCTGAACCTAAACCTGAAGGACCAGCATGAGACATAATTATTAGAGGTATTTCTTCAACAGTCTCTTCTGAACATTTGATAATTTTATTTATTGAATCTTGTTCGGTTATAGGTCCATAAACGCCTTTAACTTCTTTTGAAAGATAATAACCGCCGCCAGAACTACATGGTCTAGCAGACAATAAATTTATTTGATTATTAAAAACTTTCAAATCCCATGCACAATATTTTTCACCAAGAACACGTATCTGCTTTAAGAGAGTTTCGCCTGTAGAATCTTTCCCTCTATCATGATTTCCTAAAATCACAAAAGTAGGAATTTTGATCTCATTGATTTTTTTAATTATTTTGACACTTCCATCAGAAATATCACCAACAAATAAAACAATATTTGGTTTGATAATCGATAAAACTTTCAAGTCTAATTCAGACCATTGACCATGACAGTCACCAACAATAGCAATTTTTAAATTTGTCAGAATTTTTTCTGTTTAAAGGCATATAATCTATTAAGAGATATTCTAAATCCTGACCAGTATAACTTCTACTACAAAACAGAAATCAGTTCAAAACGAAGAGGATTTGATTTCTGAAATAAAGGAGCGTTGCGGAAAAGCTAATGCAATTATTCTTGCGCACTATTATCAAGCTCCAGAGATTCAGGAAATTGCAGATTTTATTGGCGATTCATTAGATCTATCTAGGAAAGCTGCAAATAATGACGCAGATATAATAATTTTTTGCGGCGTGCACTTTATGGCCGAAACCGCAAAAATACTTAGCCCTAATAAAACAGTCCTATTACCAGATATTGACGCAGGATGCTCATTAGCAGACGATTGTCCTTCAGATAAATTTCAAAAATTCAGGGAAGAAAATCCAGATCACTATGTCGTAAGTTATATAAATTGCACTGCAGAAGTAAAAGCTCAAAGTGATCTGATATGTACAAGCAGTAATGCAGTCTCATTAATTAAAAAGATACCTGAAGATAAAAAGATAATATTTGCGCCAGATCAAAACCTTGGGAGATGGGTAGAGAAAAATTCAGGAAGAGATCTTAAATTATGGCCTGGCAGCTGCATTGTTCATGAATCATTTAGTGAAGAGGCACTTCTAAAATTAAAATATCAAAATCCAGGATCAAAAGTAATTGCTCATCCTGAATGTAGTCAAAATTTACTAATTCTCTCAGACTTTATTGGATCAACAAGTAAGCTGCTTGATTTCGTAAGTAAAGATCCATCTAAAACT
Organism: Prochlorococcus sp. AG-355-P18; assembly: GCA_003280515.1. Taxonomy (GTDB): domain Bacteria; phylum Cyanobacteriota; class Cyanobacteriia; order PCC-6307; family Cyanobiaceae; genus Prochlorococcus_A. The sequence continues at coordinate 19,748 of QCER01000016.1, forward strand.
TACATGGTACTAACTGAACCTGGAATAATTCATCAAATGAAAAAGAAAGAACCTAATAAAATTTTTATTGAAGTGCCCGATGTAGAAGGTTGTAAATGTAACGAGTGTCCATATATGAAATTAAATACTTTAGAAAAAATTCTTGATTGTTTGAAAAATAATTCTCCTTCTATTGAACTAGACCCAGAAATAATAAGAAGAGCCTATGTGCCAATAAAGAGAATGCTGGATATGAGTAATTAATTTAATGAAAATACTTTATCTTCCTTATTAATTTTTAGGAATGCATTAAGGTTTGTGGTGTCGGGGTTAAATTCGCTTATCTGATTCTTTCTATTAATTATATTTATTAGTTCTTTTTCACCAGCTCTATATTGTTTATCTTTTCTGGTTCCTATCTCTCTTTGAAGTATAGGGTTTATATTCATTCTTACTTCTATGTCTGGAATAATTCCAGATTTATTTATATCAGTACCGTTCGGAGTTAAATACTTAGCGACTGTAACAGTTAGACCTGAACCATCAACTAAAGTTCTCATGGATTGAACTAGACCTTTACCAAATGTTTTCTTCCCAACTAATTTTCCTCTTTTGTTATCTTTTATTGCACCAGAAACTATTTCACTAGCACTAGCAGAACCCTCATTAACTAAGACAACTAAGGGCTTTTTTGTTAGAGCTTGACCGTTTCCTTTTTTTGTTTCTTTTAAACCATCTTTACTTACTGTACTTACTATTATTCCTTTGTTAATGAAGTGCCTTGAGATATCAATGCTTGATTCTAATAAACCTCCAGGATTACTTCTCAAGTCAAGAACATATCCTGCGACTTTTTTTGTTTCTAAATCCTTAATAGCATCTCTAGTTTCTTTGGATGCATTTGCATTAAATTGTTTAATTCTTATATAGCCAATTGATAAGCCATTTTTGGTTTGATTGACTTTACTTGATACAGATTTTATTTCAATTTTTTCTCTTGATAAAGTCTTAAAAAAGGATTGAGAACCTCTAAGAATTTCAAGCTTTACTTTAGTACCTCTTTGTCCTCTTATTAATTTCACGGCATCCTCAATATTCATACCTTCAGTAGAAATATCATCTATGGATAATATTTTATCTCTAGCTTTAATTCCAGCCTCAAAGGCAGGGGTGCCCTCTATGGGAGAAATAATTATTAAATCATCAGATTCTTTATCTTTAACTATTTGGATACCAACTCCAGTTAATTCACCAGAGGTATCGATTCTCATTTGATTAAATTCCTTAGGTTCTAAAAATCTTGTATAAGAATCATCTAAGTTAGAAAGCATATCTCTAATCGCATCATATGCTTCATTGCTATCTGAATATGTTTTTGATAAAACTTCTTTTCTTAGATTAATCCAGTTGGACTTTTGAAATTTGCCGCTTGAATCAAGAAAATCTCTATATACAATTTGCCAAACATGATCAATTACTTCTTTATAACTATTATTTAAAACTGTCGCCTCTGCAAAATTATTTAAGAATAGTCCAGAAAAGGATGTCGCAAACAGAAATATAAATTTTTTTTTAAGCAATTTTCTTATTTTCAAATAATTCGATATTTTTTATTATAAAAAGAATTTATTTATAATTCAAAATTTTGACAAATCCTTAAGGATCAATCCACTTCCCGTCATCCTTAATAAGTTGGATTAAAGCATTAACCCCCTCATCTTCAGGTACTCTTTTTATCTCTTCTTTCCTTCTATATAAGGCAATAGTTCCTTTACCTTTTCCAACATAACCATAATCAGCATCTGCCATTTCTCCTGGCCCATTAACAATACATCCCATTATTGCTATATCTAGACCCGTTAAATGTGAGGTGGCGTTCCTAACTTTATCTACAACTTCTTCTAGATTGAAAAGTGTTCTACCACAACTAGGGCAACTGATATATTCAACCATTGTTTTTCTTAATCCTAAAGATTGCAAAATTGAATAGCACACTGGTATTTCCTTTTCTGGAGATTCTGTTAAGGAAACCCTGATGGTATCTCCTAATCCCTCTGCTAAAAGCGTTCCAATTCCAGCAGTACTTTTAATCCTTCCATAATCACCATCACCAGCTTCGGTCACTCCCAAATGTAAGGGATAGTTATATCCTTCTGAGTCAAGCCTGTCTGCAATCATTCTGTAAGCTGCCATCATGACAGGAGCCCTAGAAGCTTTCATAGAAATAATAATGTTATGAAAATCAAGCTCATCACATATTTTGACGAACTCCATCGCAGATTCTGTCATTCCTAATGGCGTATCTCCATAAGTAAAAAGCATTCTCTCAGATAGAGACCCATGATTAACTCCAATCCTTAGAGCTTTGTTTTCAGCCTTTAAAACTTCAACTAAAGGGGTAAATCTTTTAAGTATTGTTTGCTTAATAGTTTCAAATTCCTCATCTGTATATTCAGTTCTTGTAGGGTCTGATTTTTCAAAAACAAACAATCCAGGATTAATTCTTACTTTATCAACATGTTTTGCAACTTCCATTGCAATTTTCATACCATTATGGTGAACATCAGCCACCAAGGGGGTGTTGATATTATTTTCTAATAATTTTGCCTTTATATCTCCTACTGCTTTGGCATGTGCTAAGGAAGGAACAGTTAACCTTACTATTTCACAACCCACATCATGAAGTCTTTTGATAGCTAAGTAAGCATTTTCGACATCCATTGTATCTTCATTTATCATCGACTGAACTCTTACTGGATAATCACTTCCAATAGCTACATCGCCCACCATTACTGTTCTAGTTATCCTTCTCTCAATATGAGTTGAATATCTTTTGGAGAGACTATTAACCTCTTTTGATTGAGTTAATGACATTAAAATTCTTGATATTCAAAAAGGATTTCACTAAATTATACGGCATATAGTTTACCACTTACATTCTCTAGGTCTTTCAAAGTTAGATGGTAAGGTTTATTGATTTCTTTTGAAGGAAATCTCAACAAATAAGATGGATGAAAAATTACCATAATTTCTCTCCCATCTTTTTTAATCCATTGACCTCTTAAATTACTTATAGGATCTTTAACTTCTAAAATAGCTTTCATAGCAGTAGAACCAGTAAGTAATATAAATTTTGGATCGACTAACTTTATTTGCTGTAATAACCAAGGTTTATGAATATTAATTTCTCTAGCAGTGGGTTTTCTATTATTTGGTGGACGACATTTAATTACATTACAAAAATAAACATCCTTCTTATAATCAATTCCAGCTTGTATTAATAATTCGTTTAATAACTTACCAGATTTACCTACATAAGGTTTTCCTTCTAAATCTTCCTGTGCTCCAGGTGCCTCACCAATTACTAACAAATCTGCAAATACACTTCCTCTCCCAATTACTAATCTTTTCACCGAAGATAAAACTTTAAATATCTTTATCTTAAGAACTCAAAACATGAAAATAAAATAGATTAAGAAAATGAACTAAATTAAACCATAGTGTGATAGTTTTATTTATTCTTAATTTATGCATTTGTCATTATTAAAAGTCATATTTGAAAAGTCATAAGTCAATGAGTCAAGTTAATTTATCTGATCGGGCACTTGCAATTGAGCCTTCTCTTACATTGCAGATAAGTGCTAAAGCAAATCAATTATCTGCAGAAGGAGTAGATATTTGCAATTTAAGTGCAGGTGAACCTGATTTTGATGCCCCAAAAGAAGTTATAGAGGCTACAAGTAAAGCTATATTTGATGGATTTACAAAGTACGGACCCGCAGCGGGGAATTTAGATCTCCGAAAAGCAATTGCAAATAAACTTCAAATTCAAAACGAT
>QCER01000017.1 GCA_003280515.1 Prochlorococcus sp. AG-355-P18
TGTTTTAATTACCGATTTTTTAGGATCTTTATTTGGATAACAATTAACAATTCTATATTTACCACCTTTTCTATCTGTCTCAACGAGAGTAAATTGAACAAATTTTTCTTTTTCAACATTTGAAAAATCTTTGACTTCTATTTTGATGATTTCTTCATTTTCACTTTCAATTATTCTGGATTTACCTCCACAAAGACGAACAGCAGTTTCTTTAGTTACATAAAATAATTTTTTTTCATCAGTAATGGATGATTCACCTTTCGTGATCGAAATTTCATCTTTTGTAATGGATAAATCATCTTGGGTAATGGATAATTCATCTTTTGTACTGCAAGAAGTAATAATGAGGATAAATAAAACCAGTAGCTTTTTCATGATTTTTTAGATGATAAATTCACTTGTAATTGCTTTTAATTGTTTTTTATTTAGTTTGGTAAGATAGCTATAAATTTCTTTTCTACATAATCTGTCTTCAAGTCTTTTACTTTCAAGAATTGAAAAAGTAATGAAATTAACAAGTTGAGTCTTATTCATATTTATTTTTTAAGTGTCTATTGTTAACTTTGAATTAAATTCTTATTAAATAAACTTTTGACTATTAGAAAAAATATTTAATTTAGAAATTTAGAAATTTAGAAATTTTTTAAACAAATTTATTTTTTACTTAATAACTTCTTAATCCAATAATCTTAACTTATATAAGTCTCCTGTATTTTTACGCCTTAAATATTGAGGACAATCATATAAAAAAAATAATAAATGATTATAAAAAATTCACCTTCTCCCAAAAACTCAAATCAAGCCCAAGAAATAGGGCATATCAAATATTCTTATAAAGAAAGTTTTAAAAGAGAAAATAAATCTATTTTGGATGATTCGGAATTTATTGAAAATTACAATAACGCCCTTAAATCACCACAATCAAGAAGATTGTATAAAGATACAGAGAATTAAATTCATTTGGACTCAATTGAGGCCCAGAATAATTTACCTCTAGATAAAATTTCTATTTAAAATTTTATTAAAAACTACTTTTAAAGATTTTTTAAATATATCTTAAATCCGACCTTCTTTTTTTAATGTTAGCTTACTTCTACGTTCATCCAATTTATTTGGACGCATGAAATGAGAATAGGGAACGGGATTCTCATTAACTGCATAAGATCATGAATGAGCTCTCTCAAATAAGAGAAAAAATTACAAGAGCCAAGAGGCTTTATGAAGCCCAAATCTTGGCAACTAAAAATGGAGAAGTTACTCCATATAGAAGATCAGTCTTTGAAGAAAGAATTAGGGAAGCACAAAAAGAAATGAGATCGCAAGACACCAAAAAATAAATTCTTTTGTAAAAATCTATTTTGTATCAGCTACATTCTTGAAGAAATCACAGTAAGCCATTAATTCTGATTCTGTTTCAATTTTTAGATTTAAATCATTAATTGCTTTCTTGGTATCAATACTGTAGCCATACCAATCTAGACAAACTTCTCTCTGCCTTTGGGTTTCAGAAACCTTTTGAGTACCTATTTTGTTTGAGTTACTAGTACAACTCGCAAGGAAAATAGTTGAGAGAGCTAGTAGTGGGAATAGTAGTCTTTTCATTTGTTAATCACAACAACTTTCCGATGTTGCCGAAGAAGTCCAAGATGATTCTTCCATTGTTGAAAGGTCAACTCTATGGGTTGCCATCCAGTCACCATTAGCTTCCACAAACTTCTGAACATTACCTTCTGGAGCTTGATGAATAACAATAACTTTTTGAGGATCTACCTTACTTACTCCTCTAAAAAGTGGCTTGATATCAAATTCTGAATGCCTTTTATCTGCTTCTGCACTATCAAATATTGCAGCCCATTCATCGAAAGTGCTTTCAATTTTAAAAGTAAAAACAGATGTTATGGAACAAGACATAATAGAGATATTATTTGTATTTATAAAATATATCTATTTTATTAAGGCTTGGTTAATTATCTTTAAACGGAATTAAAATACCTTTTTTTTCAAATTTCAGCCAACCTTTTTTTTCTAGTATTTTTAAATTTCTCGTTACGGTTACTCTTGTTGAAGAAATTGAATTGCCGATAATTTTATGGGTGAAATTAAATTCTTTTAAATTTAAATAAATATATTTATCTTTTTTTAAGCCAATTATTGAGGATAAGTATAAAAGAAATTCTTTTAATTTTTCTTCTGATTTTTTTATATTACTTATTAATAAAAGTTTTTCCAATTGATCAATTCTTTTTAGACTTTTTGTTAATAAGTCTGTAGATGAAAAAAATAGCCCTCTTTTAATCGTTTTAATTTCGCAATTTGTCAACGCAATTAATTTAATATTTTCGTAGTTACATAATTCCAAATTTATTACAACATTTTCATTTATTATCCCAACAATATTTTTCTTATTCTTGATTTTTGATTCCATTATTAATATTCCTGATTTGACTTCTAGAATTGTATTTTCTTTAAATTCTATTTTTTGCTTTTCAGGAATTATCATGTTTATGTCTTAAAATGCTTTCACCCTAAATTTATAAAGTTAAAAATAAATTAAAAATTATTTAATTCCCTGGTCAAATCTGATTAAAAATTGACTAACTTAAAATAAAAAAATTAATCAGAATTTAAACTCTTTTTGGGAAAAAGTTAATCTCTTCAGAGCAAGTTGAACATGGAGAATAAATTCAACACTAATGAGAAATTTTTTAAAGATAGTCTTAGGGCTATCAATAATCAGTGCAAGTATTTCAAGTTGTGGAAACAAATCAAATGATTTAATTGGAGATTTAGATTTATCTGATTGCAATCCAAATAATACTGTTGACAGCAAATATTGTGATCGAGATGGAGATTTTCTCGCAGACCTACCCCTTTCCGAAGATGAATGGATAGATCCTGAAACCATTGTGTTCTCATATACACCTGTTGAAGACCCCTCCGTTTATGCAAAAGTTTGGGAAGATTTTGTAATACATATGTCTAAGGTGACTGGTAAAAAAGTCACTTTCTTACCAGTTCAATCTTATGCTGCTCAAGTTGAGGCAATGAGATCTGGACGTCTTCATGTAGCAGGAATTAATACTGGAAGCAATACAGTGGCAGCAGCATGTGCAGGAGCAGTTCCATTTGGAATGATGGCTAAAAAAGATTTATCTTACGGTTATGAAATGGAAATTATTGTTCCTTCTGATAGTCCAATTAATTCTCCTGCAGATTTAAAAGGTAAAAAAGTTACATTTACATCTAAGACATCTAATTCAGGATTTAAAGCACCATCGGCCATTCTTAAAGGAGAATTTGGTCTTGAGGCAAATAAAGATTTCACCCCAGTCTTTTCTGGCAAGCATCAAAATTCAATAATGGGTGTTGCAAACAAAGATTATGAAGTAGCACCAATTGCTAACTCAGTTCTTACAAGAATGGATGCAAGAGGTGTTGTTGATTCTTCTAAAATAAGAACTATTTATAAATCCCAAACCTTCCCAACGACAGGTTATGCTCATGCTCATAATTTACATCCAGCTGTAGTTGCAAAAGTAAAGCAAGCTTTTTACACCTATAACTGGGATAATTCAACATTAGATAAAGAATTTAAAAAGGCTGATAGATTCATTTCAATAAGTCACAAGCACGATTGGGATGTTATTAGAAAAATAGATAAGGCTAATGGTGTTGTTTATGATTGCAAATAAAAATTATTAATCATAAATAAAATCAGACTTAATGCTTAAAACAATAAACCTCAAAAAGGTTTATCCAAATGGAGAAGAGGCGCTTAAAGGAATAAACCTAGAAATTCCTAATGGGCAAGTAGTTGCTCTTATCGGTCCTTCAGGTGCTGGTAAAAGTACTTTTATTAGAACAATAAATAGATTAGTTGAGCCCACTTCAGGGAAAGTTTATTTCGCTAATGAGAAAAATGACATTACTTCTTTAAATAAATCTAAATTAAGAAAAATAAGAAGACAAATTGGAATGATTTTCCAGGAATTTGCTTTGGTAGAGAGATTAAGTGTAATGGAAAATGTCCTTTCCGGCAGATTAGGTTACGTAGGATTTTGGAATAGTTTTTTCAGGAAATTTCCTCAAAAAGATATTGAAGAAGCATTCCGTCTGCTTCAAAGAATTGGACTAGAGCATATGCTTGATAAAAGAGCCGATGAATTGTCAGGAGGGCAGAGGCAAAGAGTAGGAATTGCTAGAGCTTTGATACAAAATCCAATGTTACTTTTAGTAGATGAACCTACAGCTAGTTTAGATCCCAAAAATTCCAGGCAAATTATGCGATTAATATGCGAGTTATGTAAGGAAAGAAATCTTGCTGCGATTATAAATATTCATGATGTTTTTCTTGCTCAGAATTTTGCAGAAAGAATAATAGGTTTAAAAGCTGGAGAAATTGTTTACGATGGCAAGCCAAGTGGTTTATCAGAGACAATACTTACAAAAATATATGGAGAAGAAGACTGGTCTAAAACTGTAGCAAATTAGGAATATATTAAATGAATTATAAGAAAGTAATTTGGAAAAGAAAACCGTTAATAAAAAATAGGTTATTAAGAATTGGATTAATTTTGCTAATTAGTACTTACTTATTATCTGTTTTCCTAACTACCGAAATTGATTGGCAAAGAATTCTTGAAGGGATCCCAAGGGGTAAAATTTTTATATTTGCTTTTTTCCCTCCAGATTTTATAACTAGATCTGATGAGATTTTGGCAGGTATTTTTGAAAGTCTATGGATGACTATTGTTGCAACTATTGTGGGGATACTTATTTCTATACCTGTATCCTTAGGGGCGGCTAAAAACATAGCCCCTAAATTTGTTTATTTCTTATCAAGAGGAGTTATCACATTATCGAGGAGTTTTCAGGAGGTTATCCTAGCAATATTTTTTGTTAAGTTAATGGGTTTTGGACCTTTTGCTGGGATGGTAACTCTGAGTTTATCGACAATAGGGTTTTTCGCTAAATTATTATCTGAAGATATTGAAGACATAAATAAATCCCAAGCTGAAGCAATCAAATCCACTGGCAGCAGTTGGTTTCAATGGGTTAATTATGGTGTCCAGCCTCAAGTTATGCCAAGATTCATTGGATTATCTTTATACAGATTGGATATTAATTTTAGAGAGTCAGCGGTAATTGGAATTGTTGGGGGAGGAGGTATTGGTTCTACCTTAAATACAGCTTTTGATAGATATGAATTTGAGACTGCAGCGGCTGTTCTTATCGTAATTATTTCTATCGTGATGATTGTTGAATATACATCTAGTCATCTCAGGAAATTAATAAAGTAATGCCAATAATAAAACAAAAGGATTACAAAACCTGGAAAAAATTTGATCGAAAAAGAGATTTACAAAACTGGCTTTGTTGGTTCTTAGGTACTTTAATTTTTAGCTTTTGTTTCGGTCTGATTAGTAGTAAAACAATCTGGTTTTATGTATTTGATTCACATAATGAGGCTTTAGATCTTTTAGGTAGGATGTTTCCTCCAGAAACTAATTATTTCTTCACTTTAATAAAACCTATTTGGGATACTTTAAATATCGCGACTATTGGTACAACGATTGGAACTTTAATTGCAATACCATTAGCTTTTTTATCCGCAAACAATACTACCCCGAGTAAAAAGTTTATAAGACCTTTAGCCTTATTTTGCATAGTTTCAAGCAGATCAATTAATTCAGTAATCTGGGCATTACTTCTGGTTGCAGTTGTCGGTCCAGGAGTTTTGGCTGGCATAATTGCTATCGGATTAAGATCGATAGGATTTTGTGGAAAATTACTTTATGAAGCTATAGAGGAAATTGATGAAAACCAAATTGAAGCTATTGAGGCAACAGGGGCAAATAAAGCACAAATTATGACCTTTGGCATAGTGCCTCAAATTCTCCCAGCATTTACGAGTATTTCTATTTATAGGTGGGATATAAATATAAGAGAAGCAACTGTTGTTGGCTTAGTTGGAGCAGGAGGTATAGGGATAGAATTAGATGCTCAAATAGGAGACTTAGCTTGGGCTAAGGTATCAGTTATTTTATTAACAATAGTAGTGGCAGTAGTTTTTAGTGAATGGATTACAGCAAAAATAAGAAAGGCTATTATTTAGACTAAATTAAATACTAGTATGAATAGTTAAGTAAAGATAAATTAAATGCAATTTTCTGATAGATATCTAAGTGTATGGGTTTTCTTAGCAATGTGTATTGGATCTTTATCCGGTGATTTATTTCCTAATTTATCTCAATTTATAGGCGGATTAGAACTCTCAAGAATTAATCTTCCAATAGCAATTCTTATCTGGGGAATGATTTTTCCAATGATGTTATCAATAGATTTCAAGTCAATAATAAATTTGAAATATAAGATTAAAGGATTTTCTATTGTCCTTTTTATTAATTGGTTAATAAAACCAGTTTCAATGGCAATCATTGCAGCCTCTTTTTTATATTTTTTATATGGTAATTTGATAGATCCTGTACTTGCTAAAGAATATGTTTCTGGAATGATTCTATTAGGAATAGCGCCATGTACAGCAATGGTTTTTGTCTGGAGTAATCTTGCTAAAGGCGATCCTTTATTTACTTTAATACAAGTAGCTATTAATGATCTAATATTAATTTTAGCCTTTCCATTGTTGTCAAAAATTCTTTTAGGATTTAACAGTATAGATATCCCGTTAGATACTGTTTTCGGTTCTGTAATAATCTTTATTTTGGTACCACTTTTTCTAGCAATATTTTTAAAAAATAAAATCTATAGCGAAAAAAGAATAAAAAGTATTTTGAATAAAAGTAAAAGTTATTCGTTGTTTTTTTTAATTCTTACAGTCTTTTTATTATTCTTTGTTCAATCAAAATCTATATTACAAAATCCTATTCATATAATCTTAATTTCAATTCCATTAATAATACAGACTCTTTTTATTTTTTATTTAACTGCTTTTTCAATGAAGTTTTTTAGGCAAAAGTATTCTATTTCCTGTCCAGGATCGATGATAGCAGCTTCAAACTTTTTTGAACTTGCAGTAGCTGTATCGATAACTCTTTTTGGGATTAATTCAGGAGCTGCTTTAGCCACTATAGTTGGGGTACTAGTAGAAGTTCCTTTGATGCTTTATTTAGTAAATATTTCTAAGTCTTCAAAAATATTATTTATAAAGTAATATTCTCTTCTTCAAGTTTTTTCTTTAGTTCTAGTGGCATATAAGCAATATCTTTTTTAATTGCATCTAAAGCATCTTTATACTTTTCAGGATCAGATAAAAGCGTTTTTATTAAGTTATATTGACTTTCTATTTCCTGAGAGGAAAATTTACTCATTTTTAAAAACTTATCACTTTTTTTATTTTAGATTGACTGTCAATTTAATCTGTCTTTAAATATCAACTCCTAAAATAAATTTAATTTTTAAATTATTTTGGGTTACTTAAAAAAAGAATTTATTAAATCACTTAAAGTTAAAGGGTCCATATTTTTAATTGTGTTAATTATTGGATTTATTTACTCAAGTCCAAAATCAAAAGTAATTATTGCAAATTCTTTGACTTCTTCCGCTAAATTTTTAAACGAAACTGTAGAAATAACAGATAAAGATAGTTGGTTTTCTGAACCTGATTTCATTTTTAGTCTTAGGTTAAAATTACGAGAATTATTGAGAGGAACTCAAAGAGGTTGAGAAGGAGCTAAATGCTAATTATGGTAGATCGACTGTCAATCGTGATATCCAACTTTAGAAACAATATTTCCTGAAACAGGGTCAGTAACTCCAAGTTCTGGAGACAACTCTTCCATAAATCCTCTAACCTCATCAAGGTGAGCAATCATAGCTGGTCTTTGAGCTGAAATAGCTTCTGCACTTTTCCAGATCCCAACAAAACAGTAATCATAATCTCCAGTTTTAGCGATATATCTTTGAGTCATCCCCTCAAAACTTGTTTTATCTATTACTTCGAAATACTTATCTACACAATGAGATTTTAATTTAAATCAAACAACATTCATAAAATTTTGAGCAGTCATAAAAAAAGAGGGTTTTTATACCCTCCAATTTTAGATCGACTGTCAATCAATTAAATTATCCCATGGCTGCTACTTCTTCAGCAAGTTGTTTATTTCTTAGAATAACTTCTTCATCATTAAAAACAGGAAGTACATTCCATTCAACGCCAAATTTTGCTCTCCAAATACCAAAATGTTCAGCCATTTTAAGATGACTGTCAGCTTTGCATGTTACGAAAACTTCTCCGGTTTGAGGAGCATGGACTCTACTTATCAATTCAAAGCCGTCAAAATTATCCTTAGGTGCGCCGGAAGCAATATATTGTTCAAAGAGTTTGTACCCTTCAGATTGCGAAAGAGTATCTGGGATAACTCCATGAACGTGATAGTAAGCCATAATTAGAATTCAATAGTGTAATTTCAATCTAAAAACGATAATTTAAAAAGTATTTAATTTATCTTTAAATTTAGATTTTTAGATCGACTTTCAATCTTTAATTAAAATCTGCTTTACCCAGTTTAGTTTTGAAGACTTTAAAAGTAAGACCACTTTCGTTAATTGCTTCAATTACTTAATCTCCAACAGTTCCATAAAATTCAATAGACGAATCTCCGTCACACAGTCCAGCGTGAACTTCAAGATAAGCACCGACAGGAGGGTTAACTAAATGAGCAAGAAATGCATCATCATTTTTAAAAACCTCTGACCATACAAAACGAAGTGTGCAAGATAAATTTAAATGGCCCATCTGTTGCTGTCAAATTATTTCTAGGGAGTATTGTAATTATTCTTTAATCCACTTTTTAGTCTTTAGAAATTCCAATTTATCTGTAATTGATAGGAATCTGAATTTTTTAAATCTCCCTGTTCATTTTTGTAAGAAAGCACAGCTCCGAATCTATTTTTCCTACTCATCTGCAATCCAATGGATAATTATTTTTTATTAAAAATATAACTTGCAAAAATGCCTTTCTTTTTGTTTCTTTTTTTTCTTTTAAACAATTCATAACTTGCTTATAACTTTAAAATGTGACTCTAATAATGCATTCAATTCTTCTAAATCAAAGCAGTGGTCTTGGATGCAGTTTTTTATAGTATGCAGCAAGTAAACTAATAATTTTTAAAAATTAAAATAATATTTTATTTTTTCTTATTAGTATCTTATTTAATTCTTAAAGAAGAGTTCATTAAATCTTTTAAGCTGTTGGTAGCTTATACATTCTCCTCACACGAAATAGAGAAGCTTTTTCTTTTTGAAATAAATTTGGTATGACTTATTTTGCAGAGCCAAATTACATAGAATATGAGCTGTGGTTTGATTCAAATATTAATGCAGTTGATTTAATTAACTATTCAGATGAAAATGAATTTTGTAATTTTACGCATAAAAAATTCCATAAGATATCAAGTTTAAATTTAGTTATTGGTTCCTCAAAATATAAACAAATGATGATTTTTTCTTTTTTCTAATTTCCTTGCAGGGTTAATGCATTCCTTTATTGTTTTATCTCTCTGATTCTGGCATAGCAAAAGTAAATTTTTTGATATAAATTTTTAAGGCATTAATCACTAAAGTTTAATTATCAAAATATATGATGTAATTTTAAGTAAATTTAAAAAACTTATATATTTTTAAAATGTCAATTAAGGGTCTAATTCTATTCGATATAGATGGAGTTATTAGAGATGTTTCGAATAGCTATAGAATGGCAATTATAAAAACAGTAAAGCATTATTGTTTTTGGGAACCAAGTATTTTCGAAATTGATGAAATAAAAAATGAAGGGATTTGGAACAATGACTGGGATTTAAGTTTAGAACTAATAAAAAGACACATAGTAAGCAATAGATTAACTATTACACCTCCAACAAGGAAAGAATTAGTTTGCCATTTTGAAAATTTATATTTTGGTTTGAAATCACCTCTAGAATCAGAAATTTGGACAGGATTTATAAAAAACGAAAAAATTCTTATCGAGAAAAATATTTTTAGCGAACTAACTAAAAATAGTATTTTGTGGGGTTTTGTAAGTGGAGCAGAAAGGGCATCAGCTGAATATATATTAAAGAATAAATTAAAACTTCTGAATCCTCCGCTAGTCGCGATGGGAGAAGCTCCAGATAAACCTGATCCTAAAGGTTTCATTTATTTATCTAAAAAATTACTTAATCAAGAGCTTGGAAGATCAGCTCCTCCCATAGCATATATTGGAGATACGGTAGCAGATGTTAAAACAATTATTAATTCAAGAAAAATAATTCCAGAGCAGAAATTTATAAGTCTTGCTGTCGCTCCACCACATTTGCATTTAAAAAACAGTTTAAAAGCGAGAGAAATATATGAATCCAAACTAAAGATTGCAGGAGCAGATTTCATACTGAATTCAGTAAATGATATAAAAAATATTTTTAAAAATTTATTTTTTTAAAATAAATTAGTATTTAGATTAAATCATAAACTTTAAAAAAAAAGGCTATCGTAGCTGAATCTTTTATTACTCCAGAGTAAATTAAATCTCTGATTTTCTCTTTACTAAAAAATAAAACTTCGATTTCCTCATCATCATCCTTATCTAATAAATTAGCCTCTTTAAAAATATTGTTAGCTAAAAACAAATGTATTCTTTCATTAGAATAAGATGGCGACTCAAAGATTTCTCCAAAATATTTGAAACTTTTTGAAGAATAGCCAGTCTCTTCTATGAGTTCTCTTCTGATAGTCGATATTGGCTTTTCATTATTTTTAATAGTACCTGATGGGAATTCTAAAATATATTCTTCAACTGGAAATCTATATTGATTTAAAACAATTATCTTTTCTTGTTCATTCTTTGCTATCACCATTGTTGATCCATTATGGTCAATAGAACCATATCTCCCTATGGAGGAATTATTTAGCTTTAAATGTTCGATTTTTAAATTTACGTTTTTAGTGGTTTCAAAAATTTCTCTCTTAAAAAAAATATGATTTTTTCTGGATTCAGAGTCTGATTTCATTATTTCATATTATATAAATTATTAACCTTTATTTTAATAAGATATATTTTAAGGAAATGGCACATCTTAATTTGATGAAAAATATAAATTTAAAGGATAAAAAAGAATTCTTTAGAATGATTAATTATTTATTTTCTCAGAAAGGTAAAGAACAATATGCAGGTGAGGAAATAACAGTCTCAGATCATATGCTTCAATCCGCTACTCATGCGGTAAATAACGGTTTATCAGATGAAATCATTATCGCATCCCTTTTTCACGATGTAGGTCATTTACTTCTTGATCAAGATATCTATTCTAAATATAATGATCATGAAAAAATAGGTGCAGAATTTATTAAGGACTTTTTCTCAGATAAAATTTTTAATTGCGTAAGAATGCATGTTGATGCCAAAAGATACCTATGTACAAAAGATTCTTCTTATTTTGCAAAACTTTCATCAGCTTCAGTAGCTTCATTGAAGGTTCAGGGAGGTGAAATGAATAAGGAAGAAATAAAAAGTTTTGAAAAAAATCAGTTTTTTAATGAAATTTTATTGGTTAGAGAATTAGATGAAAAGGCAAAAGATACTAATTTTAAAAACCTAGAATTGGAATTTTTTATTACAAAAATTGAAAGTATTTTTTTAAGCTAAAAATTTAAATATTCTTCAGCTATTTCTTCTGCGAGTCCAAATGATTGGGTCATTCCAGCACCACCCAAACAATTGACTATTAGGATTGAATCATCAACTTCTTTTATTAACTCAGTTCCTCCAATTAACTTAGGATATATTCCGTTCCATCTTGAGGCTATCTCAATTGAAGGAAGACTTATAAAACTCTTAACTTGATCGACAATAAATTTATTTATTTCTTCATTATTAAAAGGATCAAAAGTTAATCCATACTCATGAGAATCTCCCAAAATAATTTCACCTAATCCATTTTGAGAAATCATAATATGTATTCCGTTTTCAATTGCAAAAGGGAACTCTTTTTTATATCTATCTTTTAAAGAATTAATTGATGAACATTCAGCAAAAGAATCATAATGCGTTAATGTAAAACCTGAACAAAGTGCTGGTCCTAACTTAAAGTTTTTAGGTTGACTAATTGTTCTTAACATTTGAAGCTTGCTTTTGGTTGTATGAAATTTCTTATATTCTTGAGGAAATAATGATTCAAAATCGGCTCCTGAACAAATTATACTTTTTTTTGTATTAATCTTATTACCATCACTTGTAACTATTAAATTTGGCTCAACACTTGAAACTGTTGTACCAAAATTAAATTCAACTCCATATTTATTCTTTAATAAAATTGTAATCTTTTTAATTGCCTCTCTAGGATCAACAATCATTTCAGTAGGACTCCACAATCCTCCAATTAATCCTTTACTTAAAACATAAGGGCTAAGATTAAAGATTTGCTTTATTGAAAGTAATTCTGCACTTGAATTTTTAAACTTAGACAAATCACAATATTCTTTCATAACCTGATATTCATCTTCTTTATATGCCAAAATAATTGAACCAACTTGATCTAAAAAAAAGTCGCTGCTTTGGGCTGTCTCAATCCATATTTTTCTAGAATTAAGAGCTCTACTATATAGCTTTCCAAAAGGTTGACCAATTGGCCATATCATTCCAAAGTTTCTTATTGAAGCTCCAATAGCTTTTTCTTCTCTCTCAAAAACTTTTACACTAAAACCTCTTTTTGCAGCTGACAATGCATGAGCAAGACCTACAATACCTGCTCCAATAATAGCTATATCAGTTTTACAATTTTTAGACATCAATAAATTGATTTAAGTGAGATGAAAATTCATTTAAGGAAGAAAAAAGTCCATCATTTTTATAAGCCTCAAGCTGTTCTTTTGAATGAGTTCCATTTGTGACTGCAAAAGATTTTAAACAGCCTGCACTTACTCCTGATTTCAAATCAGATGGGGTATCACCTATAACAACTACTGATTTAGGATCATCAATTCCTAAAACATACATTGCCTTTTGAATCATATATGGAGAAGGACGGCCTTCGTTATTATAAATTTCTGAAGGGGTTACTGATACATCAATAATTGAAGATGAGCCTCCCACATAATTATCATTAAGTCCTAAATCCCATCCAAGATTTTTAAGTATTATGTTTGTTACTTTTCTATAAAAACCTGTGTTTAATCCAATAAAAATATTTTTTGTTTTTAAGGATCTAAATAACTCAAGACAGCCTTCTGTTGGTTCAATATCAGTAGATAAATAGTGATTTTCTAAGATATCCTTAAAAGTTTCAAAAGATTTATTCACATAAGTTTCAAATTTATTACTACCTTTACCAATTCTCTCTTCCCATAATAATTGAAAGACCTTCTTTTTTGGAATGCCATGTAATCGATCAACTTCATTTTTATTAGTATTTAAACCTGTTCTTGAGGCGGCCTCTAAAAAACATCCAGTAACTTCATTTTTATCCTTCACAGTAGTGCCAGCCATATCAAAAATAACAAGTTTTATTTTCATATTTTTTTTCTTCATAATATTGATTTTATTCATTTAAGTTTAAGTAGTGTTTAAGTTTCTAATGGATTAATCCAAACAGAAGATTTTTTCGAAACATTCCTAGAAGTAAATTCATAAATTAACCTTACGAATAGACTTGTTAAAACGATAAGAGTAGACATTGCAGCAGCTGATGCTGTATCTCCTGCATCATCCATGTTTACAATTGAAACAGATGAAACTGGAATTTTTGCTGGGTAGAGAAAAATAATAGCTGATACAGTTATCATTGAATTAACAAAATAATAACTTCCTATCTCTAAGATTGTGGGGAGTGATAATGGTATCGTTATTCTTAAAAAGGTTTTATAAAAAGGAACTTTTAAAGACTCTGATACCTCTTCAAATTCCTTATCAATTTGTTTTAAAGTTGTTGTTGCTGATATAAAACACACTGTGAAAAAATGTATGATATTAGCTAATACAAGGATTCCCATTGTTCCATAAAGTAATGAGAAAGGATTAAATATTTGAAAATCTAAAAAGGGTACAGAGAAAGAAGGTTTATTAAAAAAAAGAATATAGGATAAGCCAAGTACTAAGCCAGGAATTGCAATTGGTAATGTTGAAAAAAAGTATATTAGCATTCTTATTTTTTTTAATGGTTTAAATTTTTCTACTAAATAAGCTGTAAAAAATACAAATATAGTCCCAAATATTGCAGTATAAATTGACATGAAAACAGTATTAAAATAAGGTTCATAACCATTTCCAGCTACATTAGAAAATCTAAAGTTTTGTAATGATAGAGAAATATCGTATGGCCATATTTTTATTAGCGAGGCTAATACTATAGATGAAAAGACCCCAATTACTAAAATCAAAATTAAACTGCAAAAAATAAACATTATTGAATCAACTATCAGATTCTTCCTTGGTTTAAACGGTATAGATTTTCCCGAAATTAGAGATGCTTCATTCTTTTGGAAATTTTTATCAATTAGAAAAGCCAAAATTGAGGGTACTAAAAGATAGATGCTAATAGTTGCTCCCATGGCAAAGTTTTGTTGACCAACAACTTGTTTATAAATATCTGTAGCAAGTACATTAAAGTTCCCCCCAACAACTTTAGGAACTCCAAAATCCGTAAAAGATAAAATAAAACATATAAAAATTGAATTCATCAGTCCATATTTGATATTGGGTAAAGTAATAGTTAAGAATTTTCTAAGTGGAGATGCTTTCAGAGATTCTGCTGCTTCATATAATCTTTGATCACTAAGATTTAATGCTGACACAAGAATAATTAGAGCTTGAGGAAAGCAGTAAAAAATTTCACCTATAATTATTCCATTAAAACCATATAGATTTATATCAAATCCAGGAATAGTCCCAAAAAATCCTTGAGTAATTAAACCTTGTTTTCCAAAAATATAAATTAAACCTATGGCAACAGCCAGGGGTGGAATATATAAAGAAAATAAGCTAAAAGTATTGAAAAATTTTTTTAATGGTAATCTTGTCCTCGTGAGAGCATAAGCATAAATAAATCCAATTAATACAGAAAAAAAAGTCGTAGTAATTGCCACCTTTAAGCTATTTATAAAGGATTGCGTTAAGGATGGATTTTGAATATAGTTTATAAAATTTTCTAATCCTATAAAATTATTTTTGTTATCACTAAAGCTTTTTAAGAATAATGGAAGTAAAGGAATTATGATAAAAAAGCTAACTAATATAAATACAAAAATAATTAAAATTCTTAATAATAAGATGTTAAAACTTTTGTTAAAATTTTTTTTAAAATACATTGACTTATAAATTACTTTCAAATAATTTAATTTTTTCTTTTTTTAATTTAATATCTATAAAATCTCCAATTTTTAAATTATTAGAGATCACTTGATTAGAAATAACGTCTACAAAAATATTTTCTTCTAGCTTAGATTCTAAAACTACTGTTAATCTAAAAATTGTTCCTAAATAAGTAATTTCTTTTATTTTTACTCTAAGAATATTTTCTTCCTTTTCTATATTTTTTCTGAACTTAATAATTTCAATATCTTCAGGTCTAATACCAAGCAAGCAGTTTTCTAAAAATGAATATTCTGTATTCTGTGAAATTAAAAATCTATTATTAAGATAATAAAAAACACAATTTTTCTTATCATATTTACCTTTTAACAAATTCATCTTCCCTATGAAATCAGCAACAAACGGTGTAATTGGATTTTCATACAATTCAAAAGGTGTTCCAATTTGAGCAATATGACCCCTTTCCATGACTACAACTCTATCTGCCATAGATAAAGCTTCAGTTTGATCATGGGTAACCATGATAGTAGTTAAATTAAGTTTCTTTTGTATTAGTTTAATTTCATTTCTTAATTTTGATCTAACTTGAGCATCTAGGGCTGAAAGAGGTTCATCTAATAAAAGTAAACCAGGAGATAATGCCATGGCTCTCGCCAAAGCCACTCTTTGTTGTTGACCCCCAGATAATTGAGATGGAAATTGGTCAGAATATTTTTCTAATCCAACCAAACGAAGTAAATTATTAGTTCTTTTTTCAATTTCTTTTTTATTTATTTTTTTATTTTCAAGACCATAAGCTATATTTTGTTTTGCATTAAGGTTTGGAAATAATGCATATGACTGAAAAACAATTCCAAAGTCTCTTTTCTCAGTGGGGGAATTAGAAATTAAAAGCCCATCTTGAACAATATCGCCATTTGTTTGTCTCTCTAAGCCAGAAATTATTCTTAGCAGAGTTGTTTTTCCACAACCACTTGGTCCTAATAAACATAAAAATTCTCCCTTAAAAACATCCAAGTGAATATTTTTCAAAACGAATGTTTCCCCAAAGTTTTTACTGATATTTTTGATTTCTAAATATTTAAAACTTCCTTCTTTTTTAATCATTAAATTTAAAATAATTATTCATCTAGATGATAAATTCCATGAATTGCTAATTCATGGAATTTATTTATATGCTTTTAATTTTTACTTAGGAGCAGATTTGCCATCATAGCGTTTTGCCCACTCTGCTAGTATTCTCTCCCTATTTACAGCAGCCCATTGTAAGTCATTTTTTGCGAGCTGTTTCTCTGGATTAGAAGGGAAACCTTTAGGAAGCGGAACATCAGTTTCAACAGCTGTTATTGCAAAACTTTTTGCATATTCTCTTGAGACTTCAGGAGAAATTGCCCAATCAAGAAAAGTCTTCGCAGCAGGTTTTATTTTGTCTTTTTTGATAAGGGCATTAGCTTCTACATCCCATCCAGAACCTTCCTTAGGAAAAACAGCCTCAATTGGTTGCCCCATATTTACCTGTTTTACAGCTCTGTAACCAAATGAAATCCCTATTGGATACTCTCCTTTACCTGCAGCCTTACAAGGCTTAGATCCAGAATGCATATACTGAGCAATATTTGCATGAAGTGCATCAAGGTAATTCCAACCATCCTCTTCAGAAGGTAAATTTTGTAATCTTGAAGCTACTGACAAATAACCTGTTCCAGAGGAAGCAGGGTTAGACATAACTATGTGACCTTTGTATTCTGGTTTTGTTAAATCTGCCCAAGATTTAGGTATTGATAGTCCTTTTTTTTGAGCCTCAATTTTATTAACACAAAAAGCAGAAATCCAAGAATCAATTCCAACCCATGAAGGTTTTTTTGCAGGATCCCTAAAGCTTGGTTTAACATTCGAAAGGCCTTTTGGAGCATAACCTTGAATCAAACCTCTATCATTAGCTACTAATAAACTTGAAGCAGCTAAACCCCAAACCACATCTGCCTGTGGGTTTTCAGCCTCAGCCAATAATTTCGCAGTAACTATACCTGTTGAGTCCCTAACAATATTAACTTCTATATTAGGGTAATCTCTCTCAAAGGATTTTAGATAATTTGGTATTTGGTCATCTTCTAAAGCAGTATAAACAGTAATTGAAGCCTTTTCAGAACCTTTTTTACCCCACCACCATGCATTTGCTGAAGGTGCAAGTGCTGTTCCTATAACAGCTGCCCCCATTACAAAAGAAAATAACTTTTTCATTTAGTTTGTATTACTAATTACAATATGCAAATTTGTATGATTTTTGTTTTAAAGAAAAATATAAATTCTATATAAGGTTTGGTTAAGTAATTTCTAATCTTGTTAAATTTCATTTAAGAAGTAAGCACAAATAGATTAGTTAATAAAACTTTTTTCAGATTTAATTGCATATTTTTTAGTTTAAAAAAACCGTTTATATTTTTTGTTTATCTATCAATAAGAAGGCCCGCTTGATTTATCAAGTAATTCATATTTATCTCTTTTTTCATACCAATCATTTAAATCTTTTTCACTTATTGTTCTGAATAAAAATAACGATATCTTTTCCAGGTAATCAGCAATATAAATTCTTGAAATTGGATTAAAACAAATAAAAACAACAAAAATTGAACCTAACAAAAGTATTGTTTTTAATAAGCGTCCCCTCAAATATCCCTCAAATTTTCTAGTTAAGCAGCATCTAGATTTAATTCTTCTTTTTCAAAATTTGCTTTATTTTCCTTAATTTCTTGATTAGCCCATTGCAATAATCTTATAGATAATATTAAGTCTCCATCTAACCATGCTCTAATAGCCATAGCTCTTCTAGGATCATAAAATTTTTTCTTTCTATACCAATCAAAAACATTCTCATCTGATTTGTCTCCATTGCATGAAAGACAAGCTGGAACACAATTTTCTGTTAAGTTTAAACCTCCTTTACTTCGTGGCAATATATGATCAATAGATTCTGAAGGTTTTCCGCAATATATGCATCTTTTGCTCGTAAATGTATGAATAGACTTTCGCCAAAATCTTAATTTGAGCTTAGGGCATAAATCCTCTAAAAACACTGCATCATCAATATGCATTAAGATTATTCAATTATCTATATTTATGTCATATGAAATTTAAAAATAATTTAAGAAAACATTATCTTTAAGAAATTAAATTATTTTCAAAAACCAATCATAAAATAATTAATTTGAAATAAATTTTTAATTAATTTTCTCATCACTTTTTCTTATTTTTAGTTTGAGCTTTTACTCTTCAGAATTTGGTTATGGGAATAACAATATACATTTAACATTTAACTTTATAACTTACCTTTTCTATATGTGGAGTCTAGTTATTTTGTTGAATATAATAAGCTAAGAATTTTAAAAAAAATGTCTGATAAAAAGAAAGATACAAAAAAAGATTTTAAAAAGAATAAAGCTATGCTTGCTTATGGAGTGATACAACTAGGATCAGCAGTTGTATCAGCTGTTGCCTTAGTAGCTATTGCACTAAGCTTTTGCTCATTAAAAAAAGAATCAAAGTTCTTTAATGAATGTGTTGAAGAAATGAAAGCGACTGGTTCGCAAACAGCTGATGCGGTTCGTTTCTGTACTGGTGGTTAGCATTAGGAAATCAAGTGTTTCCGATATTTTTATAAATAATATTTAATTTGTCTTAGTTCATATTAACCATAAATTAATTTTTTCTTATTTTCCCCTTAGTAAAACTAATAAATAAACTAACTAAAATTTAAGTGGTTATAAATTTAGGAAAATTTTATGAGTGGAGATTATGAGACATTAGAAATCAATCAACCTAAGATTTCTTATTTTAAAAAGAGATCAGAAGATAATACTTTATGGCTAGAGGAAATGATTAAAGAGATTGAAAAGATTGAAGATACGAATAACAATATATCTGATGCTGCTTAATCTACGATGGTTTGTGATTAATGATATTTATTGAGTAATCTATTGTAAATTACCAACAATAATATTATTCAAGCTATACCAAGAATTGCATGGTATGGGTCTTAATGATTTTGCTAAAGCTCATTTAAAAATTCCATTAATTTAGTCTTTGGGTCGAGGTAATATCAAGCGTTTCATTTAAAAACCATAAGTGACTTAATCGCATTTTTTCTTTCGATATATTTTCTGCATTTCTTTTTGTTCTGATAAATAATCTTCTTTTGCTTGTTTATTAATTTGATCATATTTGGCTTTAAATTCTTCTATAAGAGCTTGAGCATTTTGTCTTCTTTCTTTGGGCATAAAATCAAAATCTTCATCACTATAATTTCCACTTTTTAAGATAGTTTCAAACAAATAACATTCACTAGATAAATCAATATCAAATTCTTTTATTAAGAAATATTCATTACATAAGCTTTCTATTTCATAAGGACTATCAAAAAGATCCTCCCATTTTGTCTCTATTGCATAAATTTTGGTAATTTTATCATTAGCAAATTCTTTGCTTTGTTTTGCAAATGATATTTTTTGCTGATAATCATTTTTTGATTTATTTATTGCAAATTTAAGGTCTTCGCATAATCTTGCTTTATCGTTTCCAAAACCAAATATAAGTGGGAAAACAATAAATAAAGCTAAGCGTTTCATTTAATCGTTGACTTTTTGGTCTAATAATTCTTTTAATTCCTTTGGTAAGTTTAAAAAAGAATCTCTTAAACTTTCATTCTTTTCTCCTATATGCAGTATCCACTCTCTAAATTCTTCTGCTATTGCATAACTGTCTTCATATCTTTCTAGATTATCCATAACAGAAATTCTATTAGTAGCCCAACAAGATGCAATATCAATTCTTTTTTTGTTTAGTATTTACTGCCAAAACTCATCTAATACATCAAACACTCTGTTGAGATAATCGTTTGCTCCTATACATTCCCATTTTCCCTTTTCCCCAATCGCGCATTTGTAGTGAAGTTCTCTCTTGAGTTGCATTAGTTTGTTGGTCATAGCAACCTTGTCTAGTCTTCCGTTCATAGTAACTCCTCCGCTTCCGTCAATATTTGATTCTTTAAAAAAACAAGCGCGTCTAGTTTTTCTTCTTTTTCTTCATAATTTTCAAATTTCATTTCCGCAATTTCAACAATTGCTTTATCAACCTTTTTAAGCTGTTTCTTAATAACTCTCTTTTTAACCTGTTTTTTAATAATCCTTTTTGGAATTTTGGTTGTTTCCATTGGAATTACCTTTTTTCTTTATATTCTCTTTATTTTCTTCAAAATGCGAGTCCCTAACTTTAAATTCTGGTTAAATTATCTACATAATATCGTTAAGAATATAGTTACCGCTCTTTCAATTTAATTTAATCAATCATTGGGTTTTTCATTCTTTCTGATCAGTTGGTCTAAAGTTTTTTGATCTGAGACAACAATAAAATCATCAAAATGGATAGATTGATCGGGGTATTCAATTCCAATTTGTTTTCCCGAGTCTCTATAAACACCTATTCTTACGTTAGTACCAGTGTATTTTCCTTTCCAGTCAGATGTTATGCCTTTGTAGTCAAATATTAATTTATTATCTTTGAAGACTTTTACAAAACCATCATCATCATTTGTATTATAGATTCCAATTTTATACGTGCTCCATTCACCTAATTGAGTCACACTAAATGTTTTGTTCGGTGTGAGTTTAAAATTATTTTTTATTTTTTTTTCACCTCTAGTTTTTTCATTACGCACAAACCAATTTGAACCATTTTTTTTATATTTTATATTAATGCGATGCTTAATATTATCTTCTTTACTCCTTCTATTGAAACCAGTACCAGCAGTATTACCTGTTATTTTTAATGTTTTTCCAGCATCATCAAAACTTATTCTTACAAGAGGATGCGTTCTAATAGATACAAGTCGATTTTTAAATTCAAAAAATGTTACTCTGCCATCTGTATGTTTAAAATCTTCAGGAAGTCTTGTTTTAAAACCAATCCATATTTCTTTATTTAAAGTGCTTCTTTGCTTTGTCTCAAATATTGCTCTTTCTGTTTCTTTTCCTGTCCCTTCTTTAAGAGGATCATTATTCCATCTATGTTTCACTGTAACTTCAAGATACTTATTGCCATCAAGATCTTTTTTAACTGTATATGGTTTTAAACCTGCTCCCTTATCGTAGAGTCGAAATATTTGGTTGAACGATTTTTCTATACCCCCACCAGAAGGAGGATTTGAGGATGAAGGGTTAGGATTAGCAACTTTTAATTTTCCTTCTTCTTGATTTTCAAAGTCCTCAGAAAAATTCCAAGGAGATTTTGTTTTTTTATCTACATAGTCTGGAACAAGTACCTTTTCCCATGAGTATGAATTACCAGTAGCAAAACACATCAACACTAGAAAAATGTATAATAATTTTTTCACAAAAAAAGGGGATTTTATCTCTCCAATTTTATATCGACTTTCAATCACCGTACCTAGTCTATTGGCCATAACAAATACATTTACCCCCTTTCCAGTTTGAACATTTTTTCTTTTTGCATTTCTTTTTCTTTTTCTTATTAGCCATCTCAAAAGCGCTTACTAGTATTCAAATCTTTTTTTAATTCTCTAATTTTTTATGTTATAAATCTTTTCAGCATTCAAGTAAGCAATCTTTTTAGCAACTTCTTCAGGTAATTGATTTAAAATATCACGATAAATCCTCACTATTTTTGAATATTTTTTCCAGCGGTGTTTTTTATGCGCATCAGTGGCAAATAACAATTTATCTTGATACTCGATTAAGATTTCTTTCCATTCATTTTTTAATTGCTTTTCATCATTTAAAAATGCAGATCCTAATTTGGATTGTTTAGTAGGATCACAGATGTTTCTTTTTTTTTTATTTTTTTTCGATATCGTCATATATACATTGTCATGTGTTGAAAGGACTAATTTGGCCTGTTTTGGACTCCCAAAACCCATATGAGGTATTATGAATTTTTGATTTGGGAAATCAAGGAAAAGTTTAGAAAATTTAGGCCAATCTCTTTCCCAAGCATAAAACTCCCAATGTGTCATAACAGGAATATTCTTTGAAGAAACCTTCACTAAAAAGTCAGCAAACCCTTTTCCTGATGGATCTCTATATATTTCTCCTGATTCATGCTGGCGCGAAGTAGTATTACACTTGTCTGCATGAGTAAATAAGATTTCTCCTACAAAAGAATATTTATATTTATCAATATTTTTCAAAGTTCGCTTTGTGAAGGATTTACCAATGTCATTTTTATGCAAAAAATACTTTGGTGCACCAAGCACTATTAATTCTTTGTTGTCTCTATGCAAATTGAGTAATGCTTTTTCATTTTCACCTAAGTATTCTCTACTTCTGGCAAAAAGCGCAATCTTATAAATTCCAGCATCTCTCACTCTAGAAATAGCTTTTTCAAATCCTGGTTTTTCATCTAATTGAGCCATTGCATCAAAAAGCGGACCCTCATAACCATAGACTTCAAAGGGGGATAAAAGTGCAACTAGTAGTGTTAGTAGTAAGCGTTTCATTCTTTTATGCATGCTGTTTCCCAAGTCTCTTTCAAAATAGGATTATATATTCATAATCTAAATCTCTAAAAAATAATTACCCTGAGAATCCCATTTTCTGTTCTGCTGCCAATAATGAACCAACAAGCTTATGCTCAGCAATTTTTTCATCGTCAGTCATAACTGGCTTGATATCAAAATCTATATCAAACTTAACTTTCCAAGGAGCAAAGTGTTCTGTCATTTTTATACCTTCTGAAGCCTGGACAATAATATAAACATTATTTGAGTAAGAGGCATGATATCTCCCCAAAACTTTAAATCCTTCAAACTCATCATTCAAAGTTCCATCTTCAACAACCTTTAAAAAAAGATCGTAAGCTGCACCCATGAGAGCAACATTTTTAAAAGTTGCAGTTACAAAATAAGTATTCATTTAATTAATAAATCTAAAATTATTTCTAGGATATATTATTTAAAATTGAGTTAAGGATCTTGAATTGAATACTTGTACTATGGAGCTTTTAAAATCGACTATTAATCATGATAACCAACTTTAGAAACAATATTTCCTGAAACGGGATCAGTTACTCCAAGTTCAGGAGACAACTCTTCCATAAATACCCTAACCTCATCAAGGTGAGCAATCATAGCTGGTCTTTGAGCTGCAATAGCTTCTGCACTTTTCCAGATCCCAACAAAACAGTAATCATAATCTCCAGTTTTAGCGATATATCTTTGAGTCATCCCCTC
>QCER01000018.1 GCA_003280515.1 Prochlorococcus sp. AG-355-P18
GGATTTTAAATATAAGTTAAACTAAATTTCCTAGAAGACATAGTAGAAGTAATTTTTATTATGCATCCAAGCAAAGTAATCAAACATCCAATAATCAATGACACTTATTATGATCCAGATGTTGATAAGCTTTATCAATATGTAAAGATCGGCGACTATCCGCCAGAGTGGGTAGTGACAAATATAGATGAAGATGACGATTATTATTACACTTCGATGGGATATTAGTTTTAATATCTATTATTAAATTCAATAGATTTGTCTCTTTAAAATTTTGTGTGAGGAAGATTAAAGAGACAATCTAAATATAGATAAAAGGGTTTAAGGGAAAATTAAAAAGGAAATAAGATTAGATGAAAAAAATAATAATTCAATGTAAATTAATTATGCAATAATTAGATCAAATAATTTTGATTATATAAAATAAAATTGTTGGAACTTTCAATGGCTATTAAAGATCATAAAAGTTTGCAAGACTCAAGAATTCTTCTTGTAGAGGATGATAAGAGTATTAGGCTTACAGTCAGTGAAACCTTAAGCAGCGAAGGTTTTAAAGTATCAAGTTTCAAAGACGGTTTAAGTGCCTTAGATTTTATTAATAATGATATTAAAAAAGATGTTGACCTAATAATTCTAGATTTAATGTTGCCTGGACTAAATGGATTAGAGTTATGTAGAAAAATAAGAAATGAAGAAGACTATACACCCATATTAATTTTGAGTGCTAAAGATAATGAATCAGACAGGGTTCTTGGATTAGAGGTTGGTGCAGATGATTATTTAACAAAACCTTTTGGTTTAAATGAATTAATTGCTAGATCTAGAGCCTTAATAAGAAGATCTAAACGTAATAAAAAATATATAGAAAAATCAAAAACTGTTCTCGAGTTTAATCATATAAAAATGTTCTTGGAAGAATGCAGGGTAACTTCTTTTGATAAAGAAATAACATTATCTCCAAAAGAATTTAAATTATTAGAGTTATTTTTGAAACATCCAAAAAGAGTTTGGTCAAGGGATTTAATACTTGAAAAAATATGGGAAATTGACTTTATTGGTGATACTAAAACCGTAGATGTTCATGTTAGGTGGTTAAGAGAGAAATTAGAAGAAGATCCCTCTGCTCCAAAGTTTCTTAAAACTGTAAGAGGTTTTGGCTATAAGTTTGGATGAAAATGAAAACACTACAAGAAGTATTATTTTTTTTACATCAGAAGTGGAAAATAAAAGTCAAGCATTTTTCTCAATCAAAAGAAAAGAAATTTGAAGTTGATAAAAATAAGTATAAAAAAACTATTGATTTCCCATTTGATAAAATTAGACCTCAAGAAGTGTTGTCTTGGCTAGATTATTCATCGCAAGGGTGGATAATCTTATCATCTGATCTAACAATAAAATTTATCAATCAGAAAGCTTTATCTCTTATTAGGGTTTTCAAGTATAAAGATGTTATTGGAAAAGCAATTAATGATATTAATGAGCTTGAAGTACTTAGTAATAAAATTCTATATTTAAGAAAAAAAGATTTCCCATTCAACCTTGATTTCACAATTGCGGGAGTACCCATTTCGGTAAATATTGTTAGAGGAAGAAAAAAGAATTATTTAATATTATTGGAAAGTAAATTATCAATTGAATCGATAAAAAAACGACAAAATCAATTAATTAATGATGTGTCTCATGAACTGAAAACCCCTCTTACATCACTTATCTTAATTGGGGAAAGACTTGAATCAGTAGTATCAAAAAAAGATAGGTATCTTGTTAAAAGACTTAAGAAAGAGTCAAAAAGATTAAGAAAAATGGCCGAAGAGACTTTAGAGCTTTCTAAGCTAGAAAGTAGCGAAGATTTTAATAAAAACAAAAAAATATCTATTTCAGATTTGATTATGGAATCTTGGCAAACACTAAAACCGCTTGCAGAAAAAAAGGATATAAAAATAAATTTATTTTCTCCAACAAAATATTATATATCTGGGGATATTGAAAATTTAAAAAGAGCATTTATAAATATTTTAGATAACGCTATTCGTTATTCCCCAACAAAAGAGGGCATACAAATTGAAATTTTTAAGAGAGATAGCTCTGTTGTTATAAGAGTTAGAGATAAAGGTATTGGATTAGAAGAAAATGAATCAAATGACATTTTTTCTCGTTTTTATCGTGGGGATCCATCAAGGACTAAATTTAAGAAAAGTGGAAGTGGTTTAGGTCTTTCAATTACAAAAAAAATAATTAATAACAATAAAGGTTTTATAAAGGCATTTAATCATAAAGATGGTGGAGCGATTATTGAAACTATCTTTCCGTGTCTTAATACAGATTTATAGGGAAAATTAAAAAATATTAGGACATGATTTTTCTGCGATAAATTTTTTTAAATTCAAAACCCCTTCTCTTGTAAAAAGAATGCTTCCTTCTTTGGAGTCATCTGCCCAATAAGAATCTCTTTTGCCAATAGCTAACCAAAGCCTATCAGGTAATGTTGGCATGTACATACTCTCGAAAGCAGATGTTCCAATGTCATTTTCTTCTTTCATATCTTTGCATGCTTCTATCATTAGTTTGGGTCGATTTAAATAATGCCTGACACCCTGCCAATAATATTTTGTTTCAGCTTTAACTGGGGCGATGAATAAAATAATAAATATTAGGTATTTCATGATTTAACTTTTTTTAATTATAAGAACTGCAAAAAAAGCCACCTTATGTAAAAGGTGACTTTCATTAGTATTTTTAACTAGATTTTTCCAATATTTAGGAAAAGAGTTTCACCAGTTGATTTCTTTCCAGTCCCATCGTTGTCAGTTGAAATCCATGCTTGCCCTTCGCTTGTTATTGCTAAGCCTTCAACCTTTTCAAGGATAAAACCACCCGTAGATTTCATTACTGGTTTTAGATCAGTAACTAACTCTTTTTCAACTAAAGGATAAAGTCTGGGAGGAATATTAGTCTGAAGACCTTCGAAAATAACATCATCTAAGTCTATTTTATATATAGCTTTCAATTTCGCTTTCTTTCCATAGAAACTATCTCTTTCGATTACATAAAGTGCCCCGTCATGGTAAGTCAATTCTGAAATGCCAACGCCACCTTTTTTGATCCTATCTAATTGATAATTTACGGCCCCCCACTGTTTAGTTTTTAAATTATAGGAAAGGATCTTAGTAGTATTGAAAGCATCATCACCCCAAGGCTTCTGTTGAGCAATATAAAGAATATCCCCATTCCTTGTTATGCCTTCAAAACCAGGATTTTTAGCATAATTAAGATATGAAGGTGGTGGAGTTATCTTCTCTAAAATTTCACCATCTGAGCTTACATGGTAGATTGCAGGAGGATGTTCATCTAGCTTTTTCTTGATTCCTTCAGTAGAAATGTAGAATCCACCATTACCATCAGTAGTAATACCCTCTTGATCCATAAATAATGCAGTCTTACCATCTAGCTTTATATCTATAGCTCTTTCTAATAGTGCTGGGGAAGATGAAGGATCAATAACGTAAATTCTTGGCTGAGTTTTAAATGTCCCATCATTTACAGCATAAATTTTACCGTCATCACCAGCCACCATTCCGCTTATCGCACCCCAAGATACAAATTCAAGGCCATTTTCATTTGTTAAATGTGGGTATGAAGCAGGAGCATCTTGTAGTTGATAAATAGTCACATGAGAAGATAAACCAGGTTCTTTTTTGTTGTAGTCTTTTTCATTTGCTGAGGCAATTAATCCCCTCTCTGGAATTGCGACAAATCCCTCTGGTCCAATGCCTGATGGAAGTAATTGAGTAAGCAAAGGTTGATTTAGTTCTGTGACATCGTAAACAGCTACTATCCCAGCTCTTTCAGCACCAACAAATAAATAGGGCGTCCCATTAATTTTTGAATATGTAACTGACTCAGGTTCTACTCCCTTTTTACCTGCTCTTCCATCTTGGAAATGACCTATTTGTGCAATTGCTCTTTCTAGTCTATTTGCATCTTCATAAACTACTGTTCCATCTTTTTTAAAAATAGTCCAGGATCTTGAACCACCTCTTTTTGCTTGATTTGGATCAATATGCTTATAATCGCCTTCATTTGCTGTTGCAAAATGGTCATTATCAATCCAAGTAAGACCATCGGGTTCTCTTCTTACATTCTTTAGTTTGCTTTTAAATTTATGTGCTCCATCTTTCTTTGTATCCATTCCTGCCATTTGTTTTACAATCCCTGCCGAGAAATGTGATATTACATTTCCATCTTTATCAATTACTGCAAGATGGTTGTTTTCTTGAAGAGAGACAACTGTTTCACCAAGATCATTAATAGCAACGAATTCTGGTTCGGGATCAAAAGGAGCTATTTCGGATAAGCCTGTTAAATCTACTTTTTTAATTGAGTTACATTGTATTTTTCCTCTTTTGTTTAACTTCACAAGAGAAACATAACCTGCAGGATTAATTTGAATGCCATTGTCATCAATTTGAGGGATAAATCCATTTTTATATTCTTCATCCCTCTCATTTTCTATAGCGACAGCTAGAAATGTTCCGTCTGGTGAAACAAAAACGCTATCAGGCTGCCCACCTAAATCACATTCTTTTACTGCTTTTCTTGTTTCTAAATTGTATTGAACTAATGCTCCTGAAGGATTTGTATAACTTTCAGATGTATTTGAACCTATATATGCATTGTTTCCAAGTGCTGCAATTCCAGTGGGTTCTGCTTCCAGTTCAACAACTCCCAATGCTTTAGGTTTTGCAGGGTCTGAGATATCAACTAAACCTACTACTCCTAGATCGCTATCTGTATACATCAAAGTCTTACCATCTTCTGAAGCTGTAACAACCTCTGAAGAAGTTTTGGTGGTAGATTTTGATCCCTCTGGTAAATTTTCACTTACATTAAAAGAGGAAATTCTGTTGAAGTTTTTTTCATTTGCCCAATATTTTGTATTCCAATTTGCAAATCCGCTATTTGTAGAGGAGGCGACAATTGCAAGTAATGCTGAAAAACTTGCAGCAGCTAGGGTTTTTTTCATTTAGTGCATAAGGGAATACATACTAATACTCCCTTTAAAAAGTTAAGAATAAAAAATAAAAATATTAAGGTTAGGTTAATTTAAACAAGATTAAGAGTAAAAAATAAAAAAGACCTGCTTATTGCAGGTCTTTAGAGTTTTAAAGATTTTAAGTTAAATGAATAAACTTAGTAACTAAAACTAATAGTAGAAGCTACACCTGTTATGTCATCTGTTCCTGCCTCTTGTTCTTGAATGAATGCACCGACAGTCATGCCGATATTATCAGCTAAATCGAAACCATAACTTGCTTCGTAAATTAGCAATTCAGTTTCAGCATCTTCAAAATAGCCATCAGTTCCAATACCGATGTTAACTTCTCCAATACCTACTTCAGGCAAGGTTACACCAGCCATCCATGAAGTTGAATTAGTAGCACCATCTGGGTTTTTAATTCCCATTCCAGCACTTACAGCAAATTGGTCAAAATCATAAGTACCATTTAAACCCCAATATGCGTTATCAACATCGCTTGCATAAGCAACTGATAATCCATAAGTGTCTGTTTCATAAGCTGCGTTTAAAGCCCAGATACCAGGGTTTTCTTTTGTAAGAAGCTCGGTTGAATCTTTCTTACCTGATACTCCTCCAGAAAATGTGAATCCATTGTCAAAATCATATTCTCCTGAAGCAGAGATATCTCCACTAACATTGTGAGCTTTACCGTCTCCGCAGTTGCTTAACTCATCAGTGAATGCTGAGTATGAACATGCTTGATTGAATGATTTACTAATCTTAAGAGAATCACCTACTTTCATTGTAAGGTTGTCACCAATTGGGAATTTGTAGTTAACATCCTTAATTTTTATTGTATTATCACCATTTTTAACTCCGAAATCTAGAATTTTTCCAGTTGTTCCATAACCATTACCAGCCTCAGCAGCAACCGTTAATGTGTCCTCACCAGTAAAACTTGTTTTTGTTTTCATCTCCCAAGCATAGTGAAATCCTACAGCTTCTGATTTACCACCACCATCAGATGTTTCAAGAATTGCATCTACACCAAATGATGCTGATGTTGTATCACTGAAAGCTCCGGCTTCAATTCCATTAACACGCGCTTCGAGGCCATCCACTCTTCCTTTCATTATTGCCAACTCAGAACCAAGCTCATCACTTAGCCTTCCTATTGCGGCTCCGTTCATTAAGCCTTCGCCACCGGCAATTAATCTGTTTAATTCAGCTGCAGCTTCAATACGATGAACTGGGCTACCATTGAATCTTGGACTTTTTGAAAGATCCTTTAATGAATCATAAGCCCAGTCGCCTGGAACCAAGAGCTCTGATTTGAAATCGCCTGTTGATATAACTTCAGGGGATTTGGTGAAAGGGCTGAATTCAGGTTGATTGATCTCAGCAGCATTTACTGCAAAGCCTGAAGCCATTGTAATGATCGCAGGAGCAGCAATTAATTTTTGAAAAAGTTTCATAAACCTCAACACGTAAAAATAGGTTTTAACCCATTCCATATGAACGAATCAAGGTTAAGATAAGAGTAAGAAATTAGATCATAAGGAAATTTTTAAGAGACTTTAAACTTTTCTTAAATCAAACAAAATGATTTCTTTGTTTTTTGAATATTTTTTAAATTAATAGTTTAAAATTGAAATTTTTTATTTTCAAATATTTTCAAAACCAAACGTAGATAAGTTAAATTGATATTTAGTTTAAGAAGGGGTTAAGAACTAATTAACCACAGGATAAAATTTTAAATAATGATAATTTGTGTATAAATTCGGTGCTATATATATGTAGT
Source organism: Prochlorococcus sp. AG-355-P18 (assembly GCA_003280515.1). GTDB lineage: Bacteria > Cyanobacteriota > Cyanobacteriia > PCC-6307 > Cyanobiaceae > Prochlorococcus_A. Next base: position 6,819 of record QCER01000018.1, read on the forward strand.
CTTTTATTTAATCATGACATCCATGAACATAGCTAAGAAAGCTTTGGTTTTCACTTCTGCAGTAGCCATTGCTGCTGGTACAAGTGTTCCTGGCACAAATGTTTCTGCTAAAACAAGATTAAGTGGTGCTGGAGCATCATTTCCTGCCAAAATTTACACTCGTTGGTTCAAAGATTTAGCCTCTTCAGGTGGGCCAAGAGTTAATTATCAAGCTGTTGGTTCTGGTTCTGGAAGAAAGGCATTTATTGATCAAACTGTTAACTTCGGTGCATCAGACGATCCTATGAAAGATAAGGATATAGCTAAGGTAACAAGAGGATTAGTACAGATTCCTATGGTCGGAGGAACTATTGCTTTTGGTTACAACTATGATTGCGACTTGAAACTTACACAAGAACAAGCTGTTCAAGTTGCTATGGGTATGATCAAGAATTGGAAAGAAGTTGGCTGTAAACCTGGTAAATTAACTTGGGCTCATCGTTCTGATGGATCTGGTACAACTAAAGCTTTTACTAACTCTATGGAAGCTTTTTCAAAAACTTGGACACTAGGAACAGGTAAATCAGTTAAGTGGCCAGCAGGCGTTGGAGCAAAAGGTAATTCAGGTGTAGCAGGTGTTATACAAAATACTCCTGGTGCAATTGGTTATGTTAACCAGTCTTACATAAAAGGTAATGTCAAAGCTGCCGCACTTCAGAATCTTTCAGGTGAGTTTCTAAAACCATCTGTAGAAGCAGGAGCTAAGGCTCTTAATGGTATTACTCTAGATGAAAATCTTGCTGGTAAAAATCCTAACCCAACTGCAAAAGGAGCATACCCTATAGCTTCATTAACATGGATACTTGCTTATGAAGAGGGTAATGGTAGAAACACTAAAGCTATCAAACAAGCCTTTAATACATTGTTAAGTGATGAGTATCAAGATAAAGCTCCATCACTTGGATTTGTCCCCTTAAAAGGAGATATTCTTGAGAAGTCAAGAGCTGCTGTAAAAAGAATCGGCAAATAAATCGTAAGACAATATTTAAAAGGAGGAATTTATTTCCTCCTTTTTTTTATGCAAACAAATATTTTGACAAGCCTAATATTAAAGAAAAAAGAATAAGTATGTATGTTGGAACTATTTTAAAAAAAGACAATAGTGTGGAGATTAAAACAAGAAAAATAGAGCTAATTAAAAAGTATTTTGATGAAAAACTATCTTCAATTAAATTAAATCCAGAAAAAATAACTGCTCCTGGAATTGTATTGATTACTCCTTCGATAAAATAATTAATCGATTTAATTCTGTTTTTTATAAAGCCTTTTCCAAAAACAAAAATCAATAAAAAACTTGGTAAAAAAATTGCAAAAGTTGAAATTAATGAATACTTTAAAGCTTCATTTATTCCTCCGACCGAAAACCCTGCTTTGTATCCAATAAAACTTGTAATTAATAAGACAGGACCAGGCGTTATTTGGCTAATCATTATTCCATCTATAAATTCATTATTTGTTAACCATCCTTGCGAGATAACATAATCACTCATAAGAGGAATGATTACTAATCCACCTCCAAAAATAAAAAGTCCCGATTTAAAGAAGAAAAAAAACAGATTAAGATAATCTACTAGAAACTTTAAGTTTATAGACTCTCTTAAAAAATTAAAAAACTTAGATATATCTAAAAAGACCGAGCTACTCAAAAATGAGGTTGTTGAAAATATAGATAAAGGGACCAAGCTATAAAAAATATCTTTGAATTTCTTTAAAAATATATTTATCAATCCTGCAATAGTAAGTATTGTAATTAGTGGAAATTGAATATTATTATATTTGGCAAATATAAGTAGAAATAATATTGAGCTAGAGAATAATATTCGATCAAACTTTAATCTTTTTTTTAATAGAACTAATGAGAATGAAAAAATTATTCCTGCAATAATAGGCTGATTAAAATAAATTAAATCTGTTAAGAATTTTGATCCAGAACCAATTTGCCAAAAAAAACTTAGAGCTATTACCGAAATGAATCCTGGGATAATGAAACTTATACCGGATACCAATCCACCAAGATAACCATTGATTTTAAGACCTATATATATTGCCAATTGAGTAGATATTGGTCCTGGAAGTATTTGACATAATCCAATACCTTTTTCAAAAGATTGAGTTGATATGAATTTTTTATTATTTATTAGTTCATCTTCGAATAAGGAAATATGAGCATAGGGTCCTCCAAAACTTAAAATACCAATTTTTAAGAAAGTTTTTGCGAGTTCAATTAAGGATATTTTTGCCATTAAAATATTCTAATTCCCAAAAATTAGTCTTTATGGAGCTGATAGGCTTTGTTTGAACGAGGGTAATTTAAGACTGGAAATCCAAGATAAGAATATTAAAAGTGATGAAAAATAAAGACAATATTGAAGACCAACACTTGCATTTCTCCCAATCATAAATAATAAGCCTGAGAGTAATGTTCCAATTAGTCTTCCAGCAGCATTTGCCATGTAATAGAAGCCAACATTTAAACTGACTTTTTCATTATCAGAGTAGGCCAAAATCATATAAGAATGTGTAGAGGAATTCATTGCAAAAACAAATCCAAAAATAGTGAGTCCTAAAATTATTGCTATCGATGGAGAACTTTCTCTCCATAATGCGATTCCTATCAAAGATGGTATGACCATTAATACGGCACTCCAAAATTGAATAGCTTTACGATCTGGACTTTCTTTTTGTCCCCACATCTTTCTAATTGCTGGAGCAGAAGCCTGAACAATTCCATAACCTATTACCCAGGCCCCAAGAAATAATCCTATTTCCATGTAGTCCCAACCAAATGCCATATCAAGGAATACTGGAAGAGCTACAACAAACCAAACATCTCTTGCTCCAAAAAGAAAGAATCTTGCTGCTGAAAGAATATTTATTGCATTTGATTTTGAAAAAAGATCATTAAAAGCTGGTTTGGTTTTCATCTTGCCAATTTCTCCAGGTAAAATTAATGTCAATAAAAAGGCTAAGCAGAGTCCAAAACCCATAATTCCTACAGCATTATTGAATCCAAATAACTTATATAAAAGTCCACCTAAGAAAAAACCAACTCCCTTAAGAGCATTTTTAGATCCAGTTAAAATAGCAACCCATTTAAAAAGTTGTTTTTGGCCAGTATCATTGCCATTATTTGTCTCTGGAACAACTGTCTTAACAGCGCTTTTAGCACTCATTTTGTTTAAATCTTTTGCTATCCCACTGACTGCTTGAGCAACCATAACGTATACGACACTAAATATTACTGGCCAATCCTCCTTAACTGGAATAAGCATGAAAAGAGCAATGATTTGCAGGATCGTCCCAATCCATAAAGTAAGCCTTAAACCATATCTTGCTCCTATCCAACCACCATATAAATTAGTAATTATTCCAAAAAACTCATAAAAAAGGAAAAGTAAAGCAATTTGTAGAGTTGTGTAACCTAGCTCATGAAAGTGACCAACAACTAATAATCTTAATGCGCCGTCAGTAAGCGTGAATGCCCAATAGTTTGCTGTTACAACACTATATTGTTGAATATTAGATAACTTCATAAAGACATAAATTAAATCTCTTTTTTGATTACATATTCAGTAAGATCTGCAAGTCTGCAGCTGTAACCCCACTCGTTGTCATACCAAGCGTATATCTTTAATAAATTTGAATTAACAACCATAGTTGATAAACTATCAACTATTGAACTTCTAGAGTCATTTACATAATCTGCAGAAACTAAAGGTCTTTCTTCGTAGCCAAGAATTCCTTTTAAATAAGTTTCTGAAGCTAACTTAAGTGCCAAATTTACTTGTTCAGTTGACACTTCATTATTTAATTCAAAAACTGCATCAGTTAAAGAACCATTAAGTAGAGGAACTCTTACAGCATGCCCATTTAATTTTCCTTTTAATTCTGGGAAGATCTCAGCGATAGCTTTAGCAGATCCAGTAGTAGTAGGTATTAAACTTTGCATACATCCTCTTGCTCTCCTCAAATCACTTTTATAAAAATCTACAGGAACTTGAGTGTTCGTGACATCGTGAATAGTTGTAATAGCGCCGTGCTTAATTGAAAAATTTTCATTGATTACCTTTACTATCGGAGCTAAACAATTTGTAGTGCAAGATGCTGCAGTTACTAATTTATGTTTAGAAGGGTCATAAAGACTTTGATTTATACCGTAAACAATATTAAGTGATTCCTCTCCAGCTACAATACCCTTTACTGGACAAGCTACTATTACTCTTTTCATCCCAAGAGAATCAAAATATGGATTAAGTTTGTCTGGCTTTTTATTCTTTCCTGTACATTCCAAAATAATATCTACAGAAGATTTTTCCCAAGGAACATCAAGATAATTTTTAAAAGATGTGTAGGCTAATTTCTTTTCCCCAATTATTATTTCTTCTTCTTTGACCTCTATATTTTTCCCCCATCTACCATGGACCGAATCGAATTCGAGTAAATGCGCAGCGGCATTCGAATCTCCTGCTATCTCATTAATATGAGTTATTTCTATATCAGCTCTATCCCATAATGCTCTGAAAACTAATCTGCCAATTCTTCCAAAACCATTAATTCCAATTTTCATAACTTTGAAATTTTCTATATAAATCATACATCAAAATATTTTGATATATCAAGATGTTTTGATTAATGAAATCTTTTTTATTTAAGCTATATTTAAGAGAATTTAATTACTTTAAAATTGTTAAAAGAGAGTAGCAAAGTAAAAAAAGAAAATATATCTAAGTTGATGGTTTCATTTTCTGATCCTTTTAGGCTAGAAATAATTGACCTAATGATAGATGGAGAAGTTTGTGTTTGCGATATTATGAAATTAACTAATTTATCTCAATCAAGAATTTCATATCACATAAAAATATTGAAGGAAGCTGGTCTTATCTCAGACAGACAAGAAGGTAGATGGGTGTACTATAGCCTAAATAAAGAATCTCTCTTTTTTATCAAGGAATGGATAACTTCTTTGACAGATTATTCCTCAAATAGAAAACGTTGTTGCGAATAAATTATATTTTAGATTTTATTAATTAACTTCTGATTCCCTGTCATAAGTCATTCCTGATTGTTCCATCCACTCAGCTTTAGTTTTGCAATTTTGTTTGTGATTTAAGATGTGAAAACTTTCTATAATAATCATTATTGATAGAAGCAAAACAGGTATAAAATATACCGGGGAAGATATTACTTCTTTATATTTGATTTGATCAATAAATTCCCTATATTTAAACATCCACTTGATTTCTACTTAATAAATAATATTCACCCATGGTTAAGTAAAGTTAAAGAAAAAATTTTTGAAGAAATTAAGTTTAAGGATGTTTACTTTTCATGACTTTCATATACCTTTAACCCCTCTTAAAGTCTTTTACAACATTTAGTAGTAGATTTATATAGATATTCTTTTTTTAATGGAAGAGAAATTAACTCTTTTCAAGAATCGTAAAAGATTCGGTATCGAAAAAAATATAGATATTATCTTCAAGAATACTTCTCTAGTCTTGTCTAGTTTCGTAGCAATAATACTTTTAGGAATTATTTTAGTAGTCTTTTTTCAGTCATTTGAATCCTTTTCAAGGTATGGCTTGAAGTTTCTAGTAACCTCTGAATGGAATCCAGTAAAAGATGAATACGGAGCTTTTACCGCAATATATGGCACATTAGTAACCTCATTTCTTTCGCTATTAATAACTATTCCTCTAGGAGTTGGAACTGCAATATTTATTACCGAAGACTTTGTACCAAAAGTTGTTAGAGAAATCATAGGATCCTTTGTTGAGTTACTTGCAGCTATACCATCAGTTGTATTGGGGCTTTGGGCAATATTTGTAATGGAACCTTTTTTTAGAGCATTTTTTGTCTTTTTACATAATTTCTTTGATTGGATACCTTTATTCAGTACAGAACCTACAGGCAGGAATTCTTTGTTAGCAATATTGATTTTAGTAGTTATGCTTTTGCCAATAGTGACTGCTATAGCAAGAGATTCTCTTAATCAAGTTCCTAAAAAGTTAAGAAATGCAGCCTATGGAATTGGAGCAAGTAGATGGAAAACAATATTTTCAGTAATCTTGCCAGCAGCATTATCAGGAATCATGGCAGGAGTTCTATTGGCTTTAGGCAGGGCAATGGGAGAAACAATGGCTGTGACAATGATTATTGGTAATTCCAATGCATTTAGTTGGTCTCTATTATCTCCTGGATATACCATTTCCTCCATGCTCGCAAACCAGTTTGGTGAAGCTGATGGAAGTCAGGTCTCATCACTTTTTTATGCGGCTTTTGTACTTATGATCCTTTCTTTAGTGGTCAATATCTTTGCTCAATGGCTAGTTAAGAAATTTAGTCTCAAATATTAGATAATTATGAATTCACTCTATTACCAGAAAAGATTATCAAGAAATATAGGAGATAAATTCTTTACTTCTTTATCTGTTATTTGTGCATTGATCGCAATACTTCCTTTGATTTTTCTAGTGACTTATATCCTTTACAAAGGTGGATCGCAAATCACGCCAGAATTATTCTCTTTAGAACCAAATCCTCCTGGAGATGATTTAGATGCAGGAGGTATTAATCCTGCATTAATAGGGACATTAATAATTACTAGCATTGCTTCAATTATTGCTATACCAGTAGGTGTTGGTGGGGGAATATATCTTGCAGAATATTCTAAAGGGGGTGCTTTTTCAAGATTTATCAGATTTGGGGTAAATGTTTTAGCTGGAGTCCCTTCAATTATTGCCGGTGTATTTATTTATGCCTTAATTGTTTCAACAAAGATCTTATTTGGAAGTATGTACAGTGGCTTGGCCGGAGGTATGGCACTTTCAATATTGATGTTGCCTACTGTGATTAAGACCACTGACGAAGGTTTAAAGTTAGTTCCTAACGAATTAAGATATGCGTCTCTTGGTGTTGGAGCAAGTATGTATACAACTATATTGAAAGTTACTTTACCATCTGCATTTAGATCTATTGCTACTGGCGTTGTACTTGGAATCGCAAGAGCTGCAGGTGAAACAGCACCTTTGATATTTACGGCTTTATTCTCTTACTACTACATAACAGGTTTTGGAGACTTGTTTTATGAGATGGGTTCTCTGGCCGTTCTGATATACAACTTTGCCCTTGAACCTTACGATGCCCAGAATAAATTAGCTTGGGCAGCTTCCTTTATTCTTGTTTTGTCGATACTATCAGTAAATATATTTTCAAGGATACTAGCTGCCTTTACTGAGAAAACAAAGAGAGTATAAATGATTAAAACTAATAAAAAAACACCAAAGAATATCATTTTATCTCTAGAGAATGTCTCTATTAGCTATGGAACTTTTGAAGCTGTAAGAAATGTTTTTTGTAACTTTAAAAAAGGCAATATAACATCTCTTATTGGTCCTTCTGGTTGTGGCAAATCAACTATTCTTAGATCTTTAAATAGGATGAACGATTTAATTCCTAATTGTTCGTTAAAAGGGACTGTGTTGTTTGATGGAACTAATATTTACGATAAAAGAGTAGATCCAGTTGAAGTGAGACGAAGAATCGGGATGGTTTTTCAACAACCTAATCCTTTTCCAAAATCTATTTATGAAAATATTGCATTTGGAGCAAGAATTAATGGCTTTACGGGAGATATGGATGAATTAGTCGAAAGTTCTCTAAGAAAAGCTGCTTTATGGGACGAATGTAAGGATAAATTAAATGACAGTGGTTACTCTTTATCTGGCGGACAACAACAAAGATTATGTATTGCTAGAACCATTGCAATTGAGCCTGAAATAATTCTCATGGATGAGCCATGCTCAGCTTTAGATCCAATCTCTACTTTAAAAATAGAAGAGACGATGCACGAACTTAAAAAGAATTACACAATAATAATTGTTACTCATAATATGCAACAGGCATTAAGAGTCAGTGATATGACTGCATTTTTTAATGCAATTGAGTATGAAGATGGAGATGGAGGAAAGGTTGGTTACCTTGCAGAATTTAATTCGACAAAGAAAATTTTTAACTCTCCAAAAGAAAAAACTACTCAGGAATATATATCAGGTAAATTTGGTTGATATAAAATTTTTACCTTTAAGAAAGGCAAAGGGGTAGACAAACAGTATAAATACCTATATAGTTATTTCGAATTAGTAAGTTTATCTTTGAAAAACTACCCTTTTCTACCTTTCTTGATTTTTGCAGGGGCTCTCATAACAACTGCAACAATAGGATTGCCTGTATTTACTTCATAATTTGAGAGTATTTTTTACTTCGGGTAATCTTATGTTTTCAATAATAAATAAAGAATTAATTGGAAGTCCTCATAAATCCTTAATAAAGGCAAATTTATTTGACTTTATAAAAAAAAGAGAGAATATGAATCTGTGTGGGAGTGAAAAATCTGTATTAAAACCATTTTTTTAAGTGGTTAATTTCTAATTTATTTATCATGGATAAAACTAAAGAACAGTTAGAAAAATTGAGAGAAGTAGCAGAAGCATCTCTTACAAAAACGGATGAACTTCAAAAAGTTCTAGCTCAAATCGAAGCTTTAATGTCTAGAGAAGAATCACAAACATTATCAAAGAAGAAATAATTATTTAAAAAATAATTTTAATTTTTGTACTTTTAATTACACCTCTACAATTTTATTGTAGTTATTAATTGGGTATGCAGAACCCGTTCCAAAGTTTTCTGTTAGGTCTCGAGGTCTTACCTTCTTTAAGTAAAAGACCTCTTTAATTTGTTTGTTTTTATAAGCTTTTTATAAGCTGCTTAATTAGTTGATGACTTTATAAATTTCTTTCAAGCAGACATTTACATCGAAAGATTCAGTATTTACAACTTCTAATCCTGTTTTTTCTGTAACTTCAACAGTGGCATTGCATTCGTCTTGTTTAAGAGCCATGTAACTTGGCTTTTTATTTTCCATGTCTAGTTCAACACTTGATTCAGTTTCTTCCTTATATTTCTCCATTACTAGTGTAAGTGCTTCTATTTCAACGGAAAAATTATCATTTGCTTTTGCCCCAAATGGCATGAAAAGAAATGGAAATAAAATCAAGGTTATAATATTTTTCATTTCTATAAAATGTGTTTATTTTTTTTATAACGTAGATTGTCTGCTAAAGAAAGGGTCATTAGCTGTATAAATTTTTTATTATCTATTTCTACTAGTAGAAATTTATTAATAGACACAAAATAATAGATAAATAAAATAAACGAGACTTTTAAGTATAAATTGGTACATCTAAATGAAAAATTTAAGTCACTTCACTAGGATTTTTCTTAAGATGTTATTTCGATAATTTCTTCTTCAGAAACAATTGCCCATTTTTTAAATGATTTTTTGCATGGATATCCGCCTGTTAAGTCTCCAAATGCAGGCAAATATAAAACATTTTTATTGATATCCATTGCAAAGCACCTAAAAGATAATTTATCCCCATTGTTTTTTAAATAGATTTTTGGATGATAATGTCCACAAATATTCAATGTTTTATTTTTTTCTAAATTAACTGGTTCATGGCTAAAAACAAAATTTTTTGTTTTTTTAATATCAAAAATTTTTATATTTTTGATATCGCAACCTACATCATGATTTCCCAGGACAAGTTCAACATTAGTTTTTAAAAGTTCAGGAAGATCCTCTACTTTTTTTTGAAGAGTTTTATCTATTGAATATTTGCTGTGGAATAAATCTCCTAATATTATTAACTTTTCAGGAGTATATTTTTTTACTATTTTTTTTATTCTTGCAAAATTGTTTTTATCTGAATTATTAGTAAGAGGTATACCATTTTGCTGAAAATACTCAGCTTTCCCAAGATGAATATCGCAAATTAACAACTCTTTAGTTTCCGGTAGAAATAACGCTCTTGAAGGAAGCATCTCTAACAATATATCTTCCCAACAAAATTTAAAAGAACTTTTTTTCATTTAATCACTATATTTTTTTATAAGTTTTTCTACTCTTTTCTCTATTGACTCATTGCTTAAAGTATTTTTAAGTCTTTCAACTAGTAAAGGGAAAGCAAAAGGAGTTGGAGTTTTTATCTCGTTTAGTAGTATTTTTAAATTTTTTAATCTTTCTAATGATCTTGATATTCTTTTATTTTCTAATTGATATTCTTTAACTTCTTGATGCGATTGTTTTATCAAAAGATGGTCTTCTTCATATTTAGTAAAGACATCGTAGAAAAGACTTGAACTTATTTGAAGTTGGGAAGAAGTTTTTGTTTTGGTTGGATTATTTTGATTTATCAGTCCACTTATTTGGGCAATATTTTTAAATCTACGCTTTGTTAATTCTGAAAAATTAATTGCATTTTCAAGATCTTCTTCTAATTTTTTGTTATTCAAAAAGAAATCAGCTTCTTTTTTTATTATGGAAAAATCATAATCTTCTGCAGTAGTTAAGCTGAATCCAAAATCATTAGCAGTAATACTAAATGTAGATTGTTTTAATTTTGCCAATCTCAAAGCCCATAAAAATGCAATTCCTTCATTTACAAATTTGCCATCAAGTGTAAAAACAAAAAGATTTGATAAATCCTTGGTTTTATATATTTCTATAAGGAATTCATCTTTCTTTGGAATATTTGAAAGAGCTTTTTGTTTCTTTAATATTGGGCGTAATGAATTGAGTTCAGGATTTAAGCAATCATAATTCTTTAGTTCGTTGCATATATCTATTTCTTTTCTCAAACTCTTACAAAGTAGATCAGAAATTGCCATTTGACCTCCAACCCATGCAGGAATTAGTGAACTTTTTTTTGTTGATTTTTTAACGTATAAAATCATATCTCTTATTCTTACAAATTGAAGCATTTTGCCAGCAAAGTAAAATGTATCCCCAGGAAGTAATTTTGAAGCAAAATTCTCTTCTAAATTACCTAAAGATTTACCTTTCAAATATTTGACATTCACAAATTTGTCACTTGTAATTGTCCCAATATTGAACTTATGCATTCTTATTAAAGACTTGTCTTTTACAAAATATTTAAAGTTTTCATTATTATTTTGCGATTCTTCTTTAACTATCTTTTTATATTTTGGGTATGCTTTTAGACATTTTCCTCCATATTCTAAAAAGTCAAGACACCAATTCCATTCTTGATCTTTTAAGTTTCTATAACTCCAGCAATTTTTAATTCTTTCTTTCTCAATTTTCGGATCAAAGCCATTTCCACATGCCAAACTTATTAGATGTTGTAGAAGCACATCATAAGATAATTCTGGAAGTCTAATTTCCTCAGTTATACCAGTTTTTATTATTCTTCTCATTGCACTAATCTCTAATAACTCTAAAGAATTAGTAGGCATAAAAATTATTTTTGATTTTCCACCTGGTCTATGAGCACTTCTTCCTGCTCTTTGGATAAGTCTAGCTAAATTCTTTGCACTACCAATTTGAACTATTTGATCTACAGGTTGGAAGTCAACGCCCAAATCTAATGAGCTAGTGCAGACTACCCATTTTATTAATCCGTCTTTAACCCCTTCTTCAACTCTTTTTCTATCTTCTTTATCCAGAGATCCGTGATGAAGTGCAATTTTGTCTCCCATCTCTGGGAGAAAAAATTTAAGACATTGATACCATCTTTCAGATTGATTTCTAGTATTGGTGAATAATAAGGTGCTTTTATTTTTATCTAAGATTTTTAATAGTGAAGAATGACTTCTAATCCCAAGATGCCCACTCCATGGAAAGGTAGTTTCCTCATCTGGTAAAACACTTATAATTTCGATCTCTTTTTGAATATTTGTACTTATAATTTTGGGTTTAATAGCTTTCATCCCAACTATTGCTCTTGCTGCTTCTTCAATATTTCCAATAGTTGCAGACATTGCCCAAATTTGTAAATTTTTTATATTACCTCTTAGCCAACTTAAAGATAACTCGCACTGGTTTCCTCTTTTACTACCCATCAATTCATGCCATTCATCAATAATTATTGATGACAACTCCTTGAACAGATTATTAGATTCTTTATTAGAAAGTAAAAGAGATAAAGACTCTGGAGTGGTAATAAGAATATTAGGTGGTTTAGTTAGTTGCTTTTTCTTTTCATATGGGGTTGTATCCCCGTTCCTAATTTCAACAGTGATTTCTTTATTAAAATGCAAAGCTGCTAATTGTATGGAATTTTTTAGATCTCTACTTAGTGCTTTTAAAGGGGTTATTAATAATATATTCACACTTTTATTATTTATGGGATCTTCTATCTTTGATAGAGGTCCCATTAATGCAGCATAAGTTTTGCCGCATCCAGTAGGAACTTGTATTATTCCACTCTCTCCATTTAAAAATGCTTTCCAAGATTCGATCTGATAGGTTAGTGGCTCCCATCCATTTGTGGAGAAAAACTGATTAATTTTAGAAATTAAAATATTTTGCTTATTATTTTTCGTAATATTTTTCATGATATTTTTTTCATTAGTTTATAAGCATTCTCTAGGCTATCTGCATCATCAATTTTTTTATCCTTTCTCCATTTTGTTATTCTAGGAAATCGTACTGCTATGCCTGACTTATGACGTTTAGAAATTTGTATTTTCTCAAAGGATATTTCGAATACCATTTCTGGTTTTAAAGATCGAACAGGACCAAATTTTTCTATTGTATTTTTCCTTATCCATTTATCTAGCTCGTTAATCTCAATATTTGTTAAACCAGAATATGCACTTGCAAATTTAATTAATTCTTGGTCTTTCCATAATGCAAAACTGTAATCTGTATAAAGACCAGCTCTTCTACCGCTACCGCCCTTAGCGTAAATTAGAACAGCATCCAGTTGCAAAGGATCAACTTTATATTTCCACCAAATACCTTTTTTTCTACCAGAGGAGTATATAGAAGTCTTTTTCTTAATTATTAATCCTTCAGTATTATTTTCTCGAGATTTTTCTTTATAAGTTAAAGCCTCAGGCCAATCTTTAGGAAAGATTAAATCACATATTTTGAAAATATCAGAGATATTATTCTCAGTTTTAATTTGCCATTTTGAAAAATATTTTTCTAACTCAATTCTTCTATTTTCTAATTTAATTTCTCTTATATCTCTCCCATTAATCTCTAAAAGATCATAAGCAATAAAAATAATTGGATATTTTATTTGGATTGATCTAGTAGGAGACTTTCTATTTATTCTTTTTTGAAGTAGAGAAAAATCATAGGCAATTTGTTTATTAAAATTCCAAACTAATAATTCCCCATCAAGAACAAAATCATCTTTTATATGAGACATTTTCTTTACTAATTCTGGGAAAGATTCATTTACTAATTCTTGCCCTCTTGTCCATAACGAAACATTGCCTAATCTTTTAATTAATTGCAACCTTATACCGTCGTATTTCCATTCAAATTGAAAATCATTTATTGAATCTTTGAAGATTTTATCTTCAATATTATTCGCTAGAAGAAATGGAAATGGTTTGGAATTTAACTCTTGAAGATTAATATTCTTGTTAACTAAAAATTTATATGACTCAATTGAAGGCTCAAAATTCCCCATCAACCTATGGGAAATAATCTCTTCATCAATATTAATTAGTTTTGATATTGATTTTGTGATTAATCCGATAGAGACTCCCACTCTAAAAGTTCCTGTAAGAATTTTATTGAAAATTAGATGGTTATCTTCAGGTAATGTTTCCCACATATTTTTAATTTTAAAATTTTTCTCCTTATCATTAAGTTTTGATAAATCAGGTATTGTTTTGCTTAGTAATTCATTGAGACTTATATTTGATAATTTCTTTTTTATAGAATTAGTTTTATTTTTAAGTAATAACGTTATTACCTCAGCAGAATCACCAACTTTTAAATAACATGTATCAATTAACCATTCAGGATATTCATATATTTGAGAAAAAAGATTTTTCAAATATCTTCCACTAATAAACCTCCTATTACTTTTTCCTGTCAGTAAATATATTGCCCATGAATTATCTATTGGATCATTTGATAAAAAATAATTCTTTAAAACTTCAATTTTATTATTTGTACTGTTACTTGAATCTAAATCTACAAATAATTCTGAAAAATTTTTTAAGCTCATATCTATTTACCAAAGAAAAGAACATTTATTGATTCCTTCTCAACTAAAAATTTAGTTAAAGCTTCACTATCTCCATGATGAAAAAATACATTTTTAGCTTCAGACTTTTTTACTACTTCTAATATTCCATCCCAATCAGCATGATCTGAGATTGGGAATCCCTTGTCATATCCTGATCTTTTTCTTAGAGCTCTTATTGACATCCAACCACTCGCAAAAGCTGTTTGAATATTTTTGAAATTTTTTAGATAAGAGCCCTTACTTAAAGATGGCGGCAATAATATAAGACTTCCTTTAAGTTCATCAATCTTTTTTTTATTTTCGATTTTTATAGTATCTGTAATATCAATTCCAAGTTTTTTATAACTATTGTTCATTTTATAAATACTGCTATGGGAATAAATATTGCCTTTAAAATTTGTTTGACTAATTTCGTTTATCAATCTCTGAGCTTTTCCAAGTGAATAACAGAAAAGTAAAGAAGTTTTTTCTGGTGAATTAGTTATCCATTTTGAAATATCATTTGCTATTTTATTTGATTCATCCCACTTAAATATTGGCAAACCAAAAGTACATTCGCTTATTAAATAATCAGTTTTTACTATTTCATATTGTTTGCAAGTCTCATCTTTTTGAAGCTTAAAGTCACCTGAAATTAGCCATTTTTCTTCAGCAAAAATAAACCTTATTTGACTAGATCCAAGGATGTGACCGGATGGATGAAAAGAAATATTAATGCCATTTATCTTAAATTCTTCTCCATATTCAAAAGTCTTAATTTTGATATTATCACCAACTCTTTCTTTAAGAAGTATCGCAGTTTCCTTAGTAGAAATGTATTCTTCACAGCCAAATGTAAAGTGATCAAAATGAGCATGAGTTATTAATGCCTTTTTTACTGGCTTGCTTGGATCAATCCAAATATCAGCAAGTTCACAATAAAGATCTCCATCTTTATATCTAATTAAATATTCTTGTTTAGTTCTCAAAACTACATCTCTTACAATGAAGTTAATTTAGCTAATTATGCCCACGCTTGTTTTGATAAAGCTATGGCTGAAATTGTTAGTAAAGCAATAACTACAAGTTTATTACTCCAATTAATCATGAATGCACTAATTTTGTTAAATGAAACTCTATTTGAAGGGAAAATCTTTTTTTGATTAAGAATGTGATGATTTTCATTATTTTTTAAGTAATTTAAATTTTTAATCTCATTTATTAATTTGGATTCGCATCTTGAGAGTTGTTCTACTTGATTTAATAAATCAATATCTTCTGGTCTTAATAAAGAATTTAATTCTTTAATTTGCCTTTCGTTTTTCACAAGAAATTCATTAACTATCTCATCTGTTCCTAATCCTTTCTTTAGATTTAAAAGAATATTATCTCTTTCCCAAGATTTTTCAAGAGAATTTAAAATTTTACTTATGCTCATTTTAAGTATTTTTACTCATAATAAATTATTATTTTTTTTCT
>QCER01000019.1 GCA_003280515.1 Prochlorococcus sp. AG-355-P18
CGCTCATATTGACCATGGTAAATCTACCCTTGCAGATAGGTTGCTTCAAGATACTGGTACTGTGCAGCAAAGGGATATGCAAGAACAATTTTTGGACAGTATGGATCTTGAAAGAGAGAGAGGAATTACTATCAAGTTACAGGCCGCTAGGATGAAATATAAAGCTGACGATTCCCAAGAATATGTTTTGAACTTAATAGATACTCCAGGGCATGTTGATTTCTCTTATGAGGTTAGTAGATCTCTTCAAGCTTGTGAAGGTGCTTTACTCGTTGTTGATGCAAGTCAAGGAGTAGAAGCCCAAACCTTAGCTAATGTTTATCTTGCCTTAGAAAATAATCTTGAAATAATTCCTGTTTTAAATAAAGTTGATTTACCAGGGGCTGATGCTGAAAAAATAAAACAAGAAATAGAGGAAATTATTGGACTTGATACATCTAATGCAATAAATTGTTCAGCAAAAACTGGAGTTGGTATTAAAGATATTTTGGAAGCAATCGTAAGAAGAGTACCTCCTCCTCAAGATGAAATTAAACTACCTACAAAGGCACTGATTTTTGATTCTTACTACGATCCTTACAGGGGAGTTATTGTTTATTTTAGGGTTATATCTGGGTCTCTTAATAAGAGAGAAAAAATATTATTAATGGCAAGTAAGAAAAATTATGAACTAGATGAGATAGGAATAATGGCGCCTGATCAGCAGCAAGTTGATGAATTACATGCAGGAGAAGTTGGTTATTTAGCTGCTTCTATAAAATCAGTTGCTGATGCGAGAGTGGGAGATACGATTACCCTTTTAAATTCACCTGCCAATGATCCTTTGCCTGGATATAAGACAGCAAATCCTATGGTTTTTTGTGGCTTATTCCCTACTGATGCTGATCAATTCCCAGATTTAAGAGTATCACTCGAAAAATTACAATTATCTGATGCAGCTTTAAAATATGAACCCGAAACCAGTAGCGCAATGGGCTTCGGATTTAGGTGCGGATTCCTAGGACTTCTTCATATGGAGATTGTTCAAGAAAGATTAGAAAGAGAATATGACTTGGATCTAATAGTAACAGCACCATCAGTTATTTATAAAGTTAATTTAAATCAGCAGGAACATATTTTTATTGATAATCCTTCTACAATTCCTGATCCGCAACTTAGAGAATCAATAGAAGAGCCTTATGTGAAAATGGAAATTTATGCCCCCAATGAATTTAATGGAACATTAATGGGTTTATGTCAGGAGAGAAGGGGAGTTTTTATAGATATGAAATACATAACAACAGATCGAGTTACCTTGATTTATGAAATTCCATTAGCAGAAGTTGTTACAGATTTCTTTGATCAAATGAAAAGTAGAACCCAAGGTTATGCATCAATGGAATATCATTTGATTGGCTATAGAAAAAATGACCTAGTTAGATTAGATGTTCTAATAAATTCAGAAAGAGCAGATCCATTAACTTCTATTGTTCATAAAGATAAGGCTTATGGAATTGGCAGAAGTTTAGTTGAGAAATTAAAAGAACTTATTCCAAAACAACAATTTAAAATACCCATTCAAGCATCTATCGGCAGCAGGATTATTGCAAGTGAAAGCATAAGTGCTTTGCGAAAAGATGTTTTATCTAAATGTTATGGAGGGGATATTTCTAGGAAAAAGAAACTTTTAAAGAAACAAGCCAAAGGTAAAAAGAGGATGAAGGCAATGGGTAAAGTTGAAGTCCCTCAAGAAGCTTTTATGGCAGTCTTGAAATTAAACCAGTAATTTCTTTAATTTAAAATTTATAGCTATTTATTTTTAAAAGAATTGGGTATATTTCATTTATATCTGTAAAAAAAGATTTTGGATATTAACTCATTTAATCTTGTCGGCGCAAATATCAGAAAAGCTGGATTTTTAATCGTACTTTTTTATCTTCTTGTTGTTTTAATAATGAAATTTTTAGAGGCCAATAATTTTTTTGGTTATTCATTTTCAATGTTAAGCAATGATATCTTTGCCCCTCCCTCTCTTAATCATTTTTGTGGTACAGATAGATTAGGAAGAGATGTTTGCTTAAGAACTTTGCAAGGATCATCATTAGCTATAGAAGTTGTATTCTTAGCTATTCTTTTTTCATTAAGTTTGGGGTTGCCATTGGGATTATTAAGTGGATATTTTGGTGGTTTTTTTGATAAATGCTTATCACTAATAATGGATACTATTTTTTCAATACCTGTAATTTTGCTTTCAGTTGTTGTGGCTTTTGTATTGGGTAAGGGTATCCTTAACGCGGCTTTGGCATTATGTATTGTTTACTCTCCTCAATATTTTAGATTAATCAGAAATCAGACAATATTGGTTAAATCCGAAACTTATGTGGAGGCAGCTCAAGTTGCAGGAGCTGATGTAAAAAAAATTATTTTTAAATATATACTCCCAAATGTAATAACACCATTGCCTATTCTGCTTACCCTAAATGCTGCAGATGCTGTTTTGGTATTGGGAAGTTTAGGATTTTTAGGCCTTGGTGTTCCTGCAGATGTCCCAGAGTGGGGAAGTGATTTAAATCTGGCTCTTGCCGCTTTACCTACAGGTATCTGGTGGACGGCTTTGTTCCCAGGTTTTGCAATGTTTTTTTTAGTTTTAGGTCTTTCTTTTATAGGAGAGGATCTTGAAGAAATTTTTGATGGTCAAAATTCTGAATAAATTTAGTTATCTGTAATAGGATCAAGTTCTCCTTGATCATTCAACTTTGGATATTCTTTAGCTGATTTTTTATAAACCGCAGCTAATTCTGGGTAGCACCATTCAAAAAGTGTTTTTTGATACTCATCTGTATTTAAACCTTCTCCATTAGCGGGCAATATACCTTTATTTTTTCTTTGGCGAATAGCTTCAAATAATAATATGGAAGTAGCAACTGAAACATTTAGGGATTGAACCATACCTCTCATAGGTATAAAAATTGTTTGATCAACCATTGATATAAGTTCATCACTTAGTCCCCATTTTTCTGCTCCTAAAACAAAACATGTATTTTGAGAATAATCAAAATTTCTATAATCTACTGATTCACTATTAAGAGTTGTTCCATATAGTTTAAAACCCTTATTCTTTAAATCAGATATTGCTGTGATAGTGTTTTTATGATTATTTAGTTTTACCCATTTTTGACTTCCTTGAGCGGTACTATTAAAAGTCTTAACGGCATTCGTTTTGCTAATAAAATTTGCTTCGAAAACTCCTGCTGCATCACATGTCCTTAATATCGCAGATAAATTATGTGGTTTATTGACATCCTCAACTAAAACAGTCAAGTTTTTCATTCTGCAATCTAAAACACTTTTGATTCTTTCAAATCTTCTTGGCAAAATTGACATTTATAATTTTTTCACACTTTTAAATTATATTCAAAAAATATTGATTACCTATTAAATCTCTTGGTTTATAATATTTTGGTAGTTTGAATTAGCTCAATGGCATACATAGAATGGGACTATACAGTAATAACAAGTATGGTAGAAAAACAAGGGTGGGATTTACCTGAGCGTGAATCGGAAGAATGGAATAAATTTAACGATGAATTAGGAGAAAAAATGAGAGGTGTTGGACTTATTTTTGAAAAATATTGTAAATTCACTCCTGACATAGGAGAAGGAGTTCATCTTTTAGATGACTGATGATAAATAATTTTAAACCATTGATGTATCCCTTAATCAATGGCTTATTAATCTATAAGATAATATAATTTCACCAAATTAGAACTGGCAATTATAAAGGCTTTATAAAGCTTGTACTCTAAAAAAAATTTTTTATTCCACAAAAAAGTTATTTAATTTCTATATTTGAATAAAAATATGAAAAATAAATTAACTTTTTTATTCGATGGTGGTTGTCCACTTT
Organism: Prochlorococcus sp. AG-355-P18; assembly: GCA_003280515.1. Classification (GTDB taxonomy): domain Bacteria; phylum Cyanobacteriota; class Cyanobacteriia; order PCC-6307; family Cyanobiaceae; genus Prochlorococcus_A. The sequence goes on from QCER01000019.1 coordinate 3,887, forward strand.
GTTTAAGAGAAACAAATTTTCTAAAAAAAAGAGATATCTTAAATCAAATTGCATTTATAGATATTAATAGTAAGGATTATGATCAAAGTCTTTTTAATAACATCTCATATTCAGAAGCTATGTCAAATCTGCATGGGATTATGGAAAGTGGTGAAATTATTAGGGGACTAGATGTACTTGCATATTCTTATGAATTAGTTGGTTTAGGTTGGGTTTATTATCCCTTGAAGATTAAGCTCTTATCTCCATTATTGAGACTGGTTTACAGATATTGGGCAAAATATAGACTTCAAATTACAGGTAGATCAGATATTGAAAAATTTTGTACCTCACAATGTGAACAATAAATATGGAAAGTATCGATATAGACAGAATTATAGAAATGTGTTGGGAAGATAGAACACCCTTTGAAGCTATCGAGTATCAATTTGGTTTAAAAGAGGAAGATGCGATAAAAATTATGCGTCAAAATCTTAAACCCAAATCCTTCAAAGTCTGGAGAAAGAGAGTTTCGGGAAGAAATACAAAACATATGGCGCTTAAAGATTCAACTAGATTTAAATCTACTCATAAAAGAAAATTATAAATTTTGAAAAATCTTTCTACTAAAATTTGTCCTGTTTGCAATAGGCCGTTCGAGTGGCGTAAAAAATGGAAAAACTGTTGGGATGATGTTATCTACTGTTCAAAAAGATGCAGTATCAGGAAGTCGCAAAGATGAAACAAGTATCAATTATTTTCCCGAATCAACTTTTTAGAGAAAGCCCAATTTTAAAAATAAATTGTGAAGTTTTGATTTTGGAAGACTCATTATTTTTTGGAAATGATAAATTTCATAAATTCATTAACCATAAAAACAAGTTGGTTTTTCATAGAGCATCTATGCTCGCTTATAAAAATTATTTAGAAATGTCTGGCTTTAAAGTTTTATATATCGAAAACAAGAATAATGTTTCTACAGTTGAGTACATATCGGAATTTATTAAAAATAAATATCAGAAAATAAATCTCATCGACCCTCATGATTTTTTAATAATGAAGAGGATTAATAATTTTGTTGAAAGTAATAATTTAGATTTAAATATTTTGCCTTCGCCTATGTTTATGAGTAGTGAAGATTTAAAAGAGTTATTTGAATCAAATACAAAAAAACCTCTGATGGGGAGATTTTATGAAAATCAAAGAAAGAGCCAAAAGATATTAGTTAATTCGGATTACACACCTGAAGGCGGTAGGTGGAGTTTCGATGAGATGAATAGAAAAAAATTACCCAAAGAAATCAACATACCTGATACACCTAAATTAGCAAAAAATAAATTTGTAATTCATGCAGAAAAGGCATTGGCCAATTTAGATATTGATTTTATTGGAGAAAGTAATAACTTTTTATATCCAACTAATTTTGATGAGGCAGATGAATGGTTAAATGATTTTTTTAAACATAAATTTTTCTTGTTTGGAGATTATGAAGATGCTATTTCTAAAGAAAACTCTTTTTTATGGCATAGTTTACTTTCTCCTCTTTTAAATAGTGGCTTACTAACGCCAAATGAAGTAGTAAATAAAGCATTACTTTATGCCAAAAATAATAATGTTCCAATTAACTCTTTAGAGGGTTTTATTCGTCAAATTATTGGATGGAGAGAATTTATTTGCCTTGTCTATAAGAAGTATGGAACAAAAATGCGAAATAGTAATTTCTGGAATTTTGAAGATAAGCCAATTCCAAAATCTTTTTATCAAGGAAATACAGGAATTGAACCAGTAGACGTTGTTATAAAAAATATTATTAAATTTGGTTATTGTCATCATATTGAGCGGCTAATGATTGTTGGTAACTTTATGCTTCTATGTAGAATTCACCCCAACCAAGTTTATAAATGGTTTATGGAAATGTTTATTGATTCCTATGATTGGGTTATGGTCCCAAATGTTTACGGAATGAGTCAGTTTAGTGATGGAGGTATCTTTTCAACAAAGCCATACATATCAAGCTCTAATTATGTAAAAAAAATGTCTAATTTTAAAAGTGGCCCATGGTGTGAAATATGGGATGGCTTATTTTGGAAATTTATTAAAGATAATGAAAGCTTTTTTAGAAAGCAATATCGCTTGGCAATGTTAACGAGAAATCTCGATAAAATGTCAGAGGAAAAATTAAATAATCATTTAAAAACGGCCGATAAATTTTTGAGAGATATTCAATAAATTGAGAGTATTAACCTAAGTTGTCTTTGAAAAATTAAAAGAATATTATGTCCTGAAGAAATATTAAGTACGGATGTTAGCTTAGTTTAAATTAGATTTATCTAGTGGAAATTGGTACACTTTTTTTAAAAAGTAATTCGACAGGTATTATCACTTTTTCTGAGTTAGATTGGATAACTACAAATCAATCTAAATTCACAAGGTTGGAGGAATCCATAGCAATTAAATTAGGCAGAATGCTTGATGCAGGATCGGTCAATATCGGTTGTCGTTTACAAGCTTGATTAAGTTTTTATTTTACTAATGAAGTATCAAGAAGAAAAAAAAATATTTTTTCGAGAAAGAATCCACTCTTTAAATATCTTTCTTTTTTTAGGATTTAATCTATCACTTATTTCTATCTTAGGTTTTATTTGGTTTAGTACTGCAATTGAAAAAGTAGTTTAAATTTTTAAATTTTTTGTATATTAAAGTTATCTTTAAAAATAAATTATATTTTGAGCATAGGATATTTACAAAGAAAGGCAGCTTGGGAAATTTTATTAAAAGTTAGCTCTGGTGATTTTTCTGATCATGCTCTTGAAAAGGTTTTAAAAAATTATCAATTTAATCCTCTTGATATAGCTTTTATTACGGAATTATCTTTTGGATGCATAAGGTATAGAAAATTTCTTGATCTTTGGACGGATCATACATCAAAAATTACTCATAAAAAGCAGCCTCCAAAGTTAAGATGGCTTCTACATATAGGTTTATATCAACTATTGAAAATGGATAAAATTCCATCTCCTGCTGCTATTTCTACCACTGTAGAAGTAGCTAAAAAAACAGATTTAAATGGTTTAGCGGGAACTGTAAATGCGATATTGAGAAATGCATCAAGAAAATTAGAACAAAAATTTTTTCCGGAATTATCCTCTGATAGAAAAGAAAGAATTTCATATCTTGAATCATTTCCATTATGGCTTGTGAAGGATCTTTATAAATGGGTCGGCAATAGCGAGGGTGAAAATATCATTAAGGCATTTAATAAAAAACCATCAATTGATTTGAGAATTAACCAATTAAAAACTAATTTAGATAACTTTTTGAAAGTACTTCATGAAAATAATATTGATGCTGAAATTATTAAAGATTTACATAATGGAATTACTTTAAAATCTAATCCAAGATCTATAAAAAATTTACCAGGATATAGTGATGGACTTTGGACAATTCAAGATAGATCTTCTCAGTGGATAGCACCTCTCTTAAAACCAAAAGAAGGTGAAAAGATTTTAGATGCTTGTGCGGCTCCAGGAAGTAAGTCTACCCACCTAGCAGAATTAACAAATGATAGTGCTGAAATCATTGCCGTAGATAGATCAGCAAAAAGATTAAAAATACTGCAATCAAATTTAAAAAGGTTAAATTTGAAATCAGTTAATACTCTGAAGGCTGATGCTAGGAGTTTGATTGAATTAAATCCTAAGTTTATATCTTATTTTGATAAGATTTTATTAGATGCTCCATGCTCAGGCATTGGAACTCTTTCCAGGAATCCAGATTCTAGATGGTCTTTAAGTAAAGAAAAAATAAAATCTTTAACTTTATTACAGGAAAAACTTTTGGAGAGTATTTTGCCTCTTTTGAAAAAAAAGGGTACTTTAGTTTATTCAACTTGTACTATTTGTCCCGATGAAAATAATCTATTAATTGAACGATTTATTGAAAAAAACAAAACTTTAAAATTGGTTGGCCAAAAGCAAATTTTACCTAGCTTGGATTATCCTGGTGATGGATTTTATTCTGCAATAATTTCTTATAAACCTTAAAAATATAATTTATTTTTAGTTGGAATTTTATAAATTTCAGATATGAACTTCTTCCATAAATAAGCTGCATTCCCACTAGATAATTCAGATTCCTTGTTATCGTCGTAACCTATCCAGATCCCTGTTGTAAGGTTGTCAATGGAACCAATAAACCAGAGATCTTTATTTCCATCAGATGTTCCTGTTTTCCCATAAATTTTCTTTCCTTTAATAGAGGCGGCTTTTGAAGTTCCTTCTTTTACAGATTTTTCAAGAAGTTTATTTATTTTCTTGTTTATTTTTAAATCTAATATTTTCTTGGAAATAGATTTGTTTTCCCAAATAGGTTGTTTTTTAAATGATTCTATTTTTTCTATGATTTCAGGGCTTTGAATCTTCCCATTATTGTTTATTGCAGAATATGCATTTGTGATGTTTAAAAGATTATCTCCATAGGAGCCAATAGCTAACGATGGGAATTCCTTAAACTCCTGCTTGTAACCTAGTCCAAATGAATTCGCTAAATTAATAATATTTTTTAAGCCGATTTTTTTTGTTATTGATATTGGAACGATATTTGATGAACTTTTAAATGATTCAATCAAAGATATTGAACCTCTATAGTCTTCTGAAAAATTTTTTGGGCAATAACTATCCCAGCATATTGGTAAGTCTTCAAATTTATCGCTTAATTTTATACCTTCTATTAATGCAGCAGCATAAGGGATTATTTTAAAAGTAGAACCTAAAGGTCTTACAGATGAAATAACTCTATTGTATTCATTAATTGATGGATTTTTGCTGGTTATCATTGTCCTGATTAGTCCAGTGTTTGATTCGATAGATAACAGACCAAATTCAAGTTCTTTAGGCCCTGCATATCTTGATATTTTTTGACCTTTTTCTTGCCAATCTTTGTTGATAGAAGATTTAATTCTTAAAAACTTATAATCATTTTTACTTCCAATTTTTTTATCTGTTTCTTGAAGAATAAAGTTTATTAGTAATTTATCATCTAAAAAATTATCAGCTGTTTGATAATTTAATTTTATTTTTTCTGTGATAGCCTTATTCTTATTTGCAAGAGAAATATATCCATCAATATACATTGATTCAAGAACCTTATTTCTATTTTTAATAGCTAGTTCTAAATTTTGATAAGGTGAATAAATTGATGGAGCTGGAGCTAATCCTGTAATTAATGCGATCTCTGATAATGTCAATTCTTCTACAAATTTTCCAAAATAAACTTGGGCAGCCTCGTCTACCCCGTATGCTCCCGATCCTAGATAAATATTATTTAAATATAATTTTAAAATTTGATTTTTGTTATATCTAAATTCAAGTATGAGAGATATGAATATTTCTTTGATTTTTCTTTGAAAACTTAAATCATTATTTAGAAAAAGTGATCTAGCAACTTGTTGTGTAATCGTACTTCCTCCCTCTTTAACATAACCACTTCTAATATTTTGAATAAGGGCACGAGAAATACTTTTTAAATCTATTCCATTATGTTTATAAAATCTTTTATCCTCAGAAGATATAAAAGAATGTTTAAGAAAAAATGGAATTTTATGATTGCTATTATCTATTTCAAATTTGCGGCTTAATTTGCTTAGTATTTTATTATCAGAAGATGATATTACATAAGAATATTTGGTTCCCCGAAACTTTTTATTTTTAGAAACGTCAAATTTTAACGTACTAAATATTAGACTAAAAAAATAAAAAGATATTCCAGAAAAAATTAATATTGGAATGATTAAAACAAAAGATTTGAATTTAATCTTTTGCACTTTAAGCAACTAAAAAACTATGTCCTATCGCTAAAGCTGTAACTAACATTCCAGTTATAAGGAACGGTTGGGCACTTGCTTGATATTTGACATCAAACTTTAGAGGATCTCTTAGTAACCACATATCTTGAAATGTGATTTGTGGAATTACCAATAAAACCAAAATTACAGAGGCTAAATGTTGACCAATAATGACTAATACTACCACCATCGCTAATTGAAAAATATCAATCAGTCCTGCACTTATTCTACTTGCATTTTTAATTCCAAATACTACTGGTAGAGAATTTAAGCCAAGCTTTGAGTCTCCTTCAACACTTTTGAAATCATTAATAACAGCAATTCCAAGTCCTGACAGGCTATAAGCAAGTGTTAGTATCGCCGTTACGATAGTTAATTTCCCAAACAAGGCTTGTCCTGCCCACCAAGGTAAAGCTATATAAGATGCTCCTAAGGCATAATTTCCAAGCCAACCATTCTGTTTTAATTTGAGTGGTGGAGCAGAATATATATAACTAACAAAGGAACCTCCTAATGCCAAAAGTAAGACGGAGGGAAAGCTGTGCTTAGCATATAAATCTAATAGAAAAGCAACTATTAAACCGGCTATAAGTAATACCCAGATTTGTATTTTTACATCTTTAATTGAAATTTTGCCAGAAGGAATTGGTCTATTTGGTTCATTAATTGCATCAATTTCTTTATCAAAAAAATCATTTATGGTTTGGGTATAACCAGCCAAAAGTGGTCCACTCATCAACATACATGCCAATGAAGCTAGAACATTACTAAATGTCCATTCAAAATTCCCACTTGCAGCTGCTCCACAAATAACCCCCCATATCAGAGGGATCCACGTTATGGGTTTCATTAACTGTATGCGGAGTTTCCATATGCTTGATGTTTCAGAGGCACCCTTAATTCCTAATAGTTGTTTTGGATCATTCACTTTACTCTTTAACCTTTCTCAATTTCTTCTGGGAAAAACCAATTTTGCTCACCATTCTGAAATTTTGCGGTGATCCCAATACTTCTGCCGTCTGTCATTTTATAGCCTGTTATTACGGCTTTAGGATTCGAGGATATTTGATCGATTAATTTGGCTGGTAGTCTATCTTTTACTTTGTTAATGTTAATTTTGATTTTACTACCGATTTTGGGTAATAATTTTGTTTCAGCCATAAGAGGTAAAATGGAAGCTATTATGCAAGATTAACAGCATTTGGACAATTTTTACTAAAATGGTAGCTCTTCGTTTAATTCCTTGTTTAGATGTCGCCCATGGCAGAGTGGTTAAAGGTGTAAATTTTGTTAATTTGAGAGACTCTGGCGATCCTGTTGAATTGGCTTGTAGGTATTCTGATGAGGGCGCAGATGAATTAGTATTCTTAGATATTAGAGCAAGTGTAGAAAATAGAAATACATTAGTTGACCTTGTCTCTAGAACAGCAAAATCAGTAAAAATCCCATTTACAGTAGGTGGAGGTATAGATTCTGTTCCTTCTATTAATGATCTCTTGAGAGCAGGAGCGGATAAAGTGAGTTTGAATTCTTCTGCTGTTAGAAATCCTGATTTAATTTCTAAAAGTTCTAGAGAATTTGGCAATCAATGTATAGTGATAGCAATTGATGCTAGAAGAAGAGTTAATAAGGTTGATCAATGGGATGTATATGTAAAAGGAGGGAGAGAGAATACTGGAATAGATGTATTAAGTTGGGCAAGGAAAGTTGAGGAATTAGGTGCGGGGGAAATATTACTAACTTCAATGGATGGTGATGGCACACAGAATGGATATGATTTGGATTTGACAGCATCTGTTGCAAATAGTGTTAACATCCCAGTAATTGCATCTGGAGGGGCAGGCTCTTTACAAGATATTTATGATGTTTTCAAAGAAGGCAGGGCATCAGCAGCACTTTTAGCATCATTACTTCACGATAAGAAACTTACCTTACAAGAAATAAAAACTTTTCTCCTCGCAAAAAAACTTCCAGTTAGACCATATAAATAAAAATTAAATTTATCCCAAAAAAAGTGTTTTAAAATTTAACAATGAAATTCAGAAAAACCATCGAAGTCAAAAATATATTTAATAAAATTTCCTATAAATATGATTTTTTGAATAATCTATTAAGTTTTGGACTGCACAAAATATGGAAAAGGAAATTAGTTAATTTATTGGAACCTTTAAATGGTGAAGATTGGGCTGATTTATGCTGCGGCACTGGGGATTTAGCATTCTTAATTGCTGAGAAAGTAAGTCCAAGTGGCTCAATTACTGGGATTGATAGTGCCAAACATATCTTAAATATTGCAAAGAAAAAATCAGAGATAAAAAAAAATAAATTTATTAAGTGGGAAATTAAAGATGTTTTGGAAATGAATGATTATTCAAAAAATTTTGATGGGATTTGCATGTCCTATGGACTAAGAAACTTGAATAATGTTGAAGAAGGAATAAAAAAAGTATTTTATCTTTTGAAGGATAAAGGAAGGGCTGGATTTCTGGATTTTAATCACTCAGCAAAAAATTCTTTATCTAGTATTTTTCAGAAATTATATTTGAGGCTTATTGTTGTGAATATTTCGCGTTTCTTTAATTTAAGTCCAGAGTACACATATATTGAAAAAAGTATAAAAAACTTTCCAAAGAAAAACGAACTTATAAAAATTGCTAAGAAAGTTGGATTTAAAAAAGCTGAATATAGAACAATTTTGTGGGGACAAATGGGAATACTAATTTTAGCTAAATAAAGAATTTAGTTATTTATTTTTCTCCAACAAAAAGAACACTTTCCCCATCTTTTGATTTCGCCCTCAGGAGTTGGAGAATTACAGAGAGTACAAATGCACATATTATTTTCATGAATCCTGCTTGGATGCTTTGCCCAAACTATCTTTGCATTTGTATCTTTAATATTTTTATTTTTAATTTCATAATTTTGGATTATTTTTATTTCATTCAAAGTTATTCCGATTTTCTCGATTCTTTCTTTTAATTTATGTTTGTTGTAAATAAGAGCTTGGCGCCACTGTGGATGGTTTACTGCAATAGTAAGTATTCTTTTTTCAATATTTAATGGTTTGCATTCTTTAAATAGTTCCAAACCTATAAGATCCCTCCATTTCTCGTTAATTTTAGAAAGTTTATCTAAGTCCCCCCATGATTTTGTGAAATTATCAAGACAATTCTTTAATGGATGTGGATTCCTTCTATTCACTATTGGCAAATACTTTTTGTCCAATTTGTAAAATTTACTTATTAAGACTAAAGTTAATCTAATCTGAAAAAAGATGCTTGTTGTTTTAATAAAGAATTTGTGAAAGTTATTGGATCTGCAGCTAAGACAGCCTTTTATCTAAAAAAAATTCATGGTCAATATCCAAGCTGGAAGCTTCTTTACAAATTAAAATGTAAAAGTACCGAGAATGAGCTAACAAACTTGCTTGGATATTCTGAAATAAAGAAAAACCAGCCAGTAGTGATAATCGCAAGAGAACAGTTCTCAGGGGTTGGCCAAAACTCAAAAACTTGGGTTTCACCAAAAGGTGGGATTTGGTTAAGTGCAGCTTACCCAATATTTTCAAATGAATTCGCCAGTCAAATATTTAATTTGTCTTTAGGTATTAAAATATGTGAAATGCTTAGACAAGAGAATATAAATGTTTGTTTGAAATGGCCAAATGATATTTTTTTTGGTTCAAAAAAGTTGATTGGATTTTTACCAAGGGTGATAACAAGAGGCAAAGAAATTATCTATGTAAGAATAGGACTTGGTATGAATGTTTTAAATTACACTCCATCAGAAGGTATTTCATTATCAAAAGTACTTCAAACTAAGAATATTAATCAACATTATTGGACAGCAAAAGTTCTTAAAGCTTTTTATGATTCAATTGAGTGCAATAAGAAGAAAGAATACGTGATTAAATCTGCAAATAAATTTCTTTCTAAAAATTTTTTACCTAGTGGGTTTTGTCCTCATACATGGAAAATTAAAGATATTGATTCCAATGGGAATTTAAGAATTAAGAATGAAACTCAACTGAAGGTAATTAGAAGGTTTTGAATTTAATTAACTTTTAATTCAACTATTCTTCCATCCTTAAATTTGGCTATTTTTTTTGCGCGATTTGCAACTTCATCTTCATGGGTAACTAAAACTATAGTTATTCCAGATTCATGCAACTTGTCAAAAAGATCTAATACATCTTCAGTGGTTTTTGAATCTAGCGCTCCAGTAGGTTCGTCTGCTAACAAAATTGCAGGGTTATTGATAATTGCCCTCGCAATAGCAACTCTTTGTTGTTGACCTCCGGATAATTGGTTTGGACGATTATTCATCCTTTCTGAAAGGCCAACTTTTTTTAATGCATTCTTACCTCTCTCTAATCTTTGTTCAGGATCAATACCAGCATAAATCATAGGCAAAGTGACGTTTTCGAGTGCAGTTGCGTCTGAAAGAAGATGAAATTGTTGAAAAACGAAGCCTAATTTTTGGTTACGTATTTCCGCGAGCTCATCATCAGATAAATTCTCAACAGGAATACCATTTAATTTATAAATACCTTCAGAGGGTCTATCTAGACATCCAATAATATTCATAGCTGTACTTTTGCCTGAGCCACTCGCTCCCATTACAGCTAAATAATCGCCTTTATAAATTTCTAAGTTTATGCTGTCTAAGGCTTTAACAGTTAGATTCTCTTTCCCATATGTTTTGGATATATTTTCTAAACTCGCGACTTTCTTAGACATTTATTGAAGAATGCTTCTAGGCAATATTATTTGCTGTAGCAATGATATCTTGTAAGAAAGGAGTTTTTGAAACTGCTGTATTAGCTAATTTAAAAAGAGGATTAGAAAGAATTCCTCCAAGAGCAGTTATTGCAACGCAAGCATAAAGTGCAATTCTCAAGGGAGGTAATCCTACAATTCCCCAATTAATTTCAGGATATGATTTGACTATTTCAGAAGCTTCCTGTGGTTCTTTAACAACCATCATTTTTATCACTGAAATATAGTAATAAATAGATATAACTGAAGTTACTAATCCAACTATTACTAATAGATATTGATGATTTGCCCAACCTGCGAAGAACAAGTATATTTTTCCAAAAAAACCTAGCATTGGAGGTAAACCTCCAAGAGATAGGAGACAAAGGCTTAATCCCAATGTAATTAGAGGATCTTTTTGGTAAAGTCCTGAGTAATCAAGAATTCTGTCAGAACCAGTTCTTAGTGAGAAAAGTATTACGCAAGAAAATGCACCCAAATTCATAAATAAATATGCAGCTAAATATAAAACAGCTGATGATAAACCATCTTGTGTGCCAGATACTATTCCAATCATTACAAACCCAGCTTGTCCAATAGAACTGTAAGCTAGCATCCTTTTCATTGAGGTTTGAGCTAGAGCTACAACATTTCCTAGAGCCATGCTCAATATGGCCAAAATGGTAAATAAAAGTTTCCATTCTGCGTCAAAAGAAGAGAAAGTTGTGCTTAATATTCTTATTGCAAATGCAAAGCCCGCTGTTTTTGAGCCGACAGATAAAAAAGCTACTACGGGTGTAGGTGAACCCTCATATACATCAGGAGTCCATTGATGAAAGGGAACAGCAGCAATTTTAAATGCAACTGTTGATAAGACAAATACAAGAGCTAGTGACGTAATGAAGGATGGCTTATTGATAATTTCTATACCTATTGTCGATAAGTTCGTTGAACCACTTAATCCATAAAGAAAAGAGGATCCATACAAATAGACAGCAGCAGCCGCTGATCCAACAAGGAGATATTTTAAAGCCGCTTCTGAACTTCTTGGATCTCTCTTGAGGTAACCAGAAAGTAAGTAACTTGCTACAGATAAAGTTTCCAGAGATATAAATACACTAATAAGGTCAGTAGATCCACACAAAAGCATTGCTCCAAGAGTGGCCGAAAGAACTATCGCTGCAAACTCGCCAATTGGGCTACCACTTTGTTCTGTATACCGCCAACTTATAAGTAAAGATACTAATGTTGATAAAGAAATTATTGCTCTAAATGCGATTGCCAAATTATCTGAATTAAATGACCCAAGAAATGCGCTTTCTGCCGGATTACTCCATTGCAAAGCCAGACTAAGAAGAGAGCTACCAATTGATAAATAGCAAATTATTGGTGCCCATTTTGATGCAGTTTTTTCTCCAGCTAAATCTACAAGTAGTGTTCCAACAATACCCAATAAAATAAAAGCCTCTGGAATAATGGCTTGAGCATTTAAATTAATTGTAAAGATTTCGTTGGGCACTTTATTAAATTGGATTAAATTAGATGTTTGATTGTAAGGGTCTAAGAGTTAATCTTAACTTGATTATAATTTGTGGGTATGATTTTTGAAATTTTAAAAAGAAATTACTTGAAAAAGCTTCAAATAATCATAATATGCCCTAACTGAACAAAAACACCAATTTTTGAAATAAACCTTGGATCACACACTTGTTATTGTTGAAAGTCCCACCAAAGCAAAAACCATAAGAAAGTTTTTGCCTTCTAATTATGAAGTTCTCGCTTCAATGGGACACGTAAGAGATCTTCCAAAAGGAGCTGCTGAAATACCTGCTGCTGTTAAAAAGGAAAAATGGTCAAGGATAGGAGTTAATACAACAGAAGATTTTGAACCACTTTATATAGTTCCAAAAGATAAGAAAAAGGTTGTTAAAGAGTTAAAAGAAGCATTGAAAGGTGCGACCCAGCTGTTGCTGGCAACTGATGAAGATAGAGAGGGAGAGAGTATTAGCTGGCATCTCTTGCAAATACTTAAGCCTAAAATACCAACTAAGAGAATGGTTTTTCATGAAATTACGAAAAAGGCAATAAAAAAAGCTTTAGACCAAACAAGAGAAATTGATATGGAACTTGTCCAGGCTCAAGAAACAAGAAGAATCTTGGATAGGCTTTTTGGATATGAATTATCTCCTTTACTTTGGAAGAAGGTAGCCCCCCGATTATCTGCTGGTCGTGTGCAATCAGTTTCTGTAAGACTTCTTGTTAGGAGAGAAAGAGAAAGAAGATCCTTCAAAAAAGCTTCTTACTGGGGGATTAAAGCTTCCTTAGTAAAAGATAATGTTACTTTCGAAACTAAATTGTTTAGTTTAAAAGGTCAAAGAATTTCTAATGGTTCCGATTTCGATGAACAGACCGGAAAATTAAAACAAGGAAATAAATCTTTAATAATTGGAGAAGAAAAAGTTAATGACTTATTGAAGATTTTTTCCTCTCAGGATTGGTTAGTCTCAAAAATCGAAAAAAAACCATCTACTCGTAAGCCAGTTCCTCCATTTACAACTAGTACATTGCAACAGGAAGCAAACAGGAAGCTTCGTTTATCTGCAAGAGAAACGATGAGATGTGCCCAAGGACTATATGAAAGAGGTTTCATAACATATATGAGGACTGATTCGGTTCATCTTTCCGAACAAGCTACAAAAGCTGCTAGAGAATGTGTCAGCTCTATGTATGGAAAAGAATATTTATCTAACTTACCAAGACAATTTAATTCAACTGCAAGAAATGCTCAAGAAGCACATGAAGCTATAAGGCCGGCAGGTGAGGTATTTAAAAAACCTAAAGAAACTAATCTAACTGGTAGAGACTTATCTCTTTACGATTTAATTTGGAAAAGAACTGTAGCTAGTCAAATGGCGGAAGCTAGGATAACTATGATTAATGCTGAAATTAGCGTAGGAGATGGATTATTTAAATCGAGCGGGAAAAGTATTGATTTCGCAGGATTCTTCAGAGCTTATGTAGAGGGAAGTGATGACCCAAGTTCATCCCTTGAACAACAAGAAATTATTCTCCCAAACTTAACAACTGGAACATGTCTTGAAGTTACTAATAAGGAATCTACTTTCCATGAAACTAAACCTCCTGCAAGATATACAGAGGCTGCATTAGTTAAAGTACTTGAAAAAGAAGGGATTGGAAGACCCTCTACCTATGCAAGCATTATTGGGACAATAGTGGATAGAGGTTATGCGAATATATCTTCCAATAGTTTGGCTCCAACGTTTACAGCTTTTGCGGTTACTGCTCTATTAGAAGAACATTTTCCTGATCTGGTTGATACTACATTTACTGCAAAAATGGAATCTTCATTGGATGAAATATCCTCAGGCAATCTTGAGTGGCTACCATACCTCGAAACTTTCTATAAAGGTAAAAATGGTTTAGAGGTAAAAGTTCAGAAAACAGAGGGTGATATTGATGGTAAAGCTTATAGACAAGTTGATTTCGAAGACCTTCCGTGCGTAGTCAGAATAGGATCTAACGGGCCTTGGCTAGAGGGTACAAAAATTGATGAATCTGGTAATGAAATTCAAGCGAAAGGTAATCTTCCAATGGACATTACTCCTGGAGATCTAGATATAAAACAAGTTGATCAAATTTTAAGTGGCCCATCAGATCTTGGAACTGATCCAAAAACTGGGGAAAAAGTCTTTTTAAGATTTGGCCCTTATGGACCTTACGTACAATTGGGAAATAATGATCAAGATAAAGCTAAACCAAGAAGAGCTTCATTACCCAAAGAGTTGAAAACTGATGATCTAACTCTTGATGAGGCTCTTATACTTTTAAGTTTGCCTAGATTGTTAGGAGCTCATCCTGAAGGAGGTGTTGTTGAGGCTGATAGAGGAAGATTTGGCCCCTATATTAAATGGACTAAAAATGAAAATGAATCTGAAAACAGATCCTTAAAGAAAGAGGATGATGTTTTTACAGTGGATATAAAACGAGCATTAGAAATTCTTGCGATGCCAAAAATGGGTAGAGGAGGTCAAGAGGTACTTAAAGACTTTGGAAAACCGGAAGAATTTAAAGAAAAAATCCAAATATTAAATGGAAGATATGGAGTTTATTTAAAATGTGGCAAAACTAATGTTTCTCTTGCAAAAGATACTGACTTTGAAAAATTTACCATAGATGATGCTGTGTTTCTTATAGAAGAAAAACTAAAAGATAAAAAAGGCTCTACTTTAAAAAAAAGGAAAAGTAATAAAAAAAGTAACAGCAAAACGAAAAGTTAGAAAAATATGATTTTTAAAAAAAAAGAATTTTTTTTATTAATTTTTCTAATTTTCT
>QCER01000020.1 GCA_003280515.1 Prochlorococcus sp. AG-355-P18
TAATTGATGCATAGTCAGTTGAAGGTGTTGTATTTTTAAGATCTTGTATATTTCTAAAATTTGAGTCGTCCATCGCAAGAATATAGTTAAATTCGTCAAAATCTTTGCACATAATTTGACGAGCCCTGCTCAAGATATTTAAATCTCTTCTTTCTGCCGCTATTCTCATCCTAGCATCAGCTTTTTTTCCAATATGCCAACTCCCAGTTCCAGCAGAATCCACAATAAAGCCATCTTTTAAACCCTTTTTTTCAAGTAGATTTATAAAGATAGCTTCTGCTGCAGGAGACCTACAAATATTTCCCAAACACACAAAAAGAACAGCAATTTTTTTCATATGATTACATATTTCGATAAATTATAAGACTTTTAAGTAGTAAATAAAACTTCCTTAATTAAAGATTCAGTAAACTCCTTGCCAAACAAACCTGATAACATTGGCCTTGCTGGATCTTTATCTCTTCTATATTTCAAATAATTATTTTGACCATTTATTAATTCTTTTTGAAGATAAATATTGGCTTCCTTGCTTTCGAAAAGAATTTCCAAATACAAATTAAGATATTCTTTAAATGAGTTATAAAGCTGATTAGCAATTAAAAAATCACTCCTTTCTTCTTTTGGTAATTTTGACCAGATTAAACCTGGAGAAAAAAATCTAGCTACATCTCCAGACATTTTTTCAGCTAATGGGAGTGATGAATGACAACGATTTTTGAGTTTTATCAGTTTTTCTAGTAACTCATTATCATATTGATTTTGTATTTTTAATGAAGGCTGAAAATCTAATACTAATAAATGACTATTAGGAAGAGAAACAAAATCTACTCCAAAAAATGGGACGTTATAAATTGTATTAGGAATAATTAAAAAATTTAGAACAGAATAATTTGGACTATTAATACAAACTGCCCTTGCAAATTGAATTCTTTTTTTATGAGTTACACCCCAAGTAAAAAGATTGACATTTTTTTTTGATTTTTTTGAACCATAAGTTGAATCTTTATAAGAATATTCCGAGGGTATTGTTATTTCTAAACAATTATATTTACTTAAACTATTTATTAAATATTTTAAAAAATTATGCCATCTCCAATCTGACCTGTAAAAAATAGTATCTTGTATTAGCATTCAATGAATAATCTCATTATTTAATGTAAATAGAAATTTATTGATGAAGTTTTTTGTCCATTTTTCTCCAAAAAAAGATTTAAACAATTTATCTGCAGGGTCTTTTTCAAAACTGTACTTATCATACTTAATTTGATTAATCTTTATTTCTTCTGCATTTAAAAATTGATTAACAGGATTCGATTTATAAATGTTCAAATAATTATTTACAAATAAATGGAATATATTATTTAAATCTCTATCAAGATTTAATTTATTTCCTCTACATATAATCACCCATGGAGAAAAATACTTTTTTGAATCATATATATTCTTCATTTTATTATTATCAAATGCAGAATATTCTTTTTTAATAATACCTAAACTTGAACAATATTTTTCAAGATATTTGCTTTCTTGAATTAAAGGTTGATAATCAAGTATTGCTAATAACTTTTGAGAAGTTCCAAACCATAAAATATCCGCTCCTAAAATGGGCAATTCACTTTCAAAATTAGGATATGCGACCGTATTAAACACTTGCAGTTTTTTGCCGCCATCTAATCTTGTTATTCGCCACTTTCTATATTCGGGAGATGAAAAAAGCCAATTTTTAATAATATATTTTGAGTCTTCATTGTGATGTTCTTTGAATTCACTAGATATTTGTACTTCATGTCCATTTAATTCATCAATATTGGTTTTAAGGAAATCAACTAATGAATCAAACATAAATATTAGGTCTCGGTACTTCCTTTCCTAACTTTTTTTGTAATGTAATTGAATACAATCTTTCCTAAAACAGCAATCAAGTTACCTTCAAGCTCCTTAAACATTTTCATATTATATGTAAAAGCTTGATTAGCTTCATCAATAATTTGATCAGCCGTCTTTTGATTTATTGGAAGTTGATTCAAAGTCAGGGAATATTCTTCCTTGAATTTCTTTTCATCAGCAATCAAATCAAACTCATAAAAATTTAAACCATCATTTCCTTGCAAATTTAATGCTTTTTTAGCGATCCTTTTCAAGATTTGTCCCCCAGATAAATCTCCTATATAGCGAGTGTAGTGGTGACCAACTAAGAGCTCTGGTGAATTTTTAGCGACCTCTCGAATTCTTTCAACATATTCTTTTGCTGAGTGAGAAATTTTAATTTCATTCTTCCAGTTTTCACCAAAATAAAATTTAAGATCATTAACAAGAGTTTCTTTTCTAAATAATGATTTAAAACCTATAGGTTTTATTACGGGATGTTCCTCGTTGACCAGTCTTTCAATTTCCTCTTCCATAGCTTCATAAACAAAATATAAATCACTAATTAATTTTCTATAAGATTTTTTTTCAACAACTCCTTTTAAAAAACAAGCCACAAAGCCAGTATTTTCTGCCATAGTATGGGATTTTTTTGTCCCTTCTCTTAATTGTCCTGCAAGAGCAACTGCCATATATTTTGAATTATTTTTGTCAGTGTATTTAATCTACAAGGAAAATACGTAAAACAGCTAATTTTTGTTACCAGCGGATGTTGTAGAGAATAGCTTATAAAGTTCTTTACAAACCAAAAAAAGGTTATCTTTTTGTTCCTTTTGCGGTAGATGAGTGCCAGTCATTTCCCAATCACCGATGGTAGCAACTCTCCATCTCTCGGAGGGAACAATCATACCTCGCATTACTATTCCCAACAATTTCGGAACTCTGCCATTATTATCATTTTCAATTCTCAATTGTAAGAGGATTGCTCTACATTCAATAAGAGGACTCCAACCAGGGAAATGAAACGCAAAATCAATAGTATCTTGCATGGATTCATTATTTGAATTGTCCCAGGGACTAAAGTTTACGCTTGCATCTGGAAAATATTTCCGAAACAAAGCTGCAGTGGAAGCAATTTTATTAGCTATTTCAACATTACTTACATTTGAACTCGCATTCATAAGTAGCTGAGTATTTTTTTGAAAATGACATAATTTGCCTTAACTTGCTTATTAACTTCTTTTTCTTTTAATAAAGATGTTGAAATGCTGATGAATAAACTATTCTCTATTCACATTTGAATAATAAATTTCTAGGTTTTAAAGAAAATAACTCATCGCAAATTACAATACGAGGAACTTCAATGAGTTATCTTTTATTAATTCAATGCTATGCCAAAATTTGAAAAATTAACTTTACCTAATGAAGGCGAGATAATAACTTTTAATCAAGGCAAACCTAATGTTCCTAATAACCCAATTGTCCCATTTATTAGGGGTGATGGTACTGGAGTTGATATTTGGCCTGCAACTCAAATCGTTCTTGATTCAGCTATTAAAAAAAGCTATGGAGATGAAAGAAAAATTAATTGGTTTAAAGTCTATGCAGGCGATGAAGCTTGTGAACTTTATGGTACATATAACTACCTCCCTCAAGATACTATTGAAGCAATCAAACACTTTGGTGTAGCCATCAAAGGTCCTTTAACGACTCCCATCGGTGGAGGTATTAGATCACTTAATGTTGCATTAAGGCAAATATTTGATTTATATAGCTGTGTTAGACCATGCAAATATTATTCAGGAACTCCAAGCCCTCACAAAAATCCCCAAAATTTAGACGTTATTGTTTATAGAGAAAATACTGAGGATATCTATATGGGAATTGAATGGGAAGCGGAGGATAATAATTGTCTTGAATTAATTAATCACTTAAATAACGTTGTCATACCAAAAAGTAAAAATTTAAAAAATAGATCTATACCCGACGGATCAGGTATTGGAATAAAACCGGTAAGTAAATCTGGTAGCCAAAGGCATATTAGAAAAGCTATTGAACACGCCAAAAGATTATCAGGAGATAAAAGGCATGTGACTCTTGTACATAAAGGGAATATTATGAAATATACAGAAGGTGCATTTAGAGATTGGGGATATGAATTAGCAGTAAATGAATTTAGAGAAGATTGCATTACAGAAAGAGAAAGCTGGATTTTAGATAATATTCAGAAAAATCCAGAAATTACAGTTGAAAATAATGCTCGAAAAATTGAACCAGGTTTTGACAAGCTTACAAATAACAAAAAAGCATTCATTTGCGAAGAAATTAAAGAAGTTATTGCCTCAATATCAAATTCTCACGGAGATGGAAAATGGAAAGAACTTATTCTTGTTGATGATCGGATAGCTGATAGTATATTTCAACAAATTCAAACTAGACCCCAAGAATATTCAATTCTCGCAACCTTAAATCTCAATGGAGACTATGTTTCTGATGCAGCTGCAGCAATTGTTGGTGGCCTAGGTATGGCTCCTGGTGCAAATATTGGAGATAATGCAGCAATTTTCGAAGCTACTCACGGTACTGCGCCAAAACATGCAGGCTTAAATAAGATTAATCCAGGCTCAGTAATTCTTAGTGGTGTAATGATGCTTGAATATTTTGGTTGGGATGCGGCAGCTAACTTAATTACTAAGGGTTTAAGTAAAGCAATAGAGCAAAAAAAAGTCACCTATGATCTAGCACGCTTAATGGAACCAAAAGTAGAACCCCTATCCTGCAGCAGTTTTGCTGAAGAAATTATCTCAAATTTCTAATTTTAAAAATTATTTTTATTTTCAAAAACTTTCCAAATATTAACCAGGGAATCTTTAGTGCCAATGTTTCCAGGATGAGTAACAATGGGAAGTTTTTCGCCATTTTTTTGATTGTAAGTAACAACTGAAATGCCAGTTAAAATCTGTCCTTCAAGATAAACATAATCTGCATTAAGTCCTTTACTAAGAATCAAATTTGTTGTTATTCCACCTTTTGAAATCAAATATCCTATTTCATACTTCAAATCTGCGACTAATTCAGCAATAAAACAAGCAAGTAAATTATAAAAATTAAATAATTCAGAAGCATCTAAAGACATAAATTTTCTTGAAGTAAACAAAACAGGAGTTTTTCCTTTCTCAAAAGAAAATCTAATTTCTGTCAAAAATTTATTTTTAAACAAATTCCTTCTCTTCTGATTATTATCTGATGAAATAATTTTAAAGAATTCAAAAACATCTAATTCAACTGGATTGCAATTACTTATCTCTAATAAATTATTCAATTGTATTGTTGAAAGTTCTACATAAGATCCAACAATTATCAGTCCTGGAAGAAAACTCTTTTCTTTATTTCTTATTCTTAAATTAGAGAAAAATATTTCACGCTGAGAGAAACTTTTTTTCTCAGAAATTGAACTTATAAAACTTGCTGCAGTTCGAAAAAGGAATTTTTTTTGTTTAATTAATTTTTTAATTACTAAAGAAAATTTTTTTAGTTGAGAATAATTTTCTACATCTACAATTACATGTTTATTATTCTGCAAGTTCTTTAGTGTTTTAAAAACAATATTATTTTCTTCATCATTCAGCATTTCGATATCTGACAATAAAAGATTTTGAATATCTTCAAAATTTATTTGCGATTTACTCTGCTGAAATAAAAGATTCTTGACATTACTTGTCTCATATCCAAAAATTTTATCTTTTGCAAAAATTGTTTGACTAATAGGAGTTTTATCAACAAAATGAGATCCATTAATTGTTAATCTTTTACCCTCTATGAAAGCTGGAATATAAAAAGTAGCATCAAAAGGACCTAAGCAACTATTTAGAGTATTTGGCTCTAAATAGTTATGTCCTCGAAGAGTAGAGTCACCTCTACTTATAAAAATAATTTCTTCTTCATAGGCTTGAGAAGTAATTACAGTCTTAAGATTTTTGCAAATTTCCTCTATTGTTAATTTCGCATCATTTTCCGATAGTGACCTTGTGTTAGCCAAAATAAAAAATAAATTAGATTTAGATTCAAAACCTTTGACTAAAGTTGAGCAGTCCCACTTAAGCAGTAATAAGCAATCATGAACAGTTTGAGAGCCTGTGGGATCATCATCTATAACGACAAATTTCATAAGTATTGCAAAATTACTTAAGAGATTTTATTTCTATTGAGGCATTTAGCGTTTTAATATCATTTGGCGGAATCATAATGTTTCTAAATCCATCAACAAAAGAATTTCGGGGACTAGTCCAAGGTTCTAGACATATCATTCTTCTTGGAGGATCACTCCAAATAACGCCTAAATCAAAAGGATATGGATGATTTAAAGTTACCTCTCTTTTAAAAATCTTATCTCGAAGAGAGCTTCTACCAGAAGTATGCATAAGTAGATCAACTCCTAAATTAATTTTGTTTAATTCATCCAACGTATTACTTATAGTATTTCTTTCTTGATCCTGACAATTAAGTGGATTATCAACAAACTCTAAATTTTTGAAATCTGAAATATTAAAATAAGGATGCAAACCAAAATTTATAGGCATAGCAAAATCTGTTTTGTTATGGATTTTAATTTCAAATTCTAAAAAGTTAATTTTTAAGGTAACTTGTATTTTTAGTTCGAAATCGAAAGGATAATATTTTTTGGTTTGTTTAGATGCATTTAATAATAAGCATAAAAATTTTTCATTTTCATTGAAGTAGTATTGCCATTGCAAATCCCTAGCGAAACCATGTTGTGGTAATTGCAAATAACCATTTCCAAATACTGAACTAGAGGTATTGAGATTTCCACAAATTGGAAACAAGATTGGAATGCCTCCCCTAATACTTTTTGTCTTGTCCATAAATCTTGTTTCATCAAAATAAAGTATTTCATTACCATCAGAAACCCAATTTGTAATAACGCCTCCTCTTTCAGGACAAAATTTAATGTAATTATTTTTATCTAATTGAAAGACAAAAATTCCTTGGTCCTTATTAGATAATTCAAGTTTCACGATTATTACTTAAAGAGAATCAACCCAATCCAAAATATACTGATTAACTAATTCAGGTATCTCATCATGAGGGCAATGTCCCGCATCAAGAATAATTTCTTTTGTATTCTTTGGTGTAAATTTTTTATATAGATTTCTTTTTTTTGGAGTGTTCATCCAAGGATCTTTCCCTCCCCATAGAAGTAATAATGGTGCGTTTAGTTTTGCGAATAGTTTATCCAATGGCAATCCTTGAGGACCTGATGGGTTAAATACACTTCTAAAAACATTAAAAGCTCCGAAATCTAATGAAGGCTTTCTTATTGACTCAACTAAAAAATCATCAACATTTTTTTTATCAACATAAACTTGATTCAAAGTTTTTTTAATATTTTTTGGATTTCTCATATTCTCAAAAATCAAACGTTGAAGAACAATATTTTTCAAAAATATTCCGGCAACTGTTTCAATTGAAGTTTGCAACATATTCTTTTTGATAGTTTTTTCTTCACTAAAATATCCTGCAGCATTCAGTAATATCACTCCTGCATTTAGATCATTTAATTCTGCACCAGCTGCTAATGCTGCATAACCACCTAATGAATTTCCAACAACAATTGTGGGTTTTTTTATTTTCTCTTGTACATAAGCAACAACCTGATCCTTCCATAAAGATCCTGAGTATTCAACATCTTGGGGCTTAGGACTTTTACCAAAACCGAGAAGATCCATCGCATGAACTTCATATTTACTACTCAAAGTAGGTATATTGAATCTCCAATGATCCGTAGAGGCCCCGAAACCATGAATTAACAAAATTGCACATTCTTTTGATGTTTGCTCAGGCTTAGCAGAAATAGTATGTATTGGGTAATTTAAAAAATTCCAGTCATAATTTACATCACTATCTATCAAAGCTGATTTTTCCATTTAATGAAAATACTATATTAATTAATACTAATAAAATTATTTCCTAAAGAAGACCTACAGGATCAGCTGCAACATCATCTGAAATTTTATTACCATCATTTGGTGGCTTATCTTTTAGAACAATTCTTAAAAGAACAGGTGCAAGAAATGTAGTTCCTATAACCATTAATAAAATAGCTGCTTCAAGAGAAGGAGTTAACAACTTAGCGCTTGTTCCTAGCCCAAGGAAAATTAAACCAACCTCTCCTCTAGGCATCATACCCAAACCTACAACTAATCTATTAGTAGGTTTATCACTCGAAAATACCCATCCGGCAGCAATTTTTCCAATAATTGCTACAACTAATAAAAATCCTGCAACTACAAGAGCTGACCTACTTGTTGGATCAAGTGGATTGATAACTGATAAATCCATTCCAGCGCCTACTAATACGAAGAAAATAGTTGCGAATAAGGATACTAAAGGTAAAACGGATTGTTGGATTGCGTGATTATTTTTAGAACTACTAAGAATTAGTCCAGCTGCAAAAGCACCTAAAGCAGCTTCCAATCCAATGGCTGTTGCGACAAAACAACACAGCACAAGTATTACAAAAGAAGCTACCACTACGGCTCCAGGAGCCTTTAATCTATCTAATAACCAATCAAACCCTGGGGCTGCTGTTCTACTTAACGCAATAGCAGCAATAACAAATACTACAGCTGCAGCAACTAATTTAATAATAGGAGCAATTTCTAAAGTACCTCCTGCAGCAAGAGCCACAACAACAGCCAGAATTACAATTCCTAAAATATCGTCTAATACTGCTGCGCCAATAACAATCTGTCCTTCTCTGGTTTTTAAATATCCCAACTCACCAAAAACACTAGCAGTAATTCCTATACTTGTTGCTGTCATAGATGCTCCAGCAAAAACTGCTGGAATTAGGTCTACTTGGAAAATAAACATTAAACCAAGAGTTCCAAAGGCAAAAGGTAAAATTACACCAGCCATAGCAACTGTAAAAGCTTGAGCTCCGACAGCTACTAATTCCTCCAACTCACTTTCTAATCCTGTTAAAAATAAAAGAGCATATAAGCCGAGAGTTGCTACTGCTTGGAGGGATGGAAAACTTTCGAAATAAACATCAGGTACCGCTTCTGGGGGGATTGACGCCAACGAGCTAATAACATTTACGAGTCCTGCATTTAATTCAGTTCCTGCCGAGGGCGGTATCAACAAATGGAATCCTGATGCCCCTATTACAACCCCTGCAAGCAGCTCACCCACTATCGTTGGTAAACTGAGTCTTACTAATACTTCTGCTAATGCTCTTGCAGCTAAAAATATCAGTAGAAACCTTATAACTCCTATCAAAGTTTCAGCAACTTCTAAATCATGTGCACTTAATTCAGCAAGTAAAGAATACATATGAAATGAGAGAAAAAATAAACTACCTAATTGGAAGATAGTTTATAGAGGGCCCACTTTAAGAAATATGTAAAAAAAAAGCAAAAATACTCAACAAGTGTGGATCTGAAGTTACAACAAAGAAATTTTCAAAAAAATGGCTATTGTCTGTTATATGGCTAAACCAATGAATTCCAACGAACCCTTCGATCTACGCTTGCCGACTCCAGGCTGCTACTTAGATCCTGAAAAGGCTGGCATGGATTCTGATGCTGTTTTTCAAGGCATGACAGCCCATCTATTTTATACCCTTGGAAAGTTAGCTACTTCTGCAAGTCCTCACGACTTGTATATGGCTTTAAGTTATGCAGTTAAAGATAGGCTAATGACAAGATATTTAGCCAGCCAAGAAGTCATAAGAAAAAAACCACAAAAAACAGTAGCCTACTTATCGGCAGAATTTTTAATAGGCCCTCAATTAAGTAATAATCTTCTTAATCTCGGAATAACTCAAGAAGCCGAAGATGCTTTAAAAAGATTTGGCATTGAATCGTTGTCAACAATTCTTGAAGTTGAAGAGGAGCCTGGATTAGGAAATGGAGGACTTGGCAGACTTGCAGCTTGTTATATGGAATCATTAGCATCGCTCCAAGTTCCAGCAGTTGGTTATGGTATTAGATATGAATTTGGAATATTCAATCAGTTAATTAGGGATGGATGGCAAGTTGAAGTCACTGACAAATGGTTAAAAGGGGGATGGCCATGGGAACTTCCACAACCAGACGAATCATGTTTTGTTGGTTTTGGAGGCAGAACTGAAAGTTATAGAGATGATAAAGGGAACTACAGATCAAGATGGATTCCTTCTGAACATGCTATTGGAGTTCCTCATGATGTTCCAGTTTTAGGATATAGAGTAAATACATGTGACAGATTAAGATTATGGAGAGCTGATGCAACTGAAAGTTTTGACTTTTATGCATTCAATATTGGTGATTATTATGGTGCAGTAGAAGAAAAAGTTGCATCTGAAACACTTTCAAAAGTTCTATATCCAAATGATGGAACTGACGAAGGGAGAAGATTAAGACTCAAACAACAACATTTTTTTGTAAGTTGTTCTCTTCAAGATATGTTGAGAAGCCTTGAAAAAAGATCAATACCAGTAACAGAATTTCCTGATCATTGGACAGTCCAATTAAATGATACCCACCCAGCTATTGCAGTTGCAGAATTAATGCGACTTCTTATTGACCAATATCAAATCGGCTGGGATAAAGCTTGGAATATAACAACCTCCTCAGTTGCTTATACCAACCACACATTATTACCAGAAGCTTTAGAAAAATGGGATTTAGGGTTATTTAACGATCTTCTTCCTCGTCATCTAGAAATTATTTATGAAATTAATTGGAGATTTCTACAACAATTAAGACTACGTTACCCTGGAGATGACAAGATCCTACAAAAACTTTCAATAATCGATGAAGAAGGCTCCAAATCAGTTCGAATGGCCCACTTGGCTACAATTGGCGCCCATCATATAAATGGTGTTGCAGCTCTTCACTCAGATCTTATAAAAAGGCAACTTCTGCCTGAATTCGCAGAATTATGGCCTAAAAAATTTACGAATGTAACTAATGGGGTTACTCCAAGAAGATGGGTTGCCTTATCCAATCCATCATTATCTAACCTTCTAGAAAAAGAAGTTGGTCCAAATTGGATAACAAATATGGAACTTCTTAAGAAGTTAGAAGAAAAAAAAGATGACAACAATTTTTTAGAAAAATTTGAAGAAACTAAACTAAATGGCAAAAGAAAATTAGCTAGTTTTATCCATTCAAAAACTGGAATACTCGTAGACCCATCCAGTTTATTTGATGTTCAAGTAAAAAGGATACATCAATATAAAAGGCAACATTTAAACGCTCTTCAAATTATTGCTCAATATTTAAGAATCAAAAATGGTACAAACAAATATGAAGTACCTAGAACAATAATATTTGGAGGTAAAGCTGCACCAGGCTACTTTATGGCAAAGCTGATGATTCGATTTATAAATGGTATTGCTGATGTAGTTAATTCTGACCCAGATATGGATGGTTTATTAAGAGTTGTTTTTCTCCCAGACTATAACGTTAAACTTGGTGAAATAGTTTATCCTGCAACAGATCTTTCAGAACAAATTTCAACTGCTGGAAAAGAAGCATCTGGAACTGGAAATATGAAATTTGCAATGAATGGAGCGTTAACTATTGGGACCTTAGATGGAGCTAATGTTGAATTAAGAGATCTTGTGAAAAAAGAGAATTTCTTCCTTTTTGGTAAAACTGAAAGTGAAATTATGGATTTAAAAAATAATAATTATTCCCCCAAAACTTTTATTGATCAATGTCCAGAACTTAAAGAGGTTATACGCCTAATTGAAATAGGCCACTTTAGTAATGGGGATAAAGAATTATTTAAACCTTTATTAAATAGCTTGACCGGACATGATCCATTCTTTGTTATGGCTGACTTTGAAGATTACCTTAATAAACAAGATGTAGTCAGTGAATGCTGGAATAATAAAAAAGAGTGGAATAAAATGGCATTACTAAATACTGCTAGATCAGGGTATTTTTCTTCTGATCGATCTATTAGAGAGTATTGCAAATCTATTTGGAAAGTATCTCCAATGCCAGTTGAAATTACTTGCGATGTCGAAGAGTTAACTAATTAATATTTTTCTTATCTGGTGAATCTGGAGTTTGATGAAATAATCTATTCAAAATTAATCGATCCATATTTAATGGGTCTGGAGCTAATTCATTTGCAATTTCTTTAAATTTAGATTCAATTTTATTGGAAATTTTTGTATCAAATATTCTTTCCATTAATGCTTCAATTGAATATAAATAGGCATTAACACTTTCAAGCTCATCTAAAGCTTCAGTAATTTCTTTATCAGAAATATGATTTTCTTCTAGATTGATATCTTCATTTGATTCTCTTTCAGATAATTCTCTCTGCAACTCATAGGTAATTTTTGTACAAAGAGTTCTGAAAGATTGAATAGATGCCCAATTCGATTCTTGTTGCTGTTTAAAAGTAGGAAATTCTCTAATCAGACGATCATGCTCTCTATAAAATCTCTGACAATCAGAGCATTGACAGGGTTCTTCAGCCAAAAGAAAATATAATTCTTTTTATATCATCTCACTATTTGGGCAAAATTGTAGGACCATCCAATAATTCGTCATTTTCATCGAGTGAATCTGGACTATCTGGCAAAGGTATCTCAATACTGGTAACCAAATTAATAACATCTCTTAGTCTCATAGAATCAGCAAACCAACCCATTGCTTGCTCTGCATCACCTCTTTTTTCAGCATCATTTGCTTGATCTTCGTGAGCCTCGGCCAATAGAGCAAGCCAGCAAAGGCATCTTGCTTGAACTATTGAAAGATCTAAATCATTAGGTTGGGATTTAGAAATGCGTTCATGCTCTTGCTGAATTAAGAGCTTTAATCGCATATCATGCAACTTAGCCATAAAAGATTTACTACTATCTACACGCTAGCTACAGAGTAGCAAGTTTGCACACATACTACATATAGTTTTTTATTTTTACGGGACTGGCGGGAGTCGAACCCACGACCTACGGTTTAGGAAACCGTTGCTCTATCCTGCTGAGCTACAGCCCCAATAGATGATTTTTGGGGTATTAAGCATTATGCTAAATAAAAGCAGGAGAGGCAATCGCAAGAAAGTTTTATTTTGGAAACAAAATAAAACTTTCTTGAGGAAAGTCCGGGCTCCCACATGGTCAGGCTTGCTGGGTAATTCCCAGTGCGGGCAACCGTGAGGATAGTGCCACAGAAACATACCGCCTAATACTTTATGTATGGCAAGGGTGCAAGGGTGCGGTAAGAGCGCACCAGCAACATTGAGAAGTGTTGGCTAGGTAAACCCCGGCTGGGAGCAAGGCTTAGTAGATTTATGACCATTACACAATCTACTTTTAAGCGCCGCTTGAGACTGTGAAGTAATTCCAGCCCTAGATAGATGATTGCCCATCTAAATAAAGATGAACAGAACCCGGCTTATGACCTGCTTTCTAATTATTGTGATTAATCAAATCAGATGACAAATATATTGAATAAAAAGAGAATAAATCAAATAACTGCTTTTTTAAAGTCTTTAAATATAAAATCAGAAAGATTTTCTGAAATGATTAGAAATCAAAATATTTTAGTTATTCAAGATTTCAATAAAGCATTGATCCATTC
The DNA here is from genome assembly GCA_003280515.1 of Prochlorococcus sp. AG-355-P18. GTDB lineage: Bacteria > Cyanobacteriota > Cyanobacteriia > PCC-6307 > Cyanobiaceae > Prochlorococcus_A. The sequence continues at coordinate 13,473 of QCER01000020.1, forward strand.
TTCAGAGGACAAAATAATAAATTATGAAAAACTTGAATTTTTCGGAGATGCAGTACTTAGATTAGCTGCTTCCAATTTTATAGAAAAGAAATATCCTCAAATGAGTGTTGGAGAGAGATCAGAGCTAAGATCACAAATTGTAAGTGATGAATGGTTAACTAAATTAGGGAAAAAAATTGATATAGATAAATTAATAATTAAAGGGCCTAAAGCTCTTGGTGATGAAAATTCAAAAAATACTATTATTGGTGAAGCTACAGAAGCATTAATCGGGGCTGTTTATAGGTGCTTTAATTCAATTCAGGAAGTCAATCTTTGGTTAGATGATATTTGGGAAGAAGATTCAGAAATTTTTTTACAATCTCCATATAAATTCAAATCTAAGACAGTATTGCAAGAGTGGTGTCAAAGTAAAGGTTTTGATTTGCCAGTCTATAAAATAATTGAAGTCTCAAAGAAAAATGGGGACCCTAAAAGATTTTCTTGCGATATATTTATCGAGGGATTAAAAGAATCAACTGCATTCGGCAAGTCGCATAAACAAGCAGAATCTAATGCAGCTAGAGTATTGATAGAAAAATTTATAACTACAGGTAAAATCTAATTTTTATACTATTTCTAAATTCGTAAGCTGAAAAGTTATGAGTTTATCCCAATTACCCCCTTCAAACAGAACCGCTGCTCTTTTTTTTGTAACTCTTTGTACAAAGCCTTTATATCCTCTATATATAGAGTTATTGTCTTTTACAACGACAAAAGAACCAGGGAGTATGGGTTTAGTTGATAATTCCATAAAACACTCTTTCTAATACTATATATGATAAATGAAAATGAATGGTTAACTGTTGGATTGATAACATCATGCCATGGAATTAATGGACAGCTAAAGGTTAAATCTCTTAGTGATTTTGAAGAAAGATTTTTAAAACCGGGAATGAGATGGTTGCAAAAAGAAAATGAACCTCCTTCAAAAATAGAACTTATATCCGGTTTCAAACAACCTGGTAAAGAAACCTTTGTAGTTAAGCTCCAGGGAATAAATACAAGAAATCATGCAGAGCAACTCAAGAAATTTAAAATTCTTGTAAAAACCGATAAACTACCCAAGTTAAAAAAGGAAGAATTCCACTTATTGGAGCTCATAAATCTGGAAGTAAAGACTTTAGAGAATAATGAATTGAAAACAATTGGGAAAGTGATTAATTTAGAGAATGAGAAAAATAATTTACTTGTTATTGAACTATTTAAAAATCAAAAAGAAGTTTTTATACCATTTGTTAAAGAAATAGTTCCATTAGTAGATATAAAAAATAATTTTCTAATCATCAATCCTCCAAGTGGACTGCTAGAGCTATAAATTTAAAAAATAAAATTTATTAAAAACTCATCATTCAACAGTTACGCTTTTAGCTAGATTTCTTGGCTGATCCACATCCAGTCCTCTATGAGCTGCAATATGGTAACTCAATAATTGTAAAGGCACTATATTAAGTAAAGGTGAAATCCATTCATTGGAGGAAGGGACTTTCATTAAATAATCAAAAATTTCAGTTCCATTACATTCTGGAGCAATACCAATCAGAAATGAATCTCTAGCTTTTGCTTCTTGAGCATTACTTATAACTTTATCGAAAACCTCACCTGGAGAAGCAATAGAAATTACTGGGACTTTTTTATCTAGCAAAGCTATTGGACCATGTTTCATCTCACCAGCTGGATACCCAGCCGCATGAATATAACTAATTTCTTTGAGTTTTAAAGCCCCTTCAAGAGCAATAGGATAATTTATACCCCTACCTAAAAAAATGACATCTTTAATATTAAAAAAATCATGTGCTAGTTTTTCTGAAGATTTATTATGTTTATCTAAAAGATTTTCTATTAACGGAGGTAGTTTTATAAGTTCAGTTATTAAATTATTAGTTTCATTTAAGCTTCGACTACCTTTAATTTCCGCAAATTTTATAGCTAAGCCATAAAAAGAAAGTAATTGAGCAAAAAAAGTTTTTGTTGCTGCAACTCCCACTTCTATTCCCGCGCAAATATCAATAATATTTGAAACTTGCCTTCCTATCGAGCTCTCTTTTCTATTTGTTATTGCAATAAGATTGGGTTTAAAATGATTATCTTCAATCGAAGACCGTCTTTTAATTTCCATATCTATAGCAGCGATTGTATCAGCAGTTTCTCCAGATTGTGTGACTCCAATAGTCAATGTGTTTGGCAGCAATGGAGGTGGTGAATATCGAAATTCACTTGCGTAAAAAACATTTGTGGGGATACCAGAAAATTGTTCTAGTAAAAAACTACCCACCATTGAAGCATGTTTACTTGTACCACAAGCTATGATTTCTATTCTTTCTATTGATTCAAAAAACTTTGTATCAAAAGGATAATTAATTTGATATTTGCTCTCTTCTAAGTTTTGAATTAAATAATTATCCAACCAGTTTTTTACTGTCTGCGGCTGATCGTATATCTCCTTCAACATGTAGTGTTTAAAATTCATCTTATCCATTATTTGCTCTGAGACTTTGAGAGACACTGGATTTCGATATTGTCTCTCATTATTACTGTCATATATTTCTATTCCAAGAGGAGTCAACAAAGCTATTTCATCATCCTCCATAGGCAAAATAATATTTGTAAAATTCGCAATGGCTGGAGTATCACTTGCACAAATAAATTCACCTTCGCCTAAACCAATAATCAAGGGTGCTTGTCTTCTAGCAACTACTAAAGAGGTTGGAGCATCAGCCCATAAAACTGCTAAGGCATAGGATCCTTCCAAATCAGAAATTACATTTCTC
>QCER01000021.1 GCA_003280515.1 Prochlorococcus sp. AG-355-P18
TAAGATGTCCAACAAATCCATATCCAGTAATGTCAGTCGCAGCATTGACTAATGATTCTTTAAATTGATTTTGAAAAAGATAAATTTCATCAACCAAATATTGCTGACTTTTTACTAAATTATTAATTATTTCAGATGAACTACCTAGCAAATTAATATTTTGCATTTGACCGGCAAAGTAAATCCCAACACCCAGAGGTCTAGACAACATGAGAATATCTCCAATATTCATTCCAGATTTAAGCCATGGTTTTGCTCCATTTTTTAAAATACCTTGAACTGTTAAAGAAATATCTATTCCTAATGAATAAGGTTTATTTACTAAACTTCTTGCCTCGAAAGTATGGCCTCCAAGTAATTCACCTCCGTGATCCTCAACTGTTGATTTAATACCTTGAAGTGATTGTGAAAAGAGGTAACTCTGAAATTCCCTTTCAACTTTTGGCAATGAAATTAAAGCCTGCGCAGATGAAAGTTTTGCTCCGCATGCCCACAAATCTGAGCAAGCATGCAAAGTAGTAATTTTTGCATTAAACCAAGGATCACTTACCAAAGCAGGAAATCCATCTACACTTTGCATGATAATATCTTGACCATTTTGATATATCTCAACTGAATCTTCTGGTGATGAGGCAAAAGAATTTAAATTAGAATTTATTAATGATTTATTCAAAACAAACTGAGGAATTTTAGCTGCACATCCTCTGCAATCATTCAATGAAATATTTTTTTCACTATTTTTCATAATTAGCCTTTTTGATCTGAACTTTTTAATAAAGTTGAGATCAATTTTATGCTTTAAAATCCAAAAAATAAAAGAAGGGCCGAAAACAAAATTGCGATAAATAGCAAAAGCCTTTGGACGATGACTTGGAAATATATTTACTATTTGCAATCCGATCTTCTGAGGAAACCACTTTTTTAATGATCTCCCTTCTATATCTTTTTTTAGATTTTGGACTAATGTATTTACAACTTTTACTGCAAAAACTCCCGATGCTGGTCTTTTTGCTGAACCTACAACTGCGCAATCACCGACAGCAAATATTCCAGAGAAACTTTTTATCTGCAAATTCTGATTTGTAATTATTCTGCCATGAGAATCCGAATCTAATAATTTTTTTTGTACCCATAACGGAGATGTATTTCCAGTGCATAAAAGAATCTTGCCATAATCAAAATTAAGTTTTTCCACTAAATCAATATTGTAATTCCGTAAACTTTTTAGAATTGTATTATTAATTTTTCTTGAATCACATAATAGCTTTAAAGGTCTATCTCCCCACCTTTTTCTCAAAGCATATGATACTTCAATTGCAGCAAGGCCACTCCCAACAATTACAAATGGAAGTTCATTAACTGAATCAAAAATGTCCTCTTTTATTATTGATTCATAAGCCCTTAAAAAAGGTTTAATTGAAAAAGCATTTTGATTTTTAATTAGTGATTCAAATTCTTTTGGAATTATTGTTTGACTCCCATAATTAAGCACCAACTTCGAAAAATTAACTGAAGGTCTATTACCTAAAACAATTTTCTTTAAATTGAAATCAATATCCTTTACTTCTTCTTTTATAAAAGATACTTTTGCATTTTTTGCTAAAGATTTTATATCAATTAAACTCTCTTCTAGAGAAATGGATTTTGAAAGCACCGATGGGAACATCGCCGAATAAACCAAATGAGAATCTCTAGATATAATTGAAACAGGGATTTCTGGCATTAATTTCGGAAACATTAACCATTTCTTAATTAAAAGAACATTTGTGTGTCCTCCTCCAATTAGTACCAGATGATTAAAAGTCATTTACATCACTATGAATAAAGAACATTTATTACCAATTGAAAAATCAAGATTAGGAGTGATTGGTGGAAGTGGATTTTATTCAATGGATCAAATAGAGTACTTAAGAGAACTAGAAATCAACACTCCCTATGGTAAACCTTCTGATTCAATAAAAGTATATAATCTTGGAAACCTAGAGATAGCATTTATTCCTAGACATGGCAGAACACATAGTTTAAATCCTTCTGAAATCCCTTACAAAGCGAATATTTGGGCTCTAAGATCAATAGGAGTAAGATGGATTATTGCTCCATCAGCAGTTGGTTCATTACAAGAACAGATAAGGCCTCTTGATATAGTTGTTCCAGATCAATTTATAGACCGGACAAAAAACAGACCTGCAACCTTCTTTAACCAGGGAGCTGTTGCTCACGTAACTATGGGAGATCCCTTCTGCACAAATTTATCGCGTATATTAAGTGAAATCGGAGAAAAAAATATTCCTGGCGGTAGACAATTGCATAGAGGGGGTACCTATCTAGCAATGGAAGGTCCTGCTTTCTCAACTAGAGCAGAATCTAATTTATATAGGAGTTGGGGATGTTCAATAATTGGAATGACGAACCACACAGAAGCAAGATTAGCTAAAGAAGCTGAAATAGCTTACTCCTCCTTATCTATGGTTACTGATTATGATTGTTGGCATCAAACTCATCAAGAAGTTTCTGTAGAGATGGTTTTGGATAATCTAAGATCAAATACTGAAGTGGCTAATAAAATAATATTTGAAGTGGCTAAATTAATTGAAAAAGAAAGACCAAAAAGTAAGTCTCATTTTTCATTAAAAGATGGATTGATAACCCAAAAAGAAAATATCCCAAGTTCCACAAAAGAGAAACTAAGGATATTTACTGATTCTTATTAGGCTGATTTGATATAGGTGATTATCAGGTCAAGGTAAGGATTTGTTAGCCTCCAGCTCCAACGCCTTGGTATGAACCATAGAAGAATATACCTAAAACGAAGATAACTGCAATTCCACCTGCTGTAGCAACAAGCCACAGAGGAAGAGTGCCTTCAGTCCATCTTCTTTCCCATGCAACTGCTGGTCTACCGTCAGGAAGTCTATCTGGAATTCTTCCATCAGGTCCTTTTAATTTACTCATAGTTTTAATTTAATTGAAAAAGTAACTGGAAAATAAAATTCCCAATACAAAGACTGATAGTAAGCCTAAATAAAGGCTTGTTCGATTAAGTTCAACTGGAACTTTGTTAGGATTTTCGTTTACTTGCATGATAGTTAAATTTATCGGGCTACGAATTGCATAGCAGCAATAGAACCTAAAAAGAATACTGATGGTATAGCAAGAGCGTGCACTGCTAACCAACGAACAGTAAATATAGGATAAACGCGGACTTCTGCAGCCTGCATTGGTGCTTGAGAATTAGTCATTGTTATTTTGTTCTTAAATCTAGTTGAGATTTAGCTTCATATCTTTGAGTTACAACAGGCGCTTTAGATTCAGATGATTGGAAATAACTGTCAGGACGAGGAGTTCCGAAAGCATCGTATGCTAAGCCTGTATATACGAATAAGAAGCCTGCTATAAAAATAGCTGGTAATGTTACTGCATGAATAATCCAGTACCTAATACTGGTGATTATTTCAAAGAATGGGCGTTCACCCGTTGAACCTGCGGCCATAATCACAAATGTTTACCCTATGATCTTACAGTGTAAAATCATAAGTTCGCGAAGAAGTTAACAGGTTGGTTACAGACAGTTGCTAAATCTATCAAAAATTAATTTTTTTTTTAGTATTAACAAAAGTTATTCAAAGTTATCCATTCCATTTAAGGATATAACCTCGCTCGCCAAGTACAAATCCCTTTTGATTATCAAAATCATCCTTATCAAGAAAAACTATTTTAATGAAGTTTGTGGGCAATTCAGAAGCAATAGGATCTTTATTCCAAGTTTTACCTTGATCTTTACTTACTATTAAAGTTCCATTACCACCGCCAGCCCATATATCACCATTTGGATCCCATCCCATGTCTAGATAATTGTATCCATTAAGAATAGGTATTATAGGCTTTGACCAATTTTCTAGATCGTTAGTATCTTCATTAAATCTAATTTCAGCTCCTCTAGAAAGCATCCATAAACTTCCTTCTGGATTGAACCCAATGCTTTGAACTCTTTTACTGCTTGCTCTTTGATGTGCGATCCACGCATCACTATCTTTTTCTAAAGTAGAAAAGAAATTCCCCAGACTACTTACGCTGACATAATCTCCTTTATTAGTTCTTCTTAAATCTCTTACGCCTCCAGAACCAGATGCATCTACAACTTTTGCATTCCATGATTCACCACTATCTGATGTTTCATAAATAGCACCTGCAGTTGTAGCCAATTCTGCAAAACCAGCATCGACAGTTGTTATTAGAAATGGTTGTCCTGGTAATTTATTACCAAGAGATAAACGTGTCCAATTCTTTCCTGAATCAAGTGTATGCATAACTAATGAAGGTTGACCTATTAACCACCCCTCCTCACCTTTAAAATCAATATCTAAGAGACGAAAGTTCTCTTCACTTGGTAAATTTAAATTTCTTTTTTCCCAAGTTTCTCCTCCATCATTAGATTCCATAATAAGTCTATTAGAACCTACTAAAAAACCATTTTTATCATCTATAAAATCAACATCTAGAGCATTAGCCTGGTCCTCAAACTGAATTGTTTTCCAAGGGCTGCTATCACTCACCTTTACTCCTGTAGATGAACAACTGCTCAATACAAAACAAAGAAAAATTGATAAAAGAAGATTAGGAATGCTAGTAATAATTTTTTTCATTTGTATATATTAATGCAAAGAGTACAAAGAAAGGAACATAGCAGCTGCAAACGCAAGACCTCCAAAAATCAATATGTTTTTTTGTCCAGGAGGTAAACTATTAAAACCAAACCCATAAACTAAATTTTCTTCAAAACCACTAGGTTTAGATTTTGGACCTATGTCCTTATAAAAATTTTTACCAGCTCGACAAACAGGGCAAGCGAAGGTATTCCCATCCAACTCTGAAAAAGGAGTATTTTTAGGGATATTTAATTTTTTATTTCCTTCAGACGGATCATAAATATATCCACAACTTCTACATTCAAATCTATTTTGTTCTAGATTAAGGGTAGGTTGTTCAACATTTACTCCTAAGGAATTTTCAGAAAGTTTTTCTTTCTCAAAATCTTCAACTATTTTGTTTTCCTCAGAGGCTGGTTGAATGTTTTCACTCACGGTTTATTATTGTTCTTTAAGAACTTTAAAAGATTTTGCTTAATTAAGCGACTTTTATTCAAAATTAATTTTTTAAGATGTTTTTATTAACTGGCTATGAATACTTTTTAGGTTTCCTTCTAATTGCCGCAGCTGTTCCAATATTAGCTCTAGTTACTAATCTCATCGTTGCCCCAAAAGGCAGAACAGGTGAAAGAAAACTCACATATGAATCTGGAATGGAGCCTATAGGAGGAGCATGGATTCAATTTAATATTCGTTATTACATGTTTGCCTTAGTTTTCGTTATATTTGATGTAGAGACAGTATTCCTTTATCCTTGGGCTGTTGCCTTCAATAGATTGGGATTATTAGCCTTTATTGAGGCTTTAATTTTCATCGCAATACTTGTTATCGCTCTGGCATACGCATGGAGAAAAGGTGCTTTAGAATGGAGTTAAAAAATTGAATCCACAATTATCCCCAAAAGCAATAAGAGAAATTCGAGAAGGGACTTGCAATCCTCTTGGTGCACCTCAAGTTACTACAGATTTAAGCGAAAACATTATATTGACAAGCTTAGACGATCTTCATAATTGGGCTAGACTAAGCAGTCTATGGCCACTTTTATATGGAACAGCTTGTTGTTTTATAGAATTTGCTGCTTTAATTGGATCTAGATTTGATTTTGATAGATTTGGATTAGTACCGAGAAGCTCTCCAAGGCAAGCAGATTTATTAATAGTTGCAGGAACAGTAACGATGAAAATGGCTCCAGCCCTAGTAAGACTTTATGAACAAATGCCTGAACCAAAATATGTGATTGCCATGGGTGCTTGCACAATTACAGGAGGAATGTTCAGCGCAGATTCTACAACTGCTGTAAGAGGCGTCGATAAATTGATACCAGTTGATTTATACCTTCCAGGATGTCCACCAAGACCAGAAGCAATTTTTGATGCTGTAATTAAATTAAGAAAAAAAGTTGGGAATGAATCAATTTTAGAGCGCACAAAAACAGAGCAAACTCACAGATACATAACATCTGATCATGAAATGAATCTTGTTTTCTCAGAAAATACAGGTGAATACCTTAACAAAACCTCAAGCAATGTAATTCCTTCCTCCAAAAAAGAGCGCATAACTGAATTACCTGAGAACATAGAAGAAACTAAAATCATTAATACTCTGGAAGACTAATGGAAAAAGACGGTTTAACCAAATCCTCAAATACTTCATTAGAAAAAGAAGGATTTATAAGTAAATCTTTGTCTAGAGATGGAATTCCAAATCAATCTTTATCTGAAGATCACATAGGAATTGAAAATATTTGTGTAGAACCTAACAAACTATATGAAGCAGTATGTGCCTTGAAAAATTACGGTTTCAACTATCTCCAATGTCAAGGAGGATATGATGAGGGACCAGGCAAAAATCTTGTTAGTTTCTACCATTTTATAACTGTTGATGATTTACAAAAAATCGAAAAAATTAAAGAAGTCAGATTAAAAGTTTTCTTAAAAAGAGATTCTGATTTATCAATCCCTAGTTTGTATAAAATTTTTAAAGGAAGCGATTGGCAAGAAAGAGAAACTTTTGATATGTATGGAATAAATTTTATTGATCATCCCAATCCCAAAAGACTATTAATGCCTGAGGATTGGAGAGGATGGCCATTACGAAAAGATTATATTCAGCCAGATTTCTATGAACTTCAAGATGCATATTAGTTTATTTTTTTTAACTTGCGATATATAAACATAACTGCTCTTGCGAGTCTCCTAGGATCATGTCTAAGAGTTGGAGTTATTCTTTTTGAATATAGTGGTGCTTGCAAAACATAATAACCCTCTGATAATAATTTTTCTTTATTACATCTGACAGGCTCTGCCCCTCTACTTTCGTAATAATCTACTAGTGGAGACTTTTCAAATTGAATCTGCGATAAGACTGAATTAAAAATTCGAGTATTAACTCCAAAATTTGATAATTGTTTCTCTATTGCTTTTATATGTTGATAAACATCAAGTCCATCTGTCTCTCCTGGCTGAGTCATCAAATTACTTATGTAAATTTTGGGTGCATTACTTTGCAATAATGCATCTACTATCTCAGGTACTAACAGATTAGGCAATAAAGAAGTGTATAAACTACCTGGGCCAAGAACAATTAAATCGGCTTCTTTTATAGATTCAAGAGCACTTGGAAGAGCTGAAGGATTTTCTGGTAGGTAACCAATTCTCGAAATTTGTTTTTTAGATTTACTAATCTTGCTTTCACCAAAAATTTTCTCACCATTTTCTAATTCGGCCCATAACATAACATCAATATTTGTTGCAGGTAAAACTTGACCTTGTACCGCCAAAACCTTACTAGAGGCTTGAACTGCTTTTTCTAAACTGCCTGTAATTGTTGTTAACGCAGACAAGAATAGATTTCCAAAACTATGACCTTCTAGACCACTTCCCACTGAAAATCTATACTGAAATAATCTTGTTAAAGTAGGTTCTTCATTAGATAAGGCTGCCAAACAATTTCTAATATCTCCTGGAGGTTGCACACCTAATTGTTTTCTGAGTATTCCACTACTTCCACCATCATCTGATACGGTTACGATTGCTGTAATATTACTACTGTAATTTTTTAAGCCTTTTAGTAAAGTAGATAAGCCTGTACCTCCCCCAATTGCAACAATATTTGGACCTCTGTTTAATTTACTTTTAACTCTTAATGCATCAACTAAAAATGTATTTTTTTCTGGAACAAGTGCTTTTTGAATAGAATTAATACTTCTATTTTGTCCAATACCAATTAATAATAGTCCAATAAAGAATATCAATGGTCCCATTAATGAGACAGACAAAATACTTGTTAAGCCTGTCATCACTCCAAAAAAGATTTCGATAAGCCAATAAAGCGGTCTCAAATTGGTCCAAATAACTAAGCCTAATAATGTAGTCAAAAATCCTATCGCAGATGTAAACATCCATCTTTTAATTACCAATCCTGGCAGAAGCCAACTCAAAATTCTTAAGATTCTGTCCAAAAAGACAAAATTAGACTTTTTAAAATTTTTGTAGTATCTCCTTACCCTTTTTTTACTCTTATTCATTAAAAACCTCTTAAATTATCTGCTCAAATTTAAAAACTATATAGAATCATTATAAATCAAATTCATACATCCTTTTTTTATTTCTAAAAATAGGCAAAATGAAATAATAAATGTTTTTATATAAGCTTGAAAAAATCAAAGCATGCAGTTGAAACAAAAAACCTCTCAATAGGCTGGGGGGGAGTAAATGTACTAGATCAAATAAATTTTGAACTTAATGATGGAGAGAAATTAGCAATTGTTGGCCCCTCAGGTTCTGGGAAATCAACCATACTGAAAATATTAGCAGGACTAATACTCCCTAGCAAAGGAGAATTAAGAATATTCGGCGAGAAGCAAACATATTTGAGATTAGATCAAATTAATCCTCCTGATGTAAGACTAGTATTTCAGAACCCGGCTTTATTAGGATCTCTAACAATTGAAGAAAATGTAGGTTTTCTCCTCAAGAGAAATAAAAACCTATCGAAAAATTCGATTCATGAAATAGTACGTGAATGTTTAGCTGAGGTAGGATTATTTAATGTTGAGAATAAACTTCCAAATGAATTAAGTGGAGGCATGCAGAAAAGAGTAAGTTTTGCGAGAGCGTTAATTACTGATCAAACCCTTAAGGCAAAGTCTAAACCTCTTTTACTTTTTGATGAACCTACTGCCGGCCTTGATCCCATTGCCTCATCAAGAATTGAAGATTTAATTAATAAGACAAACCATAAAGCTAGCGGATCATCTATTGTGGTTAGCCATGTTCTTAGTACTATAGAAAGAACTTCAGATAAAGTTTTAATGCTTTATGGAGGTAAATTCAGATGGGCTGGCTCGATTGATGAATTTAAAAAGAGTAAAGATCCCTATGTATTTCAATTTAGGAATGGGAAACTTGATGGTCCAATGCAACCCAAAGACATTTAGAAATTATGCGTAGAAGCTTACGAGATTCAATAGTTGGTTTTTCCTTATTAGGAGGAATATTAATATTCACATTTTTTTCTTTTTGGCTAAGAGGCGTGAGATTATCTTCAAAAAATTGGTACCTCTTTGCTGAATTTAATAATGCAAGCGGTTTATCAAAAAAATCTCCAGTTACTTACAGGGGAATCTTAGTTGGATCAATAGAAGATATCTTGTTTACTAATGAATCAATAAAAGCAAAAATAGTTTTAAATAATCCTGAAATTATTCTTCCAAGGCCAGCATTTGCTAGGGTAGTTACAAATTCTTTCCTTGGAGGAGATGTACAAGTTGCTTTAGAAACTAGTGACAAGACAATTCCTAAAAACATTGCAAAACCTATATCCGAAAAATGCGATACCAAATTAATTATTTGTCAGGGAGACACTATCACAGGTAAGCAACTATCAAGTCTTTCAAATATAACTAATAGAATAAGCCAACTTTTAAAAGAAACAAATCAAGAAAACTTAATTGAGAACGTCCTCAACTCAATTGATCAATTTGACAAAACACAAGAAAATCTTGATGAATTAATTTATTTATCGAAAAAAGAAATAGAAAGAGTTGAACCTCTAATAAAAGAAATTACAGTTGCTGCTAATCATTTGAATAACATTTTGTCTACTATCAATGACAAAGAAACCCTTAATGATATTAAGGTGACAATAAATTCTGCTAGGTCTATTTCAACCAAAATAGATGATATGAGTGATGATTTTCAAAAATTAACCCAAGATAAAGAATTAACCAAATCTATAAGAGATTTAACGATTGGACTTTCAAAATTCCTTAACGAAATTTATCCATAAAAATATTTAAAATTCATTTATAGCATTTAAAGCCATAGCTGCTATTGCTTTATCTGTAGCTTTTGGCAGTTGAACATATTTCCCTTGAGCTGCCTCTGCTAATTCTTTACCAAATCCACTTGCAATAAATTTTCTTTCTGTATCAATTATCAAAAGTTTTATCCCAAGCATGGGATATTTTGCTGCAATATCAAGAACCTCTTGCTTTAAATTTGCATTCGTATTTTCGTTTTCTTCAACCTCATTTTGTCCTAGAGATAAACCTAATGGAACATTTCCTCTTCCGTCGGTAATTCCAACAACAATAACTTGACCTATATCTCCAGTCGAAAGAGCATTTTTTGCTACTTTTGCTGATTGCGTTAGTCCATGAGCTAAAGGCGATCCACCTCCGCAAGGCATTGTTTCTAGCCTTCTTTTCGCTGCAGTTATTGATCTTGTTGGAGGCAAAAGAACTTCTGCCTGATTACCTCTAAAGGGAATTAGGGCAACTTCATCTCTATTCTCATATGCTTCTGTCAAAAGTCTGATAACTGCACCTTTGGCACTTTGCATTCTATTTAGAGCCATAGAGCCACTAGCATCAACAAGAAAAATGACTAAAGCACCTGCCTTCTTTTGAAGAAGCTTAGCCCTAAAATCATTTTCTTCTATGATTATTGATTTATTAGGATTCCTTAGTCTTCTTGATTTTTGATAAGGAGCGGCAGCTCTCAAAGTCGCATCTACCGCAATTCTTTTTACTTTACCTCTTGGAATTATAGGTTTAACATACCTTCCTCTACTATCACTAAATATCACTGATCTACTTCCACTATTTCCAGCTTTTGCTTTAGCTGATGAAAAAAGCAATAAATCAGGATCAACCATACATGCCTCAGGATCTAATATAAACTCTTCAGGTATTTCAGGAGTAGATTCTTCTTCTCCATCAGAATTATCTTCTTCTTGTTCTTGGTCTTGCTCATTATCATTTTCATTAGTCTCAGGTTCAGACTCTTCATTGCTTGATTGAGGTGGAGGTGGGGGACTCTGATCCTCTGGAGGGGGTGGTTGAATATCATCATCGTCTGGAGGTATTTGCATTGCTCGTGGAAGAATAACTAACCTTACTGCGACTTTTAGGTCTTCAGAATTTACATTCTCATCGCCTCGAAGAGCTGCATTAGCCTTTGCTACTTTTACTGCAAATAATTCTGATCTATGCCCTTCTACTCCTCCCCTAAGAGCTTCATTCACTAAATAGGTTATTTGCTCTTTTGTTATCTTGACATCCTTTAACCATTGCCTAGCTAAGATTAATTGAGTAGATAAATTATCGGATTCTTCCGACCATTTTTCTGAAAATTTAATATTATTTTCTGCATGTGATAAAACAGATTTTGTAATCTCAACTCTTTGAGCATTATCAATAGATTGATCTGCGGAAAGCACGATTGCAAAACGATCTAAAACATGATCTCTTAAAGCACCTTCTTCAGGATTATAAGTTGCTATTAAAAGTGACTTACAAGGATGAGAAAGGCTTAAACCATCTCTTTCAATATTATTTTTCTCTCTTCCTGTAGCTTCAAGAATTAAATTTACAATCCCATCATCCAATAAATTTATATCATCTACATAAAGAACACCCCTATGTGCCTCTGCCAAAATTCCAGGCTGAAAAACTTGTTCCCCAGTACTTAATGATGCCGCGACGTCAATTGATCCAACAAGCCTATCTTCAGTTATGCCAATGGGAACTTGAATAAAGGGAGCCTCTCTTACTTTTTTCGGAATTTCTTCAATTTGATTCAAATAATCACTTCCAATTACCTCCTCCAACAATTTATTAGTACTAATATCCCATTCCTCTGGTTTATCTGGATCTAGATTCCTACCAATAGGTCTTAATGAAATATTACTATTTATCTTAGTTAGCTTTTCCAGTATTAATTCATTATCTAATACCTCTATAGGAGGGAGTAAAGTATGCAAACCCCTAGCTAATACTGACTTGCCAGTACCTCTTCCGCCAGCGATAATCACTCCCCCTAAACTGGGATCAACTGCTGCCAAAAGTAAAGATAATTTCAATAAGCTATGACCTGTAATTGCCGCCAAAGGGAAAGCTCTAAAAGAATCCTTTGACTTCATTAAATCTTTTATTTCTCCTTTTTCTCTTAACTCGGGGTTCAAAATCACTTTAAAAATGCCTGATATAGAATTTATCCAATAACTTTGTTTTTTGTAGTGGAATTATCAAATCTTAATATCAAAAATGGACTATGTATATCCCTCGGAGCAAATATTGATAGTAAATTCGGAAGCCCTCTTGAGTCACTATTGATTTGCAAACCAAAAATTGAGGAAATAATAAATGAGTGGGGAGATAGTTCCAACGAAAAAAAAGAAGAGAAAAGCAAATTTCATGCAAGCTTTTTTTGGTCTTCAATTTATGAGACATTACCTCATGGTGTTGAAAATGAGCAGCCAAATTATTTAAATACTCTATTACTTATAAAAAGTAATTATTTCCCTAAACCATCAAATAAAAACGCTAAATTGCTTTTAAAAGAGCTAAAAAAGTTAGAAAAATTTTTCGGAAGAGAAGAGACGCCAAAGGGTAAGAAATGGCTATCAAGATGTCTCGATTTAGATATTCTTTGGTGGGAAGATTTTCATACGGTTGACGAGGAATTAACATTACCTCACCCTAGATTCATGAATCGGAATTTCGTTATTACACCACTTTCTGAAATCTTAAGTAGAAGCCAAAAAATAATAAAGTTTGATAACTCAAAATGGTCTATTAATTGATTTACAAAACAAAAAAATAACTGTTAGGCTGTTTTTATTTAAAATTCATGGTCAACCAAAACCTTATAAAAAAATCCATTTTTAAAGAAAAAATATCTGAGTTAAAGTCAAAAAAATTTAGTTTCGAAATAAATAGAATTGAGCTTCCAAATGGGCATGAAGGTGAATATGGATACATTAAGCATCCAGGGGCAGCATTAGCCGTACCTATTACAAAAGACAATAAAGTTATCATTCTTAGGCAATATAGATTTGCTGTTTCAAGGTATTTATTAGAATTTCCAGCAGGTACATTAGAAATAGGTGAAACACCTATCAATTCAATTCAAAGAGAAATACAAGAAGAGACTGGATTCAGTGCAAACAAATGGGATGAACTAGGAACTCTTGTCCCTGCTCCTGGGTATGCAGATGAAGAAATTTATTTATTTTTAGCTCGTGATTTAAACAAACTGAATTCCGAGGTTCAAGGAGATTTAGATGAAGATATAGAAGTATTAATTTTAGATCCCGACGAACTAGATCATCTTATTTCTAGTGGGGATGAAATTCTTGATGCAAAAACCGTGACGGCATGGTTTAGAGCTAAACAATTTTTAGATAAATTATGAATAAACCTAGAATACTTTTTTGGCATAGAAAGGATTTGAGAATATTTGATAATCAAGCTTTAATCAAAGCATTTTCATTATCAAATGCTATTACTTCAACTTATATATTTGATAAAAATTACTCTCACGATTTTAATGCAAGTTCAAGAGCTTGGTTTATAGGAAATTCGCTCCAAGAATTAGGAAATAATTGGAAAAAAATGGGTAGTAGATTAGTCATTGATCAAGGAAATCCTGTATTAATAATTCCTCAATTAGCAAAGAAAATAGATGCGAAATTTGTTTTTTGGAATAGATCAATTGAACCTTATGAGATTAATCGCGATTTACAAATAAAAAAAATTTTAAAAGAACAAAATATTCAAGTTATTGAAACTTGGGATCACTTATTAGTAGAACCTTTAAAAATATTTTCCGGAAAAAATGAACCTTATTCAGTTTATGGACCTTTTTATAAAAACCTTAAATCAAAAATGAATTTATTAGGTTCATATCAGCAAGATAAAGTTGTTTTCCAGTTTAAAGATATAGATAATAAACTCAAAGAAAATAAGACAATAAATTCATCTGATTCGGTTCTAGAGAAATTTATTAAAAATATCAAATTTCCTGGTTCGAATATTTGTCCATGTAGACCTGGAGAAAATGCAGCAGTAACATTATTAGAAAAATTTATTAACGAAAAAAAAATATATCATTATAATTCCGCAAGAGATTTTCCTTCCAATAATGGGACATCATTTCTAAGTGCATCTCTCAGATTCGGGACCATCAGCATTAGAAAAATTTGGAACGCTACATTAAATTTAAATTCAAATTTCGCAAATCAAGAAAATTACCTATCAATTGAAACTTGGCAAAAAGAACTTGTTTGGCGTGAATTTTATCAACATTGCTTATTCCATTTTCCAGAGCTAGAAAAAGGTCCATATAGAAAAAAATGGGATCACTTTCCATGGCAAAACAATAATGAATGGTTTCAGCATTGGAGCAATGGAGAGACCGGAGTACCTATAGTTGATGCTGCAATGCGTCAACTAAATAGTACTGGCTGGATGCATAACAGATGTAGGATGATAGTCGCTTCATTTCTGGTAAAAGATCTTATATGCAATTGGCAAATGGGCGAGAAAAAATTTATGGAGACTTTGGTTGATGGCGACTTAGCTGCAAATAATGGGGGATGGCAGTGGAGCGCCAGCAGCGGTATGGATCCAAAACCACTTAGGATTTTTAATCCATATACCCAAGCAAAAAAATTTGATCCTATTTGCGAATATATAAAATATTGGATTCCTGAATTATC
>QCER01000022.1 GCA_003280515.1 Prochlorococcus sp. AG-355-P18
ACAGTTGATGAATTTGATTTTGATGAAAGTGCTTTTTTGGAGGCTTTAGATGCCAATGAGCCAGTTGGGGCTACAGGAGAAACAATTACAGGTAATGTTATAGCAGTCGAAAGTGATGGATTATATGTTGATATTGGAGGGAAAGCACCTGGTTATATGCCCAAAAAAGAATGTGGGCTTGGCGTCATAACTAACTTTAAAGAAAAATTTTCTATAGGCCTTGAAATGGAAGTATTGGTTATTAAAGAACAAAATGCTGATGGAATGGTAACAGTGAGCGCTCGGGCATTAATTCTCAGACAAAGTTGGGAGAAAGTATCAAGTTCCGCAAAAAATGGAGAATTAATTAACGTTTTAATCAATGGATTTAACAGAGGTGGGCTTACTTGTGATGTGGATGGATTAAGAGGATTCATCCCAAGATCTCAACTTGAAGATGGTCAAGATTATCAATCTATTGTTGGCAAAACTCTAAAAGTAGCGTTTCTTGAGGTAAATCCAGAATCCAGAAAATTAGTTCTCTCTGAAAAGAAAGCGTCATTAGTCTCAAAACTTACAAGTCTAGAATTAGGTCAATTAATAAAAGGAGAAGTTTTAGCTGTAAAACCATATGGCTTTTTTATTGATTTAGGTGGAGCTAGTGGACTTCTTCATCAATCCTCAGTAACAAATGGATCGATTCGTTCTTTAAGAGAAATTTTTAGAGAAGGGGAAATCATAAAAGCATTAATATCTGAAATTGACCTCGAAAAAGGTCGCATTGGTCTCAATACAGCACTCTTAGAAAACTCTGCGGGAGAATTAATTATTGATAAGCAAAAAGTTATGCAAGAAGCCACAGAGAGAGCACTAAAAACTAAAGCACTCTTCGATAAAAAAGAACAAGATAAATGAACATCAATAAAAAAATGGAGTCAAGCCTTAAATTAAAGATTTCGGATTGGGAATTAGACTTTTACTCAAGACCAATTATTGAATTAAATGGAAAAAAAAGGTGGGAGTTAATTATTTGCTCTACAAGAAGTTATAAGTCAGAAGATGTTTTTCTTTGGAATAAAAAATGCCCTGCCAATGAAGTTAATTCAGTATGGCTTACAAAGTCACTAAATGAAGCAATAAGTGAAGCAAAAAAACTAGGGTGGGAGAAACCTTCAATAATTCGATTCTGGAGGTCATCAATGAAATCAATCATTAAGAAATCTTTGGAGGCCGTAAGTATTGAGGCTCTTGTAAGTAGGAGAACTTACGATCTATTAGATAGAATCGAATATCTTGAAAAAGAGATTTATCCTAAGGAGAAAGGTTATGTAAGAGGTGTATTAGCTCCAACTTTTACTTCTAAAATAGAAAACCCTCCCCAACCACTACCAGAAGCAGTAAGGGGTGATGCTTTAACTATCTCTGAAATATCAATTGGCGAATTAAAATCAGCAGAAAATTGGCCTATGGAATTTGGAAATATTTTCCCAATTCAGCAACATTTAGATGATAATTACTTAGTTCCAGGATTAAGACTTTTTAGCAAAGATAGATCCTTAGCACTTTCTGCATGGTTCAGTTGTTTAGAACCTGTTAAATTAGTTATCAATAAGAACCAACTTATACTTGAAGCCTCAGAAGACGATAAGTGGTTGGTAACTGATTTGCCAGAAAAAGATGCAAACATTTTGAGTACAAAGTTTTTAGAGAATAAAAAAAATTTCTTTGGTTATCAATTTATTTCCATACAGTCAACGCCATATATCGAAAAATTTGCAGGATTCTGGATATTAAGAGATATTGAATTAATTTCATAAATTATTTTCAGGAGCAGGAACTATTCCCTACAAAGAAATAGCTTTCTCAAAAGCTGAAATTTTTATTCAAAACAAGAAATTTACTTATTATTCATCACCTATCCTTAATCAAAATAACTTCAAACATGCATTCTTCACGAAGTCTTGCTCTGAGAAATTTCTTCTATTATTAGGGAATCACTTTAATGAAAATTCCACAAATTGTGTTTCCAATCAAATTCACAGTAATGTGATAGTGTTTGGATCTAATTCGCAAAAAGGAACTAAGACTGATGCCGATGGTCTTGTTGGCAATAAATGCAGTCAAAACTTATGGGTTTACACAGCAGATTGTATGCCAATATTTTTTGCAGATAAAAGGACAAGAAATGTAGCAACCTTGCATTGTGGAAGAAAAGGTTTAGAAAAAAAAATAATAAAAAATCTGGTAAAAATTTTCGATACCCTTGGTACATATAGAGATGACTTACTTGTTGCAATAGGACCAGCGATTTCTAAGGAACATTATTTAGTTGATAAAATAACACTCAAAGAATTTTATAGAAAGGCCGAAAACAAAAACATAACTGTCAAATTGACTAAAACTAAAAAAGATCTTTGTTTTAGTTATTCAAAGCATTTAAGAGAGCAAAACTTAAATCAACTTGATCTAAAAAGATCTGCCTACAGACAACTTTTAAATGAGAACATCCCTCATACAAATATAGAAATCTCAAATTTATGTACATACAAATTAAATAATGAATTTAATTCCTGGAGAAGAAGCAAAACAATCTCGAGACAATGGAATCTTATTTGCGCATAAAGATTATTAACTTAGACAAATTTCACTACTTAAGTTTTTAGCGACCAATAATTCGGTCATCTCCTTAGTACCTTTAATATTAAAAACTTTAGCTAACAAAACATTCTCTTTGAAACCAAAAGGCTTTATTTTCACTTTGCTCCCCCTTGGGAATTCACTCTTAAGAAGATTAATTGCTTTAATCTCATCATTTTCATTTACATCTACACAAAATAATCCAATAGTTAAATTTCTATTTTGATCCCCCACCAAAATAGTATTTGAACTTTTAATTTGAAGAATTTCGGCAGAGTTTACTATTACAGGATTAAGAACAATCAAGCAGAAAATAATTAAAATTTTTGATAATTTTTTCAATTAAGAAGAATCTAAGTTTTTAAATTATCTTAAAGTTAATTATTTAAAATGACGAATTTTAAAAAAAATTAGTCTTCACAATTAACATATCCAACCATTTGGGCATTACTTTTACCAGGAGGAACCATTGGATAACAATTTTCATCTCTTCTGACAAGGATATTAATCAAGGCAGGGCCTTCATGATCAAACGCATTTTTTAATTCATTCTGTAATTGTTTTCTATCAGAAATTAAGTATCCTTTAACTCCAAAAGACTCAGCAAGTTTTACAAAATCAGGTTCACCACAACTCATATCAGATGAGGAATATCTTTCATCATAGAAACTTTCCTGCCATTGTCTTACCATGCCTTGCCAGCGATTATTAATAATGATCAACTTTACATTTAATCCATATTGAGACAAAGTTCCTAATTCTTGAATATTCATTAAAACGCTTGCATCTCCTGCAATACAAATTACATCTGAATTAGGTAATGCTGTCTTCACTCCAATTGCTGCTGGTAATCCAAAACCCATAGTTCCTAAGCCTGCACTACTAATCCATTGTCTTGGGGAATTTCTAAGATATTGAGCAGCCCACATCTGATGTTGTCCTACATCTGTAGTTATATAAGCTTCTGGTGAAAGTTCCCTAACTTTCAAAAGAACTTCCTGAGGATAAATTTCTCCTTCTTTAGGCGGGTCATATAATGGGTGTTTATCTTTCCAAAAATCAATTTTTTCTAACCAGTTTTTCGTCTGACAAGAAAATTTATTTTTTAGAGATTGTTCATTAATTTTCAGAACAGCTTTTGAAACATCAGCAACAATTGCAACATCTACACGTCTGTTTTTATTAACTTCTGCTGGGTCTATATCTATATGAATTACCTTCGCATTAGGTGCAAAAGTATCTAATTTTCCTGTCACCCTATCATCGAATCTAGCTCCAATAGCAATTAAAAGATCGCATTCTGTAACAGCAAAATTTGCATAAGCAGTTCCATGCATTCCTAGCATCCCTACCGATAAATTGTCTTTTTCATCAAAAGCACCCTTCCCCATTAGGGTTGTTGTAACTGGTATTTGATAATTCTTTGCCAAAGTTTTTATTTCATCATGAGCTCCTGAAGATATTGCCCCACCTCCTACGTATAGAAGAGGTCTTTCAGAATTTTCTATTAATTTAATTGCTTTTTTGATATCGCAATCATTAATTTCTCCATTCCTTTTGAATCCTTTAGGAATAATCTCACCAGGCAAAACTCTTTGGTAATTAAAGAACTCCTGACCTACATCCTTGGGTATATCAATCAAGACAGGGCCAGGTCTTCCAGATGAAGCTATAAAAAAAGCTTCAGAAACTACTTTCCCGATATCTGAAGGATCTCTTATTACCCATGAATGTTTAACTATTGGAAGAGTTATACCAAAAATATCAGTTTCTTGAAAAGCATCTGTCCCTATAGCAGGTCTTGGGACTTGACCTGTAACTACAACAAGAGGGACTGAATCCATTTGCGCAGTGGCAATTCCAGTTACCAAATTTGTTGCACCTGGGCCTGAGGTCCCAAAACATACTCCTACTTCACCAGTAGATCTTGCATATCCATCAGCTGCATGAGAACCACCTTGTTCGTGCCTAACCATATAGTGCTTTAACCAACCATCTTGTTCTGCCTTATGAACAGCATCATATATTGGTAGTATGGCTCCTCCAGGATATCCAAATATAACTTTTACTCCATGAATTTTTAAAGAATCCATTAGTGCATCTGCACCAGTTATCCAAACTGGATTTTCGTGTTTTGAACTACCCTTTGAAAAGGATCTCGAAGTAAGGGTCACTAAATAAATTCAATATTTACTATAAATATTAAACTCAATTAAATACTTTTGCCTCATTTAGAAATGTAATGTCAGAAATTTATTCAAAAAAATCTTTCAATAAATTTAAAATTTTAATATTAATATCAATTTTTCTTTATAAAATGCCTAATTTATGTAGAGGTCCAGAGCCTGAAATAAGTTCAATAAAAAGCACAAGAAAAATAATCATTGCAACCCTCCCGTTCCACACCTCTGAACTATTATTCCAACCCCATTGCCACTTCTCCTGAGGATAAAGTTTAACTTTTTCAGGCAACTGTGAAGCCTCCTCTATATTAACTAAAGGCCCTTCCAAGCAGGAAATAACTAGATCACTAAGTCCTTCAATAAAAGTAGGATGAGTATTTAGAGCCTTAACTCTCCGAAAGTTTTTAATACCAGCCTTTTCAGCAATTTCTTTATATTCAATATCAATTTCTTGCAACGTTTCGATATGCTCTCCAACAAAACTTATGGGAACTACAACTAGATCATTAACATTTAACCTTCCAAGATCGGCTAAAACTTCTTCTGTATAAGGCTTTAACCATTCAACAGGACCAACTCTACTCTGATAAGAAAGTGTATGAGGGTTACTATGTCCTAAACATTTTTCCAACTCATTTATTATTAATAAAGAACAATCCTCAATTTGTTGTTTGTAAGGATCTCCAGCTTCCTCTACGTAACTCTTAGGAACTCCATGAGCAGTGAAAAATATATGAGCTTTTGAAGGTGATTCACAAAGTGAAATTTGTTCAGAAATTAATTCAACCATAGACTTTAAATAACCTGATTGACTGAACCAACTTCTTACACATCTCATTGGAACCTTCCTAAATTCATCATCAGCATCTCGCAATTTTTTTAATTCTCTAAAGCTCGAACCACTAGTACTTATAGAAAAATGTGGATATAAGGGTATTACAACAACTTGATCTATACCATCTGCTTTCATGTCAGCAATAGCTGATTCTGTAAAAGGATGCCAATACCTCATAGCGATATAGGTAGTTGCATTAAACCCCTTGTCTCTTAATTTAGATTGTAATTCTCTTGCTTGTTGTTCAGTTATTCTTCTGATAGGTGATCCACCACCTATAGAAAGATAAGCTTGTTGTGAAGTAGTACTCCTAAGCGTGCTAATTAACCAAGCCAATGGCTTTTGAAAAACAGGAAAAGGGGTCCTAATAATTTCTGGATCAGAAAAAAGATTATATAAGAATGGGCCTACATCAGTAATGCGTTCAGGCCCTCCTAAATTCATTAGTAAGACGCCTATTTTATCCATTTAAAAAATATGAAGATTGAAAATCAACATTAAAAACGTCATGATATGGTCAATTATAGAAGTAAATGAACGTAATTCAGGAAATTAATAATGTCAATGATAAATTTGCTACTCAGGGCAGCAAGCTTAAAATTGAGAAAAGAGGAGAGAAATTAAATATTCGTGGTTCACTACCCTCCAAAGAAGATAAAAATAACTTTAAAATTCAAAGAATATCTCTTGGTTTAAAGGCTGATATTTCTGGATTAGAAGAGGCCAAAAAAAAATTACAATTAATCAATTTGCAATTGGAATTGAACCAATTTGATTGGATTAATTGGATAAGCAACCCTTGTAAAAATCAAATAAAAGATGGTTTTGAATTCCCAAATAGATTAAATCAATTTGAGGAATCTTTTTTTAAAGAAAACAAAAGTGATTTTCGAACCAGCACTAGAAAAACCACTTGGAGAAGTTCTTACAAACCCTATATGAAAAGAATCCTCAATATTTACAATGATTATGAAAATGAAGCTTTAGAAAAAATATTTCAAAAAACACTTGAAAGTTACAGGGAAGGTAGCAGAAGTAGGAAACAATGCGCTACTTCTCTTAGTGTTTTGGCTAAGTTTTTGGACATTAAACTACCAGAAGATTGGAAATTAAATTCTAGAGGATATGGTCTTAACAAAGCAGGATTTAGGGATCTCCCTACAGACGAGTTAATAGAAAAACTTTGGGAAAGGATACCAAACAAATCTTGGAAATTTGTTTTTGGTTTAATGGCTACATATGGATTAAGGAATCATGAAGTATTTTTTTGTGATTTAAGTTCCCTAACTAATTTTGGGGACAAAATTATTAGAGTTTTACCTACGACGAAAACTGGGGAACATCAAGTTTGGCCATTTCATCCTGAATGGGTGGAAAAGTTCGAATTATCAAAACTTGGTGAAAATCCAGAATTACTACCAAATATTAATAGAGACCTTAAAATCACAACTCTACAGAATATTGGAAAAAAAATTACAGATCAGTTTAAACGTTACTCTTTAGAAATAAAACCTTATGACCTCAGGCATGCTTGGGCGGTAAGAACAATTTTTTATGATTTACCAGATACTGTTGCTGCAAGAATGATGGGACATTCAGTGAGTCTTCATACTCAAACTTATCACCACTGGATTACTAAAAGAGATCAACAACAAGCAGTTAATAATGCACTTTTAAAGATTAAGAGAGCTAAAAATACTTAAAGAACTATAATCATTAAACAAAAGTTAAAGTTATATGCAGGAAAAACCTTCATCGTCCGAGAAAATATTCAACCTTGATAATCAAGCAAACAAACTTGGAATGGGAGGCAAACTATCACCAGAGAGTGATGAGATCTTATATAAAAAAAGAATGCAGAAAAGAAAAGATATTCAAACCGAAAGACTTAAAATTAGAAAAACAAAAAAAGGATTATTGATTGTTTTCACGGGGATTGGCAAGGGCAAAACTACTGCTGCTCTAGGTATGGCTTTAAGAACGATAGGGCATGGTTATAAAGTAGCAATCATTCAATTTATAAAAGGTGGCTGGACCACTGGAGAAGAAAAAGCGCTTAAAAATTTGTCTTCAAACATATCTTGGCATTCATTAGGAGAGGGTTTTACTTGGGAAACACAAGACAGAACAAGAGATGAACAATTAGTTCAAGAGGCATGGCAACTAGCCAAAAAATACATAAAGAACGAATCTTATAAACTTATCATTCTTGATGAAATTAATATTGCTACAAAACTTGGTTATCTTGCACCCGAAGAAATAATCACTTTTTTAAAAAGCTTAAATAATAGAAAAAATCATATTGTTTTAACTGGAAGGGGAGCATCTGATTCAATTATCAATTACGCTGATCTAGTTACAGAAATGAAACTAATAAGACATCCTTTTAAAGAACAAGGGATAAAAGCACAAAAGTGTGTTGAATTTTAATTGAAGCAAATTATTATTTAAATTTTCTTTGAGCAGGTTTAGAAATGTTTAAAGACGCAAGCAATACCTGAACAAAGAATAAATATGGTGCATTTACTTGCTAAGGTCTTAAAAGTACAATTATTGAATGACTTACAAAAGAGTTCTCTTAAAACTTAGTGGTGAAGCACTAATGGGTGAAAAACCTTATGGCATTGATCCTGCTATAGTTCAGTCAATTGCAGAGGATGTTTCAAAAGTAGTCGAAAATAATGTAGAACTTGCAATAGTTGTTGGAGGCGGGAATATTTTTAGAGGGCTTAAAGGATCTGCAGATGGCATGGATAGAGCGACAGCTGATTATGTTGGGATGCTCGCAACAGTAATGAATGCTATTTCACTTCAAGATGGATTAGAAAGAGTAGGAGTTGCAACAAGAGTTCAAACTGCAATAGAAATGCAGGAAATTGCCGAACCCTACATAAGAAGAAGAGCCATGAGGCACTTAGAAAAAGGTAGAGTAGTAGTCTTTGGAGGTGGATGCGGAAATCCATTTTTTACAACTGATACTACGGCAGCTTTGAGAGCAGCAGAGATAAACGCTGAAGTTGTTATGAAGGCTACTAAAGTTGATGGAGTATACGATCGTGATCCTAATCAATTTAAAGATGCAAAAAAATATTCGTCTCTTAGTTATCAACAAGTTCTTAGTGATGAAATTGCCGTAATGGACAGTACTGCGATTGCACTTTGCAAAGATAATAATATCCCAATTATGGTTTTTGATATATTCAAAAAAGGGAACATTTCTAAAGCTGTTGCTGGTGAGCCAATAGGCTCTTTAATTAGCTAGAGATCATTTAATTTATTTTTAATTATGAAAGAAACAGAAATTCAAGAAAATATGAATAAAAGTATTGAAGCCACACAAAGAAACTTTAATACAATTAGGACAGGTAGAGCTAATGCTTCCTTGTTAGACAGAGTAAGTGTCGAGTACTACGGAACAGAAACACCCATCAAATCTCTTGCTACTATAAGCACTGTAGATTCGCAAACAATTTCAATTCAACCTTTCGATATTTCATGTTTGCAAGCGATAGAGAAATCTATTTCTATGAGTGATTTAGGTATTACTCCCAATAATGATGGGAAAGTAATAAGAATAAATGTTCCTCCTTTAACAGAAGAAAGAAGAAAAGAATTTTGTAAATTAGCCTCTAAATATGCAGAGGAAGGAAAAGTAGCTTTGAGAAATATCAGAAGAGATGCAGTTGATAAAGAAAAAAAAGAAGAAAAAGATGGCTTTATTTCTATTGACGAATCGAGAGATAATCAATCTAAAATTCAGAAAATTACTGACAAATATATTTCCTTAATAGAAACTAAATTGTCTGAAAAAGAAAAGGAAATTTTAAAAGTTTGATAGGATTTGACGTTGTAATAATTGGTGGAGGTTTATCAGGATCTTCCACCGCTCTTAACCTATCAAAGAAAGGATATTCTGTTTTAATTATCGAAAAAGAAAAATCCCAGGATTACAAACCATGTGCAGGCGGGATGGCATCTTCAATGCAAAGATTTCTTCCTTTAGATATAAAAGATGCCATAGCTTCAAAAATTAAGAATGTTGAATTCAGATGGAAGGCTACAGATAATGTAACTGCTGATTTGACTGGCGAATCGCCATTTTGGATTATTAAAAGAGAGAAACTTGATCAATTATTACTTGATGAGTCCTTAAATAATGGAGCTCATATAATAAGACCATTATTGATAGAAAAAATTATAAAAAAAAATGATAAATGGGAAATTACTTGCAATAACAAAATAAAATATATTTCAGAATTTCTTGTAATTGCAGATGGGTCTCAATCGAAATGGGCTAGTTATTTCAATTTAGGGCCAAGAAAACCGAAATTTGCGAACACAATCTCATTAAGATTGAATGGGTTAGGTGAAATCCCTAGAGATGCAGTTAGATTTGAGTTTGGATTTATAAAATATGGGTTTGCATGGGCATTCCCCCTAAGAGAAAGCTTAAATATTGGTTTAGGTACTTTTATAAATAATGGTCTTCTAGAAAATCATGCTATAAATACACAAGTAATCAGAAGCTTCGGTTTTAATGATTTTCCTTATAAAACAATTAGTAAGAAACTGAGAATATGGAATGGCTTTAACTCAATTAATGGTGACAAAGTTTTAGCGGTTGGAGATGCAGCATCTCTTTGTGATCCATTCTTAGCTGAAGGAATTAGACCATCCTTAATTAGCAGTTTTTATGCTGCAGAATATATAGATCAGTTTCTATTAGGAAAGGTAGATGACTTAAATCTTTATACGAAAAAAATTAACAACATTTGGGGGAAATCAATGGTTTGGGGGAGGAGAATAGCTCAAGTATTTTATAGATTTCCCAGAACTGGATATCAGTTAGGAGTTAAAAGAAAAACAGCACCTAAACGTATTGCTCAAATATTATCAGGAGAAATGAGTTATGAAGATATTGCAAAAAGAGTTATCAGAAGACTTTTAACAAAAAGTGGGACTTAATTCTTTTACAATTCTAACTTAAATTTAGTTAGCAGAAATCAATTTGTGATTCTTAATCTCTGAATATCTTTTAAGTAGCAGTTCTTCCAATTCTTCTATAGCCTTACTGAATCCAGTGATACCTTCACTAAGCTTTTCACTTGCCATTTGATCTTCTAACATACTTAATCTGAAATCTTTTTCTTCAAATTCGTAGTCAATAGAATTATTTATTTGGGTACTTACATCTAACTTTCTAACTAACTCTCCTTTCTCTTTTTTCAGTTTCTCAAGAAATTTTGGTGCGATTGTTAAAAGATCGCAACCTGCTAATTCCTTTATTTCATCAAGATTTCTAAAACTCGCTCCCATTACTTCTGTCTTGAATCCCTTTTCTTTAAAGTACTTGTATATTTGCGTAACCGAAATAACACCAGGGTCTTCAGCACCAACGAAACTGGTTTTACCAGTTTTTGCTTTATGCCAATCCAATATACGGCCAACGAACGGAGAAATTAGAGTTATCTTTGCATTGGCACAGGTTACTGCTTGGCAGAAGTTAAAAAGTAAAGTTAAGTTGCACTTAATACCTTCTTTTTCCAAAATCTCAGCCGCCTTAATTCCCTCCCAAGTTGCAGCAATCTTAATCAAAATTCTTTCCTTTTCAATTCCAAAATTTTTGTAAAGATTGATCAATTTTCTCGCTTTTTCTACCGTAGCTTCGGTGTCAAAGCTCAGTCTTGCATCAACTTCTGTAGATACACGCCCTGAAATAATTTTCAATATTTCTTTTCCAAAAAATACTGAAACTTGGTCAACAGTTTCTTTGATTAATTCAATTTTTGAGAATCCTTGGGGCAATGCATTTTCTGAACTTTCTAAAGCTTTATCAATTAATTTCACATAATCAGGGTTCTTTGCAGCAGTAAGTATTAGCGATGGATTGGTGGTAGCGTCCCTTGGTTGAAATTTTTTTATCGAATCTAAATCTCCAGTATCAGCAACAACAACGGTCATTGATGATAATTGTTCTAAAATTGATTTCATATCTAGATAATCATATATATATATAAACTAGCTTTTATTCCTGATGAAATCATCAGATAGTGAACTAAATATTTATAAAAATAGAAAATTTTAGGGTTTTTTAACAATCATTCCATGATCCTTAATCATGGGAGGTATTTTTTCAATTACTATCAAACTCTCGATAATTTCTTTCGCAACTGGTACAGCAACAGTTGAACCATATGCAAAAGATTTAGATGGCTCATCAACTACTACTAGGACAGCATATTTTGGATCATTTACTGGTAAGGTCGCCACAAAACTACAAACCTTTTTGCTTGTATAGGAGCCATTTAAAGCTTTTTGAGAAGTACCGGTTTTCCCCGCTATCCTATAACCCTCGATTTTCACTCCAGATCCACTACCTTTATCAACTACACTCTCCATCCATTCAAGAACAATTTTAGAAACTTCGTTTGAAAAAAATTGTTTTTTTGGATATTTATTAACTCTTTCTTTGAAAGTTGAGGTTACATGAGGAGTCACTGCAAAACCACCATTTGCTAGAGCCGCATGAAGTTGAACCAATTTAAGTGGCGAGATTGAGAACCCTTTACCAAAAGAAGTTACGGCAGGCTCAATTGATTGATTAACAAATAAATCTTTTCTCTTTAGTTGGCCAGCAGTTGATTCAAATAAGTCAGTCTCTAAATTTTTATTTATACCTAAATTTTTTAGCCAATCCCAATAAATTTTAGGGTCTAAATTTTGCATTATTTTTACCATCCCAACATTACTTGAAACCTGCAATACTTTTGGATAGTCAATGTATCCGTTACCTTTTTTATCCCAATTAGAAAGTGTCCATCCTCCAACAGTAATCTCTCCAGTATCTTCAACTACTCCATCTTTCTGGATTACTTTTTCTTCTAAAGCTAAGGCAAGATTAATAGGTTTAAAAGTTGAACCAGGCTCAAATAAATCTTGAGAATACCAACCTCTAAAGAGTTCAGAATTATACTGCCAAAATTTATTTGGATCATATGACGGGAATGTAACCAAGGAAAGAATCCGGCCATTATTAACATCCATAACTATGGCAAATCCCTTCTTTGCTTTCCATTTGCTTACTTGCTTTGATAATGCATTGAATGAGGCTTTCTGTAATTTTGAATCTATAGTTAGGCCTAAACTTTTGTAATCAGAAATAAAATCACCTGGGGCTGAATTATCCGGTAAAGGAGTTCCATCTCCTCCTCTTTTTATTAAATTACTTTTATTAAAAACTTTAATTTGATTATCTAAATGAAGCTCTAAACCTGCTGAAGCTATATTCTCATCATTAACAAAACCGACAAGATTAGAGTAAAGCTCCCCTTGTGGATAATATCTCTGCGAATATTTAAACAAATCAAGTCCGCTTATTTGAAGGTTCTTAATCTTTTCTGCATTTTCTTCGGAAATTTTATCCAAAAGCTTGATACCACTCATTTTACTATTAAATTTACTCAAGAGTATTTCACCCTGTATATCCAAGATAGATGACAATTTTTGTGTAACTTCTTCAATACTGCGAACTCTGTTAATTGAATCCCCAGGAAAATTAAAATATTTTGGATGGGCCCATAATTTATAGAGCGATTTATCGTAAGCAATTAGTCTATTATTTCTATCAACAATCGCTCTCCTTTTTTTTAAGGCGTTAGTTTTAGAAGACTGTATTAATCTAGCTTTTCTTTGCAAATCAGAAGCGTTAAAGACTTGCAATTTAACTAACCTACCAAACAAACAAAATATTAATAGTAAGCTAACAATATAGAGAAATTTAAATCTTCTTTGATCAAGGGGTATTAGACGAACAATTTTTTTATATTTTTTCATCAATATCCCCTTTGATATTTGCTATCACTAAAACCTTCGATGAAAGTACTTAAATTTTTCATAAATAAACTTTCTTTTTTTTCTGGAAGCTTATCTAAATAGATTAAATCTTCAGGTTTAGTTTTTCTATAAGTATTGATAGACTCAAGTTCAATAATATAAAATTCCTCAATTTT
>QCER01000023.1 GCA_003280515.1 Prochlorococcus sp. AG-355-P18
ATATTACCTAAGAAAAAACTTAACCCAAAAGCTACACCAATAAGACCAAATGTTTTTGCTCTTTTTTCAGGGCTTGAAATATCTGCAAGAATTGTTGTTGCAGTAGCTGCAGTCCCTCCACTTAAACCGTCAATAAGTCTCGCTAAAAATAATAAAAATAACGGGATAGTGGCTATTGAATTTGACCAATTAAAAAGAACCGTAAAAGATAATATTGATATTCCTATTACTGAACCAGTAATACAAAAAAGAGTGACAGGTCTTCTTCCATATCTATCACTCATAAGTCCTATAAAAGGAGAAGCTGTAAATTGAGCTAATTGGTAAGTGCATGATAATAAACCATATGTACTTGCTTTAGAGTCAAAAAGTAAAACAAAAGAGGGTAATATGGGTAACAGTATACTTTCACTTAAACGATCATTTAGAAGAGTGATAAACGCACTAAGGAGAGTAAATTTTTTATTTGGTTTTAATAAACTTTCTTTCACAATATTTACCTTCATTGCGATTAACTTTTACTACCATACTTGTTAATGGAGATTATTGTGCCTGGCATTGTTTATTTAGTTGGAGCAGGTCCTGGTGACCCTGAGCTTTTGACTCTTAAAGCTTTACGCCTAATAAAAAATTGTGATGCATTAGTTCATGATGCTTTAGTCCCGGATGAAATAACAAAAGAGGCAGGAAAAAATACAGAAATTTTCCATGTAGGCAAAAGAGCTGGGAAGTGTTCTGTACCTCAGGCTGAAACTAATGATCTTATTTTGAAATTAGCAAAAGAAGGTAAAAATGTTGTAAGGCTTAAAGGGGGAGATCCATTCATTTTTTCTAGAGGTGGTGAAGAGGTATCGATTTTAGAAAAAAATGGAATTTCAGTTGAAATTGTTCCTGGGATTACTTCTGGGATTGCTGCCCCCACATATTTTGGTATTCCTCTGACCCATAGAGACGCTGCGAGTTCCGTAACTTTTGTAACTGGACATGAGCGTGTAGATAAGGAAAAAAAGACAGTGAATTGGAGAGATTTAGCTAAATCATCAGATAGCTTAGTAATTTTTATGGGTATAAAAAATATTGCATTTATTGTGGAAGAGTTAATTCTAGGTGGTTTAGATAAGAGTACTAAATGCGCTGTTATTCAAGAAGCTACTTTAAAAAATCAAAAATGCTTGATAGAGAAATTATATAATCTTCCAAATAAAATCAAAGATAAAGAATTTTTAGCTCCATCAATTATCATTATTGGAAAAATTGTTGAATTCAAGGTTAATAACAATATAACTAAAGTATCTGATGTCTATTTACCAGATATTAATAAAGTTCAACTATATAATAAATCCCAAAAGTAAATTGGATCGAATTTAGGTTTCAGTTTTAAATCATTAACCTGATTAATTTGTCTGCAAGATAAGCTATTAATTGCAATTATTATGTCATCATTTTGAAATTTTGGAGGAATTAATTCTTCTTTTACAATTTTCAATTTTAAAGCTTCAGAAACCATAATCCCTTCTAAACAGCCGCTCTCTTTTCTCGGGGTTATCCATTGATTATTTCTTTTAATTAGAAGATTAAATGTACTTCCACAACAAAGTTCACCTGACGTATTCAAAAGGATAGAATCATCAAATGATTTTTTATTAGCTTCTGTCAAAACTTGTATTGCCTGATTATATGAAAATGTTTTGCATTTACTTATAAGACTGAATTCATTTATTTTTTCCCTTTGACTAATGCAAACGCTTATCGGATTAAAATTTGGTTTAATTCTATAGAACTCAAGCCATAAATTATCCAAATCTTTTGTCTCTGAAGTGCTATCAATTGTTAGTGTTCGGCCTTTATTAGCTCCTCGACTATAGTTTATTCTTACTGAAGCAAATTGATCATTTTGAAGAGATAACTTTTTAATTCCATCGTTAATAAGTTGTCTCAAAGTTAATTTATTTATTTTGAGATTAATATTTAAAATCTTGCTACTTTTTTCTAATCTTTTCAGATGTTCATCAAAAAGAATAGGTTTGTTTTCTTTTATCAAAATGGTTTCAAATATACCATCAGCAAATTTTAACCCTCTATTATTAGCAGCAATAAATATTCTATCAATATCCAACCATTGATCCTTGTGCCAGCCTAATTTTTCAATCATTTAAGTGAATCAATTAACGGTAAAAGTTTCCATTTTAGTTCATCAGTTTCTTCTTCAGGGTTTGAGTCAATAACTATTCCACAACCAGCATATATATTGATTTTTTTGTCTTTAATTAAAAATGATCTTATTAGTATATTGCTGTCAAACTCTCCATTCCAGTCAAGTTTCAAAAATGAGCCACAGTATGGTCCGCGTTCACATTCTTCTAATTCAAAAAGTCTCTGGCATGATCTTAATTTAGGTGCTCCAGTTATAGAGCCCCCAGGCCAACAAGCTTTTAGTAAATCAATCCAGTTCTTGTCTTTTTTTAATTTGCCTCTGATTACTGAAGTTAGATGATGAACTTTTAAGAAACTTTCAAGTTTTAATATTTCTGGCACCATAATACTTCCTGTTTCGCAAACTTTACTTAAATCATTTCTTATTAGGTCAACAATCATGATATTTTCGGCTCTATCTTTTTCGTTCGTTATTAAATCGATAGCATTAAGTGCGTCTTGATTTAAATCTTTGTCTCTGGATCTAGTTCCTTTGATAGGTCTTGATTCTACAAAATTTTTATTATCTATTTTTATAAATCTTTCTGGCGATGTGGATAATACAGCCTCTTTATAATTATTATTTACTATTATTCCTCCAAAGGGAGCTCTTAATTTCCTTCTTATTTTCAAATAAATATCTAGAGGATTATAGTTTTTGAAAGATTCAATTTCGCATTTAGTTGTTAGGTTGGCCTGAAATATATCCCCTAGGGAAATTAATTTTTTCAATTTTAAAATATTTTTCTGAAATTTTTCAGCCATTTCGTCCAAATTTATTTTTGAAAAATCAAAATTCAAATTTGTTTTAATAATATTTTCTTCTTCAATATTTTTTATATTGTTGATTATGTTTTTATAATTCATCAGTTCAGATGAGTTTGTACCTTCGATAATTATTTCTTTTTTTATTAGATTACATTTAATGATTGGATCATATGATGCAATCCATAAAGTTGCCATATTAGATTCTCTCCATGGGTTTTTTGGTTCTATGTAAACTCCAGCTTCATAACTTAACCATCCGATCCAAAATCCTTTTTCAATATTTTTTAAATTGTTAAATGGATTATTAGTTTTGTCTAAGTTATAGATATCTCTTGATTGGATTATTTTTTTAGGTTTAATTCCTATTATTGACCATTCCCCATTTTCTTTTCCATCACTGTCTAGCCAAGCAAATCCTTGATCACCGAATTTTTTTGTTAGATCACATGTAATCAGTGCTGGATCTATCCATTTTTCTAGAATTATTTTTTTTATTTTCATTTTGTTTTGTTGTTTTTGTGCCATTTTTCATAAGCGGCATTTCTAATTCTGCAGCTATCACACTTACCGCATGGTTTTGAATTACCTGAATAACAACTCCATGTTTTATCTAGAGGGACTTGATAATCAAAAGCTAATTTAATAATTTCCTCTTTATTTAAATCTAATAGTGGTGTCCAAAGTTTTATTGGGTTATTTTCCCTTCCTCTTTTGTTGGCTAAATCTGCTAATTCTTGAAATTTTTTAATATAGTCAGGTCTGCAATCTGGGTAACCAGAATAATCCAGTGCATTAACTCCTAATCCTATAAAATCAGCATCTATTGCTTCGGCGTAACTTAGTGCAACGGAAATAAATATAGTATTTCTTCCAGGAACATATGTATTAGGAATTTTATTAGTTTGTACTCCTTTTGTAGGAATATTTTTTTTAGTATCAGTTAATGAAGAGCCTCCCCATAAAGATAAGTCAAGGTTAATTATTTTAAATTCTTTGATATTAAAGTGTTTTGCAATTATTGATGCAGAATGTAATTCTTTTTTATGACGTTGACCGTAGTCAAATGCAAGGCCAAAAATTTTAGCTTCGGATTTTTTTGCTATGCCAGTAACTGTAGAAGAATCTAAACCTCCAGATAACAAAACTACTATCGATTTATTTTTAAGAGTCATATGATTTCATTTAATTTTTAAGTATTTGTGCGTTTGAAGGCTCAATTTCCAATCGGGATTTTTTTTTACAAAATCAATAGCTAGAGAAAAACCATTCGCATTATTCCATGCTGGCTGTAAATAAATAATTTTATCTTCTTTTTTTAAGCCATCTTCACATTTTGAGAATTGATATTGATTTAAAGTTTCTTTTCTCATTTGAATAGCAAATTCAATATCTTCTATTTCATTTATGATTATTTTGATTTCATTACAGTTTTTTAAAAAATAATTTTTTGGAGGCGAGTGTCTTTTAGGAGATAAAGTAATCCAGTCATAACTTCCTGATATCGAATTAACTCCACTTGTCTCAATATGAATTTTCATTGAGTTTTGGTCTTCTCCCATTGTCATTTTTTTTATTGCTTTGCAAAAATTATCCAAGTTATGCTGTAAAGGTTCTCCACCTGTAATTACGCAAAAAGATGCTCCTTTTTTTCTTGCAATTATTATGCGATCTATTATTTTTTCAATTGATATAGAGGGGTATTTTGTCTCATCCCATGAATTCTTGGTATCGCACCACGAACATCCAACTTTACAACCGGCTAATCTGACAAAAAAAGCACTTTTTCCAGCGTGATAACCTTCACCTTGTAATGAATGAAATTGTTCGACCAAGGGTAAAAAATTTGTCATTTTTTCATTCAAAAAAATAAAGAATATTAATTTGATTGAGTTAATTTTTTTTGAGAGGCTTTTATTAAGCCTTTAAATAAAGGATGAGGTTTGCCAGGTCGTGATAAAAACTCAGGATGATATTGACATGCTAAGAAGTAAGGATGATTTTCCAACTCAATTAACTCAACTAATCTGCCATCTGGTGATGTCCCACTAATTTTGTATCCAGAATTTAAAAAACTTTGTTTGTAGTAATTATTAAATTCGTATCTATGTCGATGTCTCTCATAAATAACATCTTCATCATATAAGTTTTTCCCAGTTGTATTATTTGTCAATCTACATGGATACACTCCAAGTCTCATCGTCCCACCTAAATCAACTACATCTTCCTGTTCTGGTAATAAATGTATCACTGGATTGGTAGTTTTTGGGTCAAGTTCTGAACTAGATGCATCTGGAAGATTAGCTATATTCCTCGCCCACTCTATAACTGCACATTGCATACCAAGGCACAGACCTAAAAAGGGAATTTTATTTTCTCTCGCGAATTTTATAGCTGAAATTTTTCCATTGACTCCTCTATTGCCAAATCCCCCGGGTACAACAATTGCATCAACCTCATTTAAGTAAGTTTCCGCAGAATTTTTTTCTATCATTTCAGCACTTACCCAACGCAAATCTAATAAAGCTTTTTGTTCAATGCATGCATGTCTTAAAGCTTCAACAACGGATAAATATGCATCTCCAAGTTCAATGTATTTACCTACGAGAGCAACTTTTATTGGACCTCCAGGATTTCTTAGATTGTGAATTAGTTGTTCCCAATTTTTTAAATCACATTTTCTATTTTCAAGTTCTAGATACTTAAGGGTTTCTTTGCATAAACCTTCTTTTTTTAAAGAAAGCGGTACAGAATAAATACTATCTGCATCTAATGCTTCAATTACAGAGTTAATATTGACACCGCAAAATCCACTAAGCTTCTTTTTAAGACCTTCATTGATCGATTTATCACTGCGGCATACAAGTAAATCTGGCTGAATTCCAATTGATCTTAATTCTTTCACTGAATGTTGTGTTGGTTTAGTTTTTATTTCCCCAGAAGTTTTGATATAGGGAAGTAATGTTACATGTATATATGCAACATCATTCCTATTAACATCATTTTTGAATTCTCTTATTGCCTCTAAAAAAGGTAAAGATTCAATATCACCAACTGTTCCGCCAATTTCAGTAATAATAATATCTGCATTGCTGTTGGCAGCTACTCGATGAATTCTTTCTCTGATTTCTCCCGTTATGTGAGGTATTACTTGCACAGTTCCACCGTTATAACTGCCTCTTCTTTCTTTATTAATAACCGCTTGATAGATAGATCCTGTAGTTACACTATTTAATCTAGTCATTGCAGTATCAGTAAATCTTTCATAGTGGCCTAAATCTAGGTCGGTTTCAGCCCCATCCTCGGTTACAAATACCTCTCCATGCTGGAAAGGGCTCATTGTGCCTGGATCAACATTTAGATATGGATCTAGTTTTAATATAGAAACACTATATCCTCTAGACTTTAATAATCTGCCTAAGCTTGCAGCTACAATTCCTTTACCAATACTTGAAACTACTCCTCCGGTGACAAAAACAAATTTTGACATTAAATATTTTTAATTAAGCACAGCCTCCTTATATTTTATTTAAACAAAAAACTTTTAGAACATCCATATATATTCTTATTCATCAATTGTTATTTCAATTTCCAATTCTTTTAATTGTGATTCAGAGACATTTGAAGGTGCGTTTGTAAGAAGACATTTTGCTTGTTGATTTTTTGGAAAAGCAATGG
Source organism: Prochlorococcus sp. AG-355-P18 (assembly GCA_003280515.1). GTDB lineage: Bacteria > Cyanobacteriota > Cyanobacteriia > PCC-6307 > Cyanobiaceae > Prochlorococcus_A. Next base: position 6,637 of record QCER01000023.1, read on the forward strand.
TTTCTCTAATTGAATCAGCACCTATTATTAGCATAGTAATACGATCTAATCCAAATGCTATTCCACCATGAGGAGGAGCACCCATTTCTAAGGCTTCGATTAAAAATCCAAATTTCTCATCAATCTCTTCATCAGTAAGTCCTACCGTTTTTAAAACCTCTCTTTGCATGTTCGCTTCATGAATACGTAAAGAGCCACCTCCTAATTCCAAGCCATTAAGAACTAAGTCATAAGCATTGGCTATAGAGTTCTCAATTTCTTTTTTCAAGTTTTCAGAATCTTTAGATTTTATTTTTTTTGGAGAACAAAAAGGATGATGTAAAGCTTCATATCTATTTTCCTCTTGATTTCTTTCAAACATCGGAAAATCAGTTACCCATAAGAAATTCCATTTACTTGTATCTATGAGATTTAGGTCTTTTGCGATGTATTGTCTCACTCTATCTAATGACTGGTTGACTATTTTTTTATCTCCAGCTCCCAAGAGAATTAAGTCTCCATCTTTTGCTTCGGTGATTCTTAAAATATCAGCTATATGCTCTTCATTTAAATTATTTTTAATTGCCCCAATAGTCTCAAGCTCATCTCCTTTAACCCTTATAAAGGCCAAACCACCAGCTCCTGCATCTTGAGCTACTTGGAAGATATCACCTCCCGGTTTAATTCTTACGTTACTAATACTCGAATTACCTCCCTTGACTGTTATGGATTTTATAGAACCTCCAGACTTAATTGCCTTGGTAAAAATATTGAAGCCAATATCACTTAATACTTCTCCTAAATCTTTTAATAGCATTTGATATCTAGTATCTGGTCTATCGGTGCCGTAATTATCCATTGCTGCTTGCCATGACATTCTTGGGAAAGCATTATTAAAGTTAATATTTAATACCTCTTTCCATATTTTTTTTATAAGACTTTCATTGAAAGAAATTATTTCTTCTTCACTAATAAAACTCATCTCAATATCTAATTGAGTAAACTCCGGCTGTCTATCAGCCCTTAAATCTTCATCACGGAAACATTTTGCGATTTGATAATACTTATCCAAGCCGCCAACCATCAAAAGTTGTTTAAATAGTTGCGGGGATTGAGGTAGAGCAAAAAATTCTCCATTTGATAGACGTGCAGGAACTAGAAAATCGCGAGCCCCTTCTGGAGTTGATTTTGTAAGAAGTGGAGTTTCTACTTCTGTAAATCCATAATTATCAAGAAATTTTCTAGCAACTTTAATGATCTTATGTCTTATTTTTAAATTTTCTAGTAATTTTCCCCTTCTTAAATCTAGATATCTATATTTTAATCTGAGTTCTTCTTTTGTATTTTCATAATCATGTATAGACACAGGAAAAGGTAAGTTTTTTTTAATTTGGTTGAGAATTTGCAAATCTTTAACCTTAAGTTCTAACTCTCCAGTACTTAAATTTTTATTAATTGAATCTTTGGGCCTTTCATTAATGATTCCGCTAACCATAATTACAGTCTCATTTCTTAGAGTTTCTGCTTGTTTAAATAGATTAGCTCCATCTTCCGGGTTAATTGTTATTTGTAAGAATCCACTATGGTCTCTTAAATCAATAAAAATTACACCACCATGATCTCTTCTTCTATCTACCCATCCGCATAGATTAACTAATTTACCAATATCTGCATTATTGAGTTCTTCGCAAATTTTGTTTCTCATCTAAGTATGGTTTATTTATCAATAACTTATAATAATTCTTTAAGGGTAAATTTAGTTAATAATTCTTTTTATAAAACGCTCTTTTTGTTATAACACCTTTGTATTTTTTGCCTCTTATTAATATTTGAACTTCATTATTTATGAAGGCATACGAGGTATTTATGTATGCAAAAGCTATAGCTTGTTGTTTAGTTGGAGACCAACTGCCGCTAGTAATAGTTCCAATATTTTCTTCACCTTTAAGTACTGGGCAACCTTTTCTTCCTATTGCTTTACCTTCTATAGAGAGACCAACTAACTTTTTTTGAATGCCTAATCTTGACTGCTCTTCAAGAAATCTTCTTCCAAAGAATTCGTGATTATTTTCTAGATGTACTAGCCATCCTAACCCTGCTTCATATGGAGAAGTTTCTTCATTTATGTCTTGGCCATAAAGATGCATGCCTGCTTCAAGTCTAAGTGTATCTCTAGCTCCTAAACCACAAGGCGCAACATTTTTGGAAATTGAGAAATCCCATAAATTAATTGCTGCTTTTTTAGATAAAAGAATTTCCAGACCATTTTCCCCTGTATAACCTGTCTTCGAAACGAAGATTTTTTCTTTAGGCGAAATATGTTCAAAAATTTTATATTCGCATCCAAAGTAAGGGATATATGAGATCGAAGATCCAATCCATTCTTCAAATAAATGGAATGAGTTTTTTCCCTGTAGCGCTAAGAGTACTTTGTCTTTTTTAAAGTTAGTTATCAAAATTTCAGATATATTTAAATTATTTTTTATCCACTGAAAATCTTCTTCATATCTACTTGCATTAACTATTAACAATAATTCTGATATGTCATTTTCTTGTATACCAAGGTCATAAATTATTAAGTCATCTATTATTCCTCCTTTATCATTGAGCATTACTGTATAAAGCCCCTGACCTTCAGAAAAGGAGTATAAATTTGTAGGAAAAAGTTTTTGAATATAATCCTTTGGATTGATTCCTTTGATAGAAATCACACCCATGTGAGAAATATCAAATAATCCTGCTGAAGATCTAACTGATTCATGCTCTTTAATTAATCCTGAAAATGATATGGGCATTTCCCAACCTGCAAAATCCACTAATTTTGCATTGGATTCAACATATTTTGAATAAAGAGGACTTTTTAGCAAATCCATGAAATATTTAGTTTGTATTTAGTATTTTTACACTGTAGTTTAGAAATTTTTTATTGCATATTTTTCAATGACAAAATTAAACTTCTAAGTACTTTGGCTGCAACTATGCTACTTACTCCGCTTTTATCAATTTCTGGAGATAATTCCACAATATCTGAAGCCACAATCCTAAGGTCTTTTAAAGTTTTTAGTATTTCTTCAAAATCATTCCAAAAAAATCCTCCCGGTTCTGGAGTGCCGGTCCCTGCTAATAAACTGGGATCAAACCAATCTAAATCTATTGTTAAATAGATTGGTGAATTAGCGTATGGTAGAAGAGCTTGTTTTAAATCATGTGCATTTCCGCCTGGATAAAAGTTAACTAATTGGTTGTTTTTATACATAATTTCAAATTCTTCCTTAGTCCCACTTCTAATTCCTACTTGCAAAATTTTTTTTTCAGGTAGCACTTCTAAGCATCTTTTCATAGTACAAGCATGACTATGTTCATTTCCTATATATGATTCTCTTAAATCTGCATGAGCATCAAGTTGAACTAATATCAAATCTGGATATTTTTTTACTAATGCTTCAATAGCACCTCTTGTAATAGAATGTTCGCCTCCAAGCATAATAGGACTAAGGCGTTTACTAATTAAATAATTTGTTGCTGATTTAACCGATTCAATAACGGATTTTGAGTCATTTTTATCAATTAGTATTGATCCAAAATCAACATACATAATATCCTCTAAGTCTTTTTTTACTCTTGGACAATATGTTTCTAAACAAGAACTGACTTGTCTTATTGCATCTGGACCAAATCTTGCTCCTGGTTTAAACGAACATGTCCCGTCATAATTAACTCCAAAAATACCAATTGAGCAATTCTCAGGACTTCTTTTTGCCCCCATATAAATTGCATTTTCGTTATCAAATAAATTTTTTGTCATCTTATGAATCTAGTTCTTTTACAATTTTATTTGGCATCATTTTGAATGCTGCATTTTGAAAATTTAAATTCCAAATTTCACATCCTTTTTCTATTTTTAGGACTTCATCATTATTTTGCTTTGATAAATTTAGATTTTCTGAAGAAGCAAATGTCCAACTCCAAATCCCACTTGGATATATAGGTACAAAGGAATACATAGTTTCAGAAACTTTAAATATATTTTTTAGGGTTTTCAAAATATTTATGTGAATATTTTTGAAGGATTCAGGAGATTCGCTTTGCGTTGCTAATATTCCACTTGGTTTAAGTATTCTTTTACATTCTTTATAAAAATGATCTGAAAATAATAAATTTGAAAATTCTGAGGGATCTGAACTATCTATAAATATAGCGTCGTAAAAATTATCTCTTGTTTTTTTTACCCACTGAACACCATCATCAATATGAATCTTTAATCTTTTGTCATTCCATGCTTCGCCACCAATTTCTTTTAAAAATTTTTTAGATATTTTGATTACTTCCTCATCAATCTCTACCAGATCAATTTTTGATATTTGAGAGTATTTAATGCATTCTCTTGCAGTACCACCGTCTCCTCCACCAACTATTAGTACATTAGATTTTTCGTCAATGCTACTTAATGCTGGATGCACAAGACACTCATGATAATATTTTTCGTCTTTAAATGATGTCATCCAACAACCATCTAGCATTAAAGCTCTGCCATAATATTCATTTTCAATAACAATAATTTCTTGATATTTTGAGTTTTGTTTAATTAAGATTTCTCCATTTAGCCCAAATCTTGAACCTTTATGATATTCATCTATCCATGTAGAAATATGAGTCATTTGCTATTTAAGAATTTTTTCTTTTAAGTTTTTGCTTGGCTATTTGCCAAAGTCGTTGAAAATCTTTAGGGGTTTGTTTTTTAATATTATCTCCTGCATGATGTTCAATAATTAAAAATCTGTCTAAAAATTTTTTATTAGTTTTTTGAAGAGCTGATTCAGGATTTATTTTTAAAAAGTTTGAGAGATTCAGAAGAGTAAAGTAAATATCCCCATATTCATTTTCTATATCTGAATTATCTTTACTTTTTATTGCTTCCTTTAATTCATTAATCTCTTCTTCTAACTTTTCAAAAATCTGATCACTACTCTCCCATT
>QCER01000024.1 GCA_003280515.1 Prochlorococcus sp. AG-355-P18
GAGGTTGATTCTGATAATAAATAAGACCTTAAATTAAAGAAAACTAAAATGCTCGAATTCTATAAAATGAATATTTTTTAGAATAATTTGTTTTTTTAATTCAATATAAATGAATTTTTCTCTAATATTTTAATTTGAATTATGAGATGGTTGTTATGAATCTAAAGCAACCTCGATAGCTGCTATTAAGTTTTCGTCAAACGGTTTAACACCTGGTTTGAATCTTGCAATTACTTTACTATCTTTTCCTATCAGAAACTTTTCGAAATTCCATTCAACATCTCCTTCAGGTTCAACTTTGTTGAGGGTTGTGTATGGTTCTGTGGTATTGCCTTTGGCATGAACTTTTTCATAGATTTCAAACTCAACACCATATTTTGTTGTGCAAAAATCTTTTATTTCTGAAAGAGAGTCGGGTTCTTGTTTCCCAAAATCATTACAAGGGAATGCGAGTATTCTTAGGCCTTTGCTTGAATATAAATCATGTAGCTTTTGAAGATCCTCATACTGAGCAGTATTTCCGCAATAACTAGCTACATTAACAACTAAAATTACTTCCCCTGAATATTCACCTAGTTTTATTGATGATCCATCCGCGGAAAGAACAGTAGTATTTTGTACGTCAACTTGCATGTCTAAAAAAATTCACCCTTTGAAGATAGCATTGTATAGACTTTATTGTGTTTAATTTATATTGTGGTTTTGGTTATTTCTTTTATAAGTTTTAATTTTTCATTTATTTAACCCTTTATAATAGATACTATAAATCAGTTTAAATTTGGACCCTTTAGACCCACTTACTGAAATTATTAATTCCGGTCAAGGTTTTTCACCTGCAATTGCTTTAGAAAGAATTATTTGGGCAATGATTGGAATCTTTTTTTTAGGAGCAATTTCAAGATCAATAACTAATAGCATGCGAAGTCAAAATTGGTTTGGTAGAAATTTTTTATTTAGTTATTCTAAAGATAAAAAAATTACAGATGATACATCTTCACAACCTACTGGTGATGACGAATAAGTTTTATATATATGAAAGAATCAATTTTTTCTAAAAAAAGAATTTTATTGCTTGGTAGTGGCGAGCTTGGAAAGGAATTAGTAATAGAATCCAAAAGATTAGGATTAGAAGTTATAGCTATTGATCGATATGAAAAAGCACCTGCAATGCAAGTTGCTGATTATTCAAGAGTAATTGATATGGGAGATAAAAATATTTTAAAAAATGCTGTAAAAGAATTCAAGCCTGACTATGTTGTCCCAGAAATAGAGGCACTTTCAATTGAAGCCCTAAAAGAACTAGAGCATGAAGGATTCAATATTGTTCCCAACGCCAGAACTGTAGAAATTACAATGAATAGAGATAAAATTAGAGACTTAGCTTCTAGAGATTTAAAAATTAAAACTGCAAAGTTTGATTATATTTTTGAATTTGATGATTTAGAAAAAAAAGCAGATGAAATTGGATTCCCACTTTTACTTAAGCCTTTAATGAGCTCTTCAGGAAAGGGACAGAGTTTGGTTGAAACAAAAAATGATTTACAAAATGCTTGGGAACAGGCACAAGCAAATTCAAGAGGAAAGGTTAAAGGTGTAATTATTGAAGAATTTATTAATTTTGATTTTGAGTTTACTCTTCTAACAGTAAGAAAAGAAAATGGAGATAATATTTTTTGTTTACCAATTGGACATCTTCAATCTAATGGAGACTATCAATGTAGTTGGCAACCTATAGAGATCAAGGAGTCCTTAATTATTGAAGCTAAGAGAATGACAAGTAGAATATTAAATAACCTTAATGGAGCTGGATTATACGGAGTAGAGTTTTTTATAAAAGGAAGTGAGGTTATATTTTCAGAACTATCTCCAAGACCACACGACACTGGTATGGTTACATTAGTTAGTCAAAATATTAATGAATTTGAATTACATTTAAGGGCTTTTTTAAATTTACCAATACCCCATATAGATCTAATAGAACCCTCTGCAACCAGAGTTATACTTTCTAATCAAGAGTATCTAAATCCTATTTATGAGGGTCTTAATGAAGCATTAGAATTTGAAAAGACTAAAGTGCTCATATTTGGTAAACCAGTTTCGAGAAAAGGAAGAAGAATGGGTGTTGTTCTCTCATCAAATTCTGACATTAATTTGGCTAGAAAAAATGCAGATGAAGCTGCTCGTAAAATAAAAGTCAGTACTAAATAAATATTAAATAAAAATAACGAAAAAAATACTTATTTCCTTTGTTTTTGTTCTATGTCTCTCTGGGTATTATTTTAGTATGATCTTTTTTCACAATGATAGAAAATTATAAAGGTTGGGATATAACTTTAAATTGGGATAATAAAGATTATCTCGAGAGGGATACTACTAAAAGTAATTTTTTTAATCAAAAGGAAAAATGGATTGGAGTTCACTTAAATGGCGAAAAAATCTATGGTTCCTCTTTAAAAGAAATTAGGCATATTATTGATTATCCTAGTTTGCATGCAAAGTAGGTTTAAAGATTTTTTAACTATCCTGATTATTTTCATTATCTTCAATTAGTTCATTAGCAATTTTTCTTAAATCTCCCTTAATCGAGACCCATGTAAAAGAGATTAAAAAAATTGAAACAGATATTGCAACTGTGATTTTTTCGACAGGGGACATTCCAAGTGCAATAGCAAACATTTCAAAGCCAATACTAATTTTTCATTATATAAAACTTTTTTAAATAGTTAGAATCAAATTTATTTTTGCAATGATATTTAATTATTCAAAAATATAATAAATTAAATTTAAATTACTTATTTTATTTATTGCTTCTGATTTCAATTTTATTAAGTAAGATTTAATTATGGAAAAAAAAAAGTGCCCCCAATGTAAAAATTTAATTTTAATATCTTCTCCAACATGTTTATATTGTGGCAGGCCTAATAAATTTATTACTAAGGAATACGTAAATAAAAAGTGGAATAAAGATAATAATAAAAATGTATTTGATTATATTTTTATAAATAAGTATCTTATATGTTTTTTATTTTTAATATTTACAATTTTTATTATTATATCTAATTAAATAACATCAATTAATTACTCTAATATTGCATCTAATACTTCTTTAGTATTTGTTGATAGTTTATTTTTTTTAATCTGCTTTATTGTTTCTACCATATTACTTCTGTAAGGGTCTGAATAATAATTGTATCTACTAAATACTTTCACAAAACGGGAAATTACGATTGGATTTAATTTATCAAAGTCAATTATCTTTTTTGCAATATATTTATAACCAGAACCATCCTTTGCATGAAAAGTACTATTTCTTGTTACGAAAGTATTTAATATAGCTCTTAAAGTGTTCGGTGATTTTGAATCAAAAAAATTATTTGAAAATAATTTTTCAATACTGTTTGTTTTTTCATCAAATTCTATAGAAGCATTGAATGAGAACCAACTATCCAAAACAACACTATTATCTTTCCATTTATTGAAGAATATATTTGAAATAATTTTCCTTTCAGGACAATTAATCCTACTGAAAGAACTCAATGCAGCTTTTGCTAGCGTCATCGAATTACTATCGACATAATTAATTATTTTGTATTTAATTTCCTCATCATCACTGTGCAAGAGTAATTTCCAAATAGTTTCGATTAGTTTTCTTTCATTTTTACCTTCTGGCCAAACTTTATTTATATTTCTCTCTAATTCTTGGAGTTTAAAATATAATTCTTCTTTTAATTTGGTCCCGAATAAATGATTTAGTTCATCAATAGTTTTATATATTTTTAAAGGGTCTATAATTTCCATCTCTGATTCAATTTCAGCAAATGTCGGAATACTTAGTAATTCTGACAAAAGAGATAAATTTATATCTTTATTTTTTATAAATGATATTAAGGAGCTTATTAATTTAGTTTCAATTTTATGATCTGGTTTTTCATCTAATCTGCACAAAATGATTTTTTTGTACAAATCTTTTACAGTATTAAATAGTGTAAAAAAATCTTTTTCATATTTTAAGATTAAAAATTTTTCATCCAGGGTTGTGTCTGAATCCCACTCAACTGGTGAAGAGAATTCGCGAAAATAAGTTACTAAAGGGATTTGGAGTTGAGATCTTACATTCCTAAAAATAAATTCTTGTTTTTTTGTTTTTAAAACAACTGTTTTTTCGATTGTTTTATTTTTACCGCAAAATATAGTCAGATTTATTGGAATTATTAGAGGTAAATCATTGTATGGATTCTTCCTAATAGGATTACTTTGAGAGACTTGAATTGTAAGTTTTTTGTCGGTTTGATTCCAGATTCTCTTGAATTTAACTTTAGGTGTGCCATTTTGCTTGTACCAGACTTTAAATTCTTTAGGATCGATTTCCTTATTGTGCTCTAAAATTTTATCGACGAATTGGTCAATTGTTGCGGCCTTCCCATCATATGTTGCGATGTAATTGCTAAATCCTTTATAGAAATTGTCATCTTTTACCAGCTTGTTAAGCATTCTAATTATTTCTGATCCTTTTTCGTATATCGTGGTCGTATAGAAATTGTCTATTTCTTGATATTTGTCTGGCATTACAGGATGTGATGTTGGACCAGAATCCTCTCTAAATTGATTTCTTCTAAGAAATTTTGCATCCTCAAGCCTCTTGATTTCATGATTATGAAGGTCTGCAGTGAATTGTTGATCTCTGTATACTGTTAAACCCTCTTTGAGAGATAATTGAAACCAATCCCTACAAGTTACTCTATTACCAGTCCAATTATGAAAGTACTCATGGGCGATCACACCCTCTATTCTTTCTAATTCCTCATCCGTTGATGTTTCGGAATTTGCGAGTATAAGTTTTGAGTTAAAAATATTGAGACTTTTATTTTCCATTGCTCCCATATTAAAATGCCTTACTGCAACTATATTGAACAATGACAAATCGTATTCAAGGTTATATTTATCCTCGTCCCATCTCATAGATTTCTTTAAAGAACTTATTGCATGTTGAACATATTTTTCGTCGCCATACTCAACATAAATATTTATTTTTACTTTTTTATTCGATTTTGTTATGAAATTATCTTTTACACAATTAAGTTTCCCTCCTACCAAAGCAAACAGATATGAAGGTTTAGGATATGGGTCTTCCCAAATTATTTCATGTCGATTGTTTTTTAGATTATTCTCTTTTACGACATTACCATTTGAAAGTAAGACAGGATAAGCATTCTTGTCTGCCTCAATTCTAACGGTGTATTTGCTTAGAATATCAGGCCTATCAGCGTGAAAACTTATTCTTCTAAATCCCTCCGCCTCGCATTGCGTAGTTATAATTCCATTGCTCTCATACATTCCTAAAAGTGATGTATTTTCCTTCGGTTTAATTATTCCTTCTATTTTTAATAAAAAATTATTTTTATTTATATTTTTAATTTTTAAATTATTTTTTTGCTGTTTGTAGTCTTCCTCTTCTAGTAATAAGTCATCTATAAATATTTTTTTTATTAATATATCAGTACCGTCAAGAATAAGATTTCTGGTATTCTTATTTTTTTTTACCAATTTTAGTTTCGTCGTTACGTAAACAGCATTTTTCTTAATTACGAAGTCCAAAAAAATTTCTGGAATTTCATAATCAAAAACTTTGTAATCTTCAAGTTTTACATATCTTGAAATACTCTTTTGGTTTTTTGGATTATTCATCTTTATTAAGAAGTTCAGAAGCTAAAAATCAAGAATATTTATTTTGAAATTATAAGTTAGAACTTTTATCTTCTGATTTACAGTAATGAGCTTTAACTTTTCCTGAAGGAAGTAATTCGTATAAAGAAGGATTATTAATATCAGGCGATCCGTCCTTATTAAGTTGGTACCTCCAGTCCCATTTTTTATCTGTAAAGGAAATATAATCTTTTCTTAAAGAATATGGAAGCATTAGCTTTTTTTTATTCCAATTAATATTTATAAATGCTCCTGGCTTTAACTCAGATATCTTTTCTATTATGGAAAAGTCACCATTAATATTATTTCTCATCACAAGATTAAGATTTGAATTTTCACATACATAGCTACCATTTAAAGCTAAAAAAAGTATTGAGGTGATAAAAAATGAATGAATTTTTGAGCTCCTTTTTAATTAGATTTAATTTCAAGCTAAATGACTAAATTAAAGATCTTTTTGGATAGATTTAAATCATAATAGATTGCATACTCTTTAGATCTACAAGATTACAATTTAATTCCTCTTCGTAATCCTGCACTGAAATAAAATTATTTAAAAAACCTGAATATTTTGCATCTCCGCCTATGGTGCTTGAGAGTATAAATTTTGGATTGAATTTGTTAATCAATTTAGGGATTACATCTGCACCTTTTACAAAAGAACCTACTAGGGGTAATTCTAAATTTTTTGTAGGAGTAATGACTGCATCAAGACTTTGCCTGTTTAAATTTTCATCAAGATATCCATGGGGTTCTATATAAAACCCATTATCTTTATCGTCTTTAACAATATATCCGTTTTCTATTTGCGGTACTGGAGCCCCAGCAGTGGCTTCAAAACTTAAATTAAAATGATTTGTCTTTTCAGTTGGCTTAAGCGCTTTAATTGAACTAAAACCAATTTTTTTTAATGTTTCAACAGCGCTTTTAGGGCAAATTACAGGAATATCCTTTTTGAACATTTTTAATGTTGGAACATGACAGTGGTCAGGTAATCCTTGGGTTAACAAAATAATATCTATTTTTTTGTCTATTGAAATTTCTTCTTCTAATGATCCTTTAAAAAACCACTCACCTGGAGGAAATATTAAATCTCCTTTGAGCCAAGGATCAATAATTAAATTGGTTTTTTTAAATTTTATAAGCCAACCATTTGAACCAAGGTAGGTCGCTTCAAAAGTCATTATCAATTAATTGTTGTATTAAATATAAGGTAATTTTGGATTTATCGAGGAATTACTAATTTAGATTAGTTTGCTTCTTTTAAGATTTGAAATGACTTTCTTTTTAGATTAAATATTAAAACCTGATTATCTTCATAACTAATCTCAAAGTTTTCTTTTTCTAGCATTTGTATTGGTATTAGAGCTAATCCTCCTGTTCCTGAAAATATGATTGGCATGGTGCTATTTTTAGTCCCATTCATTTTTTGTAAATCAATAGCTTGAGAAACTATTTTTCTGGCTTTATCAAATCCGTATTCTTCTATTAATTCAGGCCATAAAAAGTTAACTAATTCATATTTTGAAAACTCAATTTGTACTGTTTTCATTAAAAGATAATATATATAGTGATTAATTAATTACGATATTTACTTAATTACTATTTTTAAACCTATCCATGACTAGTTGCAACATATCCACTACATCACCATCAGTTAAATTTAAATCCTTTTTTAAATCATTGCAAGTTAAGTTCATTTCAAGTGCCGCTTCAGCCATATGATTAACTTTTTGGTTATCACCGCCCAATGAAATAAAGGGATTGAAGTTTTCTATCATTTAATACTTGTTGTTACCACCTAGTTCTAGCTAAGAAATAATTAATTATCATTTATTGATACAGAAGCTTATAAATATGTTATGTAATATTTAGAAAGTTTTTATTTTTAAACTAGGGATACTGATATACCTTTTGATATCAATGCAAATCTTCTGGCTCTGACTAGTAAAGGAAATATCAAATTTGTTCTTTTAGTTGATTTAAACACTCTAGAAAGTATCAAAAGTAAACTGCTTGAGGGATTATTTATCTGTTTGCAAATAGTATTAATTGCATCTGCCCCATGAAAGATCTCTTCATCTTTCAGGAGAATAGCTCCTTTATCTAGGTCATAACCTTTATCTAGGAGGGCTTTAATTAGAGTTAAATTTTTACGTCCATCAATAATTTTAATATTATTTAACTTGCTTTTGATCTCAAGGAGCTCAGCAAAATGATTGCAGAATGGACATTCTCCGTCATAAACAAAGGTATAGTTGGAAGTCATTAGAAAAAAATAGTTTTGATGGTATTAAGTTGCGGCAACAAAAAGTAATGCCTCGATAATAAAACAAATAATAAAAATTTTGTGGATTTTTATAAAGGGATAGTTAAACGATTCTAATAATTACGAAGAAATGTCTCAATATAGGTATATTTTTCATAAAAATCTGTATGCTTACTCGGAGATATTATGTTTTAAAATCATGAATTTATTAGCTTCTTTTGCTATTGGTGGTTTTGTTCCTTCAGCAGCTTATGTTGGAATTGGATCTATGGTTCTTTTTGCCCTACTTTGGATTATTGTTGGACCAAACTATAGCAAATTAGACCCTGACCAATAAATTATAAGATTTAATTTGGATTTCAAAAGACTCATTAGAGTCTTTTTTTTTGCAGTTTTTAAAATTTATTTTTAGAATCGAATCTAATTTAATTCTTTAAGGAAATGTTGTTGAATCCTTTTTATCCATTTACTTTTTTGAAAATCTCTTCTCTAAAAGCCACTATAGTTTTTTTATCAATACTATTAATTAAATCAAATTTGCTTAGATTAAAGGGGGGACTAATAGGTGGTCTTTTTGCCTTGATACTCATATCGGGAATTTTTGCCTCTAGTACCATAGCTTTAGGATCTTTAGTTTATGCCTATCGGTTAAAAAAGAAATTTAATTCTGATGATAATCAAATGCAGGATTTAGAAACTGTTAATGTTTAATATATTTTGTGGATCAAATTTAGTTAGATAACCTAAAATGGAGTTCCAGGTACAAAATGCAAGACTAAAAATCCAAAGCCGGCAGCAAAAACTATTGATACTGCAATGATAAGAAGGCCCGATGCCATCCCCCCTTCGTTAAACGCCATTTAGTTAGTTATTTTTATTTAATAATAGAACAAATTTGTTCCCAGGTAATAGTTCTAATTACTCATATATCATCCAAATTTATTATTAATGGTGAATAAAAGTAAAAAGATGGAAGTTAATGAGATCAAAAAACCAAATATTATTAATGGTTTAGATTTGCCGTTTTCTGCTTTCTTTAACTTACTTTCTGAAGAAGGAAAATTTCCATCTTTTTTCTTATAAATAAGATTGGGAAAAGGTTTAATCACAATAATTTTCAGATCTAAGCTAATTAACCTAAAGATTTAAATAAATCTTTATGGTAATCAACAACATTTTGACAACTTATTACAGGTGTAAATTCCATATGAATGCCAAATTTAGCTCTCCAAGGAGCGAAATGCGCAAAAATTTCTTTATCACTGTATGCCTTGCATAAACAAACTACCCTACCTTCCCCTGGAGCATGAACTCTAAATAACATCTCGAATTTATCTGTTTTATCTGATTGCGCAATTTCACCGTTTTCCCAGGCCTCCACAAATAATTGATAAGCTTTTACTTGATTCTCAATATCTGGGAATTGGCAGTCAGCAAGAAATAATTGCATTGGAGTATTCTTGTAGTTTTACTCATTATCCCTCAAATACTTATTTATTAATGGGACTGTTTGAATTTGAAGATCAGAAAAAGAATATTTTCTTAGATAAAGTGAGATGAGAGAGTCTCAAGGAATTTTCCAATATCTTTTTTGTATAAACTATCTGTGATTTTTA
>QCER01000025.1 GCA_003280515.1 Prochlorococcus sp. AG-355-P18
TAATTTGAGTATAGGTAAGTATTAATGTTGAGATAGAGAGTAAAAGTCTATTATTAGAGTCTGGACTGATAAATAACAAAATTAAAAATAATAGCCCAACAGATATTTTTATTGAAAGATTATCAAATGAGGGAGTAGTTATTTTTGGCAGGCTATACTGACTTGAATTGTTAGAGTTATTATTTAAATTTTTTATCTTAGAAAGAAGTGGGAAGTTATTATTGGTAAATTGATTAATTTGTTTTTCTTTTTTTGAGGCACTCACAGCTTCATAGCTTACATTTCCTGATTGCCTGGCTTTCAAACTACCCATGAGTAATTGATCAAAGGAAGATTCTATTTTCGCTTTTAAGATTAAGTCTTCACCAGCCTCTTTAACTTTAATATCTCTAGCCTTCTGAATATCTTCAAAAGCAGCACCTTCTTTTACACCTAAAATTTCATAAGGTGATTTTTCGTTATTATTTTTATTACTGTTTGAATCCAAAATTTTTTACCAATACTAACAGATTAACTAATTTTATAATCCATTAAGACTTTATAAAACAATTGGTTCGACTCCACTAACAACGGGCGCAACTTTGTTTAAATTTAATTGATTGTTGTCTTCAACAAACTGATTTAGATTCCACTCATTTTTGAAAAGAATAACTGGCCTATTCCAACAATCTTTAACTATTTTACAGTTGAATATTCTGCCTAGTTTTTCAATGGCTGGCCATCCATCAGAAATCCATCTAGCCAATTGATATGGCATTGCTTCAAGATTTGCATCTACACCATATTCACTTTTTAATCTGTGAGTTACTACCTCCAGCTGCAATTGACCAACGGCTGCGAGTATAGGGTCTCTTTTACTCTCATCAAAGTCATAAAGAATCTGAACAGCTCCTTCTTCTCGAAGTTCATTAACACCCTTTCTAAAGTTTTTAAATGCTGAGGGATTTGGATTTCTTAGCCAGCTGAATATTTCAGGACTAAAGGATGGTATGCCCTCATATTCCAGATGAGCTCCCGTATAAAGAGTATCTCCAATAGAAAACATCCCTGGATTATTTAAACCAATAACATCTCCAGGATAGGCATCATCAACTACTTCTCTATCTTGTCCAAATATTTTTTGTGGTCTTGATAATCTAATTGTTTTCCCAGTTCTGGAATGTTTAACTGACATATCCTTTTCAAATTTGCCACTACAAACTCTTATAAAAGCAACCCTATCTCTGTGCTTTGGATCCATATTTGCCTGAAGCTTAAAAACAAACCCACTAAATTCATCGCTTGCAGGTTCAATATCCCCTTTATTACTATTTCTTGAAGTTGGTTTTTGTGCCATTTTTAAAAAACTATCTAAAAATGGCCTTACGCCAAAATTAGTCATGGCAGATCCAAAGAAAACTGGGGTTAAAGAGCCATTAAAAACTTTTTCTTTTTCAAATTTAGATCCTGCCTCATCAAGAACCTCCAATTCTTCAAGTGAGTTTTCAAGTAAATCTCTCTCTACATATTTTGATAGCTCTTTATCTTCAAGACTTAATCTTTTCTCATTCGATTGTTTTCCTCTCACTGCTTTATCAAATAAAATCACCTCTCTCGAAAATCTATCAATAACCCCTCTAAATTCCTCGCCACTCCCAATTGGCCAGTTTATAGGTAGGGTATTTAATCCAAGTTCTGATTCAATTTCATCAAGTAAAGAAAATGGCTCTCTTCCTGGTCTATCCATTTTATTTATGAAAGTAAATATTGGTATTTTTCGCATCTTGCAAACTTCAAACAATTTTCTAGTTTGAGGTTCTAGTCCTTTAGCAGCATCTTCCAACATAACTGCATTATCAGCAGCAGCTAATGTTCTATAAGTATCTTCGGAGAAATCTTGGTGTCCTGGTGTATCTAATAAATTAATTACAGATCTTTCATATTCAAATTGCAATACAGTTGATGTAATAGAAATACCTCTTTGTTTCTCAAGTTCCATCCAGTCTGAGGTGGCTTTTCTCTGATTACCCCTAGCTTTTACTGCTCCTGCCTGTTGAATGGCACCTCCATACAAAAGAAGCTTCTCGGTAAGAGTCGTTTTCCCAGCATCTGGATGTGAAATAATAGCAAAATTTCTTCTTTTATTTACGGCATCCAGTATTTCTTTATTATTTAGAATTTTAGTACCTAAGCTCATTTATATAATATAAGGGCCTTTCACTTAGTTCTTAAACATTACCATAGACTATTAAATAATTTTCACCTTCCTCAAACACATCTAAAGAGGATAGATCATTCTCTAAGATGAAATTTTTTAACTCTTTAAAAGAATAAGAAGCTCTTAAAGAGGCATAATAATCATTAGTTAAAATCTCATTATATTTAGTTGAACATTGTGCTTTGAGATCTAAGGCGGACTTTTCGTCTAATGGTCTTTTTAAGTCCTTGTGAAAATTTACTGTGATATTACTAGACAAACTTCTTATAGTGTTGAAGAAATCTTCAAGATTGGTAATGTGATGAATCAAACTATTACTTACAAGCAAACTAATTCTTTTTTTAAATAAAAAATTATTTGATTTAATGTCTTTGATGTCAGAACAAATGTAGCGTAAATTTTTTAATTTTTTTTGATTATTAGAAATACTCTTATTATATTCTGCTCTCAAAATCATCTCTTTAGAACCATCTATTCCAACTACTTCAGTATTAGGCCATTTTATTGCTAACTTCTCAGAAATATTTCCTGGGCCGCATCCTAAATCAACTATTAAATCTTTTTCACCTAAAGAAATATTTTTTTTCAAAAGATATTGATTTATTTGATTAATTAGATTAACTTCCCCTTCTGAAAAATCAGCTTCGTCATAAGAAATGACCTGCTCTTTTTCTTCCATTAATTCAGGTTCGGGGACTCTTTCCATATCCTTTCTTGAAACAAAGATTTCATATTAAACATAATTCTACACAAACCGTTAAATAGTGGTAAGAATAGTTGCAGACGCCACAGGTAGAGTTATTCTTCCAGTACGGGTTATTTACATACGTTTTTTTTATCGTGACTGTTGCACCAAATAAAGCTTCTTCAGAGAGCAATTCCAATAATCTTAAAAAAGATGATTTTCCAAAGACTGCGCCAGCTGCTTACCCAGTTTTTTTCAGATCTTATAGTAGAAAAACTTCATCTGGCAAAAGGGAGAACTGGAGTGAAGTAGGCGAAAGGAATTTATCGGGATTAAAAGAATTAGGAAAACTTTCTTATGAAGAATTAATCCTAATGAGAGAGATGCAAAGTAACCAAAAAGCTCAACCTTCAGGAAGATGGTTATGGATAGGCGGAACCCCTTGGATTAATAAGAACCAAAATTTCTCAGGAGCATACAACTGTACCTCAACAAACTTAATTGATTGGGAAGCCTTCGCATTAATGATGGACTTAGCAATGATGGGATGTGGAACAGGTGCAATAATTGAGCCTCATTTTATAAATAATCTACCTACGGTAATTAACAAAATAAACATTAAATCAGTCAGCGAAGTTGGAATAACTCCTAAAGATCAAAGAGAAGAAAAGTCATCATTAGAAATTAAAGGAAAAGATCTTCATATCAAAGTTGGAGATAGCAGAAGAGGATGGGTAGATAGCTATAAATATCTTCTTGAGGCATCAAGTAACGAGAGTCTTGAAAGAGAAATTGATGTTTATATTGATTTGGAAGATATTAGGCCTGCGGGAGAATCATTAAAAGGTTTTGGTGGTATGGCGAATCCTATCAAATTAAAAGATCTTTACTCTAGAGTCGCATCACTTCTTGGAAAGGCAATTGGTAGGAAATTAAGTACAGTAGAGTGTTGTTTATTAATTGATGAAGCTGCAGTAACCATAGTTGCTGGGAATATAAGAAGAAGTGCTGGGATGAGACAATTTGCTTCAGATGATAAGGAAGCCGCATCAGCAAAAGAAAATTTATGGAGTCAAGATGAGAATGGTAATTGGAGAATAGATCCTGAAAAAGATGCCCTTAGAATGGCCAATCATACTAGGGTTTACCATACAAAACCCACTTACCAAACTGTTTTGGATGCAGTAACAAAACAATTCCATTCAGGTGAGGGAGCCATTCAATTTGCACCAGAAGCAATCGCAAGGTCAAATGCAGATATTCTCAAAGATGATGAATTGAGAAAGGAATTTATTGAAATCTACTCAGAACAAGGCAAGGATGAAGCAAGAAATTGGATAAATAGTAGTTATGGTCCTTTTTCAGAAGAAGAGTTAGACCACAGGATGAGCCGATATGGACTTAACCCTTGTGGGGAGATCTTGGGAAATGATTTCCATTGCAATTTGGCTGAAGTTCATTTAAATCAGATTGATCCAGGAAATTTTGAAGAGCAAAAAAAAGCTTTTAAAGCAGCCGCTCTTTCTGTAGCATGCTTACTTAATCATGAATTTGAAGTTGAGCGTTACAGAAAAAGTAGGGAATATGATCCTATCGTAGGAGTAAGTTTCACTGGATTATTTGATTTTTGTGTCCATGCCTTTGGGACGCCATGGTTGAAATGGTGGGAAGCAGGAAGGCCTAATAGCGAAGAAGGGAAGGCCTTCAAAGAAAAGGAAGCTAAATTTTTAGATTCTTGGAGAAAAATAGTAAAAGAAACTGTATGGGAATATTGTGATAAGCATAATCTAAGGAGACCAAATAGATGCACAACAGTTCAGCCAGCTGGAACTAAAAGTCTTCTTACTGGAGCAGCTCCAGGTTGGCATCCTCCAAAGGCTCAAAGATTCATAAGAAGAATAACTTTCAGGAAAAATGACCCAATCGCTTTAGCTTGCATGGATTATGGTTACTCAGTTGTTCCATCTCAATCTGATAAAGATGAAAATGGTTGCTTGCTCGATAATCCATTTGATCCAAGATGTACAGAATGGTTAGTTGAAATCCCTACAGAAGTTAGTTGGGCAAATATAGACGGCGCAGACCAAATAGACATCAATAATTTCTCAGCATTAGCTCAATTTGATTTTTACATGCAAGTGCAGAAATTTTACACAGAGCATAATACCTCTGCAACCGTAGAATTTAGAGAAAATGAAATCGAGGATTTAGCTAAGGCTATTCATAATGCAATAGAAAATAATGAGGGATATATTTCAGCAGCATTGCTGGCTAGATTTAGTGCTAACGCTACTTTTCCGAGATTACCCTTTGAACCAATAAGTAAAGAGGAATATATATCATTGCAGAATAAAGTAATAGAGAGGAAAGTCAATAACGATTTCTTTGACGCTCTTAATAAATATGATGTTGGAGAACTATCTGAAGCAGGCCCAGCAGGTTGTGATTCAGATAAGTGCTTGCTTCCTCTTGCTAAACCAAAAGATTAAATTTTGAATAATTTGTAAATAAAAAATATAAAATAGTTTTTAAAAATTTAATTTATGGCTACCTCTTAAATAGGGACATAAATTATTTATGACATTAAGCTTAAATATTGGGAACTTGTTTAGTGATTCCTCCAGTCATGCATTGGTGGATGAGCTAAGAAAAAGAACATCAGAAGAGGATATCTTAGATTTTGAGGAAAAATTTAACTCCAAAAACGAAAAAAATCTACACGTATATATATGTAGATTTCTAAAAAATAGATCAATATCCAGAGGGCTAGCCTCTAGATGGTTAATAACCATAATTGAAAACAAAGAATCAAAAATTGATGCTTTGCAAAAATAAAATATTTAGGTCAGCCCTGATAGTTTCCATAGAGCAATTCCAAAAATTGAGAATCCCATAATAAAAGTAAAAGCCAAAGCATTTACCAATTGGACCTTATCATTCATTCTGTTTGCGAATGGTAATAATTGAGCAAATAATGGAGTCTCTTCAACTATTGCAGATTTTTTTACTGTAGGTTTTTTGCTTCTAGAAAACATAAAACAAATTTAATAATCTTAAGAATTTTACATTTAAAAGTTCATTAAATAAAAAATACTTCTCAAAAACGAACAAAATGTAACCTGTGAGAAATTAATCCGGGATTATGATAAATCTTTTATCAGAAACCTAATCTATCATTAATATATTAAGTTTATTTATTAAAAACCTAGACAAATAATTTTAATGGATGTTATTATAAATTTGTAGCAACCGCTACCAAAACGTTCAACTTGCGTATAGCAAGCCGCAAATCGACTTAAGCCATGGAACGGGGACTTAAGCGAAACCGGAGCTTAAAAATGACTCTAATTTACAGAGGACAAAAGTACGTCCAGAACAAAGAAGCAGCTAAAAAGCAGCACAATGAACTAACTTATAGAGGAAAAGCTTACACAAGCTAGTTTATTTAACCATTAAATAGGAAAAGCCACTTTTAGTGGCTTTTTTATTGTCCATTCTTAGATTAAAAAATAACTTAATACTTCTCACAAGCATTAAAATAATATGATTCAATTGCATTTATATAAGTAGATAACTATGGCAGATCAAAAACCATTATTTAAAGCACCTTATGACATAAAAGATGTTAGTGCTCTTTTCGCCATAGTTGCCTTCTTTTTAATAATCGCTGCCATAGTTGGGAATAACTTATTTGGTTTATTTCAACAAAATGTCAACTTTGGGTGATTTTTTTGTGGCCTAAATTTTTGGACTAAATGTAACTAATAATTGACTGTTATAACGATTTAACCAGTCATTTTTAAATAAAATTCCTCTCTCAGACAGGTTTCTTGAAATAAATTTTTAATCTTTGAATTTATAGACTATGACTAATTTCTTATGTTATAGTTTTGAAGTTCAACAAAACTGAATAGCCTCTGGAGGGGTGGTCGAGTGGTTTAAGGCTCTAGTCTTGAAAACTAGCGTGTCTGCAAGGGCACCGTGGGTTCGAATCCCACCCCCTCCGTTTTTAGAAGATGTCAGAATATACTATTTTGTCTCAGAAAATCTGAAATGACTGAAGTGACTGAGTAGTTAAAAAAATAACTGAATCACACTGTCTCAGTGTAGTTCAGTTTTTTTTTGTTTGTGTTGGTGATGTGTTGGTGATTTTATAATTTCGTGTTGGTGATTTTAGAAGAGAATTTCTTCAGTTTTCTTCCTGATAAAAGTTGGTTTTTGATTCATAAAATCTCTAAATTTTTTCTTCCCTCTTTTCACTTTTTCTAAAAGTCTCAAACTCTCAGGAATAGACATTTGATTACCTATGGTTATCAGGTTTTCATCTCCATCAGGAGGAGGAAGTTCGAGGACGTGAGAGTCATCCTTTTTATCTTGTTTGATTTTTTTTATATCTACAAAGTCACCTTTATTATTTTTTATTCGACAGATTTTCTTATTTGATATTTTGTTTTTCTTAGTTGATACTTTCCTATTGGAATTACTTTCAATTAGTAACTGTAATTCTGGATAATCTTGTTCATAAAATTCATCAACTTCATCAAAATATCTAGGATTTTTGTCAATAAATTCCGCAAATGTAAGACTTTCTTCGAGTCTTTTTTTATTAAGAAAGACGTTTTTTACCATATCCATCTTCCTACTTATTGAAGGATTCATAATGGTTTTCTCCCAGTTCTTTTCATCTCTGTATAAAGATTATTGACCAAAGTAGAAACAAAGGAATTAAGATTAACTCCTTGTTTCTTACTTAATTCCATCAACATTTGATAGTCGATATTATTTAACGTGACATTTTTCATAGTTAATAATTAAATTGCGAGTAATTGTTCTTTAAGTTCTTTCTTAATTAGTCTCTTAATTGCACTACTTCGAGTGATGTGATTGTCACAACAGTATTCATCCCAACGTCTTGCAAGTTCTAACTCTCTTGAATTGAAAGAGACTGGGAGATTGTGTTGGTTGTTTTTGTTAAGGTTAATAGTTCGCATAGTTCCTGTTCTTTGATGAGGTAAAGTTTGCGTTCAGTTTCCATAATTAACTGTTTAAAAATGTCTTCAAAACCAGTCCAGAAGGGGTCTTTCAACTTTTTTTTGTAGTCAATTACTAATCCTGATAAATACTTACACTCGTGTTTAAATGACATAATTTCCTCCAAAGTCACTGTCCCTTGTGATGATGGAGGAAATTATTTAAGAATCGAAATGGAATAAATTCACTTCACTTCTCCATCTTGTGTATAAATTATTATGTAATTATTTATAATTAGAAAAAATTTAGAAGTGACTGAAGAAAGGAAAATAGAGAAATTTGGAGTTGGTAATTTATATCCCGATAGAAATCCTCCTGAGTTTCATTTTTTTAGTAGTTGTATTGATGTTGAGATGAGTAATGGAGATGGTTTTACCTTCACTCCATTTTTTAATGAATTTAAGGATACTGATGACGTTGATAAGTATCTAGAAAAATATATTCAAGATAAGAAATTAGAAAAATTAGATGTTCGTATGGATTTTATGACGTGGAGTTCATACTACATAAATCCTGAAACTCTTGAATTAGAAGACTTTATTGAAGGAGATACTAATTACG
>QCER01000026.1 GCA_003280515.1 Prochlorococcus sp. AG-355-P18
CTAGATGAAGGTTGTATTTATGCTTTTAGAGTGAAACAAAAAAATAATGAGATTAATAATAACTATGAAAAAAAAGTATTACTTGATCCATGTTCAAGGGGTATTACCGGATGGAGAAGTTATCAAAGAGAAAATGCATTAAAAAATCAAGAAAATACTAATTCTTGTCTTAAAAGTGTTGTTTGCGATAGAAAATTATTTAATTTTAAGGATTATCCAAGACCGAAACATTCTTGGGAAGAAACAATTATTTATGAACTCCATATCAAAGCTTTCACTGAATCAACTAATAAAGATGAAAGTTGTTTTAAGAAGTTTTTAAAAAAAATTCCTTATCTCAAAGAACTGGGTATTACAACAATTGAATTACTTCCAATTTTTTGTTTTGATCCTACTGATGCCCCAAATGGTCTAAAAAATTTTTGGGGATATAGTCCAATTAATTGGTTTACTCCGCATTTTGAATATCTTTCTAATGAATCCCCTGAAAAGAATAGAGAGGAATTTAGAAGATTTGTAGAGGAATGTCATAAAGCAGACATTGAAGTCATCTTAGATGTTGTATACAATCACACTTGCGAAGGTGATTCAAAAGGGCCAGCAATATCTTGGAAAGGTATAGATGAAAATCTTTATTACTTTATTGGAAAAGATAAAAATTATCAGGACGTCTCCGGATGTGGTAATACTATTGCAGCAAACAGAGGATTAGTTAGAAAACTAATAATTGAATCTTTAAAATGTTGGGCGAGTGAATTAGGAGTTGATGGTTTTAGATTTGATTTAGGAATTGCCCTATCAAGAGGAGAAAATCTTTCACCTCTTGATAATCCTCCAATTTTTGAAGATATAGAATGTGAACCAGAACTTATCGATATAAAGTTCATTAGTGAGCCATGGGATTGTGGCGGTTTATATAAATTAGGTGATTTCCCATCTAAGAATACTTTCACTTGGAATGGTCATTTTAGAGATGACTTGAGGAGATTTTGGAAGGGGGATAAAGATACAGCTTGGAATATGAGCGATAAAATAAAAGGTTCTCCATCTATTTATAAAGAAGATAATATTTTTCCAAAGTCGATAAATTTTATTACTTCACATGATGGATTCACTTTAAAAGACTTAGTTACTTTCAATAGAAAACATAATTTTGCCAATAGAGAACAAAATAGAGATGGAGATAACCATAACAATTCTTGGAATCATGGTACTGAGGGACCAACTACTAACTTATTAATCAATGATTTAAGAAAAAGACAACAAAAAAATCTTGTTCTTAGTTTACTTATCTCTAAAGGTGTACCAATGATACTTATGGGTGATGAAATAGGAAGATCACAAGGCGGGAACAACAATTCTTGGTGCCAAAATAATTTATTGGGCTGGATGAATTGGGAACATGGTCAACAAGATTTGGAATTATTAGATTATTTTAAATACGTTATAAAAATTCGAAAAAAACTAATAAACATTTTTAATCCATCATCTTTTCCTAATAATCAAACCAATGAAAATATTCCAACATATCATTGGCATGGAACAAAGTTAGATAGCCCCGATTGGAGTAGTTGGTCTCACACAGTTGCCTTTAGCATTAACAAAGACAAAACTAGTCCGCTGGTTTGGATAGGTTTAAATGCATATTCAAAAAGTATCGATTTCCCCTTGCCGAAATGTAAATATAATTGGTTAAAAGTTATCGACACTAGCATGTCTGAGATTTTTGAACCCTTAACTATTAATGAGAAATCTGTTTCAATAAAGAGTAGAAGCTCTTTATTAATCATTTCAGAAGAAGTATTTGGGGCAAAAAATAATTTATTCTAAAGCGGGCGGCGGGAATCGAACCCGCATCTTCAGCTTGGAAGGCTGAGGTTTTACCACTAAACCACGCCCGCATTAAGTAATAGAATTACCAATGCAATAATACATTATCAAACAATCAACAAAGCAAAAAGATTGGAAAATTCACACTCGAAAAGAAATATTACTAGATCGACATCAAGATTAATGTTCTCTTATGGGCTAGGAGATGCAGGCACAGGTTTAGTCGCAACGCAATTTGGTTTTTTTCTGTTCAAATTCTTTATTTCTGCTGGTTTACCAGTAATAATTGCAGGTTCATTATTAATGTTAATAAAGATATGGGATGCAGTAAATGATCCGTTAATTGGATGGTTAAGTGATCGTACTAAATCAAGATGGGGACCTAGAATCCCTTGGATGGTAGTAGCATCTATTCCTCTTGGTTTATCTCTAGCTGCGATATGGTGGACACCCACTGGCACCGTGCTAACCAAGACTATTTACTATGCCATAATTTCTATAATCGTAATGACTGCTTATACAAGTATTAATCTTCCTTTTGCAGCTCTATCTACTGAAATTTCTGAAAAAACATCAATAAGAACAAGACTAAACGCATCTAGATTTACTGGCTCAATAATTGCAGGACTAACTGGTTTAATAATTGCTGGATTTGTATTGGGTTCTGAAGGATCAGTAAATAATGAATATTTTTTAATGGGTAAAATAAGCGGATGTATTGCAGTTGCTGCCACGTTAATTTCTTGCTGGGGGTTGGCTCCATTCGCCAAAAAAGCAAGAAGGCCTTCAGGAAAAGTTGAGCCCATAACACTTCAATTCCAAAGGATCTTCAGAAATAAAAAATTTCTGAAAGTTATCACGCTTTATATTCTTCTCTGGTGCGCCTTACAATTGATGCAAACAGTAGCGTTAATCTATGTAGAGGATGTACTGAATGTACCAACATATATCGCGAAGTGGATCCCGATTCCTTTCCAAATTAGCGCTTTAGTGGGTTTACAAATATGGACCAGAGTATCAAATAAATTAAACAGGATTTCAGCTTTAAACTATGGAGGGATTATGTGGATTATTTCATGTACGGCAGCATTATTTTTACCTTCATTATCAAAAATTCCAGGAGTTGGAGATAGTTTATTCCTAAATGCCGGCAACATATTTCAGTTCATTCTTTTAATTTTCATAATCTGTCTTATTGGCATTGGAGCTTCAACTGCTTTTCTCATCCCTTGGTCACTACTTCCTGATGCAATAGACGAAGACCCAGAGAAACCCGCAGGACTATATACTGCTTGGATGGTACTTATTCAGAAGATTGGTATCGCGTTTAGTGTTCAATTATTAGGATTTTTATTGTATTTATCAGGTTATCAATCATGCTTTGTTGATGAAGATAGTCTAAATATTATTGAACAATGCTACTCAGCACAATTAACTATTAGATTATGTATTGGTTTTATACCCTCAATATTGGTAATAATTGGTCTTTTAATAATGAGAAAATGGGATCGAAAATTAATTACAAACTAATATAAAAATATGTATTACTTTAATTTTTTCAAAAGACTTCTAAGCAGCCTAATCATTGGCGGGCAAGCAATTAATTTTATCTTTAAGGGTAAAATTTCCAAAAATGATCTCTTTGACCAACTTATGGAATCAGGTCCTGGCAGTTTATTAATTGTATTAATTACAGGAATTGCCGCAGGTACAGTTTTTAATATTCAAGTTGCATCACAACTTACAAGTATGGGAGTTTCAAGTGAAATTGGAGGTTTATTAGCAGTAGGCATGGCGAGAGAAATGGCTCCTCTTCTAACTGCTACTTTAATGACTGGAAAGGTTGCCACTGCCTATGCTGCTCAACTCGGCACTATGAAAGTCACAGAACAAATTGAGGCAATAACCATGTTAAGGACTGAACCAGTCCAATATTTGGTAGTCCCAAGGTTACTATCAATGGTAATAATGTCTCCAATACAGTGTCTTTTATTTTTATCTGTAGCTTTATGGAGTGGACAAATTTGGAGCACAATTTTTTATAAAGTTCCTCCAATAGTTTTTTGGACATCTGTAAGATCAGGTAATGTGAGTTTAACCAGTACAGACTTAAGTTCAATGTTAATAAAATCTGTAGTGTTCGGATTACTTATTTCAATCATTGCTTGTGGATATGGACTTACAACTAAAGGAGGTCCAAAAGAAGTTGGAACAAGTACAACAGGTGCAGTTGTAATGACTCTCGTTACTGTATCTTTAATGGATGTATTACTAACGCAAATTTTATTTGGATGATACTATGTTTAATACCAAATCAAAAAAAGAGGAGCCAGTAATAATATCTCCTTCATTTCAGTTGCCAATCATTCTATTAGTTTTAAGTTTTATGCTTTTGTTTTTGAATATTGGTTCTTTGCCAACAATAGTTTTTGCTTCTTTTAGCTTTTTTTTATTACTTCAGTCATTGACCTTAAGAATAAAAATTACAAATGATGATTTTATCGTTTTACAATTAGGAAAAGAGATTAGAACTTTTCCATTTAAGAACTGGATATCATGGAAATTCTTTTTCCCCATAATCCCAGGTATTTTTTATTTTAGAGAAAAGTCCAGTCCTCATTTATTACCAATTTTATTTAATCCAAAGCAATTAAAAGATGAGCTCTTAAAAAAAGTTGATTCCCTAGAAATTAAAAATTCTTAAAATTCAGACTTTGCCTAATCATCAAAATTATTTAAATGACCAATACAGAAATTTCCGACAATAATCCTGAAAAGGAATTGATATTAGATAAGTCAATTTCAGATGATAAAACCAAACAAATTAGCAAGAAAAATACAACGCAAAATAAAAAAATTACACAAAAAAACGATAAATCAACTAAATCTTTTGATGAAATTTCTAATGAAATTTTTAAAGATCTCGTTTCAAAAAAAGACTCTTTAGTTCAAGAAATAAAAGAGTTAGAAACAAAAAAAAATGAAATAGAAAAAGATATTGAGTCTAATTTTAAAGGACAGTCAGATAATATTGCAAAAAGAGTTAAAGGCTTTCAAGAGTACTTAACTGGAGCTTTGCAGAATCTTTCACAAAATGTAGAGAAACTTGAATTAGTTTCTCAACCAATAATCGTAAAGCCTTCTCCCCTTGATGAGAAAAAGCAAGACAATAGCACAAATAATATAGTTAATGTTCCTGCTCTTTCCGAGACATTTAAGCCAGATGAAAAGATTATAAAAAGTTGCTTTTCAAGTTTCACAGAACAACCCGACTTTTATGCAGAACCTTGGAAATTAAGACGGAGTCTTGATTCCTCAGATATAGAAATTATGGATGATTGGTTCTTTAACATGGGCGGAAGAGGTTCTCTTGAAAGTAGAGGTTCTCGACAAAAAAATGCATTGTTATCAGCTGGCTTAATATCTATTCTTGGTGAATTATATGGAGATCAATTTCAGACTCTTATTTTAGCTTCGCAGCCTGAACGATTAGGTGAATGGAGAAGAATTCTTCAAGATTCACTTGGTCTAACAAGGGATGACTTTGGACCTAATAGTGGGATTGTTCTGTTTGAAAGGCCGGAAGGTGTCATCGAGAGAGCTGATAGATTAGAAGCCAACGAAGAATTGCCATTTATTATCATTGATGCTGCAGAAACTTCTGTTGAAATTCCAATACTTCAATTCCCATTATGGGTTGCATTTGCTGGTTCAGATAATGAAATTTACGATGATCTTGAACTAAACTAAGGTTTATGAATATCTTAATAATTTTTACAAGTTATCTTTTAGGATCACTTCCGACAGGTTTTTTAATTGGAAAATATCTCAAAAATATAGATCTAAGAACTATGGGTTCTGGATCTACAGGTGCCACAAATGTCTTAAGAAATGTTGGGAAATGGCCAGCACTTTTTGTGTTTATCATTGACGTTGGGAAAGGCTTTATTGCAGTAAAAATTGCTCAATATTATACAGATCAAGGATTAATAGAGGTAATAGCGGGGATATCCGCTATCTCAGGACATATTTGGCCAATATGGCTTAGAGGTAAAGGAGGAAAAGCTGTTGCTACTGGATTAGGTATGTTTTTAGCTCTTTCTTGGAAAGTTGGACTAGCATCTCTTGGCATTTTTTTAATAGTTCTAACAAAAACTAAATTTGTTTCTTTATCCAGTATTTCAGCTGCAATCTTACTTCCTATTTTTATGTTTTTTTATCTAGGAAAATTTATGCACTCATACTTTTTTATAAGTTTAATTGTGGCATTATTAGTAATCTGGAAACACAGAACAAACATAACAAGATTGCTTAAGGGAGAAGAATCCAAAATTAATCAGACTCAATAGATTTAAATATTTCTATTAGAGATTTATTAGGATCTATAGCTTTTGAAATTGATCTGCCAATGACTAACTTAGAAGCGCCATTATCTATAGCTTCATATGGAGTCATAATTCTATTTTGATCATCTTTATTGTCAATATTTAATCTGATACCTGGTGTAATAAGTTCAAAATTATCCTTGTAAATAGATCTCAACATTTTCACCTCCCAAGGGGAACAAACACATCCATCTAATCCGGCATCAAAAGACAACTTTGCAAGTCTCAATACATTTTCTTCAATTGAATTATTTCTATCAAGATCAGTTTGAAAATCTTTAAGAGAGAAGCTTGTTAAAACAGTTATTCCTATAACCAATGGAGGTTTTACACTGACTAAGGTGGCTCCCTCTAAAGATGCTTTTTTCGAATCCTTAAGAGCTTTTAAACCTGCTGAAGCATGAATAGAAATTATATCAACCCCTAATTTTGAAACTTGGAAACATGCTGCTCGCATGGTATTTGGTATATCATGAAATTTTAAGTCTAAAAAAATTTTTTTATTTAAACCTTTTAATATTTCAATAACCCTCGGACCTTCCCTAACAAAAAGTTCTAAACCAACTTTCACCCACTTAATATTAGGACATTTTTCCAAAAGTAATTTTGCTTGACTTACATCTAATCCATCAATTGCCAATATTATTTTATCCTCCGAATTAAATCTGTTATTCATCAATTTTCAGTTTTCAAACCTCTTAATTATTTTTTTCCCAATTTGCAAAATTTTTCCTTCCAAATCATTTTTTGAATTAAAAACTAAATCAGGGTTTATTACTTTCTGACTATCAATTTTTACACCCCCACCTTTAATAGATCTTTTTGATTCGCTGCTAGATTTGAAAAGTTTTAGAGCACTTAATAAGTAGAAAAACTTTACTGGAAAAACTACTTCTTTTAAAGAAATCTCTGGAATTTCTCCAACTTTTTCTTTTTGTCCAAGGAATAATTTTTCGCAATTTGATTGCGCCTTTAATGCTTCTTCGGTCCCGTGGAATAAAGTAGTAACTTCTAAAGCCATTCTTCTCTGTAATTCACGAGGATTTGAGTTTTCCAGAAAACTTAAATCTAATTCAGTAAGTAATTCAAAATAGGTGGGTATTATATTATCGGGTACTTTTTCTAATTTTGAATACATTGAAAGAGGATCTTCAGTTAAACCGACGGTGTTAAATTCAGATTTACTCATCTTCTTAACTCCATCTAAACCTGTCAAAATTGGCAGCAGAACACCAAATTGAGGGTCTTGTTTAAAATGCCTTTGAAGGTCTCTTCCTATTGCAATATTAAATTTCTGATCTGTACCTCCAAGCTCAATATCTGATTGAACAACTACCGAATCGTAACCTTGTAATAGTGGATATAAGAATTCATGCAAAGCAATTGGGACTTGCGAAGTATACCTTTTATTAAATTCCTCCTTAGCTAGCATTTGACTAACTGTTACACTCCCCATTAATTCAATTATCGAATTCAGATTTAATCCTTTTAACCATTCACTGTTATATCTAATTTCTATTCTATCTTTTGAATCAAAATCTAAAATAGATTCATTGGCTGGCTTTCCCATCCCTAGTTGGGTTAAGTATGTTTTTGCATTCTCCTTAACTTGTTTTTCCGATAACTGAACTCTTGTTTTATTTTTTCCGGTTGGATCTCCTATTTGAGCAGTAAAATCCCCAATAATTAAAACTGCAATATGTCCATTATCTTGGAATGCCCTAAGTTTTTTAAACAATATGCTGTGCCCAAGATGAATATCGGTTCCAGTTGGATCGATGCCAAGTTTAACCCTTAATTTTTTATTATTTTTTTTCGCATGATCAATTATCTCCAAAAAGGTTTGATCTGTACCCTTAATTGGAAAATATTCTTCTATTCCTCTTGACAGCCATGATGGCAATTTTAAATTATCTGTCATTAAGCTTTAATCTTTAACTTTAAGAAGTTTTATCAAGTTCATCCTTCATTCTTATTAAGGTTTTATTCATTTGATCAAACATTTGATCAGGAGTAATCCCAAATTGACTTAACTGTGTTTTTAATTGTTCTACTGTCATTTTTGCTTGAAAATCTTCAGACAATTCAAATCTCTTCATAAAAACCTTATAACGATCCATAAGAGTTTCCATTTTTTTTATAAACATTTTTTTTCCTTCTCTGTCAAATTTTCCATAATCAGAGCCAAGTTTCATAAGTTCTTGGTAATCTGTAAAAAGCTTTTTAGCTTCTTC
>QCER01000027.1 GCA_003280515.1 Prochlorococcus sp. AG-355-P18
AGTATTTCTAGATATGTCAAATAAAATTATTCCAATAGTTTTATGTGGTGGTAGTGGAACAAGACTTTGGCCTTTATCAAGAAAAAGTTTTCCAAAGCAATTTATAAATTTATGTGATAAGGATAATAGATCACTCCTTCAAAATACTGTTTTAAGAATTAAAGATTCAAAAAAATGTTCAGATCCGATTTTAATTTGCAATGAAGAGCACAGATTTATAGTCGCCGAACAAATGCGAGAGATCGATATAGAGCCAAAGGCTATTATATTAGAACCTTGTAGTAGAAATACTGGTCCAGCAATAACTTTAGCAACTATTCTTACAATGCAATTTGGAGAAAATCCTACTTTATTAGTTTTATCTTCAGACCATCAAATAAATAACTCAGAAAAGTTTATAAAGTCGATTGAACTTGGCGAAAGATACTCTAATGAAAAAAGAATAGTCACTTATGGAGTTATCCCAGATGCTCCTGAAACTGGCTATGGATATATAAAAAGTAAAAAACCTCTAGATAAATTGAATCCTAGTGGAGAGGACATAATAAGATTCATAGAAAAGCCAAATATTGAAAAAGCAAAGAAATTTTTATTTGATAAATCTTATACATGGAATAGTGGTATTTTTTTATTTCAAGCAAATCTGATTTTGGAAGAACTAAATAAGTTCAACCCAGAAATAATTAAGTATTGCAAAAAATCTATAATTGAGAGCAAAAAAGACTTGGATTTTATAAGGATTAACGAGGAATCATATAAAAATTGTCCAGATATATCGATTGATTTTGCTGTAATGGAAAAAACCAATTTAGGAACTGTGATCCCATTAGATGTTGGGTGGAGTGATATTGGAAGTTGGGATGCGGTTTGGAAAAACTCAAATAAGGATGAAAAAGGTAATGTTAAGGAAGGTAGAATAATTTTAAAAGATTCAAAAGATAGCTATTTTAATAGCGAAAATAGACTATTAGTTGGTCTAGGTTTATCAAATCTAGTTGTGGTTGATACGAGCGATGCAATTTTAATCGCGGACAAAAAACGAACTCAAGATGTAAAGAATATTGTAAATTTATTAAAAGAAAAAAATATAAGTGAGAGTCAAGAACATCTAAAAGTTTTCAGACCATGGGGATATTATGTCTCCATAAGTGAGTCATCAAATTGGAAAGTAAAGCTCATTGCAGTAAAGAAAGGACAGAAAATATCTTTACAAAGACATCAATACAGATCTGAACACTGGATAGTTGTTCAAGGTAAAGCTTTAGTTCAACTAGAAAACGATAGAAAAAAATTGAATGAGAATGAAAGTATATATATACCATCGCATACAAAACATAGACTAAGTAATAATGGAGAAAAAACTCTTAAAATTATTGAAGTACAGACTGGGACTTATTTGGGAGAAGATGATATTGAAAGATTTGAAGACAATTATGGACGCGTAGGTTTGTAAAATTTATTAATTTTGCAATAGTAAGTTATAATAAAATTTAATTTTAATGTTTGTAATTTTAGTAGGGGTTATTTTATATAAATGCTCCTCCATTTTAATAAATTAAGATAATTAAATTCATATGCAAAATAAAAATGATAAATCAAATTTTCAAATAAATGAAGTATCAAGTGGTGAATTAGATTTAAAAATATTTTTTAGATTTTTCTTTAGAAATAAAAAATTTATTGGACTTATATCTTTTATTTTTTTTATTGGTGCATGCTTATATTCATTCTCTCTAAAGAAAGTATGGCAGGGAAACTTTGAAATTGTTATTGATACAAAAAAAGGTTTTGCAGAAGGTAAATTATTGGACAATCCAATTTTCACAAATATTAGTCAATTTTCGAGAACTAATGATTTAAGGACTGAAATTGGTATTTTAGGAAGTCCATCAGTTCTTTTGCCAGCTTTTGAATTAGTTAGCGAAGAATATAAAAAAGTTAATCCCAAAAAGCCTGATTTAATTTTCTCAGAATGGAAAAAAGAATATCTTGATATAAATCGTCAAGGAAAGACTAACATTGTTTCAATAAAATATAAAGATACAAATAAAAACATCATAATCCCTGTACTTGAAAAAATTTCCAAAGATTATCAGTTATATTCTGGGAAAACAAGGCGAAGGAATTTTGAATTAGCAGAAATGTACCTTAAGGAGCAAGTGCAAAAATATAAAGAAAAGAGTTCAAAGTCTATAAAATTAGCCCAAAATTTTGCGCTTAATCAGGATCTTTCAAATGTTTTTATCGATAATGATAATCCTAAAAGTTTATTAGAATCGAATCTTGGTATTGAGCAAGTAAGAATAAAATCTGCTAATCAAATAAGGAAACTAGACTTGCAGATAAAAAAAATAATTGAAATCGGAGACGATTTTGAACAGTTACTTTATTTTTTTTCAACAATCCCCGTATTAGTAGAAGAGAAATTACCCTTAGAACTTAAAGAACTAGAAGATAAAATAATTAACTTAAAATCCAAATATACTGATAATGACAGACTTGTCATAAGATCCACAAAAGAAAGAGATATATTGATCCAAAAAACAAAAAAAAGAGCCATTGGATTATTAAAGGCCAGAAGAATTATTGAAGAAACAAATATGAAAGCGGCTTCAAGGCCTAAAGATATAATTCTGAAGTATAAAGAACTAATTAGAGAAGCAGCTCGTGATGAGAGAACTCTTATTAATGTTGAAAATCAATTAACTACAATAAATTTGGAGAAGGCAAGATATACTGATCCATGGAATTTGATAACAAATCCAACATTAAAGAAATGGGCGATAGCTCCAAGCAAGAAAAGAATTGGATTAATTGGATTAATTTTAGGTTTTTCACTAAGTTCAGCCTACACTTTTATTAAAGAAAAAAAATCTAATCTAATTTATAATAAAGAAGATTTAGAAAGAATCTTAGATGCTAATGTACTTGAATCAATAAAAATAAATGATTCAGAAATAGAAAACACTTACAAAAAGAATTTACTAAAAGTTTTATTTAAAGTTGATTCAAAGTCTTCAATTAATTTCATATCATTGCTAGATAAAAAACAATCTGAAATCAATAAATTCATTGATAGCATAGAAATTGATAATAAGTATTCAATTTTAGAATCATTAAACAAATTAGATCAAAATAATATCTTCTACCTTTTAACATCTCTTGAATTTATAAGTTTTAACGATATAAAATTGTTAAATAATAAACTTAAAGCCGAAAATGTAGAATTAAGTGGAATAATATTATTTCATTATTAGTTCTATTATTTTTAAAGTTTTTATTACTATTTTTTAATTCTTAGATTAAGAAAAAAAATATAATTTATTTTTTTAAAATATCCATGAATAAAAAAGAAAAGAAATCAAACATATATTTAATAAAAAGAATTTTCAGAGTTCTAAATCTTAAAAGGAAATATCAGATAATAGGCCTATGCTTATTACTTATAGTTTGTGGAGTATTAGAGATGATATCAATAGCATCAGCTATTCCTTTCATATCTTTAGTCACAAACCCAGATCGTTTAGGCAATATATCATTATTGAATAATATTTTAGAAATTTTTAATATCTATGGCGATTTAAATACAAAAATATTTATTACTTGTTCATTTATCATATTTATTATATTTTCTACATTACTTAGAATTATAAATGTTTGGGTGAGTTCTAGATTTTCTGCAAAAATTGGTAATGATATTAGTAAACAGATATTAATAAATACGATCTCGATACCGTATCAACAAATAATTTCAATAAATAGTAGCAACAAGATAACAACTTTAACAACTTACTTAGAGCAAACTATATATGTAGTAAATATGTTGCTAATAAGTTTAAGCTCTATAATTCTTATATCGTCCATTATTGTAGGACTGTATTTATTAAGTGGTAATTTAATATTTATATTAATAATATCGATAGGAAGCTTTTATTTATTATTGATGAGACTTTTGATAAATAGAATAAGAATTAATTCAAGAAATAAAGCATACTTGGAAGTAAAAAAAGTTAAATTTATTCAGGAATTATTTGGTTCTATAAGGGATATCATATTAGATTCACTTCAATATTTGGTTATTCAAAAATATGCAAAAATAGAAAGGCCAATTAGAAAAATATACGCAGAAGAATGGTTTATAAATTTTTTCCCAAAATATCTCATTGAATCATTTGCAATAATAACGTTAATAATCTCTGCAATAGTGTTAAATGAAAATGAGCGTTTTGCAGGTATTGGAGTTATCCCTCTAATTGGAGCGATTGCAGTTGGGGCTCAGAAAATACTGCCTCTCTCTCAACAATTATATTCTTCTTGGTCATTAATATCAGCTAATTATTCTGGAGTTGATCAATTACTAAGAATACTTGAATACAAAAATATTCCAGAATTCAAGAACAAAAAGGAATTACCAAAATTAGTTTTTAAAAATAATTTAAAACTTGAAAATATTGAATTCACATACGGTGATAATGAAATCTTGAAAAATATAAATCTTACTATTAAAGTAGGAGAAAAAATAGGAATAAAAGGAAAGACTGGAAGCGGTAAATCAACTTTATTAGATATCATTATGGGCCTTTTAAAACCCACTAAAGGTAAAATTATTGTAGATAATAATGACATAACAAATAATCTAAACAAACGAATAATAAATTCATGGCAGAAAAATATTGCTCACGTTCCACAAGATATTTATCTATCTGATAATTCAATACTTGAAAATATTGTATTTGGATTTGATAAAAAAAATATTGATTTTGACAATGTAATAGAAGTTTGTAAGAAAGCTCAAATATTAGATTTCATAAATACACTTCCATTAAAATTTGAGACAAATATTGGAGAAAAAGGAGTTAAATTGAGTGGTGGGCAGTTGCAAAGGATTGGGATAGCAAGAGCTTTATACAAAAAAAGTAAAATTATTATACTTGATGAGGCGACTAGCGCACTTGATAATAAAACAGAAACACTGGTAATTGATGAGATTCAAAGTTTTGATAAAGAAATCACTGTAATAATGGTTGCACATAGGCTATCAACTCTCGATAAATGCGACAGGGTAATAGAACTAATTAATGGCAGAATTATTTAATAAATTGAATAAAGAATATTTTTTTCCTAAAAATATAAGAAATTTAACTTCTAACGAAAAAGTAGAGATATTTTTCTTAATACTAGGTATTACCTCAATTTTTACTAGTTTTCTTTTGTGTTTGCCTCTAGCTTTGTTAATTGGCTACCAGGCTTCTACAAATATTGAGAAGAATTATAAGTCTAATTATATTTTTTTTGGAATTATCATATTAACATTAAGTATTGGTAACTTTTATACATATTTTGATCCTTATCTAAAATATACAGACCTTTACCATTATTACGATAACTATACTTTCGCATTTAATAATTTTAAACCGCAATTAAATTATGGACAAGGGAGAGAGGTCCTGCTTCCATTATTTAATTTAGTACTTACTTACCTATATCCATCAAAATTAAATCCCTCTAGTTACTGCCTTTTAATTTTTTTATTTTCTAATATTTTAATTCAATTTTCTTATAGGTTTTCAAGTATTTATAGAGTTTTTGGAAACTATGGTTCTTTAATAATATTAATTCTTCCATTTTACGGGATGGGTTTACATCTAATTAGAACTTATTTAGGATTTACTTTTTTAGTTTGTGGCATTCTTTTATCTACGTCTCGGAAATTACCTAAAGTAAAGTTTTTTTTATTTTTAGTATTAGCTTCCCTAGCTCATCAAACTACATTTTTAATTTTACTTGTTTACTATCTTTTTATTTTTACTATTTCGACAATAAAATTTATTTCAAAAAGATTTGTCCAAAAAAAAATTATTATTCTTTTGTTTATTTCAATTATTTTTAATATTTTATTTGATTTTATTCTCAAATTCAGAGACATCATAACATACCTCGCAGAAACTGCTCTAGAAGGAGAAGGGGTATTATTCGCGGACAAATTATATGGATACAATAGCTATAGACTGGAAGGGGCTATTGTAAGTGATTTTAAATCAATTTTATTTTCGTACATCCCTTTAGTTTTTTTTATTTCGCTAATTCTTGTAGATAAATTATTTTTGAAAAATAAAAAATTATCAAGCATAAATTCAAATCTTATTTTTCTTGAACCATCAAAAAATATCCTAATTTTTTATTCCCTATTGGTTATAAGTATGCAAACTTTATATATAGTTTCTCCCATAATGTTAATATCTTTAAGAGTTTTAGCACCATTTTTAATAAATAATGGATTTCTCATATTGTTGTTCATTTTATCAAATAAGAAATTAAGAATTTTATTTAGTGATCAAAATAATAATGTTAAGATAATGAATTTAATAAATATCAAATATTTTTTATTTATTATTTCTATTTTAATTTGTTATCGTAATGCTTTTTCTAACGATGGATTTGAGTTATATGACCAAGAAATAATCTATAATAAATTTAATAATATAATTTCTCTAATATCTATATTTTAAAATCAAATAAATTACAAAACTATTTTAAAAGTTGTTTACTATTATCACCATTACGCTTAATGATGAAGGTGGATTTAAAAAA
This sequence comes from Prochlorococcus sp. AG-355-P18, assembly GCA_003280515.1. Taxonomy (GTDB): domain Bacteria; phylum Cyanobacteriota; class Cyanobacteriia; order PCC-6307; family Cyanobiaceae; genus Prochlorococcus_A. The sequence goes on from QCER01000027.1 coordinate 6,592, forward strand.
ACATCTGATTCATTAAAAAAACAAACCTGTAAAGATTTTCAATGGATAATTAAGTCTGGTTCAGTAAAATCTGATTACACTAGAAAATTGTCTTCTTGGTTTAAGAATAAAAAAATAATTCATGGTAAAGATAATGGGATTTATGATGCAATGAATAAGGCAATTAAATCCACCAAAATGAAATGGACTATTTTTCTTAATGGGGGTGATTTTCTAGCATCAAAAGACACATTATTAAAAATAAAAAAGTTAATAGAGAGATCCATGCTTAATTCTGATAACAAGATAATAATATGTGGTGGCAGCAAATTTGCTTATAAATCAAATAGGAGCTTCTCATCTAACTCAAAAAGTTTAGATGATTGTAATCATATTTTTTCCTACAGAATACCAACTGCCCATCAGTCAATGGTTTTTAGTCCTGCCATAACAAACAACCAACTTTATGATGATTCTTATAAAATCTGCGGAGATGGCAAATACTTTTGGGAAGCAATAAAGAAAAATGCTCAAGTTTTTTATTTCAAAGATTTAATTTCATCATTTCAATTTGGTGGATTGAGTTACCAGGTTGGGATTTTAAAGCAAAAAGAAGTTTACAGATTTATTAAAAGCACTAAAAATTTAAATAAAATAGTTATAATTTTGGCCTGTATATTTTCTTTTATTACTACTAATCTGATTCGATTAACAATTTTCGCAGATTCTACTGGATATAAATTAACTAAAATAATGAAAAGTTTTTTAAAGTTTTTTTAAAATGAAAATTAAATCTAGTATTTTCATAATTAGATTAAAAAAGGTACTTCACTTTGTATTTTTTCCTAAACTAATAAAGTATTTTTTTAAAGGAATTTTCCCTGCTTTTGAACATCTTAAAGCTATTCAAAAAATAAATAATACAAAAACATTAATAGATTGCGGATCTAATAAAGGTCAATTTGCTATTTTAATTCACCAAGTTAAGAGACTTAAAACATATTTTGCTTTTGATCCAATAGAAAGACCAAATATTTTAATTAATTATTTTTTCAGAAAAAATGTAGATTGTAAATACTTTAATATTGCACTTTCAAACAAAAGAACAAAATCAGATTTCTTTATTACCAAAAAAAAAGATTCATCCTCTCTAAAAAAAACTTTATCTTTTTCAGATAATATTTTTAAAGGGGTTAAATATGAAAGTTCAATAACTGTAGATGTTAAAGAACTAGATGAGTATGAGGAACTCATAATATATTCGCCATCACCAAGACTGCTTAAGATTGATGTACAAGGTGAAGAATATAATTTATTATTGGGTTCAAATAAAATTCTCCAATATTTAGACGCGATTATAGTTGAAATAACATTATTTTCTGTTTATGAAGGAGTAAACTTTTCTGAAAAGGATATTTGCCATTTTTTGAGTAAAAATAATTTTAAAGTAGGTCTAATTTATAATAAAATTTGGAAAAACGGTAACCTCATCTCTGCAGATTATTTGTTTTTAAGAAAAAATTAAATTATATTTTTCATTTCTTTTTGGATTCGACTTAAAATCTTAAATTTTTCGTAATCTTTAACGACTAATTTTCTTCCTACTTTACCTAGATCAACTCTTTTTTCAGGATTGTCTAATAGAAACTTAATTGCATTAACAAAACTTTCCAAATTTTCAGGATTTGCACGCTTACCACATTTATTAGTAATAAGACCTAATTCACTATTTTTAGAACAAGTTGATACAAAAGATTTTCCACTCGC
>QCER01000028.1 GCA_003280515.1 Prochlorococcus sp. AG-355-P18
ATATTCCGTCCCAGTAAGCATAGTCCAAAAATTCAATAAATGAGCGGAGTAAATCTTATGACATTGATAAATTATGCTTATTAATTAAAACGCATAGTCTAAATCTAATTTGTATTTAATACCCGTCCAATATGAGTTAATTCTATTACGAAAATAAAAAAAAATAAAGTTGTAATTAAGGAAAATTTTATACCTAAATCACTACATTTTAATTATATGTTTTTATCAGAAAAACTATTAGAACAGACTTATGAGTTGAGGGGAATTAGATGACAAATAATAGATCTCATACTAAAACATCCCTTAAGTGGAATAAAAATGGTGACTTAGAACCAGGAGATATGCTTTTGATTTTAGAGAGGCTCAAAAATAAAGATTTAATAAGTTGTTCTCTAACAGAAAAAAAAGATTTCTAGTTATTCAAAATTCAAAATTAATTCGGAGGACTTTATGAATAAAAGAATTCCTTATACAATTATTCCTTACTTTTTCAATAGCATTTATGAAAGAGAGCCAATTGCAAAAATAAAAGTGATTTATTGGAAACTTAAGTGTGACGATAATCCTGCATTATTTGGATGCGAAATTAATTAGATAATTTATTCTTAATTTATTAGATAATTTCCATATTAATATCGAGAAAATCCAAATAGGTTTAATAAGCCCAGCTTATAGAGGGTATGAGAGTAAGTAATTATACTCACACTTATATTTTTCAATCATTAGATTTGTTTCAAGATTGCATTAGGAAGCGTCTTAGCTAAACAACCAACCAAACAAATGAACGAAACAAAAACAGTTGAGAAGGAAAAAATCGTAGCTGAGAAGCTTAACGGTAGATTTGCGATGATTGGCTTTATTGCACTTATTGGCGCATATCTAACAACAGGACAAATTATTCCAGGGTTTGTATAAATGGATTTTATATCTAAAAGACAAGGATATGTACCCCTTAAGGTGGTTCCTTACATATTCTTTGTTGCTGTTGTTTTAAGCATCACAACAACAAATACATTCGTATAGTTTTAAAACTTACATCGTCATGGAAGTCAGCCAGTGGGGATACAGGCTGACTTTTTTTATGCTTATTGAGTAATTGACTTTGAATAATTAAATCAGAACTAATAATTAAAGGATAGAGAATATGGAATTACTCGATATTTATCTACCCTCAACCCTAATTAAGGAGTTTTACTCTTTTTGAAAAATAACGATACTGCTAGGTTAGTAGTAGAGAAATAATTAAGGAGGTTATTTATGGAAGTTTTTCAACTAACACTTACCTTCTCAGGTTTAATTGGAATCATATTGTTTTTATTATTTTCTTCAGATAGTGCAAATACAAAGAATCTATATTTGAAAGAAAAATATTAAAATAAATTTGATTGATAGTCGATCTAAACTAGGGAGCAAATAGCTCCTTTTTTAATGTCCTCTTCAATGAAAGATTTCTTAGATAAATTTTTGATTTATGTAGAGAATATCAAGAAGAAATTCCACCTCAAAAGATGGCTGAAGTTTTAAGAGATTACGCAGATAGGTTAGAAGATAATTAACACCTATAGTTTCTATATTTTTAAAAAATAAATTTAATTGGTTTACTTATAAAAACTTCACATTTTTTTGGTAATTTATACTCTTTTATTTAATAAATAATTGAGACTTTCAAATAATCATGCTATTTAATTATTCCCGACCTTAAAAAGTCATGATGAAGAAACCAAAAAACACACCTCAACGTAAAACTACACTTAAGTGGAACGTTAATGGAGAACTATCTTCTATTGATATGGCAAGAATACTTGAGGCTCTCTCAGTCAAAGAGTTAAGCGAGTGTGAGCTTGCATGCAATAATGAACCCAAAAAATTAAATCTCGGTATGTGGTGGTAAATAGTTTTTACTGTCATAAAAAAAAGAGGGATAAACCCTCTTCTCGATAAAAGAATCAAAATCTAAACTTTTTTCTTAGCGTGTTCAATAGATTTTAGTTCAGTTTTTAACTCTTTTTCTCTTTCATCAAGATGTTTGACTTGAGCTTTGTATGATTCTTCAAGTCTTTTCTTTTGATGACGAATTTCTTCAAGTTCATCTTGATTTTGCGTTCTTTGTAACTCCTCCATCTCACTATCAGAGATTACATATATGGGTCTATATGCAGGAGTATCAAAGAATAGATCAAACATTGAATACATTGTTTACCTCTGAATTAGTACATAACTATCTTTGTATGAATAAGCAATATTTGTAATGTTATAAACCGAATGATTATATAGGGCAAATACACCGAACTTCGGTTTACACATCAAAACCGAATCGTAAAAACCGATAGATTCTTAAAAAAAAGAGAGCTAGGGCTGTACTCCTAACTCTCCAATAACCACACCGTGAAAACTTAGTAGTAAACAAGTTATGAAAGGTTCGAGGGTAGAAACTGTTGAAGCTGCAAGAGAAGAATATAAGAAGTTACTACAGGAGGGTTGGAAGAAAACCTCCATATTCAATAGCTACTTTTAGTTCCTATAACCGCACTATCTATTTAATAACAATAGGAGGACAATAAAGGTGTAGATATAGGAGGTTTTATGAAACTCATTACTCCTTTCACGATCCTTAATCAAAACTTCCGAGAGATGGATTTGATTAGAGAAGCAATGAACAACAGAAGATTAGCGACCGAAAGATTGCACGAAGATTATAGAAAGATGTATAAAAACCACCAGTTTGCTTACTGATCTCAAAGGCACAAGTATGTACAAAGTACATAACCCTAGCTACCCCTAGAGCTACCCTTTCTCAATATAAGACTAATCAAATATTTATAATCCATTGCTATAACTGATCGGGGCGACAGGATTCGAACCTGCGACCTAGTGCTCCCAAAGCACCCAGTACGCAATTTGCGACAGACCCCACAAGAAACAAGTGAGGCTATAGCATATGAGTTTGTATTGCAGGGATTTGTTTGAGTCTCATAATGCAGCAAGGTATTGCAAAGATAAGCATTTAATCGCTAAATAATCGCTAAGCTGCAACCTAGTGCTTATTAAAAGAACGTTATTTTCTTGCTTTCATATAGTCTCTGAATTCTATAGCTGCTTTATAAATTATTGAATAGACTTCTATCGTTACTCTTAAAATTACTACGGAAATAAGACTAACAACGAAGCCTGAGAAGTAAACACCTTTTAAGTATGAATTAGATATCAAAGCATGAACCCAATCTACGAAGAATCCAAATCCAGCTCCTACTCCTAGACCTTGACCAATAGCATAGAAAATATTGAACAACTGCAATGTTATGTATCTATCAAAGACATAATCATCTTTTAATGTTCTAAAAATAGATGCAAATGGATTTTCTGTTTGTTTTTTACAAAATCTCCAAAGTGTAAAAATTCCACCTAAAAATCCAAACCAAGCAGGAGCAGATAAATAAGGGTTTGACTGGCTAATCTCTTTAAGTCCTACAAGCACAAATAGTAATACTGCCGCACCAACGAAATAAATAATATATTTCTCTTTTTTATCTCTTTTAGCTAAAGCTGATGAAATACTCTTTTTATCAGTCATTAAATTTTTTGATATTTAGTTTGAAAAATTTATCTTATCATCTCGTCAATTTAGTCTTTGAAAATTAAGTTTTTCCAAAATTATTGGTTTCGAAATTGTTATGTTTCACGTGGATAATATGCAATTTTTATAAGATTGAATTTGACTATATTTGCAAGATGATCAAAAAGTTTCAAAGAACAACTAGAAGATTAATATCATTAGTTCCACTAATCCAACCAATAACAATAACTGCAGGTTTTACATTTTTTAGCTCTCCTTACTCTGCAGTTTATGCGAATGATTTTCAGACATATTTTGACAAAGGCTTTGAAAAAGGGGAGAAAGGTGATTACTTTGGATCAATTTATGATTACACATCTGCCATTGAATTAAATCCAAATAATGTAGATGCATACTACAATCGCGGCTGGGCAAAAGCTCAGATTAATGACCACTCTGGAGCAATTTCAGATTATCAAATGGCTGTAAATATAGATCCATCATTTGAGAAAGCCCTTTATGGTCTTGGTTATAGCAAAAGTAAATTAGGAAATTACTATGGATCTATTGCAGACTACACTCAATTATTGAATATAAATCCCTCATATGAGGATGCATATTTTGGTCGTGCCTGGAGTAAGAGCAAGATTCGGAATTCATATGGATCAATTGCTGACTATACAGAAGTCATTAAATTGAATCCAAATAATGGTAATGCTTTTTATAACAGAGGTCTTGAAAAGCACAATTTGAGTAAGTACTACGAGGCCATTTCTGACTACAGTAAAGCCATACTAATTAATAAGAAATATAGCGATGCCTTCTTAAATCGCAGTGTATCTAAAACAGAAATAGGAGATATTAAAGGTGCTTGTACAGATGCTAGAAAAGCAAAGTCTCTTGGTTATAAAAGCGTAGAGAATGAAAAATGGATAAAAGAAAATTGTAGTTCTAGTTTTAAATTCTTTTAAACTTTCTAACGCTAAACGAAGAGAATATAAAAAACTTCTGAATTAGGGGTTTAAAAAGACTTCTATATTTAGGAGCTACTCCTAATTATGTCCAGCGATTAAGACAGCAAGGTTATGCAAGGTATTGCAAATAATCGCTATATAATCGCTAAGTCTTATTTTTCTTATACTTGGCAATAAAAAAGAGAGTCTGGGAAACTCTCTTGTATGACTTGGATTTGATTGAGTCGGGGCGACAGGATTCGAACCTGCGACCTAGTGCTCCCAAAGCACCCGCGCTACCAAGCTGCGCCACGCCCCGCTCATAAGATCTTAGTTCATAACAGTCATCTATAAAAGACTAATTCGCTAAATTTTTTATAAAAAATCACTTTTGAGGCTAGAAAATGATTTTTGTCGCTATTTTGTCACTAGATAAATAGATGTTTTGTCACTAGAAATTAGTCTTTTGTAGCGACAGAAATCATCTCAGAACTGGATTGAAACTTTAATGCGATATTTTCTAATTTCTCTAATCTCGCTAATAGTTTTTGATTTTGAGAAATTATCTCATCATTTTTAGCTTTTAAATCTTTTACTTCTTTTTTTAGATCTTTTGATTCGTCAAGACTTATTTGAGTTGGTTTATTCAATTCGCCCAATTTAAAAACAAAACCTGCTTTTACAACTCCACTATCTAATGTTCCTCCTCCATATGATTTAGAACCTCCAAAAACATATGACCCACCAGCATTAATATCAATTCTCTTACTGACCTTTGAAGCGCAACCAAAACCAACTGCATATCTACTGCTATATGCACCAGTCCCAACACCGCAAGTTGTTTTAGATTCTTTTGACATTTGAGGCAATGCCGTTAGTGCTGCTGTTAAGGCTGTTGATCCTGCAATTCCTTCCCCTAAATTATTTATATTGTTTGTATTAGCTGTAATTTTGGCATCAGATAATGTATTTGAGCTTTGAAGGGTTGTAATAGCAGAGGTATTAGTTGAAATATTTGAGGTATTAGTTGAAATATTTGAGGTATTAGTTGAGATGTTTGAGGTATTCTTTGATACTCCTGCGTATTAGTTGAAATATTTGAGGTATTAGTTGAGATGTTTGAGGTATTAGTTGAAATATTTGAGGTATTAGTTGAGATGTTTGAGGTATTAGTTGAGATCGAATCACTATAGCTACTAGGAATTGTGGAATAAGAAACATTTGTATCACTAGTATCAGAAGAAATTGTTGTTGCTGACCATGCACTGTCAGTTAAGTCATAAACCCAATGCCTACCAGTAACTTGTGAAAGACCTGACATTTCTTGAAAGTAAAGTTTATTTTGACTTTCATCGAACCAATAACCCTCTTGTCCAAAAAAAACATTATTGTTCGAAGATCTATCAAAAGTGGTTAATTTTGTAAAAGAGATCGTTGAACCAGATAGTGAAGATTCAAATATCTCAATAATGTCTGAATTATTTAAGTGATAATTTGTATCTGCTTTAGCGGGAGAAGATATAAAAGGCAAACTTATTGAACTAAGTAATAAGCAAGAAAAAAGTTTCTTCATTTTTAAAAGTTTATTTTTCTGAAAGATAATCCTTTTTTAATAAAGAGCTATATTTATTTTTAAAAAAGAAGAAAAAGCGGGTGTCTTGAGAGCACCCGCGCTGCCAAGCTGCGCCACGCCCCGCTGATAAGATTTTTATTCATAACAGATATCTAGGAAAGATTAAATTCCAAAATCTATAATGAAAAATGATTCTTTAGGTCAGAAAAAGTTTTTAAGTAATATTTTTCAGTAAAAAATAGTTTTATTAACTCTAAAATTATTTAACTTAATCCAAATAAAGAAATTACTATAGTTTAGCTTTGATATTTTTTAAAATTACGACATATTTAAATAAAATGTAAATTGAATTCCATGAGGATATCTATTTGAATTGTTTTTTAGAATTTGAAGTATGAAAAAATTAGAAGATTTGATCCTCACGTATAAGGATTTTCCAAAAAAAGGGATTGATTTTAAGGACGTTCTCGAAATTCCTCAAAATCCAGATATTTTTCAGGATCTTATTTTAAGAATGTCTTCAATTCAATTTTTAAAAAATGCTGAAGCAATAATTTCCATAGATGCGAGGGGTTTTATTTTTGGTTCTGCAGTTGCTCTAGAATCATCTAAACCCATGATTGTTGCACGGAAACCCGGAAAATTACCAGGACAAATATTAACAAGAGAATATGATTTGGAATACGGAAAAAATTCCCTTTCAATACAAAGCAATGCCCTGAAAAAATTTAATTCCTTTGTGATTGTAGATGACTTGTTAGCTACTGGAGGAACGGTCAATTGTGTTGCAAGGTTGCTTCAAGATCAAAGGAAAGAAATTCTAGGTTTAATAACCGTTGTTGAATTGAAGAAATTGAAAGGCAGATCAAAATTTGATTTCCCCGTTAATTCAATTATTTCACTTTAAAGAGCATAATATAATTACCATTAAAATTGGTTGGTTGTTTTGTTTATTAATTAAAGATTATGTAATCCCAGAGTCAAGTTTGAAGATAGTTTAGATATTTAGTTTGGAAAGTTTATATAATGCCAATAGATCCTGCAGTGAAGCCAACTGCTAGAAAAAATACAAATTCGAGTAAATCTCGCGGTAAAGAATTTATAATAAAATTAATTTGAGTCATTTGACCTTGTGCTCCTCAGGTATAAATTTAAAAAAAATATAACTAATTATTTTTTGTGTTGAGGAAAATAAATCTCTTTTTTTCTTTTTTCTAAAGATTTCAGGGAAAGTAAATTTTCATAATAAAAGAAACCCTAAAATACCCATTAGAACTTTTAAAAACATTAATCTACTTCTCAAATTTTTTTTAAATGCTATATTTTTTTTATTAATTTAAAAAACATTGAGAATTCATGGACTATAAAAAGAAATCCTTAAAAAAATTAAATCAAAAAGAAAGCTACGAGGAAATTGACACTAGGTTGGCTTCTGGATGGTACGTTGATGCGATTGATAATAGGAAAAAGAAAAAATATAAAACAGATAAAGTTTCTTTCAAAATTTCCAAAAAAAAATAACTTGTGAAACCATTTAGTCAGATAAAAATGCATAAAAGTGCAGACTAAAAAGAAAAAAACTTATTGTATAACTTTAGAAAGTGGCACAAATTATTCGAAAATGTAGTCGTTGATACTTGATTTTGTATGCCAACATACATTATCTTGAGGTGTACTTTAAATTTCGTGTGAGGAAATTTATGAAGCTATTTAAGAGCTTGCTAGTAGCTCCTGCATCATTAGGCCTACTTGCGCCTATGGCAGCGACTGCTAACGAAGTCACTATTAATGACTTCAATGCTGCAGAAGAAATTGCAGTTACAAACAGCCGTGTTGACGGTTTAGAAGCTAGATTAAACAACTTTGAAGCTGGTAGTTTTTCAGAAACAACTACTGCATCATTCAGCGTTGACACTGTTTTAG
>QCER01000029.1 GCA_003280515.1 Prochlorococcus sp. AG-355-P18
CACAATTTTGGCAAGTTCCTATGTATTTTAATTCTCTCCTTTCAATAGGAAATGAGTGCCTCACAGAAATTTGAAAATTTTTCTCTTTCTCATTAATTTCATTCATCTTTTCTAAGAAATTTGGACCATGGATTTCATTTTTTTTTAATATCCTATCTACCCACGCATGTATCATTTCATGACATAAAGTACTGTTTATTTCACTAGTAGATAATTTACTCAAAATAGGTTTCGATAAGATAATTTCAGAATCTACAAAACCATTAATTCGTTTTCTTTTATAAATACCAGCAGTAGTTTTTAATCTATTATCACTCCATCTAACTTTTACCAAGGGTTGATTATTAACTGTTAAAGAATTTTCAAAATACTGGCTATTAAATTTATGAAATAAAGGTAAAAGAGGAATTACAGGCATTATGGATTAAAATTAGTATTATTTTGACAAAAAAAGCCATCAAAAACGATTTCTTTTCTTAAAGTAATAAAAAACTCAAATCAACATGGATGCAACACTAGTTAAAGATATCGGTATTAAAGCATTATTAGTTGGCGGAGCAGTACTAGTTTCTTTTTGGACTTTTAATGCAGTCAAATTAGTTATAAGCGCAAGAGGAATTAATCCACTAGTAAGAAAGTTTTTTGATCAAATAGCTGCTGGCAGAATTGATGCTGCTTATGGATTGACTACAAAAACTTATAAAACTCATGTGAAGCGCCAAGACTTTCTTAAATTTTTAGCTAGTTTAAATCTCAATAAATACAGAAATTTAAAATCAGGAAGACCTAGAGTCCAAGAAGATCAAATCATAATAACTTTGAATTTAAAATCAGAAGACAAACAAGATGAGCTCCCATTAGATTTTACATTCGCAAAAACTGACAATGATTGGAAAATAGACAGAATAGCAAAAGTGAATTAATAATTTCGTGTGAGGCAAAAAGAATTGTTTAAAGAAGAGATAATACATCAATTAGAATTACACCCAAGTAGATTGGATAAAGAAAAAATCATCTCAGAAGCAATGGAACAAGGTCTAGATGATTTTTTTGAGGGAATCCGTATGGCACTCGATCCATTGGTAACTTTTGGTGTAAAAAATGTTCCTGAAAAAGAGAATGAAAAAAGTCAAAATTTTTTATGGAAAGATTTTAGGGAATTAGCAAACAAGCTTATTCAAAGAGAGCTTACCGGTCATGCTGCTCGCGATGCAATTATTTCAGCTATGGAATCTGCAACAAAAGGAGAGTGGAATGGATTTTATAGACGAGTTTTAATTAAAGATCTTAGATGTGGTGTATCTGAAAAAACAATCAACAAGATAGCCAAGAAATTTCCCAAATATGCGATTCCTATTTTTTCTTGTCCTTTAGCTCACGACAGTGCAAACCATGAAAAAAAAATGATAGGAAAAAAGCAAATTGAAATCAAATTAGATGGTGTGCGCGTCTTAACAATAATTAGACAAAATAAAGTAGAAATGTTTTCTCGTAATGGAAAACAATTCCATAATTTTGGTCATATTATCTCAGAAATAGAAAACGTCCTAAAAGAAGATCCAGAACCTCATGATTTAGTCCTAGATGGTGAAGTAATGAGTGCTAACTTTCAAGACTTAATGAAACAGGTACATAGAAAAGATGGCAAACAAACAAAAGACGCAGTTCTCCACCTATTTGACTTATGTCCCCTTGAAAACTTCCAAAAAGGGAGATGGAACACTAGTCAAACAAAAAGAAGTTTATTAGTAAAAGAATGGGCAGCAAAACATTCTATGCTTCTAAAACATATACAAACACTTGAATGGGAAAATGTAGATCTCGACACTATTGAAGGACAAAAAAGATTTGTAGAGCTGAATAAATCTGCGGTAGAAGGTGGGTATGAAGGAGTAATGATTAAAGATCCTGATGCTGTGTATGAATGTAAAAGAACACACAGTTGGTTAAAAGCAAAACCATTCATTGAAGTCACTTTAAAAGTTGTATCAGTTGAGGAAGGTACAGGTCGCAATAAAGGGAGACTCGGAGCAATCTTGGTAGAAGGAGAAGATGATGGGTATGAATACAGTCTTAGTTGCGGAAGCGGATTTAGTGATATCCAACGTGAAGAATTTTGGTCAAACCGTAATCATCTCGTTGGTCAACTTGTAGAAATCAGAGCTGATGCAAAAACCAAGTCAAAGGATGCAGTGGCTTTTAGTCTTAGGTTTCCTAGATTTAAATGCTTTAGAGGATTTAAAGATGGAGAAAAAGTTTAAATTTTAAAAAATAATATTCAACAAAGTAGTCAAAGAAAAATGTGGTTTTTAATTAAAAAAATAATAAAAAATTTAGCTATAAAATATAAGAATAATTATTAGGAATTTTTGAGAGACTTATGACGAAGAAAACAGTTTTCAACTTTATAAAAACACCTTGTGGACAGGCAAAATATATCGAATTAGAAGCCAACAAAACCTTAATAGGTAAATTTAGACTATTGTGGTTTACCTTAATTGCATCAATTAGAGATTGGAATATTAAAGAGTAAATTCTTAGGATTTTTCAAAATATTCTCTGGAGTATTTAGCTGAGAAATATACAACTAAAAAAGTTGAAATAATTCCAATGCTAGTAATGTATAAATTATTTGGTGATTGCACATTTTTTAACTCCTGAATACTTTTTGCGAAACTACCTATTGAGCAATAAAGAAAAGTGCCTGGAATTATTCCAATTAGGCCAAGAGCGAAATCTCTAAATTTAACATTATTCAAACCATAAAAATAATTAAGAATACTGAAGGGAAATATCGGCGATAATCTCGCTAAAAAAATTAATTTAAATCCGCCTTTTTCTACTACTTTTTCCATAACACTTAATTTTGGATAACGGCTAAAAAGATTTTTTAACTTTTTTGCAAAAAAAGTTTTTGATACAAAAAAAGCAGCTGATGCTCCTATTGAAGCGGAAATGAAAACGATAATTGATCCTAAATATGAGCCATATAAAAAACCTGATAATAAAGATAACCAAGAAGCTGGAAGTATTAATAAAACAATTAAAATATAAATACAAACAAATGAAAAGATCCCAATTCCAGTATTAAAAAAAAAAGACAAATTATAAATATTTTCAAGAAATATATTCATTCTCAATTCAAAAGTTCGAGTTTTTTAGTAATTCTTTCCTGTTGTACCGAACCCTCATTTAATTTAAATCGGCACTCATCAACAATATCTTTTGGAGCCTTATTAACGAAATTTTTATTAGATAATCTCTTATTTAAATTTTCTAATTCGATAGTCACCTTTTTTAAATCTTTGGTTAACCTTTCCTTTAATGCATCTATATTTACAAAATCCTGAAAAGGTAAGTAAACCTCTAAATCACTTATTATCCCAGAAAAAGATTTAGCAAACTCTTTTTTATCAACAGAATTAGTTTTAAAAATAAATACTTCAGAAGATTTAGTTAAGGTTTGAATATCATCAACTAAAATTTTTAAAAAATCAATCAATTGATCATTGTCTGAAATTAAATATACAGGACCTTTTTCTGATGGCTTAAGACCTAATTCAGCTCTCAAATTTCTAATCAGCCTAATAATTTCAAACAGCTGCTGAAACGAATTATCAAGCTTATTATCAACAAATTTATTTTCATGAATTGGCCATTTTTGGAGAGATAACAATGCATTATCTGGTTTTAGTTGAAGCACATGCCAAAGTTCCTCAGTAATGTGCGGCATAAAAGGATGAATCATTACCAAAATATCATTGAGCACTTTTATTAAAACTTTTTCAGATATTTGTCTATTTTTAGTCTCTTTATTATTAAACCTTTGTTTAGCAAATTCTACATACCAGTCACAAAAATCATTCCATGTAAATTCATATAGAAGTTTCGCAGATTCTCCTAATTTATATTCTTTCAATAAAGCAGCGACTTTTATATTTACCTGATTCAATTTCGATAAAATCCACTTATCACATAACTCTAAAGAAGTTTCATCACTCTCATTAAGCGAAGAATTATTATTAGAAGTTTTATTAATTAACACAAATTTAGTTGCATTCCATAATTTATTCGCAAAATTTCTTGAAGCTTCAACAGTTGAAGACGTATCTCTTTTTCTATCAAAATCAAGTCGGATATCTTGTCCAGCGCCTGCAACTTCTCGAATTAAAGCAAATCGTAAAGCATCAGAACCATATTTATCAATTAATAGTATCGGATCAATACCATTACCTGAACTTTTACTCATTTTTTTATTGTTTTCATCTCGAACTAGACCATGAATATAAACATCCTTAAAAGGAATATTATTTGTAAAAGTATTTCCCATCATTGTCATTCTTGCCACCCAGAAGAAAATAATATCGAAACCAGTAACAAGAACATTATTTGGATACCATTTTTTAAAGTCCGGATCATTTGTATTTGGCCAACCAAGGGTTGAGAAAGGCCATAAACCACTTGAAAACCATGTATCCAAAACATCTTTATCACGAACCAATTTAATATTTAATCCAAATTTTTTATTAGCTTCGTTTAAGGCATCCTCTTCATTTCTTGCAACGATATATGGAGTATTTTGTTCTATTGAGTCTTGAGATTGATCTAAAACATACCAGGCTGGTATTTGATGCCCCCACCACAATTGCCGACTGATACACCAATCATTAATATTCTCTAACCAATCCTTATAAACTTTCTCCCATCGTGGAGGAATAAACGAGGGTTTTTTAGAATCAATTTCATTAAGACATCCTTGTGATATATCATCCATTTTCAAAAACCATTGTGTTGACAATAAAGGTTCAATTGGCACCTTACCTCTATCAGAAAAAGGAACAGTATGTTTATAATCTTCTATCTTTGTCAAAAGGCCTAAGTTATCCAATTCTTTGATAATTTTTTTTCTAGCCTCATATCTATCTAAATTTTGAAAAATACCTGCATTAATATTTAAAGTTCCATCTTTGTTCATTACATTAATCTGTTTTAAATTATGCCTTTTTCCTATTGCAAAATCATTTGGATCATGGGCTGGAGTAACCTTCACACAACCCGTACCAAAATCTTTATCAACATGTGAATCAGCGATAATAGGTATTTCTCTATCAACGAAAGGAACTTTTACTTTGACACCAATAAATTCTTTATATCTATCATCATCAGGATTAACTGCCACAGCAGTATCACCCAAAAGAGTTTCTGGTCTTGTTGTCGCAACTTCTAAGTACTTATCTAACTGTTCACCACTTTCAGAAATTAAAGGGTATTTAAAATGCCATAAATGACCATTTATCTCTTGCATTTCAACTTCAAGATCACTGACAGCAGATTGAGATTCAGGGCACCAATTAACCAAATATTCACCTCTATAAATTAAATTCTTTTCATAGAGAATATTAAAAGCCTCAATAACTGCTTCATTTAATTTTTGATCAAGAGTAAATCTTTCTCTAGTCCAGTCAACTGAATATCCTATCCTTTTTAATTGAGAAACTATTCTTCCTCCACTTTGTTCTTTCCAGATCCATGCTCTTTTAAGAAATTCATCTCTTCCAATATCCTCACTTGTTTTTCCTTCACTTTTTAATTGTTTTTCGAGAATAGTTTGAACAGCTATTGAAGCATGATCAGTTCCCGGTAAGCACAAAACATTCTTACCTAAAAGTCTTTGAAAACGTACTACAACATCTATCAAAGCCGTATTAAATGCATACCCCATATGCAAAGATCCAGTTACATTCGGTGGCGGAATAACAACACAAAAAGGCTCCCCATCATCCTCAGGGTTAGGACTAAAAGCCTTTAGACTTTCCCATTTTTCTTGCCACTTTTTCTCTACTTCAAAAGGTGAATAATTCTCTAAAGATAATTGATCATTCATCTCTGTCATGTGCAAATTTTATTTCAATAAACTTTTTGTTTATTTTATCTTGAGAGCAGCTAATTATTGAAAATAATATTAGTTTGCAAAAAAGACACATTCATTCTACAAAAGTTTGAAACCAGAACCACAAGAACAACGTGTTGCATTTTTTGGTGTTGAAATAAGAAATCCACCACCGCTCAAATCACCGTAATAATCTAATTTTAAATCTTTCAGTAAATTAAACTTTTTTACATCCGCGTATAAAGTTACACCTTCAGTTCTTGAAATAGGGGATCCATTACATGTACCTGGCCTTAATTTAATATGCATCCATCCTTCGGAACAATTTTTATCTTCTACCAAATCAATCGACATTTCTCCTGGAGAACCTCCAAAAGAAGCTTGCCTAGATAGTTCTGAAGCAGCACTTTGACTGATTGAAAGATTGACGATCTCAGTCATTAGAATAATAATAAATGGGCGATCCAGGGTTCGAACCAGGGACATCCTGCTTGTAAGGCAGGCGCTCTACCGCTGAGCTAATCGCCCTTATGATAAACCATTCTAATAGATGAAGTTGAAATATTTGAACTAAGTATTTAAATATTTCATGATTAAGGCAAAATTGAATTATTAAAATATATCCCATGTCCTCAAACGATAGATATAACCTGCAAAAAAATTCTGATTTAAAGACTTTAAAGAACTTTAAAATTTTAATATCTAATGTCAAATCATTGAAAGATAAAACTTGGGGATGCCCATGGCAGAAAATACAGTCGCACAAATCATTGATCCCATTTTTAAATGAAGAAAGTGGTGAATTTATAGATGCGATATATGAAAAAAATACGGATAACATCTGTGAAGAGTTAGGAGATCTTTTATTACAAGTAATGCTGCATTCTGAAATCGGTTATGAAAACAAGGAATTTGAACTAAATGATGTTATTGAAAATCTAAACAAGAAAATTATTAATAGACAT
>QCER01000030.1 GCA_003280515.1 Prochlorococcus sp. AG-355-P18
CAATGAACATGTTTCTATTATTTTTGTTACTGGTAAAAGGAATGGCTCTAATAATGTATCGGCTTCCATTTCACCTTTTGATATTGGCTTAGCAAGATAACGCAAATCTAATACGCCTAATACATCATCTAAAGACTCACCAATCACAAAAAAGCGAGCATGGCGAGTTTTATCTACTTGCTTCATAAGTTCTGAAAAGGTTATATTTTTAGGCAAAGTTACCATTTCAGATCTTGGAATCATTACTTCTTTAACCTGTGTATCTTTTAAAGCAAAAACTCCTTCAAGAATATTCTTCTCATCTGGTTTTAAACCTGTTACGTTATCTGTTTCTATAAGAGTTTCTAATTCTCCAGCAGATAAGCCCGAGTTTAAAGAATCCCATTTGTTATTTAAATTGAACAAGCCTAAACAGGCGCTAGCAAAGAATTCTATTGTTTTCACTATAGGATTCATAGCTTTTCTTACGGCATCAAATATTGTGGTTAATCTTAATGCGGCAGATTCTGGATTGTTAATTACTAAAGCTTTTGGAATTAGTCCAGAAACAAGAGTAACAACTAAAACAACAAATAAAAATAATAGAAGATCATAAAATCTATTTGATAAAATATTGCTTTTCCAATAATCATTAGCCAGGTCATTGCTGAGCCATCCAATTGCAATTAATGAAATTGTTACTCCAAATTGAGAAGCAATTAATGAAGATCTAAAGCGTTTTTGAATTTTTAAAATTGAAAATGCTCCTTTCTTTTTTTCTTCTATTAACCTTAAAACTTTACTTGGCCTTATTAATAAAAAAGATAGTTCACTCGCTGCGAAAAAAGCTGGAAAAAATAAAAGAAATAAAAGTAGAGTTATTTTCATTCAATGACAAATGAATAATGGGGGTGGCGAGGATCGAACTCGCCTTAGCCAAATTATGAGTTTGGTGCATTCACCAGATTGCTACACCCCCAAGGGAATTTATGTAATTTTAATTACATTGAATTTCAATATACAATATAAAAATAATATTTCAAAAAACAACTCATTAGGAAGTTTTTGTGAGATTTCTTTTTTTTCTTCTAATCTTTAAATATAAATTAAACTTTTACTAATGGGAAAATTTTCGGATAAGTATGATTTAAATAAAGCAAAATTGTTAAAACAGTTAATTGAAAAATCTTATAAGAAAGGAAACTTCACTTTATCTTCAGGAAAAAAAAGCAGTCATTACTTGAACTGTAAACCAGTTTCATTAAATGGCGAAGGCTTAAACTTAATAAGTGAATTATTTTTAGATTTAAAGGACTCAAGGTCAAAAGCTGTAGCAGGATTAACATTAGGTGCAGATCCTTTAGTAAGTGGATTAATTGTTAAAGCAGCTTTGAATGGACTAGATCTTGATGGTTTAATAATTAGGAAAGAAATCAAAAAATACGGTACCAAAGCTGGAATAGAGGGCCCTATATTAGAAGAAGGAACTTTGGTAACTGTCTTAGAGGATGTGGTTACAACTGCTGGTTCAGTAATAAAAGCTATAAAAAAATTACGAGAAAATAATTATATTGTTGAGGAAGTTTTGTCTATAGTTGATAGGCAAGAAGGGGGATTAGAAGCCCTTGAAGATGAAAACGTTAAATTAAAAAGTCTTTTTACAATAAAAGACTTTTTATAATTATTTCAAAATGCAAGATATAAAAAAAAAGTTTTGGCTTGAAAAATTTGATTGTTTTTCAATTACTGGAAAAGATGCCAAAAAATTTTTGAATGGAATAACAACTGGTAATATTCTTAATTCAGAAAATAAAGTTATCAAAACTTGTTGGTTAACTCCAAATGGAATTCTAAGGTCATTAATTGAAATTATTTTTTTAGAAAGAAACATAGAAGTAATTATTTTGGCGGGTAACACTAATGAAATAATTAATTACTTTAATCAAATTATTTTTCCAGTGGATGATGTATTTCTAAGTGATCCTTTCATAATAAATAGAATTCAGGAAATTGATGAATCAAGTTCATGGAGAACTTACCAGCCTATTTTCTTCAAAAAAGAAGATAAAGAATTTGAAATATATAAATATAAACTAAATTTACTAAATCCCAATGATTTAAAACTTTGGAAGATTAATCAGGCAATACCCTCATTAGGAATGGAAATAAACGGAAAAAATAATCCTCTTGAGCTTGGATTACAAGATCTAATAGATTTTAATAAGGGTTGTTATTTAGGGCAAGAAACAATGTCAAAAATAAAAAATGTTTCTTCTTTAAAACAGGAAATAAGAACTTGGAAATCATTAGAATCTAATTTGAATTTAGACGTTGAAGATAAAAATTTATATATAAATTCTGCTAAGGATATTTCTGTAGGCAAAATCACTAGTTTTTTTATATCAGATTCTCAAATAAAAGGTTTAGCAATGATAAAAAGAAAATATTTAGAGGAAGGAAATTATTTTTTTTCAGAAATTTTTGGAAAAATTATTATCAATAAATCTGTTGGATCAATTTTTCTTTAATTGATCTTTGATTAAATATTCTGCAATTTTTAGAGTAGCCAAACAATCATCTTTGTTATATTGGATAATTTTTTTTAAAAATATTTCGTTTTTTGTAATTTGATATTGAATCCACCAATAAAGTGCTTTCGAGCCACTTACATTTTTCTGCACCCATTCGAACCCAAGCCAATTAGAAACAGTTTTTAAGCCATAGTTTTTTAGTGGTAATATCCAAGACTTTCTTATTAAGGTATGTAAATCAATAAATCTTGAGGCAAGTGAATCAATTTCTTGATCACTAAAATTTAGGTTTTTAGCAATATTAATTATTGATATTTTTTCAGTTTCTCCGTAATGCAAAACTGGCCATTCCTTGTGTGAAAAAAGTATTTCAATAATTTGCCTGTAAGATTCGCCTTTATTGTTATTAAGATTTAAGATTGGTTCATAAATAAGATCTTCTTTTTTTATAGACAAATTATTTACTTTTAAAAATCCATATAAAAAATCATGCTTTTCATCTGGGTTTGACTCAATATCAAATATATAAAATCCCGAATATGTTTTTTCTAGTAGATCGTTAGTATTATTTTTATTAGAAATGAAATATGGTTCTCCGTAGATATATGCTTGTGCTTGCTTTACAAATTTGGATGCTTTTTCATTCTTTTGATCGTTGAATTGAGATAATTTCTCGCCAAGTTGTTTTTCGTTATACGAAGCTAATGTTTGAGTATTAATTATTCCTTTTGCTTTGAGTAATGAGGCCGTTTTAGACCCTATTCCATCTATATCTGTTAGATATCCATTTTCTTTTGCTTCTTTATCACAAAATTTTTGCCAGGAACAAATAGTACATTTTTTTCTATCTTGAGTTATTTCTGGTATGGATCCCCCCAAGCATTCATTCAAATTTAATAAAACATTTAAAACTTTTTTTCTTAATTTTTTATTTAAATAAATTTCTTCAAATTTAACTTTTTTTTCAAAAGTTGAAATTACTAATCCTTTCTCAATTTTAGATTCTTGAAAAGATTCCAAAAGCATAGAACTAAAAGCTAAGTCGAATAAATGTTCTTTTGTTGTTTTGTGGCCTAACTTATAAACAGCAGGTAAATATTTATATTCTCCCCATTTACTTTTACCTTTAGTCTTTACAAGTAATTGTGGACGTATTTCTGCGTTTATATTTTGGAAAAGATTCCCTTTGATTTTTAATCCAATTACCCCTTGATAGCCATTTTTACAGGCTTTTAATCCTGTATATATTTCACCATTACAAAATTCAGAGAAAATTTTAAACTGATTAATTTTATCTATAGCTTTATGGGGAGACCAAATTTCATAAGATTTTTTACCCTTAAAATCGAGCCATGCTTTTCTTTTGCATCTTGTAAAACTTTTTAAATGAAGAGAATTCAAATTATTTTTTAAAGGCGGTTTTAAAATTTACTCATATAAATTAGTATAGGTAATTAAAAGAATTCAAGGAAATTTTAAATTTGACAGCTGATAAATTAGACAAGATAAAATTTGGAACTGATGGTTGGAGAGGAATTATTGGTTTTGACTTTAATCTGTCGAATCTTTCAAGAGTTGTTGTCGCTTCATGTCAGGAGTTGCATTATCAATACTATAAAGAAGTTAATTCAAAGAAAATTATTATTGGATATGATCGCAGATTCATGGCTAGTGAATTCGCCAAGCAAATAGTACCTTTTGTAAGAGGATGTGGTTTCGAACCGATCTTATCTGATAGCTTTGTTACAACACCCTCTTGTAGTTTCTATGCCAAAGAAGTCGGTTGTCTTGGAGCGTTAGTAATTACAGCAAGTCATAATCCATATAATTGGCTAGGTCTGAAAATAAAGAGCTTTAATGGATGTTCTGTGGACGAATCTTTTACAAGTGAAGTTGAAAAAAGATTAATGCTTGGAAATTCAATTGAAAAAATAGATGGTGTTAATCAATTGGTAGATATTAAGAAATTTCATTTAGATAGAATTAAATCACTTTTTGATATTGACTATATTTCCAAGAGATTAAAAAAAATGAAATTGAGAATTTTTGTAGATTCTATGCATGGTTCAGCTGCAAATTGTATGGCTGAAATTTTTGCTTCTAATGATTTAGAAGTTATTTCAGAAATCAGGAAAGATGCTGATCCTTTTTTTGGAGGAAAACCTCCTGAACCTCTTTTGAATTATGCAGATGATCTAAAACAAATATTAATGAAAAATTCAACAAATGAAGTAAAAACTTTAGGAATTATATTTGATGGTGATGGTGATAGAATTGCGGCAATTGATGAAAAAGGAAGATACTCTAGTACTCAAGATTTACTCCCATACTTTATTAGCTATTTGGGCGAAATTAAAAATAATTCTTATCCAGTTTTAAAGACTGTTAGTGGTTCGGATATTATTAAAAATATAGCAGAGAGTCAAAATAGAGATGTTTTTGAACTTCCAGTTGGCTTTAAATATATTGCTGAAAAAATGATCAAAGAAAAAATATTTATTGGAGGAGAGGAATCTGGGGGAGTTGGTTTTGGTAACTTTATGCCTGAAAGAGATGCTCTATATGCAGCGATGGTTTTATTAAATGGAATTGCTGAAAAATATCAATATTTATATGAAACCTTAGATGAAATACAAAAAGATTTTGGGCCAAGTTTTTATAAAAGAATTGATATTAAATTTCCAAATCAGTCAGAAAAAAATAACGTAAAAGAATTTATCATAGATAATATTCCTGAGAATATAAATAATCACAAGTTAAAAAGTATCTCAAAAATAGATGGAATAAAGTTGAGAATTGATAAAAATTTTTGGCTTCTTTTTAGATTTTCAGGAACGGAACCTCTTTTAAGGTTATATTGTGAGGCACCAAAAGAATCTTATCTAATTGAGGTATTAGAGTGGGCTCAAGAATTTATAAATTTGGTAGGAAAATAAGTATGAAAAATTTATATTTAGCTAGTAAGAATAAAGGTAAAATTGAAGAATATAAGAAATTGCTTGCTGGAGTTAATTGTAAATTGTTACTCCAGCCAGAATCTTTAGAAGTTGAAGAGGATGGACTGACATTTAGAGATAATGCAATTAAAAAAGCGAGTGAAGTTTCGAGAAAAACGAATAATTTTTCAATAGCAGATGATTCAGGAATTTGTATTGAAGCACTAGGTGGTAAGCCTGGTATTTACTCATCTAGATATGCTGAAAATGATCAGAAGAGAATTGAACGAGTTTTAAGAGAACTTGATGGATTTCAAAATAGAAGTGCTTTCTTTATTGCCAATATTTGTGTTTGTTGCCCTAATGGTGAAGTGATTATTGAATCTGAGGCCAAATGTCATGGCAATATTATTTTGAAACCCAGAGGAAAAAGTGGTTTTGGGTATGACCCAATTTTTGAGGAGAGTTCTACCAGATTAACTTTCGCAGAAATGAATAATAATATTAAAGACTCTTGTAGTCATAGAGGTAAAGCATTAAAAAAAATTATTCCAGATTTAATTGAAATTTTTTCTTAAATTCAATTAACCCAAGATCCATGAAGGCCATGAGGAATTGAAATGGGTAATTCATAAACAGCTAATTCTTTTAAGTCTTTTGCGTCTAATATCACTAAATCGCTTCCTCTTCTTTCTCCGTTCCATAGAAGTATAAATAAAAATCCCTCATCTTCATTTGAAGAGTTTTCTGATGGAACCATAATTGGTTCACTAACAAATCCACTTGGACCTGCTGACCAAGAAATCTCTTCCTTAGAAGTTAAATTTATTTTTTTTATTGCTTGAAGTGGAGCGTTCCCCAGCTTTTGAGATGTGCTTGCCATCCAACTAAAAGTTGCTTTTAATCCTAAGTTTTTAGGATTAACAACAGCAAATTCACAACATTGTTCACTGAAAGTTTCAAGTTTACAAGTTTTTGTCTTTAGATCGATAGTTGATCTTTTTAGTTTTCCTTCTGGATATTTATCAAAGTCAATATCTCTAAAATTCTCGTCTGGACCAACTGATGGGAAATCATCATAAAAAATACTATCTAATACGATTTTAGAATCTTTTTCAAATGCGTTTACATGATGGAAAACGAATCCTTCTGGAGCATCTATTGTTAAAGGAGGCTGTCCTCTAAATAATCCACTTTCTCTGGGGATGATAAAAAACTTTGCCTTTTTATTTGGGTT
>QCER01000031.1 GCA_003280515.1 Prochlorococcus sp. AG-355-P18
GGAGCAGTGATACTTGATAAGAATGGAAAGCTTATTTCAGAAGGGTTTCATTTCAAGGCAGGTATGCCTCATGCAGAGGCAATGGCTTTTAATAATTTAAAAAAAGATGCTAGAGGCGGGTCAATTTATGTAAATCTTGAACCTTGTTGCCACCAGGGTAGAACACCTCCATGTGTAGACAAGGTGATATCCTCAGGGATAAAAAGGGCCTATATATCTATTGAAGACCCTGATATAAGAGTCGCTGGTAAAGGTATCAAGAAGCTAGAAGAAGCTGGAATACAAGTTCACTTAGGATTATGTAAAAAGGAATCCTTAGATTTAAATAAGGCTTTCATTCATAGGAATACTACTAAAAAGGCATTTGGTGTTTTTAAATGGGCAATGAGTATTGATGGAAGAATAGCTTTAAAAAATGGAAAAAGTAAATGGATTACTAATGAAGAATCAAGAGAATTAGTACATTCCTTTAGAGCAGAATTTGATGCAATAATCATTGGTGGAAACACATTAAGAAGAGATAATCCCCTCTTAACTACTAGAGGTTTAAAAAATCCTGAGCCTTTGCGGGTTGTGTTTACAAAAAGTTTAGACCTGCCAACAAAATCTAATCTTTGGGATTGTAATAAGGCAAAAACATTAGTTATTTATGATTCCTCTACCGCAAATGAAAACTACCTCACTAGGATTCCAAAGTCTATTGAAGTTGAAAAGGTATCATCAGATAATCCAGAGTTAATTTCAAAAATACTTGCTAAAAGGGGATGTAATAATGTTTTGTGGGAATGTGGTCCTCGATTGGCTACTGCCGCTATTAAATCTAATTGTATTCAGGAAGTTATAACTTTTATTGCTCCAAAAATTTTAGGCGGAGAAAATAGTATGAATCCCCTTGGGGATTTTGAGTTTGGAGAAATGCATGAAATTATAAAATTAAGCAAATCTCAGCTTAGTTTGATTGGTGATGATATATGCGTTAAGAGTTTATTTAAAAATTAATTTTAAAGATATTTATTTGGGTTAAAGTACCGTACGGTTCTTACCCAAAAAAAACAATACAGATACGGAAACTATTGGTTTAGTTTATAATAAGTTCAAATTTGCCATCAATTATGCCAATAAGACAAGACGATAATCAACCTAATAGAAGATTTGGAATTGTAAATATAATTTTGATAGGAGTTGGAGCACTACTTCTATTTAGTAGCCTTTTCCCTAATCAAAATATGCAAATCCCTAGGGTTCCTTACTCCTTATTTATAGATCAAGTTAATGATGGAGAGGTAAAGAGAGCATATATTACCCAAGAACAAATCAGATATGAGTTAAATGGAGCTGAAGAAGGAGCACCTTCAGTTTTAGCAACAACCCCAATTTTTGATATGGATCTGCCCCAAAGGTTAGAAAGTAAAGGTGTGGAATTCGCTGCTGCTCCTCCAAAGAAACCTAATTTCTTCTCAACTATATTGAGCTGGGTTGTACCTCCTTTGATTTTTATCCTTGTCTTACAATTTTTTGCTAGAAGAAGCATGGGTGGCGGAGGTGCTCAGGGAGCTCTAAGTTTTACTAAAAGCAAAGCTAAAGTTTATGTACCAGATGATGAATCAAAAGTAACATTCGCAGACGTAGCTGGAGTTGATGAAGCTAAGGATGAATTGACAGAGATAGTTGATTTTTTAAAAAAACCAGAAAGATATACTGATATTGGAGCGCGAATACCTAAGGGTGTACTTCTTGTAGGACCTCCAGGAACAGGAAAAACTCTACTTTCAAAGGCAGTAGCTGGTGAAGCAGAAGTCCCTTTCTTTATTATTTCAGGTTCTGAATTTGTTGAGCTTTTTGTAGGTGCAGGTGCCGCAAGAGTTAGGGATTTGTTTGAACAAGCAAAGAAAAAAGCTCCTTGCATTATTTTTATTGACGAATTAGATGCTATAGGTAAAAGCCGTTCTGGATCTATGGGAGTAGTTGGTGGAAATGACGAAAGAGAACAAACTTTAAATCAGTTGCTAACTGAAATGGATGGTTTTGCTTCAACTGATAAGCCTGTTATTGTTCTTGCTGCTACTAACCAACCGGAAGTCCTAGATGCTGCTTTATTAAGGCCTGGAAGATTTGATAGGCAAGTTTTAGTAGATAGACCTGATTTGTCAGGAAGAAAAACAATTCTAGAAATTTACACAAAAAAAGTTAAATTAGCAGACTCTATAGATCTAGATTCAATTGCACAAGCAACAAGCGGTTTTGCGGGCGCTGATTTAGCAAACATGGTAAATGAAGCTGCTTTACTTGCAGCCAGAGCTAAAAGAAAAAGCGTAGAGCAACAAGATTTAAGCGAGGCTATTGAGAGAGTTGTTGCTGGTTTGGAAAAGAAGAGTCGTGTTTTGCAAGATGATGAAAAGAAAGTGGTGGCCTACCACGAGGTTGGTCATGCAATAGTTGGTCATCTTATGCCTGGAGGTTCAAAAGTTGCAAAAATTTCAATTGTTCCCAGAGGAATGAGTGCCTTGGGTTACACTCTTCAACTGCCTACAGAAGAAAGATTTTTAAATTCTAAAGAAGAATTAAAAGGTCAAATAGCCACACTTCTTGGCGGTAGGTCTGCTGAGGAAGTTGTTTTTGGAAAAATAACAACTGGAGCTTCAAATGATCTTCAAAGAGCTACTGATATAGCAGAACAAATGGTCGGTACATTCGGAATGAGTGATATTCTTGGTCCTCTTGCTTATGACAAACAAGGTGGAGGTCAGTTCTTAGGAAATGGAAACAATCCAAGAAGATCTGTTAGTGATGCTACTGCTCAAGCAATAGACAAAGAGGTTAGAGATTTAGTTGATGATGCACACGAAACAGCACTAAATATTTTGAGGAATAATTTACCTCTTCTAGAATCGATTTCTCAAAAAATTCTCCAAGAAGAAGTTATAGAGGGTGAGGATCTTAAAACCCTCTTAGCAGAGAGTAAAATGCCTGCATAGTAGAATTTAGGTTTTCGTATAAAGTTAGATGTTAAATCCGATTAAGCTTGCAAGTAAGAATTTTTTATCAAGCTTGGATACTACACTTGAAGAACTTCTTCATATTTTAGAGTTAGCCAAAAATTTTAAAAATAAAGATCTAAATATAAAACTCAAAGAAAAAGTTTTAGGGTTAATTTTTGATAAGTCATCAACTCGCACTAGAGTTAGTTTCCAAGTGGCAATGTCAAGACTTGGCGGCACCACAGTTGACTTAAATCCTACTACTTCACAAATTGGGAGGGGAGAGCCAATTAGAGATACAGCAAGAGTGCTAAGTAGATACTGCGACGTTCTTGCGATAAGAACGTTTAAACAAACTGATTTGGAAGAGTATGCAAAATGGTCCTCTAAGCCAGTTATTAATGCACTTACTGATTTAGAACATCCATGTCAGGCATTAGCTGATTTTATGACAATTAAAGAGGAATTTCTTGATTTTAACGATGTAGTTTTGACATTTATTGGAGATGGTAATAACGTCGCAAATTCTCTTATTTTATGTGGCGCGTTATTAGGAGTAGAAGTTAGGATTGCATGTCCTAAAGGTTATGAACCTAACTCGGCTTTGATTAAAAAAGCATATGAAATATATAAGAATAAAAATTTGTTGAAAATCACTAATGATCCTCATTCTGCTGTTTTAGGGGCAAATGTTCTTTATACAGATGTTTGGTCATCTATGGGTGAAGAAAATCAAAAAGATGAGAAAGAAAAAGTTTTTAATGGTTTCTCTATTGATAGTGATTTAGTTAGTAAAGCTGATAAAGATGCAATTATTCTTCATTGCCTTCCCGCGTATAGATCAAAAGAAATAACTGATGAAATATTTGAAAGTCAAAAAAGTAGAATTTTTGATCAAGCGGAAAATAGATTACATGCTCAACAAGCTCTTTTATCTTGTCTTCTCCAATAGGAATACTTGCAAACTAATTAATAAAAGGGTACAAATGTATTAGAGTACATTTGTTTTATGGAAACTTCTTCAGGGGACGATCTTACCCAAGCTCAGAATGAGCTCTATGGGTGGATAAAAGAATATATGAGAAACTTTCAACATAGTCCATCCATTAGACAAATGATGCAAGCTATGGGATTAAAATCTCCTGCTCCAATTCAAAGTCGCTTAAAACATTTGCAAGAAAAGGGCTATATCTCTTGGCAAGAGGGTAAAGCAAGAACAATGCAAATAGTTGATGAAATTATAGAAGGAGTACCAATTATGGGATCAGTCGCAGCTGGAGGTTTAATTGAAACTTATTCTGATGTTCAAGAGAATTTAGATATTTCTGATGTTTTAAAAAGGAAAAATGTTTTTGCTCTTACAGTTAATGGGGATTCTATGATAGACGCATGTATTGCAGATGGGGATATGGTTTTGATGGAGCCAATTAAAGATTCATACTCTCTTAGAAACGGAACTATTGTTAGTGCATTGGTTCCAGGTTTAGGGACAACTTTAAAGTATTTTGTTAAGAAAGGAGGAAAAATATTTCTTGAAGCAGCGAATCCAGCGTACGAGCCAATTGAGTTAAATTTAGATGAAGTTGTTTTTCAAGGAAAATTATTAGCTGTATGGCGAAAAGTTTAATTTTAGGTAAATTCATATCTTGAAAATATAAATATCAAGGTGTCAATTGGTATATTTGAAGTCGTGGGGCCATAGCTCAGCTGGTAGAGCACCTGCATGGCATGCAGGGGGTCAGCGGTTCGAGTCCGCTTGGCTCCATCAGGATTAAGCTATTTATATCAATTATTTTGAATGACTTCGCACGATTTTACATGGTGAATTTTTATTTCTAAATATTTATAAATCACCTTTCCTGAGAGGAACTTTGCAAATATAGTTAATCAATCAAAAATTTATTAAAAATTTAAATACTAAGTATCTTTCAATGGCAAATTCAGATTTTGAAAAAGTATAGATATAATGTTTGCTCGCAAAATGATGAAGATGGAATTATTCAAGAAATTATTTTAAGACTTAAAAATAAAATTAGTTATAAGCCTTGGTGTGTTGAATTTGGTGCTTGGTATGGAATTCATATGAGTAATACATTTAATCTAATTAAAAATGGATGGAATGGTTTTTATATTGAAGGATGCCCTGAAAGATATAAAGCTTTAATAAAAACTTGAAGTAAGTTTAAAAAATTAGTATCTGAATGCAAGTAGGTTGATAAAAATAGTGAATCTAAAAATAGTTTGGACAACATTCTTGAAGCTCAAGGAATTTCTAAAGAATTTGATATTCTTTCAATCGATGTCGATTCGTTTGATTTAGAAATATGGGAATCATTAAAAGATTTTTCTCCAAAAATTGAAATTATCGAAATAAATGTAGGTTATTAACCAGGCATCATTAATTGGCATAAAGGTAAACCTGTTAATAAGTACGGTTGGAACAGTTTTTCAGCAACTTTAAAGGTGGTAGAGAATAAAGGCTATCAACTTATTTGCTAACCAGGTAATATGATTTTTATAAAAAAAAGAATACTTAAGTGATATTAATTTAAATCCGAAATATATAATTATTCCTGAATTGTTATTTGATGATAAATCATTTTTAGAAGGTAAAAAAAAGAATATTTTTAAAGAATTTATAAATAAATTAAAAAAATAATTAAATTAACTGTTTTTTAAACAAAGATTAAATTTAACAAAAAGTCATAAAGATTTCCTTAAAATTATAGTTTTCTATTAATCTGTACTATATCTTTTACTAAAAAATTAATCATGGAAGAAAAAATTGATGATACAAATAAACAAAAACTTAAGTTTAATAATTCAGAATATCTTCTTGATGATCTACCGAAAGAGGCGAAACAATTGGTAATTGGTCTAAGAACTGCAGATGCTCAAACAAAAATGTACGAAGATACTCTTAAGTTAATAGCTTTAGGCAAGAATAAAATGATTGAAGATCTAAAAAGCATTTTGGATAAAATAAAACCAATTGAAAATGTCTAAAGATATAAAACTGCCATTTTTAGAAACAAAAATATCCCTATTAGATTTGAAAAATTTGGAAAAGAAAGGATTTTTTAGACCTATATTTATAGAACTTTTAAAAGCAGATAAGGTAAAAAATGTTGTTCCAAATGAACTTGAACTTGATCAAACTAAACATGATTTATGCTTAAAATATAATATCGAGCAAATAAAAAATAAAAAAGACAACGAATTTCTTATACATAATTTAAACAAAGAAATATATAAGTTGGCGAGTCTCAAGAAATTATCTCTTGATAAATATTCTAATCAAGCTGAGAAAATCTTCGAAATAAGAAAGGATTATCACTATGATCAATATTTTTATTCGCTTTTAAGGAATAAAAATAAAAGTCAAATTTATGAGTTTTACTATCAAATTGAATCAAAGGAATC
>QCER01000032.1 GCA_003280515.1 Prochlorococcus sp. AG-355-P18
TTAGTTTTCAAAGATTAAGTGTTTTGGATGGAAGACTTAACAAGATTAATTATTTCCCATGAAAGAATTGAAAATATTAAGAACAATAATTTAGAACTTTCTAAAGAAGAGGCTCATTATTTAAATAAAGTAATGAGGATAAAAAATGGTAAAAAAATATTTATAGCTAACGGAGAGGGTTCATTATGGAAAGCTATAAAAGTTAAAAATGATTGTTTAGAAATAATTCAATTAAAAAAACCTTACTTATTTCAAGAACAAGAAATTCACTTATTAGGAATAGCCGTTGTTATACCAAAAAGTGGTTTTGAGGATATTTTAAAAATGTGTACTGAAATAGGAATTGATTATATACAGCCATTATTTTCAGAAAGACAGGTAAACAAAAATTTAAATTTTTCTAGAAAACTTTTGAGATGGAATTTAATTATCAATGAAGCTGTTGAGCAAAGTGAGAGATTATGGAAACCATCTATTTTAAATGGCATGGATATTATTGAATGGCTAAAAAGTAGAGATAATCAAGAAAGAGTTTCAATTTCTATAACTAGAGAAGAAACACTATATGACTTAAATAAATGGTTAAGAAAACAACAAGAATTTGGAAATAAAAAAGGAGGTATTTTTTGGAATGTAATTGGTCCTGAAGGAGGTTGGTCCGCTAAAGAAATTGATTTTTTTAAAAAAAATAATATTACCTTTGTTAAGCTTTCCGACACTATCTTGAGAACTTCAACCGCTAGTATTAACGCATCATCAATTCTAAATCAGTGGAGAATTGATTTGAAATTAAAGAATTAGATAAATATGGATTTAATTAGAAATCAATTTTTTATAGGTTTTTGCATTAATTTTATTTTGATTTATATATTTTGCAGGATTCCTTTGATGACGAAAAGTGGTTGGGTAAGTGCAGGCATCTTAGGCACAATTTTGTGGGGATGTTTGTCTTGGCAGGGATGGATGTCAGTTGTAATTTATTTATTATTTGGATCCCTCGTTACCAAAATAGGTTTTAAATTTAAAAAAGCACAAGGAATTGCTGAAAAAAGAGGCGGGAGAAGAGGTCCTGAGAATGTATGGGGCTCAGCAGCTACCGGATTATTTCTTGCCATTATGACCAAATTTAATGCCTCCAATGTAGTGATGTTTAAAGTAGGTTTTGCTGCAAGTTTTGCTGCTAAGTTGGCGGATACTTTTGGTAGCGAAATTGGAAAAAGATTTGGTAAAGACACATACTTAATTACTTCACTTAAAAAGGTGGATAGGGGAACTGAAGGGGGAATAAGTATAGAAGGAACATTAGCTAGTGTTTTGGGATCAATATTTATGGCTTTTATTATGCTTCGTCTATCAATTATTTCTACAAAATATCATTTTATAGTTGTTGTTGTTTCTGGATTCTTGGCAACACTTTCTGAAAGTATTATTGGTGCTAAATTTCAAAACAAATATAAATTAAGTAATGAATTGGTAAATGCTATTCAGACAAGTATTGCTTCTGTTTTTGCTATCTTTGCTCTTATTTTATATTCATATTTTTTAAATTAATAATATTTGAAAAGACCTAGGATTCCTTCCATTTTGTAAGAATCTCCCAGCTTTTAAGTCTTTGGAAAAGCCAGAAATGACCTTCGGAATTTAGATGAATTCCATCATGCGTAATCCAATTTTTACTCCTTTTATCAGAATACATTTCTCTAAAAGTAGGAAGAAATGGGACATTCTGATTGAGGCATACTTCCTCCATTCTCCTTTCATAAGAATTACAAAAATCATTTGAGTACCATAGACATCCTGCGAACGGCATTTTGCTTTCGTCAACTGGTGTAAGACCAATAACAAATACATTTGTTTGAGAGTTCATTTCATTAATTAGCCTCTCTAATCCATATTCAAATCCATCTATATCTAATTGATGTCTTCCATTTTTCTGACCAATTGCTGCTGTGTCGTTAAGACCTACATTTAGTAGGATTGCTTTAGGTTTATTTCTTCTCGTTTCTCCTCTAGATGACCATTCTTTTTCCCATCTAGATGAAACTTTTTCTATCCCATCCCCCCTAACGCCAAGTTGATAAATAACTGGCCCATTGTGGTTATTGCACCAATCTTTTCTAAGCCTCTCACACCATCCACCACCCTCATTATCTCCCCATCCATAAACCGAGCTATCTCCAATTACAACAAGCTGTTTTGGTAAACTAATCACTATAACCGGAAAAAAATAATTACTTGATCTAACAAATTATTCTTACAAATCAAGTTAAACTATTTTTGATTTTACCATTTATTAATTCGCCAACTATTGCGATGGAGCTATAAGCTATCAAAACTAATGTAACTTCTTGCCATGCGAAGGAACTTAGTGATTCTTGTAATTGCCAACCTAGACCAACACTTCCAATAACTCCAACAATTGCAGTTTCTCTAATAATAATGTCAGATCTATAAGCGCAATATGCTAAGTAACTTTTTGCTTGTTGAGAAAATAAACCTAATAGCCAACTAGTCTTTTTTGAGATTCCTAGAGATTTCATTGCAATATAATTTCTCTTGTCTTGGCTATCTAGATTTGTAAAAAGTAATTTGCTAGTAATACCAGCGTTGTGGAGACCTAATGTTAAAGCGGCTAAAGATACAGAAGGATTATTAAAAGTTAATAGAGTTAGAAGTATTACAGGGGTGGGTATTAAACGTAATAAAAATGCAAAAATTTTTATAAAAATTTTAGAAGTATTGTTGTTAAAAATTCCTATTACTAATGGAGGTAAACTAATTGCGATTCCTGTTGATAAAAGACTTAAAATTATTGTTTCTAATATAAGTTTTAAGAAATCAAATAATCCTAAATCTGGGCTTGATTTAAATAGAGAACTAACGGAATTAAAATTTTCAAAATTATTGTTAAAAATAAAATAAAGAAAATATGAAAAAGAAAATAAAATTGTTATGAAAAAAACTGAAATAAAAAAAATAGATATGATTTTATTTGTAGTGTTAAATTTTATTTTTTTGAATATTAATCCTGAAAGAATTATCAAAATTGCTAAGGACCATAAATAAGTCCATAACTCTCTAAAATTTAAAGTTTGGAAAGATAAAAAAATACTGGTACCTATTCCTCCAATCCCAAAAAGTCCTAGAATCACCGTACTTCTTATTGAACACTCTAATCGATATAAACCAAAGTTTTTAAATGTATTTATTATTGGATTCCATATTAAAGTTAGTAAAGAAGAAAATTTAGGTGCATTTATTTGATTTATAGATTCAAAACTTTTGTAGTCAATATTTTCTAATTGTTCAGCAAAAACTTTTGAATTTACAGCAATATAAGGTATACATATAGCTATTATTCCTATCGAAAAATTTATTCCATATATTTGCATTAATAGTATTCCCCAAACCACTTCGTGTATAGATCTAATTATTGTTAGAAAAAACCTTATAATGCGGTAGAAAAAATTTGGAATATTAAAGATTTTATAAAAAATATTTGAGGAAATTATTCCAAAAATTGCTCCAAAAATAATACTTACTAACCAACTAAAAAAACCAATTAAAATAGTTTCATTTAATCGCTTAATTACGGTAATAATAATTTCATTATCGATCTTGGGATTAAATGCAGAAATTAAGAAATCTTGGAATAATTTAAATCCTCCAAAATGAATATTGTTTATTAATTGATACCCTAGAGGTATGCATACCAAAATTGGAAGAAAAGATAATGAGGTATAGTTTAATTTTAATTTGTTCAACTAATTAAAATATTTCCTCTAAATGAATCTTCTTTAAGTTATTTCTTTTGATATTGAAAAAAATTTTACCATCCCTTATTCCAATAACTTTATCGAAATCGTTCAGTAAATCTAATCTATGTAATGCAACTAATGCTGTCTTTGGGGATCTTTTTGTATTATTTTTATCTACATTTTCTAGCAGAAGGTTTTTAATTGTTGTTATCAATTTGGGATCTAGATTATTAAAAGGCTCATCTGCAAGTAATATATTTGATTCTTGAATTAATGATCTAGCTATAGCCACCCTTTGTTTTTGCCCCCCAGATAGTTTTCTGATTTTTTTATCGTAAATAGAGGTATGAAGTCTACATAATTTCATATATTTATGCGCCTTCTTAAAAGAACTTATATTTAGTAAATTTTTAAAAGCGAAATAAAAATTGTTTTCCGCTAGTAGTCCACAATTAACATTTTGTTCTGCAGAGAGATCTTCTATTAATCTTAAATCTTGCCATATAGTTGTTATTTTACTTTTCTGCTTTCTATCTAATTCCTCGAAACTTTTATTGAATAATTTAACCTCACCTTGAGTTGGCTTGATAGTGCCATTAAGTATTGATATAAGTGTAGTTTTTCCTGAACCGCTTTTACCTAAAAGTGCAATTTTTTCCCCAGAATTTATTTTTAGATTTACTTTATTAAGAATCAGATCATTTTTGTATTTATAAGAAATATTTTCTAATTCTAAGACAGTATTATTATTCATCTAATTTTATTTAATTTCCTCCCGATTTCCTCTATATTTTTATATTGTTTTGATTCTGCCTTTATAAATCTTTTTGCATTGAACATATCTAATATCTGTTTATGTGATTTTTGCTTTGTATCTAAATTTAGAATTACTGATGTAAGTTCTTTTGTAAACCCTTCCCCGAATCTATTTTCAAGATCACCTTGAGCTACCCAATGATAGTCAACATATTCTGGTGTGATCCAGAATAATTCTGAATTACTTGTTCTTTTGGGATTATTTTTAAGATTGTTTTCCCAAACCAGTTTATTTAAAGCTCCAGCATCAAATGCCCCACTATTAACTAAAGCTATAGTGGCATCATGACTCCCACTAAAACCTGCTTTTTTTCCTTTAAAATGTTTAATTTCTACCCCTGCTTGATTTAAAAAATATTCTGGCATTAATCTTCCAGAAGTTGAGTTTTCAGAGCCAAAAGTAAATCTTAAATTCTTAAGTTTTTTAAGTCCTTTAATGTTTGAAATTGAGTTAAGTTCTAAATTTTTATTTACTATAAAAACACTTTTAAATTCCTTATCGATATCTCTTTGAGCTATGACAATTGAATTAGGTGTTTGTAATCTTGCTTGAACTCCTGATAAACCTCCAAACCAAACTAAATCTAAATCTTTAGTTCTAAATCCAGTTACTGCTGCAACATAATTAATAACAGGAATGTATTTAACTTCTACATCAAGTTGTTTGGATAATTCTTTTGAAAATAAATTAAATCTTTTGTCCAAAACATCTTGGTTTTGATCAGGTATTGCTCCAACTTTTAAAACTTTGGGATTTGAAAATACAGGTGATGAAAAAACAGAAAATAATAGAGATGCACTTACTAGGAAACTCTTTAAATTAAACATAACTTAGTTAATTTAATAGTATTCAGAGATTGCCTTTTCAAACCTCTTTAGTCCATCTTTTATTTTAATCTCTGAAGCTGCACAAGATATTCTTATACATTGATCAGCTCCAAAAGCTTTTCCAGGTACAACAACTAATCCGTAATCTTGAAGAGCTTTATTGCAGAAATCAACAGAAGTAATTGAGGAGTTGGGTAATTTTGGAAATGTGTAAAATGCTCCGTTAGGTTCTTCAATATAAATCCCATTTATATTATTAAGGCCCTCATAGAGAAGTCTTCGTCTTTGATCATAATGGCTATTTATCATTGAAAAATACTCATTATTAATTTTTAAAGCCTCTAAAGCACCTTTTTGAACAAAAGAGCAAACATTACTTGTACTTTGACTTTGTAATGCTGAGGATGCTTTGATTACATCTTTGGGACCTACTAAATAACCTATCCTCCAGCCAGTCATAGCCCATCCTTTCGCAAACCCATTTATTATAAAAATTCTATCTTTTAAGTCATTTGCTAATGAAGATAAACTGTAGTGTTTAAATTCTTTTTTAAGGATTAGTTCGTAAATCTCATCAGAAAGAATATTGATATTTGGATTTTCTCTAGCTAAATCGGCAATTTGTAATAATTCTTCCTTTGACATAACTCTTCCAGTAGGGTTATTGGGAGAATTGATAATTATAAATTTAGTTTTTGAAGAGATTTTAGACTTCAAATCTTCTATATTTATTTTGAATCCATCTTCTGCAGAAGAATTTGTAAAAATTGGCTTCCCACCCGCCAATCTGACCATCTGGGGATAACTTAACCAATATGGAGAAGGAATAATAACTTCGTCTCCAATATTTAACAAGACTTGGAAAAGATTATATATTGCTTGCTTAGCACCATTTGTGACCATTACATTTTCAAATTCATAATTTAAATCGTTTTGAATTTGAAGTTTATTTGCAATTGCTTTTCGGA
>QCER01000033.1 GCA_003280515.1 Prochlorococcus sp. AG-355-P18
TTCATTCTCTATACGATTTAGTAATGAAGAAAAGGAACCTCCTCTACTTGTCTTGGAGAATAATCACATATGCCAAACTGCATGCATTCCATTTGGTCATCACTTAATTTTCTTTCAAATGAAATCGCATCAATAAAAGAATTAAAAACATTTTGGAACTTGTGTTTCATAGGGTTTCCGCAAGTCATAATTAACCTCCTTTGTTGAAACTATTAATCCACTAGTACTCATTTATGCAATAGGGATTACTTTGTGATTTAACGCAAAAAGTGTTTTTGCGTAGATTAGCTCTCATACCTTGTTGGTAAAAATTTTGTGTCATAAAAATGCCAAAATAAATTAATAAAACTGTAAATATAAGAAGTTCTAATCCTAGGTTGGTCATTGAATAACCTCCTTCGGGCTAATAATTATTTAGTATCTCTCACATGAAAAAATCAAGAGTGGTAATACCTAAAAAATAAGAGGGCATTTATTTGCCCTCTTCGAGTCGTATGCACTTCCTTGTCCACAAAGTCGATGAAGTGCTTTTGACTCCTGAATTATTTCTACTCCTACTGAACGAGAAAAGATAGTCGTGACAACCACAAAGCACTAATACTCGGGTAAATATACTCTATAAATTTTTGGTTAATTGTAGGACAATACTGGGTAGAGATATGGAAGGTTTTATGAGTGGTGATATGGGATTAGATGAAACAATTATCTTCTACAGTGAGGAGATGACTCAAGCAAAACTTATTGTCTTAAAATATAAGGGAATTAAATTAGAATATAAATCACTTAAGGAAATCTTCGATGCAAAAATCCCTAAGTTTCAAAACTTTTGGGAGAGAGAATGTAGGAAACATCCAACAAATCAAAGTTGTTTAATTTACTGTGACTGAGTAATTAATTTTGAGTTTTTTTAATACAATCTGTCTAAAAAAAATCTCCCCAAATGTTAGATCGACTGTCTTAAAGATCTATCAAATCTACGACCTAGATAACCAAGGGCACTATGTCGTGGAAGGGGTAGCTAGGGGGGGTAGCTAAGGTTACGTATTTAGTATATAGGAGTATGTACTTTGTGCTAGATTGAGACTCAAACTCGTTCCACTCTCTTTGTTAAACCCTAGTTATAGTAAGGAAATATTGATTAATCTCATAATTACGAGGGAGTGCTTTGGGAGCACTAGGTCGCAGGTTCGAATCCTGTCGCCCCGACTCTTCAAATCCAAGTTATACTAGCGAGTCTACCAACTCGCTTTTTTATTGCTTACTTTCTTAAGTTGAGAAAGGAGCGCTAAAAGGAGCGCTAGGGTTATGTACTTTGTACATACTTGTGCCTACTTTGAACTAGAAATAACTATTGTAGATACTTGTTTTCCTCCATCCCTTCTCTAGTAGTTTTTTATATTCTTCTCTAGCTCCTTCAATAGTCTCTACTCTTGAACCCTTCATAACTGGTTTACTACTCCTTTTATATACACATCCGTAGGAGATCATCATTGCATCAATAGTTGGACTAGGTTTACTTAAATCTTCAAATGGTTCAAATATTTTTATTCTGCTCCTGTCCTTATTGATAAGAGTAAATTTTTCCATTACTACTTATATGTATTGAGTAATGCTATATAAATTCCCAACAATATGAATATTGACATACCTACACCGATAACTTCATTTGGTTGATTATTCCAAAGCTCCTGAAAATATCCCATAAAAAAGATTCACTCTCTAGTTAAGAATACCAATGAAAATAATTATGGAACGAATAGAAAAGTTTTACGAAAAATTGGAAAGATAATAAAAGATTTAACTTTCTCTTATGTGGACAAACAAGGTGAGCTCTGAGATCATATAAAAAAGAATGGTAGAAAATTTGATTACTAAATTAGATGACGCTTCTTGGCAAAAAGAGTT
Organism: Prochlorococcus sp. AG-355-P18; assembly: GCA_003280515.1. Lineage (GTDB taxonomy): Bacteria > Cyanobacteriota > Cyanobacteriia > PCC-6307 > Cyanobiaceae > Prochlorococcus_A. The sequence continues at coordinate 1,906 of QCER01000033.1, forward strand.
TTTGGAGATGAAGTCACATTCAACTTCAGATGTAAGACTTCTAATGCAAGGTGCAAAAGGATTCAGAGAGGCTTGGCACTTAGGTACTCTGCATAAGGAATACAAAATCATGAAACGTCGAGAGCACCAACAACAGCAGTAACTAAATAACGAATACCAAAATACAAAAAGCCAAATTAAGTATCAAACTTAAGGTTTTAGAAGTAAATTTCATAAACAAAAAAAGGGCGTAAGATTCGCCCTAAATAAAAAAGCTTGATAATCCCCATCACCCAGCTCTTCAAAATATGCTAGCACTATATATGGTGTTTGTAAGCATTAAAAATTACCTATCGATGGGGTTGTTTGTTCCTTTTTAATTTGTCATGATAGGAATCCCCATCATCCAGGCTCGCAAGGGTCTTTTTTTTTGCTTGTAAAAACAAATATGTGAAGGATTCAAAAAGCACCATATACATATAACAGTCTCTCTAGATACACAAAAAAACCTATGATAAAGTATTAGGATATTTTTACTAAAGGTAAGGTATTCAATATGTCCCTAAAGGATCAAACTAATGATATTTATCCATGGGATTATCAAATAGGAGATGATAATTTCCAATTAGAACCTTGGATTCTAGAGAAAGGGAAAGAATCTGTGTCTATTGAGAAAAATACAGATAACAAAGGATTTTTTTATTTACAAAAGAATAAGGAGAAACGTCTTTCTCTTAACTCTTTACAAATAAAATCAACTTATAATCAATTGATGAATTTTGGATATAAGTTACGAATAAGCAAGCTCTAATTTTCTTTTTGATTTAAAGTAATAATCATCAGAATGGCAAAGTAATAGTAACTAATTATTTCTATTAAATTTATTGTATTTTTTATTGTTGGGTCTGTCTCTTTTCTCAGCCTCGTTGACCCTTATCTCTCTTCCCATCCATTCAACATCTTGAAGATCATCTATAGCTTTTTTTTCAGAATTATGATCTTTTAAATCCACGAAAGCGAAACCTCTTTTTCTTCCTGTTTCTCTGTCAAAAGGTAAATAACATTTTTTAACTACTCCATAATTACTGAAAAGTTGCTCAAGATCTTCGACCTCAGTTTCCCAAGATAAATTTCCAATAAAAATAGTCATTTCTTTAATTTTTTTATGAAGGTATAAATAGTTGCTTTGGACTAGTGAAGTTATCTCCAATCAAATGCTTCCATTGTTCTTACTCTAACTCTTTATTCGGTAGATAACGAGTAGGAAAACTTAGATTCCTTACATACCCATTGCTCTTCTCAGCTTTGCAGCCTCATCTAAACCTTCCATAATTGTGAATGTAGAATTTTCAGTAGCTTCTTTTCTTAGCTTTGAAAGCTCTCTATATTCTTCAGATTCATAAGCTTCGACCGCATCTTTCATGGAAGGGAATTCACAAATAACGGCTAAATCAGCACCTTCTGTCCTCTCTTTTCCTTGAGGCTCTGTATCTTTTGCAAAGACTTGGCCTCCAACCTCTTTCAGCCATGGTCCAACTTTATTTACATATTTATCAAATAAATCTTGATTAATTATTTTTGCAGTCGATATCCAATAACCTTTAGCTCCTTTTTTATTCATTTATTTATCTATGTATTTCAAATAGACTACATCATTTCGTATTGATCAAATTTATTTTTTAACTTTGCTGCTTTATGGATTAATCCAACTGCTTCTTTTCTTCCTGTTGCTTGTTGCGCTTGGCGCATTAAGTCAGCATATTTTTTGTTTAGTTTTTTCATTTGTTTGTTTGTTTATTGTCAAAGACACAGGCTTAATAAGTGAATTTCATTTTTTGCATTAGCTCTATTGAATAGATCAACACAACTTGTTTATCAGAAAGTATTTGACTCTTGCAGGTGGGATTCTTTTTCAAAAATTCTTTAGCTGGTCAATATTGCTTAGTCTTATCTCTACCTGAGATTCATTAAGAATAACACAAGAACAAAAATAGCTATTTGAAAGATGCTTAACTCTCTAAATACCTGCAAATAAATTCAAAGTTATCATAGTCCATAGTTATTGTCTTAAACCTATCTGTTTCTATTTTTCTATTCCCAAAATTCTGCAATTCAACTTTAATAGTAGGGTGTTTGATTGAGTAAGAAGGAGTAAAACCAATGCGTTTGGCGCGTTTATGCATATCTTTTTTTAGTCGAGAATCACAGCCACAAAACAAAATGGTTGGTCTATTAGTATTCCCAATTGAGGCATCAGCGATTCTTTGTTCTAAATCGGATGCTATATTTTCGAGAACTTTCATTCAATTTTTTTTTACTTTGGGGAGCATAATTAATAACCAATATTATTTCTCGGGTTAGTTATGTAAATTATTAGATTTAGAACGTAATTAGCAGGCAACTTTAATGGTTTCAAAAGTAGCAAAGCAATTCCTTGAGTTAAGTTAAATCCTTTTTCTTCCATAAATAAAAGAAGTGGTTCATTCATACATTGTAAATAGATTGTCAATTAATAAATTGGTCAAAGGGTCTTGAATCAACAACTTAGTAACTTAATTAAATTATTTAAAACTAGTATTTAATTAGTAACTTATAGGATATGAAAATAATTTTAAAAAGTGAAACTTCACTAGGTCTAGAATCCTTCGAAGAACTAGGTTTTAATTCCGAAGAGGAACTTGAATTAGAAATTTCTAAACTTATTAAATTTAGATCTGAATTTGATACTAGTTTGGAATAAGTTGTATAGCGGTTCAAAAAGTAAAAGTTTAATTTAATATTATCTATTTTCTAATTATTGGTTTTAATTTAATTCTCCAAAATCAATACCTCAACAACCATTAAAAAAGTCAGCCTGTATCCCCTACTAGCTGACTTTCATGACGATCTAAATTTTTAAAAACTATGCGAATGTATTTGTTGTTGTGATGCTTAAAACAACAGCAACAAAGAATATGTAAGGAACCACCTTAAGGGGTACATATCCTTGTCTTTTAGATATAAAATCCATTTATACAAACCCTGGAATAATTTGTCCTGTTGTTAGATATGCGCCAATAAGTGCAATAAAGCCAATCATCGCAAATCTACCGTTAAGCTTCTCAGCTACGATTTTTTCCTTCTCAACTGTTTTTGTTTCGTTCATTTGTTTGGTTGGTTGTTTAGCTAAGACGCTTCCTAATGCAATCTTGAAACAAATCTAATGATTGAAAAATATAAGTGTGAGTATAATTACTTACTCTCATACCCTCTATAAGCTGGGCTTATTAAACGTATTTGATATTTATCTATTTTATATAGAGCAATTATTCAATAAAAGTTAAAAAGAGAATTAATAGCTATTAATAAATAAAGGATATTAATGAAACTAAAAACCAATATAAATTTTTTAGAAAAATATATAGCTCTTTCTGTAATTGATATTGAATATAAAAGGATTACAAAAAAATTAGAGGAATATGATTTAATGGCTGACGTTGATGATCAAAGATTTCATCACTTTTTTTCTTAAATTTAAGTGTAAGGTCCAAAGTTAAAAACATCATTTCTTCTACCTAGTTAACATGAGGCACTAGGTCGCTAAGGGGGGCACAAAAGGGGGCACTTAGCTTATGTATTTAGTAAATAGGAGTATGTACTTTGTGCTAGATTGAGACTCAAACCCATTTGCACCACTCTTCTATAGCCTAGTTATAGTAAGGAAATATTGATAAATCTCATTTCATAGATCGAGTATCAACGAATTATTTTGTTTTAAGTACAGGTTCGTACACAGCACCATTGCAAACTGCTACTGCAATACTTTCTTTTGATGATTTATCCCAATTTTGAATAACCTTTTAAGGTTTGAAAAAGTATTGATATACAATTGCTTTAGTATCCGAATGAAGAAAAAAAATCATCCTCTTTATATGGAGTTGTATCAATCCATTCTGGAGGATAATCTCCAAGTTTAACGTATTGATAAAGCTTATCTAAATCTGGATCATAATAAGTGTCATTAATTCTTGGATCAGTTATTACTTTGCTTGGATGCATAATAATAATTATCTCTACTCTTTCCTTTTAGATTATCTAGATTAAAGCAG
>QCER01000034.1 GCA_003280515.1 Prochlorococcus sp. AG-355-P18
ATTTCAATTTATTAATAATTAGAAGTATTGCGATAAGTTCAGTAATAATAGTCAGAGGTTTATTTGACTACAAATATGTACGATTCATTAATGACATTGCTATTTTTTCCTGATTGGACAAATGGATTACCTTCAGATTTCTTAATTCTTCATTTTTTTGTAGGAGCTGTAATTTTTCCATTCAATATGATTCATGCTAAAGCAAGAAAAATTGATAGTCAAAATCCACAGGAAGCCGCTAATGGTTATAAAAATTCAGACAATGCAACATTTTTTGGATACGAGGAAATCAATTAGATTCCCATAAAATTTATTTAAGAATTTAGTTTATTGATGGTAATTTCCTTGAATACAGCTTTAGATCTTAAAATATTTAGTCCAAGCGAACCTATAGGAATATTCATAATCATTGTAGGATTAATGTTTACTGGCATGATTTTTTATATTATTTATGCTGTAAGTACTAATAAAGAATCTTTGGAAGACAAAAAAATAAGAACTAAAAAGGAGTACTTGCAAAAGGAGAAAATAGGAAAATTATTTCCTAAGAAAAAATAAATTTAATTGCTTTATTACTGTAAAGATATTTATTTATATTATTAATTATTAAATCAGTAGGATCTAAAAACATTAGTTTTAATTCTCTTAAATCAAACATTTTCTAAATCTTAACTATAACAACAAAATTTTTTTTACGAGGACTTCATATTGTTAATTGCACTGCTGAATTATTTTCATATCAAGCAAAAAATGTTAAAAATGGAAAAAATAATTTGGAATCTTGGAGAATTCACCTCAATATCTATTTCTTGCTAGTGGAGTGAATAATGAGGAAGGATTTTGGATTGTCGGAATAAAAAATTGCGATGAAAATATCCTTGATGATAAAAATCTTTTAGATTGCCATAGAAAAGAATTAATGGGTAATGAATCAGCAAAAGATATTCTTTTAGCTATTAATTTAAACGTAAATAATTTATTAAATGAACTAAGAAAAAAAAATTATTTAATTGCAAGACCTTCAATGGGGATTCCATTTGATATCCCTTTAGAAATCTTGGAAAATATTTTTGATTTTTGGTTAGATATTTATAAAAATCATGAAGCCTGGGAAGCTTGTTTAGGACTTCTTAAAGTTAGAAAAAGGATTCCCCTAACAAACCTAATTAAAAGCGAAAGTTTAAAGGGAAACTCAAAAAAATGGGCTATAAAAATTGAAACTTTACATACTTATGTTCCTTCTTCACTTAAAAATGAAAAATTAAATGACCCCATGTGGGAATAATTTTATCTTTAAATATTAAAAATATTTACTTCGTTGGATATTTAAGTAAAAATAAAATAACTAATAATTTAAAAATGAATAAACCATATTCTTTTAGTATCGATCAAATGAATGGGATAGTTGAGGATACATACGCCAAGATAATAAATGAATGTGAAAACTTAAAAAAAAATACTAATTGTCCAAATGAGCAAGTAGTAGCACTTTTAAGTGTAATTGCTTCAAATTACGCTACTACAACAGAAAAAAACGAAAATTAAGATGATAAGATATTTTACTTGGAGCGAATTTGATAATAGCGTACAACAAATAGCTAATAAATGTAGGTTTAAGGAGTTTTCTGGAATATATGGAGTTCCTCGTGGTGGATTATGTCTTGCTGTAGCACTAAGCCATAAATTAAAAATTGAATTACTTTCTGTACCAATACAGAATTCACTAATAGTAGATGATGTTTATGAAACAGGCATTACATTGACGAACTTCAAGAATACAGAAGGAGCAATGTTTTTTGTATTATTTAGCAAAATCAAACCTACATGGTGGAATACAGTACACGTAACAAAAAAAAGTCAATGGATTGTTTTCCCTTGGGAAAATACTGTAAATTCAAAAAGTGACCGAGAAGAGTATATCAAAAAAAGAGGTTTAAGTTGAGAAAAAAATTATATTTGGCTAATCCATATGGATTTTCAAAACAAACTAAAACCCTCTTAAATGAATTTATTCAAATCTTCAATGATTTAAATGTAGAAGTATTTGAACCTTTTGAGAGAGCAAAACGATTAACACAACAAGAAAGTGAGTGGGCATATGAGGTTGCAAGCAGTAATTTTCTTGATTTAAAAGAATGTGATTGTATTTTTGCGATTGTTAATGGAAATCCACCAGATGAAGGGGTAATGATTGAGTTAGGTATCGCAATTGCTTTAAAAAAGGAAATCTTTTTATTCAGGGATGATTTTAGAAATTGTGCTGATAGTAATCAGTATCCACTAAACCTAATGTTATTTCTTGGACTACCTAAAGATAATTGGGAAAAATATTATTTTGAATCATTACAAGATATAAAAAGTAATAAAAAAAGATTTGTGGAGTGGGCTGAAAATTAGCCAAATAAACCGTCAATATACAATTAGAAGTTTTAAGTTTGATTAAATCTTTTGAAGTGCTAGAATATATTTTATTTCGAAAATTTTGACACAAGTTACAGTAGGAGAGAACGAGGGTATTGAATCTGCCCTTAGAAGATTTAAGAGACAAGTATCTAAATCTGGTATCTTTGCAGATTTAAAAAGGCTTAGGCATCATGAAACCCCTATTGAAAAATACAAAAGAAAATTGCAACAGAGAAGAAAAGCAAGAAGGAGATAATCTCCTAAAACTTATGATGTTTTTTTAAAATTTTTAATATTATTAATTTCTATAGAGTTTTAAAAAAAATTTAACTATTCAAGCTTTTTAGCTTCTTAACAAGATTTATTCCAACCCCTGACACAGCAAGAAGGTCTTTTTCATCAGCAGCGATAACTGCCTTTGTTGTTTTAAATCCAGCTTCATACAATGCTTTTGCGCTTTTAGCTCCAACTCCTGGAAGTGTAGTCAAAGTTTCAATATTTTTTTTAGAATTTACCGTTTTGGTTTTTGTTTTTGCAGACTTTACTGCTTTTTTTACTTTCTTTAAAGGAGTTTCAGGAGTTACATCACTTTTTAATAAAATTGATTTTAGTTTGCTGAAAAATTTAGAAATCATTGCAATATATAAGTAATAAAATTAGCTCTTCAATTTAATATTATCAAATTCCAGAGGAATAAAAAGCAAGACAATGACTAATTGAATAGAAATAATTTATTTACAATTATATAAAGACACACATTTAATATTTATGCAAGCTTACAAGCGATTGCGAGGTATTCTAAATTATTTTAAAAACTAAAAAAAAGATAGTACATATATTCAAAATTTAAAGGTATTTATTAATAGTAAAGTTAAAATCTTACTAAAGAACAGATCAAAAAAATGAAGCTTATTTTTATAAGTGGACCTTCTGGAAGCGGGAAAACAACTCTATCAAATCAAATAATAAAAAAAAATAAAAATGGTATTGTGTTAAGTACTGACAATTACTATAAGACAGGGTTAGTAAGTAAATTACTCCCAAAATTTGTAGAAGGTTTTTTTGATAGAAGTATTAGTTTTAATTACAAACTATTCAAGAAAGATTTTGATTTTATTTATAAAAATGGAATTTCAATCTGTGATCGTTATTATAATTTCGAAAAGAAAACAATTCAAAATATCATAAACGAAACAAATAATATTAGTTTCTTAATTGTTGAGGGTATATTCGCTAAAGAATTCTCAAACACTTTAAATAATAAAGATTATATTTTTATAGAAATAAAAACTAAAAAAAATGAGTGCATGAAAAGAGTTGTCCAAAGAGACATAAAAGAGAGGGGGAAGGATAAAAAACAAGCTGAGAATGATTTCTTAAAATCATGGAGCATTTATTACGAAAAATTCAAACCAAATAGCAAAAAAAATGATACAAATAAATTCATTTTTGAAAAAAACACAGATATTGATCTCATTCTGAAAAAATTATTTAATTAAATCTTTAATTTTTTTCTCTAATATTAAAGCACTTAAAATAGAGCCTTCGATTCTACCAAATCCATCTCCTTCGAACCAGTCTCCGCAAAATCCAATTCTATATTTTCTACTAAATTGTAAAGATAATGGTACTTCAAGGCCAGATGGCTGTGAAGCTCTCCATTTCATAATAGATATTTTTTCATCAAAAGTTAATTTATGTACTACAGAATTATCTTCAAACAGTTTATTGAAATTTATAATTATTTTTTTTTTAAAAACTTCTTCATCTTTTGCACTTATATAAGAATTAATTAACTCTGCGTTTTTTGAATGTATTACAATTCCTAATTTATTATTATCTTGCAGCTGAAAAATAATTCTTTCAAATCTATATTTTTTTTCTAAATTATTTTTTAAATAAAAATATCTTTGTTTTTTAGAATAAAAATCTTTAAAACTATAATTTTCATTTGTATAAATTAAAAAGGTTAACCTGGGAATAAATGTTTGTTTTTCTAAGCAATTTAATAGTAAATCTATTTTTTTATCATTATTAATAGGAATAGCTTTTCTTAATGGAATTTGATTTATGTTTAATATTTTTAAAGACCTCTTATGTAACAACAAATTACTGGAACAAATTAGATATTTAGACTTGAATTTGTCGCCATTTTTTGATGTTAGTAACCATTCCTTATCATTGAATTTCATATCAACTATTAAAGTTTCAAAGAAATAATCAATTTTCTCTTTTAAATTATTTGACTCAATTATCTTTTTCGAAAATTCACTCATGGAATCTAAAGATAGATAATTAACCCCGCAAGAAAATTCAGATTTTTTTATAGTTTCTAAATTAGAATCTTCATTTAGAAAAAAGATGTCAGAGTCGTCAATTTTTATATAATTATTTTCCAATAATTCATCAATATATCTTTCTAATAGATGATTATTATTACTGTTAGTTATATTAAAATTTGGAGAACCATGGTTTAGTTGCCATCCTTTATATTTTTTGCTTATTCTTGTACTTGATCGCCCTCCAAGACCACGACCAATTTCAATTAATCCAATTTTTTTTGTAATATTATTTTTCAGATACTTCGAAGCAAAAACGCACGCAGATATTCCTCCACCAATTATTAATAAATCATATGTAACATCTTTTTTCATATATTTAATATTGACAGAAATTATCTTTCATTTTCTAAAAAACTATAAACAGAATGAAGTTTCTCTGATGTTGAAAAATCAGATTCAATTACAGGAGTAATATTATTATTTTTATAAAAACTAACTAAATCACTTGTAAAATCAAAAAAATTATCTAAGGCAAATAAACATTTTTCTGATATAAATACCTCTTTCCAAGGACGAAATTTAAAGCGTGCTATAAATTGTTTAGAAGGAATAAATAAACTTCCAAATAGATTTAATTTTTCATCTTTTGCTACTTTCTTGAGATAAGTCAATTCATTATTAAGAACTTTAATATCTGTGCCATATTGAAACCAAATTGAATTTATTAATCCAGTCGAAATTTTTCTTTCGAACCTTTCTCTTTCTGAAGAAACATTATAATATTTTTTCAAATAAGGATTGTAAGCTATTCCTAATTTAACTTTTAAATTTTTTTCTTTTTTTAAATACGCTAATACATCTACTGAGTCAAAGTTTTTTTTCTTATTTGATCCCGAAACAAGTAGAATTTCATAATTTTTATTAGTCTGAGAAGTTTTAACAAAATCTAAAAAATCCTGATACGATTTTTCTTTATTTTTTGAATATTGATGATAAAGACTATAGTGATA
>QCER01000035.1 GCA_003280515.1 Prochlorococcus sp. AG-355-P18
GGGGTGATGTTACTTATAGGACAGCCGCAGAACTTAATGAATCAGAATTTGGACAAGACATAACAGGCGATGGAAATATTAGTAACGGCTCTACATCTGAAGCTTCTGACACTTTTGCAGATGCTGTAACAACATCTAATACGGATGCAAAAGTGCTAGAGCAATTCTCTAATACAGCCCAATCTGATATTTATTCAATATCTAATTCTGACTCATCTTCATCTGATTCCAAAATCGAGATGTTTGTTAAAGGTGTTGAAGGCAGTGCTAAAACAGATTACACAATGGATGTTTCCATTGTTCAAGAAGCAAGCGCTGCTGTATTAGGAAAAGTTGCTGCAGATACTGGGGTTTCCTCTTCCGATATTAAACCTTTAACTGGACTTTTGGACTTTGTTGTCAATATTCCAGACGAAAAACACTATGGAAATATCGTTAGTCTTTCTTGGGTTCTACCAGAAAGCACTACAACTCCCAAATACTTAAAAAAAGATCCTTCTGGTAGATATTTTGACTTCGAATACGATCCACACACTGGCGAGGGTGCCAAATGGGATGATACGGCAAATGTATTAACTGTTTTTGTAAAAGATAATGGAAGATATGATTCGGATCCGACATTAGGTGTTGTACGTGACCCTGCAATGATTGCTGATTCTGGAGATTCCAGTGATACAACAGCAGCAAATATAACTGGACCTTCTGGAAGTGCAGGAGATGCTACCAGTGCAAAATCTATTGCGGAAAATACCACAGCAATACATACTTTTACTGCTAATGAAACTGTCAGTTGGTCATTTAATGGAGGAGCAGATGTATCTAAATTCTCGATTGATTCATCTACTGGTGCTTTAAGTTTTCTGGCTGCTCCTGATTATGAAAGTCCAACCGATAATGGTTTAAATAATGAATATGTTGTTGTTGTTAGAGCTACTGATAATGGAAGTAATACTTCTGATCAGACAGTAACAGTAACTGTAACTGATGTAGATGATACAAATCCATTAATACAAGGAAATACAGGAAGTGCAGGAGCTGCTACAAGTACAACAACAGTTAGTGAAAATCAAACAACTGTTCATACATTTACTGCTAATGAAACTGTTACCTGGTCATTAAATGGCGGTGCTGATGCTTCTAAATTCTCAATTAATTCTTCTACTGGTGCATTAAGTTTTAGTAGCGCGCCAGATTTTGAAAGCCCCTCTGATGCAAATAGTGGAAATGATTATGTCGTCATCGTTAAAGCAACTGATAGTCAGGGAAATATTTCTAATCAAACAGTTACTGTTACCGTTTCTAATATCATCGAAGCTGGAGAATCAGGAAGTACTACCTTTTCTAAATCAATAAATGAAAATACAACTGCTGTTCATACATTTACTGCAGATGAAACAGTTACTTGGTCATTAAATGGAGGAGCTGATGCTTCTAAATTTACTATTAATTCATCCACTGGAGCTCTAACTTTAAATAGTGCAGCCGATTATGAAAATCCTACTGATGCCAATACCGATAATGATTATGTAGTAGTAGTTAGATCAACTAATTCTTCAAGTAGTACTGTTGATCAGACAAGCACAATCACTATTCTTGATGTTGATGAAACTCCAGCTCAAATAACAGGTCCTTCTGGTGTTGCAGGGAGTGCGACAAGTGTAAAATCCATACAAGAAAATATTACAGGTGTGCATGGTTTCACTTCTAACGAAACTGTTACCTGGTCATTAAATGGAGGGGCAGATGCATCTAAATTCTCAATTGATTCTTCTTCAGGTACTCTCTCCTTCTCAAACGCACCCGATTATGAAAATCCTACGGATAGCGACTCTGACAATCAATATGTTGTAGTTGTTAGAGCTACAGATGCTCAGAATAATACATCTGATCAAACCCATACAGTTACTATTACTGACATTGGAGAAAAAACCAACTCTAGTGATAGTTTCTACAAACTGTCTTACAAGAAAACTGATAATACAATAATAACTCCTTTATTTAGTCCTTCTTTCGGGACAATCAATGGAGCTTTAACTCTAATTAGATTATCTAATGCCCCTACAATCTCAAATAAATCTTCTGGACTTTCAATAGGACAAACTGGTATAAATTTTGAATTGTTATTAGGAAATTCTGCACTAAATAACACAGGTAAAACCACAACAGACCTTAATCCACTCTTAGATGGGCTGACAACAACAGGTAAAAATATCGCTTATTTCTCTTATACAGATACAGGAGATGGATCTGCTCCTACAGCAACTACTCTTACTTATGACCCTACTAAAAAAGCTGGTGCAAGATTTTATGATTTAAGTGGAGATGGAACTGCTGATACTGTTAATTTAGAATTAGTAGATGGTGGATATGGAGATAAAGATGGAGTTAAAAACGGAACAATTGTTGATCCATCTACTGCTGGTGTGGTTGATCTGACGCCTGTATTTACCTCAAGCTCTACAGCCTTAACTGTTGCTGATTCTTCTGATACTACCTCTCCTGCTGCTTTTAATTTAAAGGTAAGTATTAGTAGTAATGCTAGTTCTGTTAATCAGATTGGTTATGTAGCTCTTAACGCAAATGAAAGTGATACTTTAACTTATGATTTGATTAAAAATAGAGGTTCAATATTACTTTCAAATTTAGAAAATTCTGATACGCCTAATCTCGCGTCAATGGATCTTACTGCAGATATAAGTCTAATAAATACTCAAAAGTTAGTTTTCTTTGAAGTTGTAGATACTACTCTTGAAACTCTTCTCGCAAATAATTCTACTTTGGATGCTTTTGGTTCAAGTTTTAAAATCCTCAACCTCAGTGACACCACAACAAATTCAGCTAATGCGTCTAATGAAGGAAACACAATTTCCATATCTTTGCAAGAAGGATTCTCTGGAGTAAATGATTTAATTGCTAGTGATCTTGGATTTAATCCAATTCTTGACTTCTCAGGATTTGCTGGATTAAGTCTTGAGGGAACTGTTTCCGTCGCGAGAGAAGCGACATACAACAGTACCGTAGGTTTTTATAAAATACAAAATAGTAGTGGAGCCGTTAAAGACCCAACTACTGGAGATTTAATTACACCCAATGAAAGTGGTTATAAAGAGGCGGCATTACATTCAAGTAATTTATTTTCCTCTCTTGGTAGCCTGTCTACAAGTAATGGAAACACTATTTCAAGTTCAATTACATCATTTTCTGATGCAGAGATGATTGCTCCTTATGCATCAGTTCATGATACAGGCCATACTTATTTTTCTTTCACGGATGCAAATGCTGATGGGATTTCTCACTTTAGAGAATTCGGCAATGGAGTTATCGGTTTAGAAGATTTACATGGTGGTGGCGATAACGATTTTGATGATCTGATATTTGGATTTGATCTTAAATTAACTAGTTTAATTTAAGTGAATACCAAAAAAATATTCGAGTGAAGTGACAAATCCTAGAAAAAATTTTGATAGATGTTTTGGCAATTAAAATGGTAACTAATAGTCTTAAATCCTTGATTTGCTTGATTTCTAGTGGATATAAAAATTTATCTAAATTAAATTTAAGATTCTCAGTATAACTATTGAATAAACTGATGACTAAAAGAATTAAAACTTAAAAATTAAATTTTTTTTAAATCTCACAGGAAATTTTATTTAAAAATCTTATATCTAAAAATAAATTTCAGGTGTTAATAATTCTTGAAAACCAAAATTTTCTACAGAAGATAGATAGGGTTCAGAGTCATGCATATTTTCTTGGAAACCAGATACTTCAAAAAGCTTTTTGTAAATTGCATCTTCTTGATTTGAAATTGATTTCAAATCCATATTCTCTTGATAATCATAGTTATTATTTTTTAAGATGAAATCTTTTTCTAATATTGCCTTTTCTAAAAATTTAAACTGTGAATTTTCTTTAAGAATTGACTCGTATTCTTTTGACCCATTTTGAATAAAATCACCTGTGACATTATCAATAAAACCATCCTGTGGTTGTTCTCTGTTTTGTCTTAGGCCAGAAAAATCAGCTGTCTCATAAATTGAATTTTGGTTTTTTCTATCATTTTTGTAAACTGCTAACGCATCGTAATCAGAATAAGAAGTTCTTAAGCGACTCATGGTATCAGTATCGTCTTCCTCTCCCCATATTAATTTTAATGTTTCTAGATCAGCATAACTAAAGGCCCATGGCTTATCAGACTGCTTGTAGTTATAACTCATAACTGTCTCATTCGCATCAGTAAAGCTTGAATATCCATCTCCATCCGGATGACCCAATCCAAGTGCATGGCCTATTTCATGAATGATCGTAAAACTATTTTGTTCTCTTATTCCTATGCCATTACTATGGTCATATACAATTTCGTTCTCGTCAATCTCATCTCCAAAATATTTCCATATTATTTCAACATCAGCAAGATTAGGATCATTTGAAGGAATTAGAGATGCATGTCCCATAGCATCATCTAAATCAGAAGTGTTTGAAATTTTATATATTTGTATTGAGGCATCCTCCCTCGTGTAGGTCCTTGAAAAATCTAGATCTATGATTTTATCTAAATCACTAAAAATATTTTCGATATATTTTTCATCATCGTCCCAATGTGTCCAGCTATAGATCATTTTATCAGAGTAATCTGATAAGGAAAATCCATAATCATTTGAAGCGCTTAAATTAGTAACTTCATCGTGTAAGTAATAGTAGACATTTTCGTCATAGACACCTGCATCAATTAGGTCAGCATATGTAACAAAAGGTTTTGACCAGTCAGTCAGTAAATCATGCTCTTCATAATTTATTGAGCTAGTGAGATTTAAAGCGTTATATTCAAATACCTCCATTACTTCTATGGGTTGTAAGGTTTTTACAAAACCGTGGGCATCAGTAGCTTTGATTTCTACCTCGTATT
>QCER01000036.1 GCA_003280515.1 Prochlorococcus sp. AG-355-P18
AAGACTCATCAAGCTTTAGTTACGATTCAGGATCAAGTGTTAGTCACAGCAGCGAAGGATCTTCTAGTTCAAGCGCAGGTGCTGGTGATGCAAATTATTCTTATAATTGGTGGGAAATGGACTATGAAACAGAGGAAGTTCCTGATATTAGTGAATTAGTTCAAGCTAGACAGGGAGAAGAAGGAGATGCTGTTTATACAAATAATATTCAAAATGATTATGAGAAAAAGACCTACATATTAAAGGATAATGACACATCTAATGATCCAATTTTAATTACAGAATCATATGGAGGAGCTGCTTATTTAAATGACTCATGGATGGGAGGTAGTAGAGAAGTTTATGCGGTAGAAGAACTTTCTGCTGGTGGATATATTATTGCCATTAAAGAAATAATTAATGATCAATGGAGTAATGGAGAACAGACAAGTTGGCAAACACTTCAAACAAGTTCCACTGGTGTAATAGATTGGAGTTATTCCAGTTACTCCGATGATATTGCAGGTTCAGAGACATTATTTAATGAAGATTTAAATAATGATGGTGCAATCGGTATTGATATAAGTAATTTAACCTTAAAGACTACAGATAATACTGGAGAAAAACTGGCGGTAAACGATGCGGGAGGATTATTTATTGTTACTGCTGGGGGTGACTATATTGCCATAACTGAGGAATGGAGCGGCAGCACCGTAACACTTGATGAGAGTCAGACATGGGATGGCGGAGGATCTTTTAAAAGAGAAGCACTTTATGTTGGGTTAGATAATAAAGGAACTGCTGGAGATACCAGTGATGATAGATATGCCTTAGCAGTAAAAGAGACCAATACACATTCCTGGGGAGGTCAAACTCATGTAGATGAACAATGGGTAATATACGATATTTATACTGATGGATCTTTTGATTGGTATGGTACTTATGGAGCAGAGATTGCAGATTACGAAGTTATATTTGATCAGGATATTGATGGAGATGGATCTAAAGGTGTTGATCTTAGTAACTTAGAAGCAATAACAACAGATAGTTATGGTGTTGAATTAAAAAGAGGTTCTGGCTCTTTATATATTGTTGATGGTAATAATGCTCCATTAAAAATAAAAGATGACTATGGAATGAATCCTTCATTAGAGCATTCAAGTAGTTGGGAAGGTGGTTCATATAGTTCTGTTGGCTATGCAGTGGAGAAAAAAACCGATGGTTCTTATACTCTGGTAATAAAATTCACAGAAACATTTGATGATGATTTCTTTGCAGGAGCAGAATCAGGTGCTGCTAGTAGGACAGCAATGTCTGCCTACGAAGTTCACTCTATTAGCTCTTCTGGAGTTCTTAGTTGGGAAAATGCTTCATTTACGACTGCTATAGGAAGTTATGAACCAATACTTGGTCAAGATATTGACGGAGATGGTCATATTGGAGTTGATCTTGGCAGCTTAACTGACATTACAACTGATACAGTATCTCATCGATTAAAAGTTGATACAGCTGGAAGTCTATATATTTGGGATGGCTCTGACAGCTCAAGTTTGCTTGCTATAAAAGACGCTGCAGGAGGATCGCCAGCCTTGAAGAGTTCTTATGGAGAGTCTGGAGACGATTTCAGTTACTCTATGGATCCGATAGCCGTTGTAAAAATAGATGATTACTATCGTGTAGCTATAAAACATACTGATACATATAAATTTGATGAAGAAAGTGAAGTAAATATCAACTGGGAAGTTTACAAGATTAAAGCGGATGGAGAAATTGACTGGTCGGGGCACATCTGGACCGAATCAATTACAAGTTGGGAAGATGAGTTTGATCTAGATCTAAATGGAGATAATGATAAATCTGGTCAGATTGCGTTAACCAATAGATCCACAGATACTAAAGGGGCGATACTTGCAAGTGAAGGGGCTAATGGTGCTTTATATATAGTTGATAGTGGTGATCAAATAGCAATTAATGACAGCTGGATAGAATCATCTTCTAATTGGGGAGATGGTAGTTATTCTTCCACAGCGATTGCAGTATCTGAAGTAAATGACAATGATACTGCAACAGATACATCTGATGATTATTACCAAGTTGCTGTTAAAAATTCCAATACCTGGACTGACTGGCAGAGTGGTCAGAAAACGACTTCAGAAGATTGGCAGATTTATGCTATTTATGCATCCGGTAGTGATAAAGGAAATAATAATTGGGATAAAACAGTGTGGACTCAATCCATACAAAGTTATGAGACTGTCTTCCAACAAGATCTTGATGGGGACGGTTCAATTGGATTAAACCTAGCTAATTTAACTACGGCTTCTGGCGATACAAATGGCTGGTTATTAAAAAAAGATTCAAAGAATTCTTTATACATAACTGATAGTAACGGGGAAAATATAAAAATTATTAAAGATGATTATGGTGGAACACCAAACTTTGATTACTCATCAAACTGGGGATCTGGATCAAGTAGTTCAGAAGCTGTAGCAGCGGAAATAAATTCAGATAATACATTTTCTATAGCAATTAAGCGCACTAACAATTTTGGAAGTGAATCTAATACTGACTGGGAAATACTTACTGTAAGTAATTCAGGTATTATTGATTGGAGCAAGAGTGTTTGGACTCAATCCATACAAAGTTATGAGACTGTCTTCCAACAAGATCTTGATGGGGACGGTTCAACTGGATTAAATCTAGATAATTTATCTTCTGTTGATACGGATACTTATAGTGATGTTTTAAAGAAAGATGGTAGTGGTAATTTCTTTATTGTTACAGAAGCTGGCGAATATATTGCAATAACAGAATCATGGGGTGGAACTGCTCAATTTGATTATTCATCACAGTGGGAAGGAGGATCTTGGTCTAGTAAAGCTGTGGCAGTAGAAGATGTTACCTATAAAAATTTCTCTGGTATATCAGTAGATGGTTATGTGATTGCAATTAAGAATTCTGGCTCATATGGAGCTGATCAATTTACAGATTGGGAACTGAGATATACAGATGGTAATGGAGTAATTGATTGGAACAATAGTATTTGGACTCAATCTATAAAAAGTAAAGAATCATTATTTGGTAATAATGCAGCACAAGCTGATCTCGATGGAGACGGTGTCTTTGGGTTGTCAGTTGCCGCACTTAATCCTGTAAGTACTGATACTGCTGGAGATTTACTTAAAAAAGATGATGGTAATGCCTTGTATATTATCGACAATAAAGACACTACAGATACTTCTGATGATGTAACAATTGCTATAACAGATCAATGGGGTGGCACTCCAACCTTTGACTGGAGTGATTCTGGAGGCTCTGGAGATTATGCATGGGCATATTCATCAGCTGCATACGCAGTTGAATCATTTGTTGATGATAGTGGTACAAAAAAATTCTTACTCGCTATAAAAAGTTCAGATACTTGGGATGGTCAGCAAAATACTTTCTGGGAAACTTACGTAATTAAAGAATCTTCATCTGGCGCAGGAGATTGGGCATTGGATTGGAGTAGTGGCACTTGGTCAAAAGCTATTGGTAAAAAAGAGTCTGTGTTTGGTCAGGATATCGATGGAGATGGTGCTACCTACGATGCAAACAATGTAACAACCACAGCCATTAGCACTGATACAAGTACTACCGCAAATACAGCAGTAACATTAACTAAAGATGCTCAGGGTGGTCTATACATAACAAAAGGATCAACAAATGTTCTAATCGTTGATTCTAATGATGCTGCAGTTGCGTTTGACTGGACTGATACCTGGGCCGGAGAGACAAGAACATCTACTGCTTATGCAGTAGAGGGGATTGATAGTGATTCTGATAATACAATTGATAAATATAAACTTGCGGTCAAGCATGAATTAAAAAATAACAATTCAAATGCCACAACAACACAATGGCAGACAATTGAAATATCTACTTCAGGAGTTGTTAACTGGAGTACAGAAACATTTGGAGAAGCAAAATTACATGAATCAGATATTAATCAAGATTTAGATGGTGATGGCAAAATATGGTCTCAAACCAGCGAAGTACTCACATCAATTTCCTCAGATACAAAAGGAGCATTAGCTTATTTAGATTCTTCTAAAAATTTATTTATTGCTTCTGGTTCTGGTCAGACAAAACAGGCAGTGCTTGATTTCTCTGGTGGTTTGATCTCGTTTGATGAAACTTATACAGTTGGTGATTTTACAGATAAAAGAGAAGTTATTGCAGTTGAATCAGCAACAGTTGGAGGAACAGATTACTATAAAGTTCTAGTAAAGAATACAACCACCGCTGGATCTGACACTACTACAGCCTATGAAACGGTAAATATAAAACAGTCAACAATGATTGTTGATTGGGGGACTTTCTCTTATTATGTTGATCCAAAAAAATTAGAATCAGCATTCCAAACTGATATTAATGGTGATGGCACAATAACATCAATTAGTTCTAGTAGCACAACAGCAATTGCTACTGATACAGCAGGTGCACAATTAAGACAGACTAGTGATGGAAGTCTTTTTATAAAGGATGGTGATTCTACTTTCCA
>QCER01000037.1 GCA_003280515.1 Prochlorococcus sp. AG-355-P18
ATTTGAAGCATTGTGAAATCCCTCAAACGAAATTTCAAAGATATTTTTTTCAATTAAAATTGTTTTTTTTGAAGGATTATAAAATCCCCGCAAATCATCATCTCTCTTGAAATTCTCCTTTTGATTTTCTGTATTTAACAACTCTACTTTTATTACTCTACCTTTCCAGTATTCTTTTAAAATTTCTTCAAGAAGTTGATCATTTGCTGGGATTATTACAACTCCTTTGGGATTTAAAAATTTAGTAATTTCACACTTTGCATGTGTAATATTTTTTTTAGAGCCCAACAATCCAATATGAGCTGTACCAATGTTAGTAATAACTGCAATATCGGGTTCACTATATTTAGATAAATTCTCGATCTGTCCAAGACCTCTCATCCCCATCTCGAGAACTAAAACTTTATCCTTTATATCTGTTGCAAGAATAGTAAGACCAACTCCAATCTCATTATTAAAATTTTCATGAGATGATTTAATTCTTCCAATTTTATTTAAAACTCCTCCAATCATTTCTTTTGTTGTTGTTTTACCCACTGAGCCAGTTATTGCAACAATAGGAATATTTATTTTTTTTCTTTTTAGCAATGCTAATTTTTGAAATGCCTCTGTTGTATCATTTACAACCCAATAAGGAAAATTACTAGGAAGTAATCTCTGCATCCCTTTTTTAATTACTACAGATTTAACTCCTTTATTTAAAACCTCTGGAAGAAAATTATGTCCATCAAAATTTTCACCTTTGATAGCAACAAAAAGATCATTTTTTAATAAAGTTCTACTATCAATACTGATATTCTTAAAATTTAAAAAATCTCTTTTCCCCTCGCTCAGATTTCTAATATCCCCCAAAACATCGTTTATTTCTGATAAAGAGAATTCCATTAAAAAATTAAGTCACACTTTTTTTAAAGATGGATCAGCTGATTGTCCGTAAGAAAATTTTTCAACTTCAGCAACATCTGGCGATGGTTCTTTTATTCCGCAAACATCCTTATACATAATTTCATACTCGAGAGCTGATCTTTGCCAACTAAACTCTTGGCTCATAGCTCTTTTTTGCAGTAATTGCCAACTATCTTTATGCCTAAAAGCTTCCCATGACCTTACTAAAGAAGTATAGAAATCTATAGGTTCAAAGCGATCAAAGCAAAATCCCGTACCATTATTATTTTCTGGGTCATGAGGTAAAACTGTATCAACTAAACCTCCAACTCGCCTAACTATTGGAATAGAGCCATATCTCATGGCGAGGAGTTGACTAATCCCACAAGGTTCAAATCTACTTGGCATTAGAAATGCATCTGAGCCACCATAGATAAGCCGTGATAAAGAATCATCATAGGTAAGAAATACTGAGAATCTCCCTGGGTAATCTAATGCCAATTGCCATAATCCAGACTCTAAATATCTATCTCCAGTGCCTAAAACAGCAATTTGAGAATCAGTATAGGCTAATAATCTTCTTGAAACTTGTAAAAGTAAGTCAACCCCTTTCTGATCAACTAACCTACTGACCATACCTAAAAGATATTTTTTAGAATTAACTTCAAGACCCATTTCTCTCTGCAGAATTTTTTTATTTTCTATTCTATTTTCTAAATTCTTAATACTGAATTTTGCAGGTAAAACTGGATCTTTGGCGGGATTCCATTCATCAAGATCTATACCATTAAGAATTCCCCTTAATTTACCTGAAATGTAGTTAAGTAATCCTTCAAGACTTTCTCCGTATTCATAGGTTTTAATTTCATCTGCATAAGTCGGAGAAACAGCATTGACCCTATCTGCGTACAACATTGCCGCAGCCATTGTATGGTCTCCATGCATATACCAAGGACACCAAGTCATTTTTTCAAGTTTCCACCTCCAAGGGCCTTGGTATTTTAAATTATGAATTGTGAAGACAGTACTAATTTCGGGGTCCTGATGCATCCACACAGGAATCATTCCAGTGTGCCAATCATGGCAATGCAGAACTTGAGGTTTCCAACAATTCCAGGCAAATTCAGCTGTGGCACTAGCAAAAAATGTAAAGCGCCAGTCCTCATTTTCTCCTCCATATATTTGGTCAGAGTCAAACGTTGGATGACCTACAAGGTAAATCACATAATTATGAATGGGATGTTTTGCTTCATATACCGCGAAATCAGTGCCCATTGTATTTGCTCTAAAGACTGGTTCACTCGATACCTCTAAAAGACTCCACAATTTTCCATACCCTGGAATTATTACCCTTACATCGTGTCCAAGTTTTATCAAAGATGGAGGTAACGAACCAACCACATCTCCCATACCTCCAACTTTGATCATTGGAGCACATTCAGCAGCGGCAAGAAGAATTCTCATTGATAATTATTTAAAAAAGTTCTTTTGAAAAATAAACTAGGGTGTCCACTTATAGTCAGAAAAGTCTGGTGGACGCTTTTCTAGAAAGGCATCTCTACCTTCTTGAGCTTCCTCAGTCGAATAGAATAATTGAGTTGTGTATCCAGATAATTCTTGAATACCTGCAATCCCATCATTCTCCGCATTGAATGAAGCTTTAAGAATACGAATAGCAGTTGGACTATTTCGTAAAATCTCTCTTGCCCAGATTACACCCTCAGCTTCTAATTCTTCAATCTTTGTAATTGCATTTATCAAGCCCATCTCAAGAGCTTCCTTGGAATTATATTTTCTACATAAAAACCAAATTTCTTTTGCTTTTCTTTGCCCAACAAGTCTTGCCAAATAACTAGATCCAAAACCCGCATCAAAACTACCAACTCTTGGACCTGTTTGACCAAATATTGCATTTTCAGAAGCGATACTGAGATCACAAATTAAATGAAGTACCTGGCCTCCTCCAATTGCAAAACCAGGAACTAAGGCAATAACCACTTTAGGCAAACTTCTTATTAATCTTTGAAGTTCAAGTACATTTAATCTCTGCCTCCCTTCATCATTTTTATATCCATTCTCACCCCTTACACTCTGATCACCTCCAGAGCAAAAAGAATAAATACCTTTCTTGTCAGGTCCCGCTCCTGTAAATAGAACTACGCCAATAGTTTCATCATTTCTTACGATTTCAAATGCGTTAATGAGTTCATCTACAGTTTGTGGCCTAAATGCATTTCTTTTTTCAGGCCGATTAATTGCAATTCTCGCAATTCCCTCATCTGATGTGTGGAACAATATATCCTCATAAGATTTGCATTCTGACCAATTTAAAGTCGTTTTACCAGGTAATACTTTCATGAAACCTAATTTTTCAAAGATAGAAAATGATAAATTTAACTGCCAATTATTTTTTCTAGCAGGGCATTTTTTTCACAAATTTCATTTTCTGGATCAATATCAACTTTAATTATTACAGATTTATGGATAGAAATGCTCCAATCGAATGCCTCTCGTAATTTTTTAAAATTTGCCACATTTTTAAAGTTTACTTGATATCCCTCTGCGAGTTTTGGCCAGTTTATTTCTTTTGGCATAAGAAAAAGTTTTTTTAATTCATCTTCTTTTAAATTTTCTTTATAAATACGATTAAATATATTTCCGCCATTATTATCTATCAGAAGAATTGTTAAGTTCACATCGATTGAATTTTCTATCAGCCAACCGTTTATATCATGAATAAAAGCCAAATCTCCAGTCACAAGTAGTAGAGGACTTTCAATTCTAGAAATACCTAATGCGAGAGATAAAGTACCGTCTATACCAGAAGCTCCCCTGAAGCTGAAACAATTTCTTGTTAAAGTACCATTTTCAGAAAATGTAAGCCAATCTCTAATCGGGCTACTCGCTGAGAGCATTATAGGATTTTCTGCTGGAACAAGATTTGCAAGCCTATACTCAGTAATTTGATTATCTTGTTTAACATTCTCTTTCAAAATTTCTTTAATCTGCTCGCCTTCCTCTATCAGATCTAGAGCCATTGGAGTAAGAGACTTTTTGTTTTTTTCATTAATTGATAATTTGTCTAACAATAGAGTAGTAAAATTTGATAGCCCATAATCATATTCAAATGATTTTTTT
>QCER01000038.1 GCA_003280515.1 Prochlorococcus sp. AG-355-P18
TCAAACCCTAATATTTGAAAAAGAATTTTGAGTAATTTTTTTTAATTATTGTAGTGTTGATATGGGTTTTGCATTCAAAACAAAATATTTAATAAATAAATATTTATAGGATTTTCCTCAACAAATTCCTACATATGAGCGCAGTAAGTTCATAATGCACCCAATACTAGTAAAAGATTCCTATTAAGAGATGAGCTTCGGTAACAATCCAAACTTTGATCAATCAAGAGAAATCCTTCCAAGCCAAAACGCCAAAATAGAAGTTATTGGTGTAGGTGGTGGTGGCAGTAATGCAGTCAATAGAATGATAAATAGTGATTTAGAAGGTGTTTCATTTAGAGTCCTCAATACCGATGCACAAGCCCTACTACAATCTTCTGCAGAAAGTAGAGTTCAACTTGGACAAAACCTCACTAGAGGTTTAGGTGCAGGTGGAAATCCAAGTATTGGGCAAAAAGCAGCCGAAGAATCCAAAGAAGAGCTTCAACAAGCTTTAGAGGGATCTGATCTAGTTTTTATAGCCGCTGGAATGGGTGGAGGAACTGGTACAGGTGCTGCTCCCGTTGTTGCAGAAGTAGCCAAACAAAGTGGGGCCTTAACAGTAGGTATAGTAACTAAACCATTTTCTTTTGAAGGGAAAAGAAGAATGCGTCAAGCAGAGGAGGGGATCGCAAGACTAGCTGAAAACGTTGATACTCTTATAGTTATTCCAAATGACCGATTAAAAGACGTTATAGCAGGAGCTCCTCTTCAAGAAGCATTTAGGAATGCTGATGATGTTCTAAGGATGGGAGTCAAAGGCATTAGTGACATAATTACTTGCCCGGGATTAGTTAATGTTGATTTTGCAGACGTTAGATCAGTTATGACTGAGGCTGGCACTGCACTTCTCGGAATAGGTATAGGTTCAGGAAGATCGAGAGCTATAGAGGCAGCACAGGCAGCAATGAATAGTCCTTTATTAGAAGCAGCAAGAATTGATGGAGCTAAAGGCTGCGTTATAAATATAACTGGAGGCAAAGACATGACTTTAGAAGACATGACCTCCGCATCTGAAATTATTTATGATGTTGTTGATCAAGAAGCGAATATTATTGTTGGTGCAGTGGTCGATGAGGCAATGGAAGGTGAGATACAAGTTACTGTAATTGCTACAGGATTTGAAACAACCCAACCATTAAACCAGCAAAGAATAAAAAACAGATTATCTAATCAACCCTTATATAATTATTCTGAAAATAAAGAATCAGGGGCAAGTATTCCTGAGTTTTTGAGATTAAGGCAAAATAAAAAAGATATAGGTTAAAAGGTAAAATAGAGTGACTCGGTTATCTCGCCTGCCTCAAGCATCCCTTGTGGCTGCTACCTTCCGGTCCTGACCAGGTTTAGGCGTTAAAACCGCGAAAGGCCGAGTCAAAATCATACTAGCAATTCTTGATTAAAAAAGATACATAAATTTATTATGTTACCTTCAGACCTAGTTAATTATAAAAATAAATCTCGCAAAATCATTGCACTAACTGCCTGGGACTCCATATCAGGCTCTATTGCAGAACAAGCAAATGTTGATCTGGTACTAGTAGGAGATTCATTAGCAATGGTCTGCTTGGGATACAAATCGACATTGCCAATAACTTTAGAAAACATAATTTATCATACTAATGCTGTTTCAAGAGGATTTAAGAAAAAAATTGAGGAACAACCTTTAGTCGTCTCAGATATGCCTTTTCTGACTTACCAATGTGGTGAGGATAAGGCTGTTGAGTATGCTGGGAAAATCATACAGAACACTTATGCAAAAGCTGTAAAAGTGGAAGGAGCTGAACCAGAAATACAAAAAGTTATTTCTAGATTAATAAGAATGGGGATCCCTGTTATGGGTCATATAGGTCTTACACCACAAAGCTATCTAAATATTGGATTAAGAAAACAAGGAGAAAGCTTAGCAAGCCAAGAAAAAATTAAGAAAGAGGCTTTAATTCTTGAAGAGTTAGGATGTTTTTCAATAGTTCTTGAACATATTCCTGATTTACTTGCTAAGGAAATACAAAATTCTTTAACAATTCCCACAATAGGTATCGGCGCAGGTAATTATTGCGATGGGCAAGTAAGAGTTACTGCAGATTTGTTAGGCCTCAATGATGACCAACCACCATTTTGCCAACCAATTATCCAAGGCAAGAAATTATTTAAGGATAAATTAAAAGAATGGGTAGAATCTGAAAGATTTAATTAATCTCATCCCACCACTTAAACATAGAAACAAGAACTTGATTACTAAGTTCCATGCCATTAGGCTCACTTAAAAAGAATCTATTCCCCTTTCTTACTAGTATTCCACTTTCTAGAAATCTTTCCCATTCTTCAACCAATTTACTGAAGTTGCTTTCAAATTTTTTGTTTTCCCAGTTTTGTTCTTTAAATACTTCTTTGATATCTACACCCTCCTTGAGTCTTAATCCCAACATTATTTTCTCATCAAGTTCTTTATAGACAAACTCCTTATTGGTAAGGGATGAATCTAAACTAAACTCGTCTTGTCTAGTTACCCATTCTTTATATTCTTTACTAACTCTTGGTCGAGTAAGCTTTTCCCCCCAAGGAGAACTAGTTGAACCTTGACCAAAACTCCACCAGCCTAAACCGCTCCAATAAACTCTATTATGTCTCGATTGATGTCGCGGAAGGCAATAGTTTGAGATTTCATATCTAGAATACCCTGAGTTTTTTAAAATTAAATGGGTTGATTCACTATTCCTAAAAGCTTCTTCATCACTTGGGAGTTTTAATTTGCCTAAATTAATTAATTTTTTAAAAACAGTGCCATTTTCAATATTTAAATCATAAATGGATAGATGAGGTGGTGAAAATTCTATTGCTTTTTTTAAGTCATCTTGCCATTCTTTAAATCCACTTAGTGGCAAGTTTTGAATTAAATCTAAACTCCAGCTTTTTATTAACCCAGAATCATATTCTCTCTTCAACCATAAACAAGATTTCTCTGCATCTTCTTTAAGATGGCGCCTTCCAGAGTTTTGAAGTATTTGAGTATTAAAACTTTGTACCCCAAGACTAAATCTATTTACCCCAGCAGTTATAAATCCATAAAGATCGTCTTGAGTAAAACTAGCTGGGTCAACCTCCATAGTAATTTCAGCACCAAAGTCAATTCCAAAATGTTCTTTAAAAAGATCAATTAATTCTTTGATTTGGGAAGGATCCAAAATTGATGGTGTACCGCCTCCTAGATAAATTGTCGAAAGAGGTGATTTATTCTTAATTGACAATATTTCTTTATGTAAAAAGTGCAAATACTCCTTAACAGTATTGCTTCCATAACCTTTTAAAGTTTCCAATTTGTTTCCTAATGGAATAACTGCAAAATCACAATAAAAGCACCGTCTGTGGCAAAAAGGAATATGCACATACGCACTTCTTGGAAACTTATTCATAATCTATGTTCATTTTTAAGCTCCAAAAAAGCATTAAGGATCGAAAAAAATTAAATCCTTATTTACTC
>QCER01000039.1 GCA_003280515.1 Prochlorococcus sp. AG-355-P18
GATGGACATATTGCTCCGCTCAAATAGTAAAGGATTAAATAAAAGGAAATATCATTAATATTGAGTGAATACAAATTAAACCATTGTTTTTGTATAAATGGAAGAATAAGTAAAAATGAAAGTGTAACTAATAACTTCGTTGTATTGTTTTTAATTATCAAGAAAATATTTTTTTTAATTTAAAGCAATTAAATCAAACTTTCAACAATTTAGAAGTTGTTAATTTAAAAACTTTTTTATCTATAGTTTCTTGATTTAAAAGTATATCAACTAATTTATCTAGTAAGACTCTATTTTTTTTCAAAATTTTTATTGAATTATTTAATGAAATTTTAGAAATATTTATGATTTCTTTATCTATTCTAGAACTGGTATTTTCTGCTATGAGAGGCTTTCTTCTAAATAATCCATCTCCTAAATACATTTCATTATTATCAGAATCCATTGAAATTGGACCAATAATTGAAAATCCATATTTTGTAACCATTTCCCTTACGATATTTGTCGCATAAGAGATATCATTCATGGAGCATTGTGTAATTTCACCTTCACCAAAAACTATCGTTTCTGCTGCTCTTCCAGCTAGAGCAATTTCAATTTTTGAAAATAATAATTTTTTTGAAATCAATCCACTAGAAATTACATCTTCGTCAGGGCATATTTTTGTATATCCTCCTATAGATCCAGATCTAGGTAAAATCGTAATCTTATCAACAGATTCAATTCCATTTCTCACAGCAGATACAATAGCTCTACCTACTTCGTTATAAGCAATAATTTTTTTCATGTTAGGAGAAGTTATTAATGAGCTTCTCAGGCCAATGGTAATTTTATCAAGAGCATTTTCTATATGAAGATCACTGATTAATTTAGATTCGTCTCTTGCACAGTGAATAGCACTCTCGTTCATCAAGTTTGCAAGATCTGCTCCCGAAAATCCAACTGTTCTCGAAGCCCAATATCCCAAGTCAACTTCGCTTGAAAGTGGTTTGGAAAGTGAGTGAACTGAAAGAATTTTTTTTCTTCCATCTAAATCTGGAAGCATTACTTCAATTTTTCTATCAAATCTACCTGGTCTTAATAATGCTGCATCCAAAATATCTGGTCTATTTGTAGCTGCTAAAACAATAATCCCAGAATTATCCGCAAAACCATCTAATTCAGTTAGAAGCTGATTAAGGGTTTGTTCTCTTTCATCATTTCCACCTCCGATCCCAGACCCTCTTTGCCTACCAATGGAATCAATTTCATCAATGAAAATTATACAAGGAGATTTTTCCTTAGCCTTAGAGAACAGATCACGAACTCGGCTTGCTCCAACACCAACAAAAAGTTCTACAAACTCTGATGCCGATATTGAGAGAAAAGGCACTCCTGATTCACCAGCAATTGCTTTAGCTAATAATGTTTTACCTGTTCCTGGTGGGCCTATTAGAAGAACTCCCTTAGGAACTTTTGCTCCTAGATTTTCAAATTTCTTTGGTTCTTTCAAAAATGTTATTACCTCTTTTAATTCCTCAGCGGCTTCAGGGACGCCAGCTACATCATCGAATCTCGTTTCTACATCATCAATAGTTACAAATTTAGCTTGATTTTTGGTAAAACCAAAAGCTCTGGAAGCCAATTTTGATGTACTCCTCAAGATTAAGACTATAGCTAATATGAAAATCAAAAAAAGACTTATTGAAGCAAATGAATTAGCAGCTGAGGCCTCTTTTCTACTATTGTTAATAGTTAGGTCTACCTTATTTTCAGTAGCCTTTTCAAGGATTAATTGATCGTTGTAAAGAATAGGTATTTTAAATTTATCACCATTTTTATACAGAACATCAATTTCTCTCTGTCTAGGATAGAAAAATATTGATTCTATTTTCCCCGTCTCTATATCTTCTAGAAGATCCGAATAACTTGATTTAGAATCTGAATATGAGAATTTTGATCTAAACACTAATCTTTAAAAGGGATTAATAAAGCATATATGCTTATTTAAAAAATTGACGTATATAAACAAAATATACTCAAAAGTTTTGGAGATAACCAGTTAAAGGTTATATTATTATATGGAAATAAAGAAACAGAATGGCTGTACCAAAGAAGAAAAAATCAAAGAGCAAAAGGAACCAAAGGCACGCTGTTTGGAAAGGGAAAGCAGCAATAGCAGCTCAAAAAGCTATATCTTTAGGTAAATCAGTTTTAACTGGGAAAGCTCAAGGATTTGTTTATCCTATCGAAGAAGAAGAAGAATAGCTTTTAAGACCCTAATTTAAAGGCTTCAAGTATAACGGCATAAATTGCACCAATTCTTAATTTATCAACTACGGTCCATAGATAATAAAACTTTGAACTTGCTGCAGGTTTAATTCTTATAATGATTTCAATAAAAACAATAATTATTGGGACCATTATCAACTCATTTTTACCTTCAGATATAAATTTTGTGATAAAGTTTGCAAACAAAAAATAACCTGTCAAAACAGAAATTAGACCAATTGATTTTGTTCTCCAAGTATCACTTAGAAAACCAAAAAATAAATTATTTAACTGGTAGGTAATTCTTGAAAAATTAGTTTTTTGCATTACTAAAAGACACTAAATAATCACTTAGAAAGTTATAGTCAACATATGATTTTTTTAGTTTAGGGCCTTTAATTACATTTGCCACAATATTCTCATCACCAAGACTGTCTAAAATACAATCTAATTTAATTTTTTCCTCAAGAACAATTGGGATATTTGAAGGTACAAAAATTGTAGGCAGGTTAGCTGCTAAGGAAGATTTCAATCCTGGGTTGGAGTCTTCAAAAACAACTGAGTTGTTTTTGTTTATACCACTTAGTTGGATTGCCTTTAAATACGGTAATGGATTTGGTTTCTTTAATTCAACGTCTTCGCTTGAAATAATGAACTCAAAAGGGTTGAAACCATTAAAAAGATATTCAATAAGTAGATTGACTTGAATTCTTGAACTTGAAGTAACAATAAATTGTCTAACTTTTTTTTTATGTAATTCATTTATTAATCTAAAAACACCAGTTTTTAAACTTACGCAATTTTTTTTTATAATTTCTAAATAATGAAACTGCTTTGTTTCATGAATTTTGAGAATTAAATCTTCTGAGAAATCATCATTATTAGATTTAGCATAATATGCA
>QCER01000040.1 GCA_003280515.1 Prochlorococcus sp. AG-355-P18
ACTTTCAAAATACAAAAGCTTTAGCTTTAACTTCTTTTGAAAGTCATAATTTCGTATCATCCGCGGTAAAAAATGTTGGCCCTGCAGTTGTAAAAATTGATACTGAGCGCTTGGTAGAGAGGCAACAATTTGATCCTACTTTACTGGACCCTTTATTGAGGGATTTACTTGGAGAACAAGGAATTACTCCTGAAAGAGAGA
Organism: Prochlorococcus sp. AG-355-P18; assembly: GCA_003280515.1. Classification (GTDB taxonomy): domain Bacteria; phylum Cyanobacteriota; class Cyanobacteriia; order PCC-6307; family Cyanobiaceae; genus Prochlorococcus_A. The sequence continues at coordinate 202 of QCER01000040.1, forward strand.
GAGGTCAGGGTTCTGGAGTAATTATTAATGAGAATGGTTTAGTTCTTACAAACGCTCATGTTGTAGAAAGAGTCGATGATGTTTCAGTTACTTTGGCGGATGGATCTATTTGTGATGGTTTAGTTTTGGGCACAGATGTAGTAACTGATCTGGCTTTAGTAAAAATTGATGAAAATGCTTATTCTGGTTTCGCTCCACTTGGAAATTCTGAAGATCTTGAAGTTGGGGATTGGGCAATAGCTCTTGGTACTCCCTATGGTCTTGAAAAAACAGTTACTTTGGGGATTGTCAGCAGTCTACATCGGGATATTAATAGTTTAGGATTTTCAGATAAAAGGTTGGATCTTATTCAGACTGATGCCGCAATAAATCCTGGAAATTCTGGCGGACCACTCATAAATTCTAATGGTGAGGTAATAGGAATTAATACATTAGTAAGAAGTGGTCCTGGTGCTGGTTTAGGTTTTGCAATTCCTATCAATCTAGCTAAAAGTGTTTCTGATCAGCTACTTAAAAATGGGGAAGTTATTCATCCATATTTAGGGGTACAATTGGTTTCTTTAAATCCTAGGATTGCTAAAGAACATAATCGAGACCCCAATTCTCTAGTTCAATTACCTGAAAGAAATGGAGCGCTAATACAATCAGTAATACCTAATAGCCCCGCTGAAAAAGCTGGTTTAAGGAGAGGAGATTTAGTAATCGCAGCCGAAAATATGATTATAAAAGAACCTAAAGCGTTACTGGATGAAGTAGAAAAAGCTCAGATAGGAAAAGTATTTCTTTTAAATGTTTTGCGAGATAATAAAGAGATACAGATAAATATCAAACCAGAACCTCTCCCAGGTTTGACATAAATCACCCATTGAAATTTAATAATCTATAAACAATCTATAAACATTAGAGAAAAAGATTTTGGATTCACAAACTCAAATGAAACAAGTCGTTGCTGATGCAGCAATAATGGAGGTAAAGAGTGACATGATTCTCGGATTAGGGTCTGGATCTACAGCTGCGTTAATGATAAAAAGCCTCGCAGATGAAATTCGTCTTGGAAAACTTCGAAATATAAGAGGTGTTGCAACGTCTTTTCAATCAGAAGTTTTAGCGCTTCAACTAGATATACCTCTTATCGATTTAGCTTCTGTCTCTCAAATTGATTTAGCTATTGATGGAGCAGATGAAGTTGATCCAGGATTTCAATTAATCAAAGGAGGAGGAGCATGCCACGTTAGAGAAAAGTTAGTGGCATCTAAAGCTGATCAATTGTTGATTGTTGTTGATGAAACTAAATTAGTACAAAATCTAAATCAATCTTTCCCTTTACCTGTAGAAGTTCTTCCAAATGCTTGGAAGCAAGTTCAGGAAGTAATCAAAGAAATGAATGGCAGTTCTTCTTTAAGAATGGCTACTAAGAAAGCTGGCCCAGTTGTGACTGACCAAGGTAATCTCATCCTTGATGTATTATTCAACGATGGCATTAAGAATCCAAAAGAAATTGAAATGATTATCAATAATATTCCAGGAGTATTAGAAAATGGATTATTCGTTGATCTTACAGACAAAGTATTAGTTGGTAAAATTGAAAACAACACTCCAGTAGTGTACTCACCCTCAAGAGTAGGCTAATCTTCAAATCTTATTTCTACAGAGTTAGCATGACTATGTAAGCCCTCACTTTTGGCAAGATTAATAATATCAACGCTATTCTTTTTTAAACTTTCTTCATTAAATTCTATTATTGAAGTATTTTTCATAAAAGTTTCAACCCCTAAGGAACCACTAAATCTAGAATTTCCTGATGTAGGTAAAGTATGATTTGGTCCAGCAAGGTAATCTCCAACAGCTTCTGGGGTCCATTTTCCTAGAAAAATAGCTCCTGCATTTTCTATACCTGCAAGAATTTTTTTTGAATTTATAGTGAGAATTTCTAAGTGTTCAGGGGCAAAGTTATTGCTTAGTTCAATACATGATTCATAATTCTCGCAAATCACAATTAATCCCCAATTTTTTATTGAGTGCATGCAAATTTCTTTTCTTGGATGATCATCTATTTTTTTATAAAGTTCTTCAGAAACTTCTTTTGCCTGGTGCTTTGATGTAGTTAGAAGTATTGATGAAGCTAAAGGATCATGTTCTGCTTGCGCTAGTAGATCAGATACTATATGAGTGCTTTGAGCTGTTTCATCTGCAATGATTAATATTTCACTTGGACCAGCTAAAGAATCAATCCCAGTAGAGCCATAAATGAGTTTTTTCGCAGTTGTAACGTAGATATTCCCTGGACCTGAAATAACATCAACTTTATTGATTTGATTTGTGCCAAATGCTAAAGCACCAATTGCCTGAGCCCCTCCAATTCTAAATACTTTATTGATCCCTGATAAGTGAGCTGCAGCTAATACAGTTTTGTTTATTTCCCCTTCTTTATTCCCAGGAGATACCATTGTAATTTGTTCAACTCCTGCTACTTTTGCAGGTATTGCATTCATTAATACAGTACTTGGATAAGCAGCTCTACCTCCAGGAATATAAATACCTGCATTTTTAACAGGTCTCCATCTTCGTTGGACTATATCACCATATTCACCTTTTATGGTGAAGGATTGAGGAACTTCTTTTTCATGGAAATACTTAATTCTTTTATGAGCTACCTCAAGTGCTTGCTTCAAATTGTTATCAATTTCATTCCATGCATTTTTTATTTGATCAGCACTTACTTGCATTGGGTCAGGGTAAAACCCATCAAATTTTTTTGTATATTTTTCTACTGCTAAATCTCCAGAAATTTTTACCTCTTGAAGAATGTCTGCAACAATTGTACTTATCCTATTATTGTTTTCTGAATTAGTTCGATTAGAAATCCTTTTTAATTCTTCAATAGCTTC
>QCER01000041.1 GCA_003280515.1 Prochlorococcus sp. AG-355-P18
TCGGTATCTCAGGCTATTGAAATGTTAGACATAAAAGACAACATAAAAAGAAAAGTATTTAACGGTTTAAATGAGCATAGGGATTATAGTTCATCAAAGAAAAAGTGGATTAATGAAGTTCCTTCTATCCATGAGATAAGTGAAAAACTATTAGTCAGCACAAAGTCTTTAAAAAAAAATAATAAAATAATAACTAGGAAAGGGAGTTACTCAAGAAATCTGCAAGAAGTGCTTATAGCCTCCAGCGACGGAACCTATGTATCAGATATTAGATTGCATCAAACAGTTGGACTCAACGTAATTGCTAGTGATGCCCAATATAGATCTAGTGGAAGTAGAAGGTTTGGATCATCAGGAATGCCTGATGAATTCAGATTATGGGATCACGAAAAAGCAGCTAATGATGTGTTTGAAAGCTCAATGAATATGTTGTATGCAGATTATGTTGATGCGGGACAAATGCCTGTTGTGTTAGCTAATAAATTCGGTGGCGTTATATTCCACGAAGCCTGCGGTCATTTACTTGAAACTACCCAAATAGAGAGAGGAACAACACCATTTGAGAATAAATTGAATAAAAAAATTGCACATGAATCTGTTACAGCAATAGATGAAGGGATATCAGACGGATCCTTTGGTTCATTATCAGTAGATGATGAAGGTATGGAACCTGAAAAATCAGTTCTTATAAAAGATGGCATTTTAAAAAAATTCATATCCGACAGGGCTGGAGAATTAAGAACTGGCCATAAAAGAACAGGAAGTGGAAGAAGACAAAATTATTCTTTTGCTGCAGCTTCAAGAATGAGAAATACTTATATAGCTAAAGGTGAACACTCGAAAGAAGATTTAATCAACAGTATTAGTGATGGTCTTTACTGCAAATCAATGGGTGGTGGCAGTGTAGGCGCTACAGGACAATTTAATTTTGCGGTAGAAGAAGGATATCTTATCAAAAATGGAAAATTAACTAGTCCTGTAAAGGGAGCAACTTTAATAGGTGAGGCTAAAGAAGTTATGCCAAAAATATCAATGTGCGGAAATGACCTAGAATTAGCTCCTGGATTCTGTGGATCAATTAGTGGAAGTGTCAACGTTACTGTTGGCCAACCTCATATTAAGGTTGATTCAATCACTGTTGGTGGAAGATAGGACATGAATTCAAGAGAAATTACAACTCAAATCTCCAAAGCTGCAGATTACCTAAATCTTAAAAAATGGGATTATGGTGCAAGCTTTTCTAATGATTATTCTGTGCAAGTAGATAAAGGTGAGGCTAAACAACTGAAGGCATCACAAAAGCAGATTTTAACTTTAAGAGTTTGGAACAAATCTAATTTAGTTGGTATTACAACAACTAGTGATATAAGTGAATCTGGTATTAAAAAGGCTCTAAATCAAGCTAATATTGCATCTGATTTTGGCAACAAGAATGAAAGAACAGAATTCTCACCACTTGCTAAGGATCCTATTGAAGTAAAGGAAGCAAAAAAAAGAAACCCTGTTGGAATGAAAAAATTACTTACTCTTTTAAGAGAAGCAGAAGTAAAACTATTAGAAAGCCATGAATCCATAAAATCTGTTCCGTATAATGGTCTATCTGAAAGTTTTTATGAAAGAGTTTATGCAAATAGTGATGGAGCCTTTCGGAGTTATACCAAAAGTCAAGCTGCACTTTATTTATATGCAAGAGCAGAAGAGAATAATATGAAACCTCGTAGCTCAGGTTCTGTAAAACTTGGATATGGAGTTGAAGATATAGATATTGAGTCTTGTATTAAAGAGGCTTCAACTAAAACAATTTCTCATTTAAATTATTCATCTATTATGCAGATAAAATACTTAGTTTTTCCGATAGTGTATTTAAATTATCGTCATTACCAATTTTAATTTTTTCTTCCAATAATAAGTCGCCAGTATCTAGTCCCTCATTCATTTTCATAATTCCTACACCAGTAAATTCATCGCCTTTTATTAGTGACCATTGGATTGGGGCTGCACCACGCCATCTTGGAAGTAATGAAGCATGTGCGTTCCAGCATCCAAATTTTGGAATTTCCAATATCTCTTTGGGTAATATTTTTCCGTAAGCTATAACAATAAATAGATCACAAGATAGTGATTTAAGTTCATTTATAAAATGTATATTGTTCCTGATTTTTGGTGGAGTATAAATTTTTATAGATTCTTGCTCGGCAAAGCTTTTAACAGGTGAGGATATTAATTTATTTCCCCTAGATCTTTTCTTATCGGGTTGGCTAACTACTCCAATTACCTCGTGTTTAGATTTAATAAAACTATCAAGGCTCGCAATTGAATATTCAGGTGTTCCCCAGAATATAATTCTCACGCGTCACCAGTTATTGATAATTCATCTACCCATATATGTGGAGAAATTCCACTTGTTGTTACCTCCTGGCTTGATTCGATATTCACTATATTTTTTAAAAGATATTTGATATCCCCTGCTACTGTGGCAGATTCTATTGAGATTTTTTTCCCGTTTTCATAAAGCCAACCATTAAATGGAAGAGAGAATGAACCTTGACTTGCTCTGACACCTGCATGGATTGCATTTAATTCTTCAATATAAACAAATTCTCCCTTATAAGAAGAGTGATCTAATGATGTTTTTAGATCAGAGTTTTCCTCTGATTTCTCAACTACTATCCAATCAGGAGATACTGAGACTTTTGATCCAAGTCCAGCGTGGCCAGTGGGGATTGTTTTAAATATTCTTGCAGTTGATTCAGAATGTATAAAATTTTCAATTCTTCCTTTGTTAATTA
>QCER01000042.1 GCA_003280515.1 Prochlorococcus sp. AG-355-P18
ACCTTTTCCATCCTTTTTTTCTTTTTTCGATGGAGTCAATCAAAGGTTCATCACCTCTCTCTCTAGAATGAAAAAGAAGTGGAGTTGGATCAAAATTAAATATCTCAGGAGGCGTGGAGTCTATTCCAACTATTGCGTCTGTTACGTGAAGAGTTTTCGTAGGATAATGGAAACAGCTTATCTCCTGATATCTTCCAAGTCCTAAATTCAGTGGACCTAATGAAGACCATTTAAAAAGGTTTGTATATGGGGTACCTTCCTCAAACAGTATTCTTGATCTTTTTGATGGAATACCTAAAAAATCTAGTGGTAGATTTATGGGAAAACTCCATTGTCCAGGACAAAGCCAAATTTCTGCATCTTTAAATATTCTTGATAGAGCCGGCAGTCCGATTTTATGTTCTAGTCCAGAGGCACTGGGTAGAATTATTGTTTTTACATTGCCGTGTATCGTGATTAATTTTTCTAATTCATTTATTAATTCTTTTGTCGGTGGCAAGGGATTTATTAGCATCAATCCATCATCAACCTTTATTACTGTCATTCTTATTGGAACCGCAACATAATATAGTCCCTGTATTTGTTCCAAAGACCATATTTGATTAGGAATTAATTCTCTTAAAATTGTTTTCTTTTTTCCATAAGGATATAAGGGGAATAATGGCCACCAATTCCACTTTTTATTTAAAGTTTCTTCCACCACTATCATTACCCAGAAAATAATTTCTTTAGCTTAAATATTCCATATCTTGGTGCGAATAAAAAAGCAAATAAAAATATAAAAGTTTGTGCCAAGACAATTGATCCACCTGTTTCAAGATCAAACCAAAAACTAACATAGATTCCTATCAGGCTTGAGATAATTGCGCTTAAGACTGAAATTACTGTCATATGATCAAACTTATCAGTCAGTAAATATGCTGTAGCCCCTGGTGTAATCAACATTGCAACTACTAAAATAATTCCAACAGACTGCAAGCCCACAACAGCTGCCAAAGATAAGCATGTGAGAAGTAAATAATGAAGAAAAAATACGTTAATCCCAACTGTTTTTGCATGCCTAGGATCAAAACAATAAAGCATTAAATCTTTTCTAAAAATTGATAAAAGGATTACTACCAATAAAGAAATAAATATAGTTTGTTTAACATCTGAAAGTGATATTCCTAATGGACTACCAAAAAGAATAGAGTGCAGATCAATATTACTTTTAATCTTAGAAACCAATACAATTCCTAGAGCGAAAAATCCAGTAAATACCAACCCAATAACAGTATCTTCCTTAACTCTAGATTTCTGCTTAATAAATCCTATCAATGCTACAGAACCAACTCCGAAAATAAATGCCCCTAATGAGAAAGGAAGACCTAGTGCATAGGCAACCACAACACCAGGCATTACCGAATGTGACACTGCATCTCCCATTAAAGCCCATCCTTTAAGAGTCAGATAACTTGATAGAAAACCACAAACAGCTGCAACTAATGAACTCATAAGCAGTGCTTTCCTCATAAAGTCATGAGTTAAAGGATCTGTGATGAATGAATCTAAAGTTAAAAAAGAACAGAGCTCCATATAAATTAAAATTTAGGATTCAGGTCCAAACAAGAAATCAGGTGAGATCCCTCCAAAAGTGGTTGTAATATTTTCAGGGGTAAACACTTCAGAGGTTTCACCATAAGCTACAACAGTTTTATTTATTAAAAGAACCAAATCACAAAATTCACGGACATGAATCATATCGTGCGTTGATAATAATATGGTTTTCCCCTCATTTTTAAATTGAATAAATAATTCCGAGATAAGTTTTTCAGTTCTTATATCAACACCTGAAAAAGGCTCATCAAGAAGAAGTATTGATGCTCTTTGCGCAATTGCTCTAGCTAGAAAAGTTCGTTTTCTCTGACCTCCAGATAAGTTTCCAATAGGTGTAGATAAATGATCAGTAAGATCAACTCTCTCAATAGCATCTTTAACCGCCTGAACATCAGACTCTCTAGGAGACCTAAAAATATTCATCGAACCATATCTTCCCATCATCACTACATCCCAAACACTTATTGGGAATTGACTATCAATTCCCTCATTTTGAGGAACATAAGCAATTGTCTGATCTTTTTGAGCAGATCTTACAGACTCTCCATTTATTCTAATTTTTCCCTTTGAAATATTAACAAAGCCAGTTAAAGCATTGAAAAAAGTTGTTTTACCAGCCCCATTCATCCCTACTAAGCCACAAATCTGGCCAGGTTTCAATCTTAAATTGGCATCATACAAAGCCACCTTACCGTTGTAATCCACGCAAATATTCTCTGCCTCAATCCTGAAGTTTTGATAATTGATTGTTTCCATAATTCAAAAAAGTCCTTTTTTAATCAAATTCAAATTATGCTCAAGCATTTTTATATAGGAACTAGCAGGCCCACTATCATCAGATAATGAATCAACAAAAAGATTTCCTCCAAAATTAGCCCCAGTTTCGTTTGCAACAACCATTTGAGATTCGTTACTTACAGTACTTTCGCAAAATACAGATGGGACATTTTTTTCTTGAACTAGTGAGATTGTTCTTGCCATTCTTTTGGGAGTGATTTGACTCTCAGCATTAACTGGCCACAAATAAACTTCCTCTAATCCATAATCATTTGTTAGATACGAAAAAGC
>QCER01000043.1 GCA_003280515.1 Prochlorococcus sp. AG-355-P18
TGACAAAGTTTTAAAGGCTACTAAAGAAAAAGGGGAACTTTTAACGTTACTCAGCTGTGATGATGAAATTTCCGAGGCAGAAGCAATTACCAATAAAATAAAATCCCTCAATAACTACAATCAAAATCCAATTTGGAAAAATTTTGCAATTTTATATCGAACCAGAGCTCAGTCGAGAGTATTAGAAGAATCTCTTGTGAGGTGGCGCATTCCTTATACAATTTTTGGAGGATTGCGTTTTTATGATAGAAGAGAAATTAAAGATGCAATAGCATATTTGAAAGTTCTGGTTAATTTTTCAGATAACGTTAGTCTTTTACGAATCATAAATGTTCCTAGAAGAGGGATTGGTAAGACAACTATTCAAAAACTTAATGAAGTATCTAATAGGTTAAATATCCCACTATGGGAGGTTCTTAATGATAAGCAAAGTCTTGTAGAGACAATAGGCCGATCATCAAAAGGAATTAATAAATTTACTGAAGTTATGAATGATCTACTGTGTTACCTGGAAAATTCAGGTCCCGCTCAACTACTACAACTTATATTAGAAAAAAGTGGTTATTTAAGTGACTTGCTCTCTAGTGGGACTGAAGAATCTGAAGATAGAAGAAATAACTTACAAGAACTAATTAATGCAGCTACTCAATATGAAGAAGAAACAGAAAGTGGAGATGTAGAGGGGTTTCTTTCTACAGCAGCCTTAACAACTGATAATGATACGAAGAAAAATAATCCTAACTCTGTAACTCTCATGACTCTGCATAATAGTAAAGGTTTAGAATTTCAAAATGTTTTTATCACTGGGTTAGAACAAGGTCTCTTCCCTAGCCATAGATCAATAGATACTCCCTCACTTCTTGAAGAGGAAAGAAGATTATGCTACGTAGGTATTACTAGAGCTAAAGAAAGAGTTTTCTTGAGTCATGCCAGAGAAAGAAGATTATGGGGTGGAATGCGTGAAGCAACAATTCCTTCAATATTTCTTTCGGAAATACCTGAAGATCTAATGGATGGCGAATTACCACAAACTGGTGGTGCTTCAATTAGAAGAGATTTGCATCTTGATCGTTTAACAAGAGTTGATCGAAACAATCCAAATGAATTTGTTAACAAACCAATAAATGCCGTAAGAAAATTATATTCAGGGCCAAGTAAAGGGAAAAGCTGGATAGTTGGAGATAAGCTAATTCACTCAAAATTTGGGAAAGGTGAAATTATACATATTTTTGGGAGTGGGGAAAAAATATCTTTAGCCGTAAAATTTGGTGATAAAGGAAGTAAAATTCTAGATCCCAGATTAGCGCCAATTCGTTATGTAAGTTAAAACTCATGAACGATATCTCTGATTACATCCAAGGGGAATTAATCAAAACTCCATTTAATCTATATACCCTTATTACTAAATACATAGAAACTAATAACAATACTAAAGTGGCTTTTGTTGGCGGTTATTTAAGAGATTTGTTAATCAGTAAATTCCACAAAAAATCGTTTTCTAAACCTGTAGATATTGATCTTGTTATAGAAGGATCCTCTATTTCTCTTGCTAAATTTATAAAAAAAAATATTGTAAATGTAGATTTATGTTTAATCAAGGAATTTAATTTATACAACACTGTAGAAATAAATATTAATGACTACAAAGTTGATATCGCTTCTGCAAGAAAAGAAATTTATTCTGCTCCAGGCTTAAATCCCACAGTAAATAAAAGTACTATTGAGGAGGATCTTAAGAGGAGAGATTTCACTATAAATTCAATAGCCTTCGAGGTCTCGACAAGGAAAATCTATGATCTTTATGGAGGAATTTCTGATATAAAAAGTAAAAGATTGAACTTACTGCATAGTAATAGTATTGCAGATGATCCAAGTAGATTAATTAGATGTGCAAAATATGCTTCAAGGTTAGATTTCAATATTTCAAATAATTCCCTTAAACAATCTCAAGAAACAGTTAGAAAATGGCCATGGAAAAGTTCAGAAAATCATCAGAAAATGATTTACCCTCCTGCACTAGGCATACGAATAAGGATGGAACTAGCTGAAATATTCAAACACGATAATTTGACTAATGTAATATCGATAATTCATAAATGGGAAATTATCTCAATCTTAAATGAAAATATTAAAATCGATAAAAGGTTTTTAAGAGGACTAAATTGGATTAAGAAGTTAAAGGGAAATCATATGCTTTACTTATTAAAAGACTCAGAAGATTTAGAAAAAGCATGTCAAAGATTTTTGATAAATAATAGTGAGAAAAAAATATTAGAAGATTATTTAAATATCAAAAAGATATTAAGTACAAACCAAAAAAATTTCAATCATTTTTCTCCATCAAATTGGACAGAATTTATTGAGGACCGAAACCTTAATGATGAGACAGTCAAATTATTAATTTGTGATGGAGGACCATACTGGCGTAAATTGTTTAAGTGGTTATTTATTTACAAATTCATAAAATCAAAAAAAGATGGAGAAACTTTAAAACAAGAAGGATGGGACCCAGGGAAGGAGATGGGAAAGGAAATCAAAAGATTAAGATATTTGGAAATTGACAAATTAAATAGTAATTAATTACATTTTTACAACTTCTCCAACCTTATACCATTTATCCTTTAGAACATTTTCATATTTACGATTGCAACTTATCAACAAGG
>QCER01000044.1 GCA_003280515.1 Prochlorococcus sp. AG-355-P18
ATTACTTCGAAATACTTATCTACACAATCAGACTTTAATTTAAATCGAACAACATTCATAAAATTTTGAGCAGTCATAAAAAAAGAGGGTTTTTATACCCTCCAATTTTAGATCGACTGTCAATCAATAAGCAGTTCCTCCTAATTTCTCAAGTAATTCATACTTATCTCTTTTCTCATACCACTTATTTAAATCTTCTTCACTTACTGTTTTAAATAAAAGTAAGGATATCTTTTCTAAATAATCAGCAATATAAATTCTTGAAATTGGGTTTAGAGAAACATAAATTATGGTAATTAAAACTAATAAAAGTTCAACTAGGAGTATGCGTTTCATTCATAAATTTAAATTGAAGTTCCTTTTTTGAGCTTTGACGAGGAATCATTTTCTGGAAAAATCTGTTTGATATTTTCTGGAAAGAAAAACTCTAATTGCCTCCTTAAATCACCTTCATATAAATAGTCTTTTGTTGAGACTTTAAAAGTATCTCTTACTAATCGAACATTTATTTTTTCCTTTTTACCTGCCTCATTAATTCTTGATAAAACTAATTTAATTGGCTTATCTTTTGGTCCTTTTATGAGAGAAACAGCTTCATTTATACCCATTCCTTTAGTTGATTTGCCATCTATTTTTATGATTACATCATTTGGTTTAATGTCAGCTGAAGCAGCAGGTGAATCATTTATTACAGATTGAATAGTTAATTCAGCAGTGTCACTATTGAGAAAAAGCCTTATTCCAATCCCTGATATTTCCTTATCTTTTTTATCAGATAGTTTTTTATTAGTTTTCACACATCCTGCATAATCTCGTGCTTCTAAACATTTTTTATGTAATTCATCAGATATTTCAGCATTAACAGCAGTTGGTAAAGCGAGGGCAGCTAGTAATGGGAGTAGTAAGCGTTTCATTTATTTATTCAACAATAATTGAGCCTCCCATCCCAAAAGGTGCATGAGGAGAACAAACATAATAGTATTTCCCAGCTGATACACCCGTTGTGTTCCATGATAGTTTTCCATCTTGAGTTCCAGGGGAACCTGATAATGTCCCTGTGGTTACTTGATCACCGCCTCCACGAGAAAATTCAGTCTTTATATAAAACGGATGACTAAACGCATCAACATTAAAAACAATAGTATCTCCTTTATTAACAGTAACTGTAGGATCATTCCCATTTACAGATCCATTTTTATCTTTACCACTAAGAATATAGTTTTCTATACTTTCTGCTGAAACATCAATAAAGTAAGTCTCTGACTTTGCATTCGCTGGAAATGAAAAACCTAAAAGCAAAGGCAATAATAAAAGTGAACGCATAAACTTAAGGAATTTATATAAACATACTAAAAAAAAAAGAAGCTAATTGCCTCTTATTTTAGATCGACTGTCAATTAAAAACTACATAGACTATGTGCCCAAAAAGTGCCCAAAATCCAAGATATTAGTCCGAATTAGTCCATACTTATTTCCGTAAAAGCCCCGATCAGTTATAGCAGTAAGTCTCAGCTAATAATATATTTTCCTCAAAAAGTCTTTCCCTCAAAATTCCCTCAAATGATTAGTTCTTAGACCAAACTAGTCCGCACTTAATGCACTAAAAGTATTGATATGGTTATAAGTCTCAATTATAGCCTTGTTTGTGCGGGTTCTTTGGGAGCACTAGGTCGCAGGTTCGAATCCTGTCGCCCCGACTCTTAAAAACCAAGTCATAATAGAGAGTTTCCCAAACTCTCTTTTTTTATGTCTATATCTCAAATTGAGAAAGGGGCACTCAAGGGGGCACTCGTTTGAAGTACTTTGATCTAAAATGTGCCTACTTATAGCTAGAAATAACTCCTGAAGATACTTGTTTTCTTCCACCCCTCATCCAATAGTTGTTTATATTCCTTCCTAGCTGCTCCGATAGTTTCAACTCTGCTTCCCTTCATAACTGGTTTACAACTCCTTTTATATACACATCCATAACTAATCATCATTGCATCAATACTAGGACTAGGCTTTGATACATCCTCAAATGGTTCAAACACTTTTATCCTATTTCTTTCATTATTTATGAGAATAAATCTCTCCATTACTTGCCTTTAGATAAAAGATAATTTAAAAAAATACCTCCCGAAACTAATAAACATCCCATAGCAATAAATCCAAGTAAATCTATTAATGATTTATCAGTATTTATTTTTAGAAAAGTTAAAGCAAAAGCTATTGGAGGGAATAATAATATTGCTTTTGGAATGAGCGCCTGATTCCATTTCTTTATATTTGTATCTTCTTCGTTTAGCTTTTGATACATCTTTTCCAGTTTTTTTCTTTCTTCTTCCATTAAATAAGCAATAAGCAAATAATTGCTCCCATACTAAAAATTAAGCTCCACCCTTGCGAGTTAATTTTCATTGATAAATATCGAGTAATTTTATATAAATTCCTAACAATACTAATGCTGCTAAACCTCCTCCAATAAATATATTTGGTTGATTATTCCAAAGATTAGTTAAATATTCCATAAAAAAATTACTCTTTATATATAGTGTAATTTATTTGAAATATTTAATCAGTGCTGATTTTAATCTCTTCTTTTTCTTCGGTTAACCCCTTTAATTCCTCT
>QCER01000045.1 GCA_003280515.1 Prochlorococcus sp. AG-355-P18
TTACTAGCTCCGGTTTGTTCTAAATGGGTTTCTAATGAAATTAAAAATTACCTTTTTTAATCTTTCGTTTCAGTAAAGTCGGCATCAATTACGTCATCTCCACCTTTTTCGCTTGAATCACTCTGATCAGAACCGCCTGGAGCTCCTGGTGAAGGTGGCTGACTACCTGGCTGCTGATAAACAGATGAACCAACTGCGTAAAGTTCTTGCTGAAGTTCTTCAAGAAGTTTTTTCATTAATTCATAATCTTCTTTTGAAGTGGCCTCTTTTAAAGCATTACTTTTTTCTTCAACTTTAGACTTTGCTGTAGCATCAACTTTATCTCCCAGCTCACCAAGTTGCTTTTCTGTTTGATATACAAGTGTTTCGGCTTGATTCTTTAAATCAATTTTTTCTCTTTTTTCTTTATCTGCAGATGCATTTGATTCGGCATCTTTTACCATTTTTTCTACTTCATTATCAGATAGAGTTGAGGCACCAGTAATAGAAATACTTTGCTCTTTACCACTTCCTTTATCTTTAGCAGTAACACTAAGAATACCATTTGCATCGATATCAAATGTTACTTCAATTTGCGGAACGCCTCTTGGCGCTGAAGGTATACCATCCAATCTAAAAGTTCCTAAGCTTTTGTTATCAGAGGCCATTTCTCTTTCACCCTGTAAAACGTGTATTTCAACATTTGTTTGACCATCTACAGCAGTTGAATATGTTTCAGATTTCTTCGTGGGTACGGTAGTATTTCGATTTATCATTTTTGTCATTACTCCACCTAGAGTCTCTACACCTAAAGAAAGTGGAGTAACGTCAAGCAACAATATATCTTTAACCTCTCCTGCTAAAACTCCTCCCTGAATAGCAGCCCCAACAGCTACTACCTCATCAGGATTTACAGTTTGATTTGGTTCTTTACCAATTATTTTTTTAACTAAATCTAAAACAGCAGGAATTCTAGATGAGCCTCCCACCATAACAACTTCATCAATTTCACTAGTAGAAATTTTTGCATCACTGATAGCTCTCTCAACTGGGGTCTTGCACCTATCAATTAAAGAAGCTGCTAATTCCTCAAACTTTGCTCTAGTAAGGTTTAAATCCAAATGTTTTGGTCCTTCGGGGGTCGCTGTAATAAAAGGTAAATTTATTTCACTTTGCGTAGCATTTGAGAGCTCTATTTTTGCTTTTTCAGCAGCTTCAGTCAATCTTTGCAAAGCTTGCTTATCTTGTCTGAGATCGATTCCCTCATTTGATTTAAAAGTATTAGCTAAGTGATCTACAATACACCGATCAAAATCATCACCACCTAAATGTGTATCCCCAGAAGTAGATAGAACTTCAGTTACTCCATCACCTGCTTCAATAACTGAGACATCAAATGTTCCTCCTCCTAAATCAAAAACAAGAATTTTTTCATTTTCTTTATCCAAACCATATGCTAAAGCCGCAGCGGTTGGCTCATTAACAATTCTGAGGACTTCTAAACCTGCAATCTTTCCAGCATCTTTAGTAGCCTGTCTTTGTGAATCATTAAAATAAGCTGGAACTGTAATTACAGCTTGTGTAACTTTTTCACCAAGGTATTTACCCGCATCATCTGCTAACTTTCTTAAAACTTGAGAACTTACCTCTTCAGGAGAAAACTGCTTATCCAAAATAGGGCATTTTAATTTGACACTAGAACCAGATTTTTCAACAGAATAACTAACTTCTTTAGATTCTTCATTAACTTCATCAACTCTTCTTCCAACAAATCGTTTTGCTGAATAAAAAGTATTTTCAGGGTTCATTACAGCCTGTCTTTTAGCTATTTGTCCAACAAGTTGATCTTGATTTTTTGTATATGCAACAACTGATGGAGTAGTTCTGAAACCCTCAGCATTTGCTATTACAGTAGGTTTACCACCTTCCATTACAGCTACACAACTATTAGTTGTTCCTAAATCGATTCCTACAACCTTACCCATGGGTAAACACTTTATATTTGTTATTATCCATAATCGGTCATTGACGTCATTATTGTTACTCAAAGATGGGGTGTGGTTCCCGAACAGATCGTTATTTTAAAGAGAAATTCTAAACATGATTTCAAGTGAGACATCTTTTATAGCATTAATCGGCAATCCAGTAAGCCATTCATTGTCACCGATTATGCAAAATGCTGCATTCCAATATTTAGGCCTAGATTTAATTTATATTGCTATACCTTGCAAAGATGAAGATCTAGAATTGGTTCTGAATTCTTTGAAAAAAATTAATTGCAAAGGTTTAAATATCACAATTCCCCATAAAGAAAAAGTATTTAACTTATGTAGTGAAATTTCGCCTATTGCAAGCAAACTGAAAGCCATTAATACCCTGAAATTAAATTCTGAAAATGAATGGAGCGCAACTAATACTGATTTAGAAGGATTTATTTATCCATTAAAAAATTTAAACTT
>QCER01000046.1 GCA_003280515.1 Prochlorococcus sp. AG-355-P18
TTTCAGCTTTTTCGGTCATGATTTTTTTTGCGAATTCCATAATAAAGTGAAATAAATTATATCTAAAAAATAATTATTGAAATTTCAGAATGATGTAGTTTTTTCTACCAAATTGATATCTTTCTAAGGATTTAAAAATAAATACTTAAACAACAAATTGAACTCTCAATAGTTTTCGAGCAATTCTGTAAAGCGTAGCATGCCTAAAAAACAACTATTTAAATATATATGTCACGTTTCTGTCACAGTTATGTATTATATATCTTGAATATAACTTAATTTCGGCTTAATACTTTACATTTGTTAATAGTAGTGTTACATTAATTAACAATTACACAACTTTAATGGCTAATTCAAACGTTACTACTGAATCAGGTGGCAGACAGAATATGTTTCCTACTGAGACACGTCCTTACATAGATGAGTCTGTTTCTTACGACAGCTACCCACAAAATGCAGAAAAAGTTAACGGTCGTTGGGCAATGATTGGTCTTGTTGCATTAGTAGGTGCTTACGTTTCAACCGGACAAATTATTCCTGGCATTTTTTAATGAGTCCACTTTCAGGTTTCTTAGCCGTAATTGTATTCTTTACAGCCATCCTCGTTGCTTATTTAACCAAGCAATTTCAAAACGAAAATTTAAACTATTCAACTTCTAATCAAATGAAAAACACAAACACAAAAGTCAAAACAATCGAAAAAGAAAAAGTTGTTGCTGAAACTCTTAACGGCAGATTCGCAATGCTTGGATTAATTGCTGCTGTTGGAGCATACCTAACAACAGGTCAAATAATTCCTGGTTTCGTTTAAAAACTTACTATTTAACATTTCTACAAATCAGAAAAATGGAAAATTCAAAAACAACTTATTGGCAAAACGCCGAGAGAACTAATGGAAGAATGGCAATGATGGGCTTATTTGCATTAGTTGTAAATTATGGCTTATTCGGATGGATAATCCCAGGAATCTTTTAAAATGAATTTAGGCTTACTTTTTCTTAAAGTAAATACTTTAGGAGTTATAACTCTTTCTGAACTTGATTGGATAACTAACCATCAATCTGAATTTTCAAGGTTAGATATGGCTTTAGTTATTAAGATCGGCCGTCTTATGGATTCTGGGGTAGTAGAAATTGATAATAGATTGCCTGTTTAATTTTTAAAAAATGATCGTCATGAGTGTTTGTCATTAGGGATACTGACAAACACTTTTTTATGAGAAAAAATATTTGTAAAAAAAAGAGATTGTTTCTTAGCTAAAAACAATCTCTCAATTACCTAATTCTTACATGAAAATTTCAAGTAAGCTTTCAGATCTTAACTGATTTGTTTTTATAGTAAATCCGTAAAAATGCTTTTGTAATTTATCTTTTTAAACCACCTCTTTTTATCCAAAGGAACCATGTAAACCAAATAGGAGGTAGGAATCTTATTAAAAAAGAAATTTTATATATATAAAATGGAGCATTTTCACTTTGAAATAAATTCATCAAAAAGGAAGATATAGTTACCCAAAGTAAAATTATTAATATATTTGCTCCCAACAAAGCGAACTTATTTTGTTTGAATATTTTTGGCATAAGTTTATTTTTTATATTCTTAATTTTAAATAACATTGGGAAGTAAATTATATATTTTCAAAAAAACTTTAAATTTAAAATCCATATCCAAATAAAAAAAATACTAAATTTTAATCCCTCTCCAAATAATATTCCGAAAGCAATAGGAGGCGAAAATATTAAAAAAAGAATTGAGAAAAAACTAAATAAAGCAAATGATCCTCTTAAAAAATAATTCTTTCTTTTTGTTCTTCTTAGATTTTTTAAGGTATTCCACTCCCATTGAATAAGCCTGTAGAACTTTTCTGATAATAAAAATAAATACTTCATTAATATTATTAATTTCTATCGGCTTTTCTTATTTATAAAATTAATTTCACCTGTTAGCAATAAACCTTATCCCCTTCTTCAGAAAGATAGTAAATTTTATTTTCTGAACTTACGAAGAAAGTTAATCCCTTATATTGTGATCTTTTAAATTTATCTAATCTAAGTTTGTGTAAATCCCAATTATCAGTACTTATGTCAGGATTAAATTCTTGTTCTTTTAAGAAAGGTACATAAGTTGGACTAATTGTTGTTTTTTGGGCTAACCCTCTATTTAGTTTTGAATAAAAAAGTAATAAAAATAAAAGTACAAAAAAAAGAATTA
>QCER01000047.1 GCA_003280515.1 Prochlorococcus sp. AG-355-P18
ATTAAAATTATTTTGTTTAACACTTTTAGAAACTATAGTGTATAAAAATAAATTAACTATATTGAAAAAAATTGATATTTTAAAAAAAATTGAAGAAGCGAAAATAAAACACAAAGCTGGAAACTCTTTAGAAGCAAATCAGATATTTCAAGAGTTATTAAAATCAAATAGTGATTCTTTTGATTTACTCTACGCTTACGGTTTGTTTTGTAGGGATTTAGAAAACTCTAATTTAGCAAAAAGAGTATTTCTTAATTTAATCAATAAATTCCCAACATCAATTAATCCTTATATTTTATTAGCCGAAATATTAAAAATCGAAAATAAATTCAAAGATGCAGAAAAAGTACTCCTAAAGGCGATAAAAATTGATCCTAATCATCGAGATTTACTTTACAATACCTCTCTTTTATATTTTGCCTCGAGAAACTTTGATTATGCACTATTTTATATCGATAAAGCTATTAAATTATCTATAAATAATGATACTTATAAACTTTTAAAGTCTGAGATTTACATCAATAAATTCAAAATTGATGAAGCTTTAAATATTTTAGAGAATTTAAAAAATAATAATAGAATTAAAAAGGAAAATGGCAAAGAAATAAGAATAGATATTCTTTTGGCCAATGCTTTTTTGAAAAAAAGGAAGTATGAAGAAGCAGAGATTCTTCTCTTAAAATTAATCAAAAAATATCCAAGCTTGGAATTGGCGTATTTAAATTTGAGTGTTATTTATAACGATAAGAATCAATTAAGTAAAAGTATACAAATACTGAAAAAGGGAATAAATCTTTCTCCTGATTTCCTACCTTTTTATAGGAACTTAGCAACTTTTTATAGAAATTCAGGTCAGCTTGAACTTGCTATTGAGACCAATTTATTTATTATTTCTAGGAATAAATTTGACTTTAATAGTTTTTATGAATTATCTGAAATTTATGATTTTAAGAATCATAAAAATGAATTAAATTTTTTGTTAAATACAAAACTAGAGAATTTCAATCCAAGCTCAAAAATCTACGCAGCTTTTGCGATATCAAATTTGCTTCATAAAGAAAGAAAATTTAAAGAAAGTGCAAAATATCTCAAAATTGCCAACAACGAAAGCATGAAGTATAAAAAATCTGACTTAAGTCTCAAGATAAAACATACTGAATTTTATAGGACACTAAAAATCAAAAAATCAAAAAGTAAATTTTTTAAGAATTCTTCTAATTATGTTTTTATTGTTGGTATGCCAAGGTCAGGGAGCACTTTACTGGAAAACATATTGAGTTTAAATGCTGAAGTAGTTGATATGGGTGAGGTTAACTTTTTAGAGGAATCCGTCAAGGAAACTAAAGACTTTGAGGATGTTTATCACCTATATGAAAAAAAAGTCATTAATCAATTTAAATCCTCTATCATTTACACCGACAAAAGTTTATTTAATTATATGTACTGTGGCATTATTTCTAATTTTTTCCCTAAAGCAAAAATAATAAATTGCATAAGAAATCCTCTTGATAATATCTTGTCCATATATAGAGCAAACTTTTTGAATCAATCTTTTTCTTTCTCTTTGACCGATATTTCTAGTTTATATGTTCACTATTTTGAAACTATGGAGGAATATAAAATCAAATATAGTGAAAAAATTTATGATTATCACTATGAGGATTTAATTGAAAATCCTAATAATGTTATACCTGAGATAATAAATTGGCTTGATTGGGATTGGAACGAAAAATATCTTGCGCCACATCAAAACAAAAGAAACGTATATACCGCAAGTAGCGCTCAAATAAGAAAAAAATTTTATTCTTCTTCTATAGGGATTTGGAAAGAATATAAGGAACTTTTGGAACCTGCAATTGAAATAATTAAAACAAATAAAATCCTTGGAGAAAAGATTTCACAGTGAAGAGACTGCTTTAGTTATGGTCGGCTCGAATTTCGTCTACTGGAGGTTGTTAATTCGAGCCAAATAGATTAACTTTAATATACCTTAATTGTGTGAGGAATTTTTATGAAGCTTTTTAAAAGCTTGTTAGTAGCACCAGCAACTCTTGGGCTACTGGCTCCATTCTCAGCGTTTGCTGGCGAGGCAAACTTAAATGATATCTCAAAATACTCTAATCTAGAGCATCTTGATCTTGTTAATGCTTTTGTAAATGATGAACCAAATCATAGCTCTTT